>NZ_JABBXF010000040.1 GCF_013030945.1 Streptomyces morookaense | reverse complement strand
CGCTACCCTCCGCCGGACGTTCGCTACCGGAATATGCGACGAGAATGGCTGTGTGCCTGCACCGAACTTCACCGCTCTCCTCACCGACGAGGGGCAGCAGCTCCTCGACGAGCTGCGCCACTACGACCCCTCCCAGGAGCTCGCGACAGCGACCCGGCTGCGCCGTGAGCACCCCGCCGAGCTGGTGTCCGCCGCGCTCGGGCAGGCGCGGCTGCGGCAGCGGGCGGTCGCGAAGTTCGGTACCGAGGACGCGTACCGCATGTACTTCACCCCCCACGGCGTCGAGCAGGCGACCCGCGCCTCGGTCGCCGCGTACCGCGCCCGCCGCTTCGCGGCGCACGGGGTGCGCCGGGTCGCCGACCTCTGCTGCGGCATCGGGGGCGACGCCATCGCGCTCGCGCGGGCGGGCGTCTCGGTGCTCGCCGTCGACCGCGACCCGCTGACCTGCGAGGTCGTCCGGGCCAATGCGGCGGCGCTGGGGCTGTCCGAGCTGGTCGAGGTGCGCTGCGCGGATGTGACCGAGGTCGACACCTCCGGGTACGACGCGGTCTTCGTCGACCCCGCGCGGCGCGGCGGCCGTGGGCGGATCTTCGACCCCGAGGCCTACTCGCCGCCCCTGTCCTGGGCGGTCGGGGCCGCCCGCAAGGCCCCGTTCGCCGCGCTCAAGATCGCACCGGGGGTGCCGCACGAGGCCGTCCCCGAGGAGGCGGAGGCGGAGTGGATCTCGGACGGCGGTGATGTGAAGGAGGCCGTGCTGTGGTTCGGCACGGAGCCGGGCGCCCGGCGGGCGACACTCCTGCCGGGAGGCGCGTCGCTGACGGGCCGGGGACTCCCGGACCCGGCGGTCCGCCCGGTGGGACGGTATCTGTACGAACCGGACGGCGCCGTCATCCGCGCGCACCTGGTCGCGGAGGTCGCCGAGGAACTGGGCGGCGGGCTCGTCGACGAGACGATCGCCTATGTGACGGCCGACGAACTGCGCGCGACGCCGTATGCGGCGGCGTACGAGATCACGGACGTGCTCCCCTTCAACCTCAAGAAGCTGAAGGCGGTGGTGCGCGAGCGCGGGATCGGGGTGGCCGTGATCAAGAAGCGGGGGTCGGCCGTGGAACCGGAGGAGCTGCGGAAGAAGTTGAAGCTCGGCGGGCCGAACTCCTGCGTGATCGTCCTGACTCGGGTCGCCGGGGCGCCGGCGATGCTGCTGGGGCAGCCGGCCGGCGCGTGACCGCTCAGTCCAGGTCCGTCAGATCCTCCGCATAGAGCGTCGTCAGCGGCTGCGGGCCCACGTACTGCTGGCAGTTGCACCGGCCCGGCTCGTAGCGGACCGGCTTCTTGTCCGCGTCCCAGGCGACGGCCACTTCGACCGACTCATGACACTTGCCCTGTTTGTCATGCTTGGCAAGGTGGTGTCCGCAACCGCATACCGGGGCGGGCGGTTTGGCGGCCGCCTCCAGTGCCGCGCGCTCCTCGCGCTGGGCCTCGCGCTGCGCCTCCAGCTCCGCCAGCTTGCGCTCGTGGCGCATCTTGAGCCCGCTGCGCACGGGTTCGGTGACCTTGGCGACGATGCCCGCAGCCGGACCGGCGAAGATGAACGCCCACCAGAACCATTCCACCGCGGATCGCCGCCTTCCCCGTTTCCCCCGGTTGTACGAGCTTCAGGATAAGCCGTCAGGAATACAGGTTGTCCTTGCTCAACTCGTGGAAGTGGTCGTGGTCGTGGCTGTGTCCGTGACCGTGGTCGTGCCCCGGCACGTGCGGCTCCGTCACCGGCAGCGAGGAGTCCGCCGAGAGGTCCCACGACGAGGCCGCCCGGCCCCGCGCCACCATCTCCGCGCCCAGGGCCGCGACCATGGCGCCGTTGTCCGTGCACAGCTTCGGACGCGGGATGCGCAGGATGATGCCCGCGTCCTCGCAGCGGCGCTGGGCCATCGCGCGCAGGCGGGAGTTGGAGGCGACGCCGCCGCCGATCATGAGGTGGTCGACGCCCTCGTCCTTGCAGGCGCGCACGGCCTTGCGGGTCAGCACGTCGACGACGGCCTCCTGGAAGGACGCCGACACGTCCGCGACCGGGACCTCCTCGCCCGCGGCGCGCTTGGCCTCGATCCAGCGGGCCACCGCCGTCTTGAGGCCGGAGAAGGAGAAGTCGTAGGCGGGGTCGCGCGGGCCGGTCAGGCCGCGCGGGAAGCGGATGGCGTCCGGGTCGCCCTCGCGCGCGTAGCGGTCGATGACCGGGCCGCCCGGGAAGCCGAGGTTGAGGACGCGGGCGATCTTGTCGAAGGCCTCGCCGGCCGCGTCGTCGATGGTGGAGCCGAGGGGGCGGACGTCCGCGGTGATGTCGGGGGCCAGCAGCAGCGAGGAGTGGCCGCCGCTCACCAGCAGGGCCATCGTGGGCTCCGGCAGGGCGCCGTGTTCGAGCTGGTCCACGCAGATGTGGGAGGCCAGGTGGTTCACGCCGTACAGCGGCTTGCCCAGCGCGTAGGCGTAGGCCTTCGCCGCCGAGACGCCCACGAGCAGGGCGCCCGCGAGGCCGGGGCCCGCCGTCACCGCGATGCCGTCGAGGTCCTTCGCGCTGACCCCGGCCTCCTTCAGGGCGCGCTGGATCGTCGGGACCATCGCCTCCAGGTGCGCCCGGCTGGCGACCTCGGGGACGACGCCGCCGAAGCGGGCATGCTCGTCGACGCTGGAGGCGACCGCGTCCGCGAGAAGCGTGTGACCGCGGACGATGCCGACGCCGGTCTCGTCGCACGAGGTCTCGATGCCGAGGACGAGGGGTTCGTCAGCCTTGCGAGCCATGGGTCATTCCTTGCACTGCGGTAGAAGGGTCGGAGAGGCGCATGACGAGGGCGTCGACGTTGCCCGGCTGGTAGTAGCCGCGGCGGACGCCGACCGGCTCGAAGCCGAAGCGCTCGTAGAGGCGCTGGGCCCGGGTGTTGTCGACGCGCACTTCGAGCAGCACCTCGCGGCACTCGAAGGAGGTCGCGGTGGTCAGCAGCTCGGTGAGCAGCCGGGCGCCGAGGCCGGTGCCCCAGAAGTCGTAGGCGACCGCGATGGTCTGGACGTCGCCGGTGCCGTCGACGGCGGCGAGCCCGGCGTAGCCGACGGCACGGGGTTTCTCGTCCTCGGTCTCGGCGACCACATAGCGGCGGTTGGCGTTCGGGCCGCGCGCGTGGGCCAGTTCGGACCAGAACAGGCCCTTGGACCAGGCGTCGTGCGGGAAGAGCTCGCGCTCCAGCTCCAGTACCGGGGCGATGTCCCACCAGCGCATCTCCCGGATGCGGACGGGCACTTCGGCCGGGTCGGGCACGGGTGTCGCCGTCACTTCGGGGTGACCACCTTGTAGTTGGCCGGCACCTGGGCGTCGGGGCGGCGCAGGTACAGCGGCTGGTCCGGCAGGAACTCCCCGCCCGTGCGCAGCTTCTCGGCCGCGAGCGACGCCAGGGCGGCCGCGGACTGGTGCTGCGGCAGATCGGCCCGGACGTCCGTGAAGGCGTCGGCGTACAGCACGGCGCCCGCGCCGACGGCCGTCAGGCCGGCCAGCTTCTCGGTGAGCTCGGCGGGACGGTCCACGGCGGGCTCGGTCAGGCGGGTGCGCGGGTCCGCGTAGCGGGCCCAGTAGACCTCCTTGCGGCGGGCGTCCGTCGCCACGACGAACTCGCCGGTCAGGCCCGCCTGTCCGGCCGCGTACGCGATGCCGTCGAGCGAGCACAGTCCGTGGACGGGGACGGAGAGCACGGCGCCGAAGGTGGCCGCGGTGACGATGCCGACGCGCAGGCCGGTGTACGGGCCGGGGCCGACGCCGACGACGATGTCCGTCACGTCCGCCAGCTTCCGGCCGGCCTCCGCGAGGACCCGGTCGACGGCGGGAAGCAGCAGCTCACCGTGCCTGCGGGCGTCCACCTCACCCGACTCGGCGACGACGGAGTCGCCGTCGTGGAGGGCTACGGTGACGGCGGGGGTGGCGGTATCAAGAGCGAGCAGCAGCACACCGACAAGCGTACGGCGCCGGGTGGGGCGAGCGGTGCCCGGCCGGGAACCGGACGGTGAGCGCACCGGGGCTGCGGGCGCGCGGGCGGGGCTCGCGCAGGTGCTACGGTCGGCCGTGCGTAGGCGCGTATGCGCGCGCGTATCCGCAGCGTATTCGCAGACGAAGGGGTGCTCAGCGTGGCACGCAGCAGCTCGGGGGTCATCGTGGCCGCGCTCACCGCGGCGGCGCTGGCCGGGGTCGGCTTCCTCGCCTACCAGGCCGAGGCCGCGCCCGACAAGCCCGCCCGTCATGCCGCCGCCGCGGGCAAGGACAAGGCGTCCCAGCCGGGCGGCAGGCCGGCGGCCGGGGGCGCGTCGCAGGACAAGGGCCAGGAGCAGGACCGGAACGCGGTTCCGGCGGCCTCGGGCACCGGGATGCGGGTCGTCTACGCGCTCGCACAGAAGCGGGTGTGGCTGGTGGGGGCCGACGGCAAGGCCTCACGGACCTTCGACGTCGCACCGAGCGCGGTGTCCCCGCAGGCGGGGACGTACGCGGTGACGTCGCGCTCCGCGACCATCACCGGTTCGGACGGGATTCCGGTGGAGCACGTGGTGCGGTTCCATGCGGCGAACGGGGTGGTCTTCGGCTTCAGTGCGGCCGTGGACGGGTCCTCCCCGAACCCGAACTCCGGGAAGCGGACGGGTGCCATCCGGGAGAGGCCCGCGGACGGCCGGGCCATGTGGGAGTTCGCGGTGAGCGGCACCAAGGTGGTCGTCGTGCCGTAGGCGCGGGGCGCTTTACGCCGCGTCGCGCTCCGGGCTCTCCTCCGTCGGAGGCTCGGGTTCCTCGTCCTTCGGCGGAGTCGACACCGCATCGGCCGCCGCGCACGCCGCGAGCAGGTCGCGCATGGAAGGCGTCCGCTCCTCGGAGCGGTCCGCAGGCTCGTGGGCCGACATGTGCGCCTCCAGGGATGCCATGGGCGAAGTTAGGTAGACCTAACCGAGTCTCTGCACTCCATGTGACCATGCCCGGAGGCACCCGCGCAACATTTTGCCGACGGGTTGTCGGAATGTTGTCGGCTCAGCCGAGCGGCGCCAGGTCCGTGTCCGCCCAGCGGGCGCCCACGCCCGTCACCGTCACGGTGCGCACGTCGTCCGCCTCGTCGACCGCGAGGCCGTCCGCCCCGACGGCCCGCTCGATGACGACCCGCAGCCGGTCGTCCGACAGGTCCTCGACCTTGCCGTCGCCCCACTCCACGACGATCACCGACTCCGGCAGGGAGACGTCCAGGTCGAGGTCCTCCATCTCGTCCAGCCCGCCGGACAGCCGGTAGGCGTCGACGTGGACGAGCGCCGGGCCGCCCCGCAGCGAGGGGTGGACGCGGGCGATCACGAACGTCGGCGAGGTGACGGCACCGCGCACACCGAGGCCCTCGCCCAGGCCGCGGGTCAGCGTCGTCTTGCCGGCACCGAGCTCGCCGGAGAGCAGCACGAGGTCGCCGGGGCGCAGCAGGCCCGCGAGCCTGCGGCCCAACTCCCGCATGTCGTCGGCGGACTTGACGGTGAGCTGCGCTGTGGTGTCGTGCGGGGCGTTCATGCAGACCGATGTTACGGGGCCGGAGCCGTGCGCGGCGCCGGGGCGCTCACGGCGCCGGCCTCGGCCAGCAGCTCCGCGAGGCGGTCGTCGACGAGCCCGGGCTGCTCCATCATCACCATGTGCCCGGCCCCGGGGACCATCACCAGCTCGGCGTCCGGCAGGGCCTCGGCGATGACCTCGCTGTGGCCCGGCGGGATGACCATGTCCTTGTCCCCGGCGAGGACCAGCACCGGCAGGTGGTCGAAGGCGCACAGCGCCGCGAGCTTGTCGTGCCCGGCGAAGACCGCGTAGAACTCGGCGACCACGTCCACCGGCGTCGCCTCGATCAGCCGCTCGGCGAACCGCGCCACCGCGGGGTCCACGTCCCGCGCGCCGAACGAATAGCGCTTGACGACCCCGCCGACGATCTCGCTGGTGGCCCGGCGGCCCTTCTCGACCAGCTCGGTCTGGGCCGTCATCAGCTTGAAGGCGCCCGGCAGGATCCGCCGCGCCACGCTCCACCCGACGGGCGGCAGCCCGTACGTCACCTCGCCCATCCGCCCCGAGGACGTGCCGACGAAGGCCGCGCCGATGACGCGCTCCGCGATCAGCCGCGGATACTGGGCGGCGAGCGCCATGGTCGTCATGCCGCCCATCGAGTGCCCCACGAGCACCAGCGGTCCCTCGGGGGCGGCGGCGTCGACGACCGCCTTCAGATCGCGGCCCAGGAGGTCGATGGAGAGGGGAGCGCCCCGTCCGCGCTCGGAGCGGCCGTGGCTGCGCTGGTCCCAGAAGACCATGCGGACCCTGCCGCGCAGGGCCGCGCGCTGGAAGTGCCAGGCGTCCTGGCTCAGGCAGTAGCCGTGGGTGAAGACGACGGTGACGGGCGGTTCCGCGGCGGCCGGCCGGCGGCCGAAGCGGCGCCCGGGGCGCTCCGCCGCCTTCTGGTCCGCGATCTCGTCGACCTCGTAGTACAGCTCGGTGCCGTCCTCGGCGACGGCCGTGCCGGGCGTGCCGCGCAGCGTCCCGTACGGCCCGGACGAGTCCAGGGCGAGTCGGGCCTTGCGGCGCATGCCGCGCCCGACCGTCAGCCGCTCCACGGCGACCCCGACGGCGGCTCCGGCCGCCACGACCCCGACCGCGGCCCCGGCGAAGCCCGCCCCGCGCCGCCAGGCGGCGCCGGCCATCGCGGCGCCCGTGCCCGTGCCCGTACTGTCGCCCTCGCTCATCCTGTGCCCCCCGTGTCGTGGTCACGTCCCGAGTCACCACGTGGTGTGCGCGCAGTGCCGCCCGTACTTGCAGTGTCACCGACATGGACGCGGGGCACACGCGCCGAGATGCGGGTGACCACTTCATAGGCGATGGTTCCGGTCGCTCTTGCCCAGTCCTCGGCGGTGGGCTCGCCGTGGTCGCCCGGGCCGAAGAGGACGGCCTCGTCGCCGGGCTTCGCGTCGTCGCCGCCGAGGTCCACGACGAACTGGTCCATCGCGACCCGGCCCGCGACCGTGCGCCACTTGCCGCCGATCAGCACGGGGCCGGTGCCGGAGGCGGCACGCGGGATGCCGTCCGCGTAACCGACGGGGACGAGCGCCAGGGTCGTCTCGCCCGGGGTCGTGTACTGGTGCCCGTACGAGACGCCGTGGCCGCCGGGGACCCGCTTGACCGAGGCCAGGGAGGCCGTCAGCGTCATCACGGGCCGCAGGCCGAGCGACTCCGGGGTGCCGAGCTCGGGGCTCGGCGAGATGCCGTACATCGCGACGCCGGTGCGCACCAGGTCGAAGTGGGTCTCGGGGAGGGTGAGCGTGGCCGGGGAGTTGGCGATGTGCCGCACCTCGGGGCGCAGGCCCTGGCGCTCCGCGTAGCCGACGGCGTCCCGGAAGACGGCCAGCTGGGCGCGGATGGAGGGGTGCCCGGGCTCGTCGGCACAGGCGAAGTGGGACCAGATGCCGGTGACCCGGAGCAGGCCCGCCTCCTCCGCCGCGCGGGCGGCGGCCACGAGCTGCTCCCAGTCGCCGGGCTGGCAGCCGTTGCGGCCCAGACCGGTGTCGATCTTCAGCTGGACGCGGGCGGGCCGGCCGCAGGCCCGGACGGCCGCGGTGACCTCGTCCAGCGCCCACAGGCCGCTGACGGAGACGTCGATGTCCGCCTCGACGGCCTCCCGCCACGGGTCGCCCGGCGTCCACAGCCAGCACATCAGCCGGCCGGTGTCCCCGGCGGCGCGCAGCGCGAGCGCCTCCTGCGGCAGGGCCGTCCCGACCCACTCGGCGCCGGCCTCCCGGGCGGCGCGGGCACACGGCAGCGCGCCGTGGCCGTACGCATCGGCCTTGACCACGGCCATCAGCTGCGCGCCACGGGCGCGGGCCTTCAGGGTGCGTACATTGGCCCGCAGGGCGGCCAGGTCGACCACGGCTCGGACGCGCATCGGTGTCTCACTCATCCCCGTCAGTGTCTCAGGCCACGCGGCGGGCGGGGATGGGGGCAGCGGGACAGGTGTCGTGAGCGGGACAGGTGGGGGAGGCTGGCCCCATGAGGACTGGCTACAGCGTGGAGACCGTACGGGCCGCCGAGCGGGCGCTCATGGACGAGCTGCCGGAGGGCGCCCTGATGCAGCGGGCGGCGGCCGGACTGGCCGCGGCCTGCGCGGATCTGCTGGGGAAGGTGTACGGGGCCCGGGTGGCGCTGCTGGTCGGCAGCGGCGACAACGGGGGCGATGCGCTCTACGCGGGCGCCCGGCTCGCACGCCGGGGCGCCGGGGTCACGGCGGTGCTCCTCGCGCCGGAGCGGGCGCACGGGGGCGGCCTGGCGGCGCTGCGGGCGGCCGGGGGCCGGGCGGTGCCCGCCGGAGCCGGCGAACCCGTGCTCCGCCGGGCGGATCTGGTGGTCGACGGCATCGTCGGCATCGGGGGCCGCGGTGGCCTGCGCCCGGAGGCGGAGGCCCTGGTCGAGGCCGCGGAGGGCGCGCTCGTGGTGGCCGTCGACCTGCCGAGCGGCGTGGACGCCGACACCGGCGAGGTGCGGGGGGCGGCGGTGCGGGCGGATGCGACGGTGACGTTCGGCGCGTACAAGCCGGGTCTGTTCATCGACCCGGCGCGGGAGCACGCGGGGGCGCTCCGCCTGGTGGACATCGGCCTGGGCCCGTTCCTGGACGGGCCCCCGGCCGTGGAGGCCCTCCACCACTCGGATGTGGCCGAAATGCTCCCCTTCCCCGAGCCGGAGAGTGACAAATACCGCCGCGGTGTGGTCGGCATCGTCGCGGGCTCGGCCCGCTACCCCGGCGCCGCCGTCCTGGCCGTGGCCGGCGCCCTCCAGGGCGGCGCGGGCGCGGTGCGCTACGCGGGCCCCGCGGCGGACGCGGTGATCGCCCGTTTCCCCGAGACCCTGGTGACGGCCGGCCCGCCGTCGAAGGCTGGCCGCGTCCAGGCCTGGGTGGTCGGCCCCGGCCTGGGCGACGAAGCGGAGGCCCGCCGGGCCCTGGAGGACGTCCTCGCCCAGGACGTCCCGGTCCTCGTCGACGCGGACGGCCTGCGGCTGCTGGACACCGCGGCGGTACGGGCCCGGACCGCCGCCACGGTCCTCACCCCGCACGCCGGTGAGGCCGCGGCCCTCCTGGGCCTCTCCCGCGAGGAGGTGGAGGCCGGCCGCCTGTCCGCGGTACGCGCCCTGGCGGACCGCTTCGGCGTGACGGCCCTCCTGAAGGGCTCGACCACACTGATCGCCGACGGCAAGGACACCCCGGTACGGGTGAACCCCACGGGGACCCCGTGGCTGGCGACGGCAGGAAGCGGCGACGTCCTCTCGGGCCTGACGGGCTCCCTGCTGGCGGCGGGCCTGCCGGGGCGCGAGGCGGCATCCGTCGGGGCGTACCTGCACGGCCTGGCGGCACGGACGCTGGGGGCGGCGCCGATCACGTCCATGGACGTGGCGGCGGGGCTGCGGGGGGTGTGGCGGGACGTGGCGCGGGGGTGAGTCGGGGGATTCGGCGCTCTCCCGGGTGACGGTTCGCGCGAACCAGTGCGCTCGCGCGCTACGCAGCCGAACCAGCTGTCGAACGTCCCGACGGAGCACTTATTGCCACCCGGGTGCCCGGCCGACGGGCCGGGCAATCGGTGCGGTGCAGTTGCTCGACCTCGCAAACCAAGCCGGCCCCTGCCCCCCGCTACGCGGCGCGCAGCGCGGCGGCCAGCCACTCGGTGGCCGGGCCCATGTCCGGCACGGGCCAGCCGTTGATGACGGCGATCAGCTGCCAGTAGCGCTCGAAGCGCGCGTCGTGGCCGATCTCCAGCCGGTCCAGCAGCCACTGCCGGAACTCCGGGCCGTTCTCCTGCCCGGTCCACTCCGCGCACCGGGCGACCAGGTCGTCGAGCACCGGCCGGGCCTCTGCCGTGCCCGGCTCGATCCCCGCCTCCCTGGCCCGCGTCGTCCGCTCCTGGATCAGCGCCGCCAGCTGCTTGGCCTCCTCCGGGCCGGGACGGCTCCCGGCCTGCTCCCGGGCCTGGATCTGATCGACCGCGGCCCGGCGCATGGCGGCGCGGAACGCGTCGTCCTGGACGAGCTCGGCGAGCTCCACCCACGCGTCGATCTGCGCGGTCGTCGGTTCCTCCGGCAGCTCGGGCATGCCGTTGCGCATCGTCGCCAGGAACTCGGGGTCGACGTCGAGTCCCTCGAAGGTGCTGTCGATGAAGTCGCCGACCAGGCGGCGGCGTTCCTGGTCGGAGAGGTTGGCCAGTTTGTGCATGAGTTCCGTCTCCTCGGGTGTCGACCCGCGTCCGGCCACCGCCCTCAGCACGGCCCGGCGCAGCTGCAGCGTGCGGATCTGCAGGTCCAGGGCCTCGGCGTGCACGGCCGCGACCTCGGCGACGGTGACCTCGCGCTCCAGCACCTGCCGGATGGTGGCGAGGCCGACGCCGAGTTCGCGCAGCGTACGGACGAGACCGAGGCGCGCCGGCGCGTCGTGGTCGTAGAGGCGGTAGCCCGCGGGTGTGCGGGCGGCCGGCTGCACCACCCCGGCATCGGACCAGAACCGGATGGTCTTGACCGTGAGCCCGGTCAGCCGGGCGAGGTCGCCGATGGAGTGGGAGGGGGTGGTGTCGCCGTCCATGCCCGCCACCTTGGAGTCTCCCGTCGCTGGAGAGTCAAAGGGTAGGCCGGAGAGTCAGTCGAACCGGATGTGCCTGGCCTTCGTCGCCGCCCGACGCAGCCGCCCCCGCAGCGGGCCGTCCGTGTCCGGGGCGGGCGTCAGCCCCGCCGCGGCGGCGATGCGGTCGGCGACCTGCGGGACCGTGAGGTCGTCGGTCCGTACGTGTTCCGCGAACTCCGGCCCGTGCAGCCGTTCCAGGCAGTGATCGAGCTTCGCGACCGCGAAGCTCTGGCGCGGGGCGTCCTTCCCCGCGACGACCCGAACGGCGCGCCCGATGCCGCGTTCGCGGAGGCGGCGCAGCACGGTGTGCCGGTCGGCGAGCAGGGTGAAGTGCCGTACGTCATGGCCGCGTTCACGCAGCCGGCCGACCATCTCGGCGAAGTACGCCGGCTCGACGACCGTCATCGGCACGATCACGGTCCCGGTGTACCGGCCGAGGGCGAGGTCCAGGACCTCGTACACCCCCTGCCGCCACGCCGGAAGGTCCTGGAAGTCACCACGGAGCGGCCGCGGCAGCATCCGGTGCAGCCCGAAGCCGACATGCTCGGGGTCGCACACGACGCTGCCGGGCAGCCGACGCCGGAGCTCGTACGCGGTCTGCGTTTTGCCGCCGCCGAAAGGGCCGTTGATCCATAGGAGCATGGGTACGACCCTACGAGCGCAACTCGAACCACACCTGCTTGCCGACAAGTTCGAGCCCGTCCCACACCCACCGCACCCCGACGGCGTGCGAAAGGCGGCGTACGAGCATCAGCCCTCTGCCGCGCTCGTCCTCGGCGCGCGGTTCGCGCGGCCACGGCAGGCGCCGCGAGGGCGACCGTGACGAAGTCCCGGGCCGGCCGGACCGCGGGCGGCTCCCCCACTGACGGCACCCGGCCCACGCCGGCCCCGC
>NZ_JABBXF010000004.1 GCF_013030945.1 Streptomyces morookaense | reverse complement strand
CACCAGTCCGTGCGTGTAACCGGTGTGCTGGAGGGTGCTGCTGGTGGGAGCGAGGGTCCTGCCGTCGTCGGTGGTGAAGGTGACGGCTCCGTCGCCGGTGACGCGGTTGCAGGCCGGCGGGGTCCAGCCGTCCTTGCCCGCCGCGGCGGCGGGCAAGGACGGCTGGGCGAGGGCGAAGGCCGCCACGGCCGTGATGACGGCCGTACGGATCCGCTTCATGGTCTCTCCCTTGTGGGGAACGGGCAGCAGGGCTGCTTGACGATCACGTTGTAGCCGCAAGGACCTTTGCCGCAGAACCCGTCCGGGCGCCAATCCTGCTGTCTCGTAATGATCTTGACGGAAGTCTTCCGGTCCGGACCGCGGGGCGGGAAGGGCCCGGTTGGCCCTGTGCTGGTGCCGGCCGGCCCGGCATCTCGTACGGTCGACAGTGACACTGCCGCCACAGAGGAGCACCGGGTCATGAGCGTCCACGACCGTGCGGGCCACGGGGGTCACGTCGAGAGTGCCGACCATGTCAGTGTGCATCTGACCGCCTGCGACCACGAGGACGCGGGTGCGGTCTTCCGCGCGCTGGACGCGGCCTTCCCCGAGCAGGAGGAGGAGTCGCGCAGCGAGGTCCCGGCCGCGGCCGCCGGCGTGGCCGACCGCATGGTCTGGTGCATGGTCGTCGACGCCCGCACCCGCAGCGTCCCCTCGAAGGGCGTCGCGGTGCCGCTGTCGGCCCCCGTGAGCGTCGACCTCTTCGGCGCGGCGGATCCCGTCCGCCAGGTCAGGCAGGAGCTCGCGGCGGCGTTCGACGTGGAGGACCAGGGAACGGTTCCGGGCGAGCACGAGCTGGAGGTGCGGCTCAAACTCCTCCCGTCGTCGGCCGATTAGCACCCCGCTTCACCTCGTTCCGGTTGCTCCTGCCCCGACACTGGCATCCTCTCCGCGGGAGAAGGATCATGGTCCGTAACCAGGGACGAGGAGGGCCGTGTCATGTCGCAGGCGGATCCGGACGGGACGGCGCCCGAAGGGCGCGTCGCGGGAGACGGTGTTGCGCCGACCGTGCTCGCGCAGGAGCGGCGGCTGCACCGGGACCTCGGCTTCTGGGGCCTGACGGCCATCGGTTTCTCCAACATCGTCGGTTCCGGCTGGCTGTTCGCCGCGATGTACGCGGCACAGACGGCCGGGCCGGCGGCACTGCTGTCGTGGATCGGTGCGGGTCTGCTGTGCGCCCTGGTGGCCCTGGTGATGATCGAGCTGGGGGCCACCCGGCCGGAGGGCGGCGGCACGGTCCGCTGGCCGCTGTACGCCAGCGGCAGGCTGGTCGGCACGCTGGTGGGCTGGTCGGTGCTGCTGTCGGTGGGCGGGACCGCGGCCGAGATCAGCGCGATCATGCAGTACATGGCGCACTACTGGCCGGCCATCTACAACGGTCACACGCTCACGCTCACCGGCCTGGGCGTCGCCGCCGGGCTCAGCGTGCTGCTGACGGCCCTGAACTGGTTCGCCGTACGGCTGTTCGCGCGGCTGAACAACCTCGTCTCTGTCTTCAAGGTCGTCGTACCGGTCGTCACCGTCGTCGCCCTGTTCGCCTCCGGCTGGCACTCCGGTCGGCTGACCGACCACGGCGGCTTCGCGCCCTACGGCTACGCGGCCTGTCTGACCGCCCTGGCCGGGGGCGGCATCGTCTACTCGGTCAACGGCTTCCAGGCCCCGCTGGACTTCTCGGCCGAGACGCCCAACCCCCGCAGGACGATTCCCGCTTCGGTGCTCACCGGCATCGCGCTGGCACTGCTGATGTATCTGGCGCTGCAGGTGGCCTTCCTGTTCAGCGTGCCGGAGCAGCTGCTCGGGCACGGCTGGCGCGGGGTCAGTTTCGACTCGCCGTTCGGTCAGCTGGCACTCATCCTCAATCTGCACTGGCTGTCCAGCCTGTTGTACGCGGACGCCGTGCTCTCGCCCGGCGGTTCGGCCTACGTCGGGGTGGCGATCGACGCGCGGCACACCTACGCGCTCGCCAAGAACGGCACGCTCCCCCGGTTCTTCATGCGGGTGGACCCGCGCAGCGGCATCCCCCGCCGCGCGCTGCTGCTCAACCTCGTGGTGATCGTGCTGTTCCTGCTGCCGTTCGGCGGCTGGCAGAGCATCGTGCGCGTCATGGGCGACATGTATCTGCTGATCTACGCGGCCTCGGCCGTCGCGGTCGCGGTGTTCCGGGCCGATCCGGGCGGCGCCGGCACAGCCGGCTGGGTGCCCGGGCTGCGCTGGATCGCTCCCCTCAGCTTCGTGGTGTCGAGCGAGTTCGTGTACTGGTCCGGTTGGCACGACCTGCGGCTGGCCCTGCCGCTCGTGCTGGCCGGGCTGGTGCTCTTCGTCACCATGTGGCGCCCCGATCACGGCAGTTCACTGGCCGGTGAACTGCGCACGGGGACATGGATGGTGGTGTACCTGGGGGTGCTGACCCTGCTGTCGTGGCTCGGCACGTTCAAGGGTTCGGGACGGCTGCCGGCCCCCTACGACTCGGTGACCGTGGCGGCCGTCTCGCTCGCCGTCTTCTTCTGGGCCGTCCGGTCGGGCGTGCGGCAGTTGACGGCCGAACGCCTGCGGGCCATGGCTGTGTAGCCGCGCGCTGCCGGCGGCTCAGCCGCTGCGCACCGGCAGCGTGCGCGGGCCGCGGACCAGCAGGCCCGGCCGGTACGGCAGCGTCTCCGGGTCGGCGGCGAGGCGCAGGTCCGGCAGTGCCGCGAACAGGCGCGGGAGAGCGACGGCGGCCTCCAGACGGGCCAGGCGGGAGCCGAGGCAGAAGTGCGGGCCGTGGCCGAACGCCAGGTGCGGCGCGGGCCGTTCGCCGCCGGAGCGGTGGCGGGCGGGCCGGAAGGCGTCCGGGTCGGGGAAGTACTCGGGGTCGCGGCCGGCTGCGGCGAGGACGACCAGGACCGAGGCCCCCGCCGGTACGACCGTGCCGCCGCCGAGGTCCACCGCCTCCGTCGTGCGCCGCCAGGTCGTCCCCTCCAGGGGGCTCGCGTGCCGCAGCACCTCCTCGGTCACCGCGGCCCAATGCCCGGGGCCGCCCTGCTGCGCGTCGGCCAGTTCCTGCGGGTGGGTGAGCAGCAGGAGGGCGGCGGAGGCGAGGAGGTTCATGGTGGTCTCGTAGCCGGCGAAGAGCAACAGGAAGGCCATGGCGAGCAGTTCGCCGTCGTCCAGCCCGCCCTCGTCGGCATCGTGGACGAGGGTGCTGAACAGGTCGTCGCCGGGGGCATCCCGTTTCGTGGCGATCAGCTCGGTGAAGTAGGCGTGCAGGCGCGTCCATGCGTCGTCGGCCGCGCCGTCCTCCAGCGCGTCGGCGGGCGACCCGACCCGGTAGGTCCAGGTGCGCAGGTCGGCGCGGTCGACCTCGGGCACGCCGAGCACTTCACCGATGACCAGGACCGGGAGCGGGAAGGCGAAGTGGTCGACCAGGTCGGCCGTGCCCTCCCGGGCCAGCCGCCCGGACAGTTCCGTGAGCAGCCCGTCGGTCAGGCGCTCGATGCGCGGGCGCAGGGCGTCGACGCGGCGCGGGGTGAAGGCCGCGGTGGTCAGCCGGCGCAGCCGGGTGTGGTCGGGGGCGTCGGAGTTGAGCATGTGCCGGGCGAGACATCCGCGGGCCCGCTGGGCCGGGGAGTCCTGCTTGGGGCGGCCCGCACCCTGCGGCGGGACGTTCGAGAAGCGCGGGTCGGCCAGCACCTCCCGCGCCTGCCGGTGGCCGGTGACCAGCCAGGCGTGGGTGCCGTTGGCCAGGGGCACGCGGACGGCGGGTCCCCGGGAGCGCAGGTGCGCGTAGTACGGGTACGGGTCGCGCGCGAAGCCGGGGTCCGCGGGGTTCAGGGGAGCGAGCACTCCGTCATCCTCGCCGATGCACCACGGCCCGTCGGCGGCGGGCCCCGTCAGGAGGGACCGGGGTCCGGCTGTACGGTTCCTACAACTTTCCGCGGCCCGTGCCGGAAGGGCCGATTCCCGTTTCCCCTGCGGACGAACCGTATTGACTTCTGCACGGGCGTGTGAAATTGATGAAACATTCGTATCCGGTATCCGGATTCCCCCGGATACGGATTATTGCGCTCTCAATTTTCCGTTCGCATCCGCTCGGCATCGTTTCCGCAGCCAGGCCGTGCCCTGCAGCACGGTCGCGACCACCATGGGAGCCCCATGTCCAGATTCCTGGCCACCGGCAGCGCACTCGCCGCGTTATGCGCCCCGGTATTGGCCACCAATGCATCCCCCGCGGCGGCGGCCGGCATCCATGTGCCGCCCGACAAGATTGTGATCGAGGTCGCGACCGTCAACGGCTCGGGCTGTCCGGCCGGTTCGGCCGCCGTGGCCGTCTCCCCGGACAACACCGCCTTCACCATTACGTACAGCAAATACCTCGCCCAGGTCGGCATCGGCGCCCTGCCGACCGACTTCCGCAAGAACTGTCAGCTCAATCTGATCGTGCACGTCCCCCAGGGCTTCACCTATGCCGTCGCCAGCGCCGACTACCGCGGCTTCGCGCACCTCGAGGCCGGCGCCACGGCCGTGCAGAAGGCCTCGTACTACTTCCAGGGACAGGCGGACACCTCCGTCGCCTCCCACCCGTTCAAGGGCCCGCTCGCCGACAACTGGCAGGCCACGGACACCACCGACATCGCCCAGCGGGTGTGGTCGCCCTGCGGCGAGGAACGCAATTTCAACGTCAACACGGAACTGACCGTGGCGGCCGGGACCTCGGACCCGGAGAAGACCACCAGCTTCATGTCCATGGACTCCACCGACGGCGCCATCAACACCATCTACCGGCTCGCCTGGAAGGACTGCCCCTCCCGCTGACCGGCCGCCGCGCCACCGGATCGCTGCTGTGTGAGCCGCGGCCACGAGCGCAGCGGACGACGCGGTCCCCGGCCGGCTCGGCGAGCAGCCCGCCGAATCCGGCAGGACCCAGGAGAGGAAGCGGGCGGGCGCTGCCGGGAGCGGTGCTCTCCATCAGCGGGGAGCTGGAAATCGCCGCGGTCCTGCGCCGCATCGTCGCCACCGCCATAAAACTCGTCGGCGCCCGCTACGGCGCGCTCGGCGTCCTCGACCAGGAGGGCGCCGGGCTGGCCGACTTCGGAAGTGGCCACAACCCGCGGCGGCCGGCCACTGGACGTGCCGGGCAAGACCGTTGCCAGGGCGCGGCCCAGTGAAGGCCACGACGGCATGGCCGTCCTCGCCCTGCGGGCACCGGACCGGCCCTGACGCGACACCCGTCCCCCTCCCCTCAGTGCTGCGGGTCGCCGAACCAGCGGCCGAGCGCAGCGCCGAGTCCCTCGCCATCGGCAGGCCCGGCCCAGCACACGTGCCCGTCCGGGCGCAGCAGCACCGCCGCGGCCCCCGCCCCGCCCGGGATGCCGGTGGCCGGATCGGCCGCCGTCCGGTCGACCCGGTCCTGCCAGGGCCGTATCAGCGCCTCCGGGACCGGCTGCGCACCGGAGGTCAGCAGCAGCCCCCGGCCGGTGCCCAGCGGGACGCCTGCTATATGGCGCCCCAGCAGCGGGTGTTCGGGGGCACCCGGCATCGGGTAGCGGATGTCGAGGCCCGAAATCATGCCCGCGATGCGGCGGTTGCCCTCCGGCGTCTCCAACAGGCCGGTGACGATGCTCCGCAGGGCCTGGACGTCGGTGTCGGGAAGCATCAGGACGCCCTGGGCCCGGGTGTTCTCCAGGACCCGCGCGCCGACCGGATGGCGCTCGGAGTGGTAGGTGTCCAGGAGGTCTTCCGGCGCCCGGCCCCGGACGCAGGCGGCGAGCTTCCAGCCGAGGTTGACGGCGTCCTGCATGCCGAGGTTGAGCCCCTGCCCGCCCGCCGGGAGGTGGATGTGGGCGGCGTCCCCGGCGAGCAGCACCCGGCCGACGACGTACTGTGCGGCCTGGCGCGAGGCGTCGGTGAACCGGGACGCCCAGCGGACCGCCTTCAGCCGGAGCGCGTCACCGTGTTCGCGGTGCAGCGCCACACGGACCTCCTCCTCGGTGACCGGGGCGTCGCGGTCGAGGCCCTGCTGCTCCGGTCCGCCGAAGAGCATCCGGTGCACTCCGCCGCCGAGCGGAAGCAGGAACGCTCCCCCTCCGTCGCGGCCGGCGAAGGACGGCAGCTGCCAGTCCTCGGGCAGGATGCCGCCCGGGTCGTCGAGTTCGACGTCCGCGACGGCCAGGGAGACGCGGCCGTCCCGGCCGGGGAAGGCGACGCCGAGTTCCTTGCGCACCCGGCTGCGGCTGCCGTCGGCCCCCACCAGATACGCGGCCCGCACCGGGCACGGACCCTCCGGCCCGTCGACCGTCACGGTGACACCCGAGGCGTCCTGCCGGAAACCGGTCAGTTCCCGGCCGCGCAGCACCGGGATGCCGTATCCGGCGAGCCGTTGCTCCAGGTACTCCTCGACCCGTGGCTGCGGGATGCCGATCTGGTACGGGAAGCGGGTGCCGAAGACCCCGTAGTCCAGCGGGATCCCGGCGAAGTGCCCGCCCTCCAGCCTGCCGACGGCCCGTTGGTGCAGCGGCTCCAGCCAGCCGCGCATCTCCAGCACCTCGGCGGTGCGCGGCTGCAGGCCCAACGCCTTGGACTGGCCGCTGCGCGCGGGAAGCCGCTCCACGACGAGGGCGCGGATTCCGGCCAGCCCCAGCTCGTTGGCCAGCATCAGCCCGGTGGGCCCGGCGCCGGCGACGATCACATCGGTTTCCATGACCATGTCCCCCCGATATCCCTTCCCGCCTCTAGGCCTTCAGCCCGTGCCGGGTGACGTAGCGAGTGTGGAAAATCAGCAGGCCGGCGAGCACCACCAGCCACTGGGCGGTGCTGACCGCCACGATCAGGTCGACGGGCAGGGTGCAGGCGAGCACGACGCGCACCCCTGCGTCCAGGGCGAACACCGCACCCCACACAGCCGAGATCACCCGTATGTGCCGACGGAACGCCTCCTCCTCCCACCGGGACTCCCACTCCCGCGCCCCGGCCTCCCCCGCCTTCGCGACGGCGATCGTCCGCCCCATGGCGAGTATGAAGGGGCGCCGCGTCGGCAGCGTGCCGAGGATCCACAGCCCCATCAGGCCGAAGATCCAGCTGTCGCGGATCAGCAGCACGCGGGCATCGCCCGTCACCATGGCCATCAGTGTGCCCACGAACATCAGGACCAGGCTGAAGAGCGCGGTCGCGTCGATCCTGCGCTGCCGGACCATGCCGTGGACGAGCCACGGCACACTCAGCAGACTGCCCACCGCCAGGGCCTGCCACTGCCCCCACCCCGCGGCGCGCAGCCCGTAGTAGCTGCCGAGCGGCAGGGCGAGTTCGAGGACGAGCTGCCGCGCGAGGTGCCGGCGCAGGCCGGCGGCCTTCTCCCGCTCCGTCGGGCGGTGCGCCCGGGCGGTCTCTTCTTCCGCCGCCTGCCGCTCATGCTGCTCCTGCAGCACCTGTCCGTTGTGCCGTTCGTTGTGCACTGCTCTTTCCCCCGTTGTTGTCCGTGAGTGCGTACCCAAGTGCGTCCGCAAGCCCCTTGCCGATTCCGTCACATCGCGGTCTTGCGCGTCGCGCGGTCGAATATCTCCGCCAGCTCCCGGCCGCAGGCCGTCACGTCGAGATCGGGTTCGCGCGCCGCGCGGCCGACCACCTCGTCGATGGCGCCGCGCATCGCGTGGACCATCACCTCGGCGTCGAACTCCCGGAAGGCCCCCGCCCGCTGGCCCTCGCGCAGGCGCTCCGCCAGGACGCGGTTCATCTCCTCCGTCGCCCCGACGAACTCGCTCATCCCCGCGCTCTCCCCGCGGATGTTGGACAGCACCTCCACCAAGGCCGGCAGGTGCTTCGGGTACTCGACGAGCAGGGCCAGGTTCGACTCGATGTGCGTGCGCAGCCGGCCCGGGAAGTCGGAGTGCGCCTCGATCCTCGGGCGCATATACGCCTCGGCGACGCGCAGGACCTCGGCGACGACCTCGCGCATGAGGTCGTCCTTGCCGGCGAAGTGGTACGAGATCATCCCCGTGCTGCTCAGCCCGGCGTGCCGGGCTATCCGCGCGAACGAGGCCTTGCCATAGCCGACTTCGGCGATGACCTCTATGGCGGCGGCGACGATCTGCGCCCTCCGGGCGGACTCGGTGAACGTCCGGGAAACGGCAGCGTCTTGCTTGTCCGAGCTGTGGCTTGCTTGCATGAGCAGGACAGTACCGGACGTTTGCTCGGGCGAGCAAGAGGGCGTTCGAGCAAGGAAGTTGAGGGAGGGATTCCACTTCTGCGGCGGGCGCAGCGGACAAAGCAGATGTTCTCCCGCTCCGCACCGCCGAACCGGCAGTGCGGAGCTGTGCCGTCAGGGGTTGATCGTTCGGGAATTCCCGCACTATATTTGTGCGGGAATTCCCGAACGATTGGATTGGACTCATGGCTGCCGCCCGCACGTACCACCATCCCGATGCGGATGAAATCGCGCTCCCGCGCGTGCTGTTCGCGCTCAGTGAGCCCCTGCGCCTGACGATGGTCCGCATCCTCACCGAGCGCGGGGAGGTCGACAGTCTGGAGCTCGGCCCCGACCTGCCGCGCTCGACGCTGACCCACCACACGAGCCTGCTCCGTGAATCCGGCGTGGTCTTCGTCCGCGCCGAGGGGCGCAAGTGCATGATCAGGCTGCGTGCCGAGGACCTCGAGGCCCGGTTCCCCGGCCTGGTACGGACGGTCCTGGCCGGCTACGAGGGCGAGGGCACGGCCGGGGCCGAGGGGGGTGCCGCGTGATGGGGAAGGTCTGGCCGCTGGTCATCGCCGCGGTCTCCCTGGGTATCGACGCCTACGTACTGGCCGGTGTCCTGCCGGACATGGCCGACTCCCTGGCCACCACGGCCGGTGCGATCGGGCTGGGCGTCACCGCGTTCACCGCTGCCTATGCGGCTGCGGGCCCGTTTCTCTCTCGCGTCCTGGTCGGCCGATCGACCCGTACCGCGCTGCTGGTCGCGCTCGGTACGTTCAACCTCGGCAACCTCGCCACCTCGCTGGCACCCACGCTGGGCGTCTTCCTGATCTCTCGCGCCGTGGCGGGCGCGGGGGCCGGCGTGCTCACCGCGGTCGCCACGGCGACGGCCGGAGCCCTCGTGGCGGACCACGAACGCGGGCGTGCGATGGCGAAGGTGACTTTCGGCCTGTCCACGGGAACCGTCGCCGGCGTGCCGCTGGGCATGCTGATCGGCGAACACATGGGATGGCGCGGGACGATGGGCTTCGTCGTGCTCATCGGCGTCCTGAGCATGCTCGCCCTCGCCCTGCGCTCCGGCACGCTGCCACAGCTTCCCGCCTCCCGCAGCTCCGGGAACGGCGCCGTACTCAGGAATCCGCGCGTCGCGCTCGGCATCGCGCTGTCCTTCGTCCTGGGGATGGCCAGTCTCGGTCTCTACACCTATCTGCTGCCGATGGCCGACGAAAACGGCCTGAACAGCTGGGGATTCGCACTCGTATGGGCCTGGGGCATCGGCGGCGTACTCGGCTCCGGCCTGATCGGCAGACCGCTGGACACGCTGGGCCCCCGACGGCTGATGCCGGTCGTCCCGGCCTTCCTCCTCGCCTCCTTCCTCATCGTCTGGCTCGTCGACACCCCCGCGGCATGGCTGATCGCCACCGCGGTGTGGGGCGCGAGCGGCTGGGTCAGCGTGCCCGTGCTGCAACAGGCGCTCACCCGAGACCGCACCGAGCAGGCCATGCCCATCATCGCCTTCCAGATGGCCGCGATGTACCTCGGCTCCGCCGCGGGATCGGCCCTGGGCAGCGCCCTCCTCGCCGGAGGCGTCAGCGCCGACGCACTGCCGGGATGTGCCGCACTGGCCGTCGCGGGCGGCGTGGTGCTCGCCGTGCTGGTCGCCCGGCTGACGCCTCGGTCCGCACCCGCCGCTGCGCCTGACGCCCTCGCCCCGCGGACCCCGCCGACACAGCACACGCCAGCTGAGTCACGCTGCCCGTAGCAGCCCGGGCGCGGACAGCGTCACGCCGCCCGGGGCGGATCAGCGTCGGCTGCTACTGGGGGCGAGCGGGCTGGTCAGCTCGGCGATGGCCTCCGGGGAAGGCTTGAAGTACCGGCGCTTTCCGGCTTCTTGTACCTCGACTCGGTCACCGGCGTCAGCAGCGAGGCGCCCTGCTCGCCAAGGTGCGTCAGGGCAGAGTGACGGTATTCGAGCAGGTCCCAGCCGGTGCCGCTGATCAGCAGACGGCAGACGGCAGGATCGACTGGTCGATGGTGAGCGTGGGTTCGACCTCCAGTCGGGCCCGGCATCACGCAGGGGAAGCAGCCGATCGATCCGTGGGCGCGGTTTCGCTCGACATCCCCTGCCTGGTCGTGGATACCGCACAAGGCCGGAAGCCGCCCCTGGACCGGATCGTCGAATTCGCCCCGCTCAGGAGATCGCCCGCAGGCGGGCCGTGGCCGGCTGGGTGAGCCGGTCGAGGTGAGCGGCGCTGTCCTCGTCGGCGGGGAGCAGAACGAGGAGCTGCTGGGCGTCGGCGGTGAGGTCCAAGGTTTCGCGCAGCAGGCGGAGTTCGGGCCCGGCCGGGTGCTGGAGGCGGAGCGGGCCGCGGCGGGGAACGCGGTGGTTGCCCAGGCGGCGGGTGAACTCGGGGCCTGCCACGGGGGCGAGTTCGGTGCTGAGCCACTCGGAGTTCTCGGCCGAGGGGCCGAGCCAGAGGTCGAAGGCCTGCTCGTCGGCGACCTCGTCCCAGTCCGGAAAGAGGGTGCGGGACCGGGGGTCGGTGAAGACGTAGCGGGTGAGATTCGGAGCCGCGCCGTCGAGCAGGCCGGCCGAGCCGAGGACGGCGGCGTAGCCGCTGGTGTGGGCGAGGATGTCGCCGAGGCGGTTGGTGACGGCGGCGACGCCCGGTTCGAGCAGGCGCAGGGTCTCGCGGACGGCCGGGCGGACGTCGCGGGGCGGTGGGGCCGGCCGGGTGCGGCCGGCGCAGGCGCCGCCGGTGATCTTCGCGAGGTAGCGCAGGTGGCCGCGCTCGGCGGGGTCGAGACTGAGGGCGTCGGCGAGCATGTGGACCACGGCCGGGGAGGGGTTGCGGTCGCGGCCCTGCTCCAGCCGGGTCAGGTACTCGACGCTGATGCCGGCGCGGACGGCCAGGTCGGAGCGGCGCAGCCCGGGTGAGCGGCGGCGGCCGTGGTCGGGCAGGCCGAGCGTCTCGGGCTGGATGCTGTCGCGCTTGGCGCGGATGAAGTCCCCCAGTGGTGTGCCCATGTGACGAGCGTAGCGGTGGCGGCAGCACGGAGGGTGGCCCTGCGGGGGCCAGCCTGGGCACGGTCTGGTTGCGGCCGGCGGGCGGGCAGATTGTGGTGGCCATGGAGAAGAACACGCACAAGCTGGTGATCCTCGTCGGCAGCGTCCGGGAGGGCCGGTTCGGCCCGGTGGTGTCCTCGTGGGTGGCCGAACAGGCCGTCGCACACGGCGGGTTCGAGGTGGAGGGGGTCGACCTGGCCGAGGTGGACCTCCCACTGGCGCTGCCCGCTGCCCCGCCGAAGGTCGCGGGCGCCGGCTACCCCCGCCCGGCCGGGATGGATGGGCTGACCGAGGCCTTGGAGGGTGCGGATGCCTTCCTGATCGTCACGCCGGAGTACAACCACAGCTACCCCGCCTCGCTGAAGGCCGCCATCGACTGGCACTTCACCCAGTGGACGGCCAAGCCGGTCGCCTTCGTGAGCTACGGCGGCGCGGCCGGCGGCCGCCACGCCGTGCTGCACCTGGAGAACGTGCTGACCGAGCTGCACGCGGTGACCATCCGGGACGGACTGGCCTTCCCGAACTACTTCACCGCCTGGACGGACGGCCGCCCGGACGACCCGCAGGCGGCCGGCCACGCCAAGACCATGCTCGACCAACTGTCCTGGTGGACGGGCGCGTTGAAGCGCGCGCGTGCCGCCGAACCGTACCCGGCATGAGCGGAGGAACGATGGAGTACGTCAAACTCGGCGGCACCGGCCTGACGGTCAGCCGGATCGCGCTCGGCTGCATGGGCTTCGGCGGCGGCAGCCATGGACACAACCCGTGGGCGCTGGACGAAGAGGCCGCGGCGCCGGTCTTCCGGCAGGCGGTCGAGCTCGGCATCACCTTCTGGGACACCGCCAACGTGTACGGCGGTGGTGCCTCGGAGGAACTGGTCGGCCGCGCGGTGCGGCGGTACACCCGTCGCGAAGACGTCGTCCTCGCGACGAAGGTGGGCCTGCCGATGCACGACGGCCCGGGCGGCTCCGGGCTGTCCCGCAAGGCGATCCTGGCGCAGGTGGACGACTCGCTGACCCGCCTCGGCACCGACTACCTGGACCTCTACCAGCTCCACCGCTTCGACCCGGCGACCCCGGTCGAGGAGACCGTGGCGGCGCTGCGGGAGGTGGTGGCAGCCGGGAAGGTCCGGTACGTCGGCGCCTCCTCGATGTGGGCCTGGCAGTTCGCCAAGCTGCAGCACACCGCGGCGCGGGACGGCGGCCCGGCCTTCGTGTCGATGCAGCACCAGTACAGCCTGGTGCAGCGCGAGGAGGAGAGGGAGATGTTCCCGCTGCTCGCCGACCAGGGGGTGGGCAGCCTGGTGTGGTGCCCGCTCGCCTCCGGGCGGCTGGCCCGCCCGTACGGGCAGGCGACTGTCCGCTCGGCCGGGGATCCGGTCGCCAGGCGGTTCTTCGCGGACGTCGACCGGCCGATCGTGGACGCCGTGCAGTCCATCGCGGGGGCCCGGAACCTGCCGATGGCGCAGATCGCGCTTGGCTGGGTGCTGGGCAACCCGGTGGTCACCGCCCCGATCGTCGGCGCGACCCGCCCGGAACACCTGGACGCTGCGGCGGCCGCGCTGGACGTCCGGCTGACCGGCGACGAACTCGCGGCGCTGGAGCGTCCGTACACGTCCCGGCTGCCCACCGGGTTCTGAGCACGCCCAGGCACACCACGACGTCGCCGTCCTCACCGGCAGCGAGATTCCTGAACCTCGCGCAGACACCAAGACCCTGACGACACGCTGAGTTGCTTGTCACTTCGCGGCAGCTTCGGCGCGACAACCGTCGTGGCAGCTGTCCTGTCGCACGGCAGATGGCGGATTCTCACGCGGCCTCATCCGTATTGTCGGATTCGCAGTGCCTCGCGTGCCGGGCAGGGCCTTTGCCTCGTTCAGGTGGTTCGGTCTCTCTCCATAGGCTGCGTTCTCATCGTTCCTGTCACGGTCGTTTGCGGCAGGTACGCGAGGGCCGGAGGGGGCCGATGGACACGTTCGACGGAGTCCGACGGCGGAAGCGATCCGGACGTTGCTCGCCCGGACGGTGAACCGACCGCGGTTCCGGACCGCGGCTCCCGCCGCTGGCGGCCGGGTCAGCGGCGGGTCTCGATCCGCAGGTCGCCGGTGGTCACCCGACGGCTGTGGTCGCTCGTCAGCAGGTCGTGCGGCTGGCCGAGCTCGATCGCGCTCGCCGCGTCCAGGCGGGCCAGCTGGGCGGCGGTGAACTCGACTTCGAGGGCGCCGAGGTTCTCCTCCAACTGGGCAGGGGTGCGGGCCCCGATCAGCGTGGTCGCCACGCCCGGGTTCCGCAGGGTCCAGGCCAGCGCGACCTGGGCCGGGGTGCGGCCCAGCTCGGCGGCGACCTCCCGGGCGACCCCGGCCACGGCCAGGTTGCGTTCGGTGAGCGTGCCCAGGGCGAGATTGTGGCCCCTGCGGGTGCCGTCGCCGGTGCCGGCGCCCGTCGCGGTCACGTCGTCCCTGCCGTACTTGCCGCTGAGCACCCCGCCACCCAGCGGTGAGTACGGGACCACGCCCAGGCCCAGTTCCCGGGCCATCGGGATCAGGTCGCGCTCCGCGGTACGTTCGATCAGGCTGTACTCGAGCTGCAGCGCGACCAGCGGCGACCAGCCGCGCAGGTCCGCGATCGCCTGCATCCGGGACACCTGCCAGGCCGGGGTGTTGGAGATCGCCACGTACAGCACCTTGCCCTGCCGGACCAGGTCGTCCAGGCCGCGCAGCACCTCCTCCACCGGCGTCCGGAAGTCCCAGACGTGCAGGTACAGCAGGTCGATGTAGTCAGTGGCCAGCCGCCGCAGGCTACCCTCCACCGACCCGAACAGGGCCTTGCGGTGAGACCCGCAGTCCCGAGCGGCCCAGCAGCCGATAGGCGTCGAGGGTCAGTGTCATCAGGTCCTCCTGTCTCGTGGTCCGTTGCCGGGACCGAGTCTGTGGCAGCGGCGGCCCGGGGGTAAGGGACGGCACTTCCTGGGAAGACCAGTCCCATCCTGGCGGTTGGACCGGCCATGACGACCCGGACCATGGACACCGCCCGGGAATTGGCCGCCTTCCTGCGGAGCAGGCGCGAACGCCTCGACCCCGACCGGCTGGGCCTGCCGTCGCACCGCCGGCCCCGGCGGACGCCGGGGCTGCGCCGGGAGGAGGTCGCCGAACTGGCCGGGGTCAGCACCGACTACGTGGTCCGGCTGGAGCAGGGCCGTGGACTGCGGCCCTCGGCGGAGGTGCTGGCGGCGCTGGCCCGGGCCCTGTGCCTGGAACCGGGCGAACGCGACTACCTGTTCGACCTGGCCGGACAGCGCCGTCCCGGCACCACCGGTGGGCCGGCCGTCGGTGCGGCCCCGTCGCTGGCCCGCCTGGTCGGTGACCTCTCGCCGCTGCCGGCCGTGCTGCCGGACCACCGCTACGACATCCTCGCCTGGAACCCCGAAATGGCCCGGCTGCTACCGGGCTTCGAGGCCGTGCCGCCGGCACGGCGCAACGCGATGTGGCTGTGCCTGCTGCACCCGGCGATGCGCGGCTTCTACGCCGACCGGGAGCAGGTGCTGCGGGACGGGATCGCCCACCTGCGCGCAGCATGGGCCGCGCACCCACAGGGCGTTCCAGACGCCCAGCGAGCCGGGTTCTTCCTGACGGTCCTGCGACGGCTCGGCTCGCAGCCCATCCCCGAATTCCGCAGAAGCCAGATGCACTGAGATTCCCGCGCCGAGCGTTCTCACTCGACAGGGCAACCCCGCAGCTCAGCACAAGACCCACAGACAGATTCAACGCAACAGGACAGCAGCCCGCCCTGGTGTCAAGGCACCTCCGCAGCCGGCCCACCGGCGGTCGGCGATTCCCCGCCAAGACCACTCCCCTAGGCTCTCTCCCCATGAAGATCACCGCTATCTCCGGCAGCCTGCGGGCCCGTTCGGCCAACGGCACCGTCCTGCGCACCGCGCTGGAACTCACCGGCGCCGAGGCCCGCACCGCCGACATCGGCTCCCTCCCCCACTTCAACCCCGACCTCGACGGCGAAGGCGCCGTCGCACCCGCCCCGGTGGCGGCCCTGCGGTCCGCCGTGGCGGAGGCCGACGCGGTGCTGATCGTCAGCCCCGAGTACGCGCACGGCGTGCCCGGCGTGCTCAAGAACGCGCTCGACTGGCTCGTCAGCAGCGGCGAGTTCATCGACAAGCCGGTCGGTGTGGTCACCGCCTCCCCGTCACCGTCCGGGGGCGACTTCGCCAATGCGCAGCTGCGCGAGACGCTCAGGATGATGACCGGTGCGGTCGTCGACGATGCGTGCCTGTGCATCGGGCTGATCGCGACCCGGATCGACCAGGGGACCGGGCGCATCGTGGACGAAGCGACGTTGGGCTCGCTGTCCGCGAGTCTCAAGGCCCTTGAAAGCGCGGCAAGTCAAGCGGGCTGCGAAGTGTAGTGCGTCAACTGCGGGTTCGTCGTGGCTGGTCGCGCCCACGTGGCGGAGCCGCATATGTCACAGCCCCGCGCCCCCTCCGGGGGCGCGGATACAGGGCGCGGGTACACGGCGCGGTTACGGAGCGCCCTCCCCCTCCACCGCCCTGAGGAACGCCGGAACTTGGCAGTTCAGCACCGCCACCGGTATCGCATGCCCCGCGCCCTGCACGATCTCGGCCCGTACGTCCGGCAGGAGCAGCCGGGCCCTGGTCTCCGCGCGGCGGGCGTCGGCGGCCCGGCTCTCGCCGCCCGCCAGGAGCAGCACGGGGACGGAGACCGAGCGCAGCTCCGCGTCGCCGATCCGCTGCGGCCACACCAGCCGCCCGCGGAAGCCGCGCATCGCCTCGACGAGCACCGCCATCAGCGCCTCGGCCGCCTCGCCGGTCTCGCCCCAGGCACCCAGGACCCGCTGCAGATAGCGGCGTTGGACGTTCTCGGAACCGCTCGCCACGGCGGCCAGGGCGCCGATGATGAAGCCCGGCCGCAGCGGGGCCAGGGCGCAGACCGGGTCGGCCAGGGTGACGGAGGCGAGCCGGGCGGGGCTGCGCACGGCCTGGTTGAGCGCCAGCCAGCCGCCGTAGGACTGGCCGGCCAGGTGGACCCGGTCCAGGCCCAGCCCGGCCAGGAGCTCCTCCAGCCAGGCCGCGGCGGCGTCCGCCGTGCGGATCGGCGCCGTCTGGACGCTGCGGCCCGGCTCGCCGAGGCGGTCGACGGCCAGGACGGTGCGGCCCTCGGCGAGGGCGGCGACGTTGGAGGCCCAGACGGCCGGTGTCGCGTTCGCCCCGTGCAGCAGGACGAGGGGGGTGCCCTCGCCCTTGCCGTGCACGTACACCCGGGTGGTGCCGAACCGGGTGGGGACGTCCCGTTCCTCGCGCTCGTCGGGCCAGAGGGCCATCGCCCGGTCGTAGGCGGCGAGGAAACGCGCCCGCGCCGCGTCGTCGGTGAAGGAACTCAGCGTGTTTCCGCCCATGGTGACGGACTCCCCCCTGGTCACGGCCGCCACTGTCGACGGCCGTGACAGCATCGCAGGGAGCCGGTCGCGCGCAACGGCGGGGTCCCCGCAGGGCGTTCACCCGGTGGGCAGCAAGGCCTTCATGGGCAGCACCGCCACCTCCGCAGCCGGCCGGGAGAGGTACAGGTCGGCATGGTAGTAGCCGTCGTCCTCCTTGCCCGCCGGGTCCAGCTGCTGCCGGCCGAGTGCCTGGAACGCGGCGGCCCGTTCGTGGCCGTCGGCGAACCGGCGCTGCCGGAAGGTGTGTCCGGCGAGTTGCTCGGTCACCAGTCCGGATTCCGCGAACAGGTCGATGACCGGCTGATAGGAGATCGTGCGCAGGACGAACGCCGCGATCCACGGCGGTGCCGCCAGGCAGTCGAAGAGCCGGGCGAAGGTGCGGGTGAAGATGTAGCCCAGGCCGCCGGTCACCGTGATCAGATGCGTGCCGGCGACGGCCCCGCGCAGCGCGTCGGACGGGTGGTGGCCCTCGAGGTTCTCGGCGAAGGCGTGGTCGAGGAGGCCGACGGAGCGGGCGTAGCCGACGGCCTGGGGCGCGGCGTCGAGGCCGACCACGTGCACGGGGTCCGGGCGGCGGCGGTCGGCGAAGTAGCGGCGGTCCGCCGCGGCGAGCCCGGTCGCCGGGACGGCCGACAGCTTCCCGTCCGTGTAACGCTCGTAGAGCTCGGCCAGGGTGACCTCGTGGTTGAGCAGGGCGGCGTTGATCCCGTAGGAGCAGCACAGGTCCAGGACGGTCAGCGGCGCGCCGCCGGTGCGCAGCGGGCCCAGGGCGGCGAGCAGGGTGCGGAAGACGGCCTGGGCATGGTGCGGGATCTGGTACTGCAGGGGTGCCAGCGTGCTGAAATAGGCGCGCGGATCCGGGCAGTTGTAGATGGCGTGGAAATCGGCTTTTCCCCAGTCCGAGCATTCCGTCCGTGTGGTCATCCGTGCCGGCCCTCCTGATTCCCCAGAGGAAACGCGGAGTTCGAGGATCCCGCCTCGGCGGGCCGTTTCTCAAGGGCACCCTTTGGCCGGTGAACGGTCCGGCTGCGGTTATCCGGCTTTCATCCCGAGGACACGCACTCCGGGAACGTCGGATCCGGTACTGGTGTAGAACTCCAGTACAGCGGACTGCCATTCGGAAATGGCGAGCATTCCGTCCTTGTCGCGGTCGAGAAGGGAAAAGGCCGTGCGGGCGTCGTCGGCGCCGATTCCGGCGGCCTGCTGTGCGGCCACGAACTCGCCCTCGTCTACCCGGCCGTTGCCGTCCCGGTCGACGAGGGCGACATGTGCCGCCACCGAGGGGCGCATGATGTCGGCGACGATTCCGGAGTCGTAGGCACCGGCGAGTGCGGCGACGAACCGCTCCTCGTCGATGCGGCCGTCGACGGGGACGCCCGCGATGTCGGCGATGCTGCGCCAGCTCTCGCGCACTCCGTCCACGAGGGCCTTCGCCCGTGCGGAGTCCGCGGGTTCGCCCAGGCCGTCGACGAGCTGCCGCGCCCGGCGGACGAAGTCGTCCTGGCTCACCCATCCGTCGCCGTCGGTGTCGTGGGCCCGGAAACGGTGGGCGTACCGCTCGCGGAGCACCTCGCTGGTCATGGTCCGTCGCCTTTCCCTGGGGTTTTCCTCCCGCCATGGGCGACTATACGGATTTCGTCCCGTCCGGCGCGTCACGCACCGCGGCCGGAGGCGGGCCGGTCGGTGAGGTCCGTGACGAACTTGCGGACGCGGCCCCGTACGACGGGGGTCACGCCGTGGATGAGGTGCGCCCCGTAGGCGACGGCCACCCCGGCGGGGGCGTGGGCGGTCCAGCGGCTGGTGGGGACCGCCTCCAGCCAGCCGGCCTCCTCCGCGTGCTCGCGGACGGCGGCGGCCTGGTGCGAGAGGCAGCGGGTGAGGGGCGTTCCCGGTACATAGCCCTCGGGCTCGCCCACCAGGGCACCGGTCCACGGCAGGGGGCTGGATGTGGTCTCGATGTAGAAGAGGCCGCCCTGTTCGGCGTCGCCGATCGTCACTCCGATCCGGCCGATGCGGCGCGGCGGGGCCGCCGGGGCGGGGATGCCGTCGAGGTGGGTGGGCACCTTCTGCCCCTCCCCCAGTTCCGTGAACCCCCAGGCGGCGGCGGCCCGGACGGACGGCATGGCGCGGCGGATGGCCGGCAGGGCCCGTGCGGTGGCGACCTGCAGGATGTCCTCGGCGTCCGCGGGGGCCGGGAGGACCTCCGCCTGGTGGGCGGGGCGCCAGGCGGTGCTCCGCAGCTCGATGTCCATGATCTTGTTCAGCTGGGCGAGCTCGTCCGCGGTCAGGAAGTCCTCGACCGTCTGGACCGTCAGGGTTTCGCTGATGTGGATCACGTTGCCTCCAGGGGCCGGCGCGAACTCCACCACCGTGCGCCCGGGGGCAGCCCCGCACAAGGAGCACAACCGGTCGCGCCGGGGCTGCGCGCGGCGGGCGCGGCCCCGGCGGAGGGAGTCAGGCGGAGGACTCGGGCGGAGAGGCTCAGGCGGCCGGCTCCGCCACGCCCTCGCGGACGGCCGCGGCGAGGAGCCGGGCGAGGTCGGTGAGGGAGGCCTGCAGCTCGGGACTCACGGGCAGGCCGTCGGGGCCGAACGCCGAGTGGGCCTGGGCGATGCACAGTTCGGGGCCGACGACCTCGGCACCGCACGCGGTCAGGACCTTGCGCAGCTCGGCCTGGGCCCACTTGGCGCCGAAGCCGCTGGGGCTGACTCCGATGACGGCGGCCGTCCTGCCGGCGAGGACGCCCTTGCCGTGCGGACGGGAGGCCCAGTCGAGGGCGTTCTTGAGCTGGCCGGGGAGGGAGGAGTTGTACTCGGGGGTGGCGAAGAGCAGGGCGTCGGCGCCGGTGACGGCCTCGCGCAGTGCGAGCACGGCCGCGGGCGGCGCGTCGTCCTGGTCCTGGTTGTACGGCGGAACGGCGGCGAGCCCGTTCCACACCTCCAGCTGCACCTCGGTGCCGGCGAGTGCGGCGACCGCACGGAGCGCCGCGGTGTTGAAGGAACCGGAGCGGAGGCTGCCGGATATGCCGAGCACCCGGACGGGGCCGGTGGAGAGATCAGTCGCGTTCATGACTTTGATCTTGCCGGATCCGGCGGATGATCTGTCAAGTCCCCACAGAACCACAAGTCCTCGCAGAGCCAAGGGGCGTGACGCGGCCGCCCAGGTCCACGACACCGCCGGGCCGGCAGCGCGTCAGGATCCGGGAGGCGGCGCCCTGCCGGATCTCCAGCGGCCGGCCGAGCTCCGCCGTGAGCGTCAGGGCGGCGGCTCCGGTGGCCTCGTCCTCGGCGATGCCGTCGCCGCGCCGCGGGAAGCCCCGGGCGCGGACCCGCCCCCGTTCCTCGTCCTCCCAGGCCCAGGCGTACAGCCAGCCCTCGCCGGGCGGCGGGGCGGGCAGTGCGTCGACCTCGGCGACCGTGGCGAACTGCTGTGTGCGCCGCCCGGCGGCCCACGCAGCCCGGGCCCGGATCCAGACGGTCTCCCCCTCCCGCCATACCGGGACGTCCCCGGCCGGCGGCCGGAGCACCGTCACCTCGTACCCCCGCTGCCACAGCAGCCATGCCGTCCCCACCAACGGATGCCCGGCGAACGGCAGTCGGGTGCTGGGCGTGTGGATGTCGACCGCACCGCGTGCCGCGTCGTCGACGAACACCGTCTCGCTGTAGCCGAGTTGGGCGGCGAGTCGCTGCCGCTCCTCCCGGCCGGGGACGGACGCGCCGTCGAGCACGACGCCGAGCGGATTCCCGCCCTCCGCGCGCCCCGGCGGACCGGCGAAGACGCGCACCACTGCCATGTCCGGATCGATCATGGCGCGATTCAACCATCAAGGCACCGGCACCGCACCCCTCTTTGTACCTACCAGTATGTACACTGCGATCATGAGCACGGCGGAACGACTCATCGAGACCACCCGCGAACTCCTGTGGGAGCGCGGCTACGTGGGCACCAGCCCCAAGGCCATCCAGCAACGGGCCGGAGCGGGCCAGGGCAGCATGTACCACCACTTCTCCGGCAAGCCGGACCTCGCGCTCGCCGCGATCCGGCGCTCGGCGGAGGAGATGCAGGCCAAGGCGGAGCAGCAGTTCGGCGGGCCGGGGACGGCCCTGGAGCGGATCACCGCCTACCTGCGCCGCGAGCGCGAGGTTCTCAAGGGCTGCCCGATCGGCCGGCTGACCCAGGACCCCGATGTCATGGCCGACCCCGAGCTGCGCCGGCCCGTGGACGAGACCTTCGCATGGCTGCACGGCCGGTTCACGGCACTCCTGACGGAGGCGCGCGACCAGGGCGAGCTCAATGCGGCACTCGATCCGGCCAGTACGGCGTCGACGGTGGTCGCCGTGCTCCAGGGCGGCTATGTGCTGGCCCGCGCGGCCGGTTCGGACGAGCCCTTCCACCGGGCCGTCGAGGGCGTGCTCGGCCTGCTCGCCGGTCACGCCACGGCCCCGGCCCCGTCCCACGACCGCTGATACGAGGCACAGCCACCCCATGTACGCCAAACAGTACGAGATCACCCTGCCCGCCGACTACGACATGGGCGTCATCCGCACCCGGGTCGCACGAGCCGCCCACATCCTGGACGACCGGGCCGGACTGGGCCTCAAGGCCTACGTCATCCGTGAACGGGGCGTCGACGGCTCCCCGGTCAACCAGTACGCGCCCCTCTACCTGTGGCACGACACCGGACGGATGAGCGAGTTCCTGGTCGGGGGCGGCGGATTCCAGAACATCATCGCCTCCTTCGGCCGACCGCCCGTCCACCACTGGGCCGGCATCGCCTGCGAGGCCGGACCGGCCCGGGCCGTCACGCCCAAGGCCGCATCCCGGCGCCTGACCCCGATGCCGGACGGCGCGGACCCGGCTGCCGTCGTCGACACAGCGCTCGGCGAACTGGCCGCTCTGGCCCGCACCGAAGGGGTGCACACCGCCGCCCTCGCCTTCGATCCCCGGCACTGGCAGCTGATGCTCTTCGTGCTGTGGGAGCAGGCCGTGGCCCCGGACCACCACGCGACCGAGCGCTACGAGGTCCTGCACCTGTCCTCGCCGCACCTGGACGAGATCCCGCGGGGCCGGCACTGGTGAAAGCCTGATATTTGTCTACAAATCTCTCTGGTGACCTTCCGCGGTGTCGTCGCGGACCGGCCACCCAACTCCCCATCCGGCCAAGGAAAGTGCCCGGCCCCGGATGGCGTGCTCCCGATTGCGGGGTTCCGGGGCCCGGCGGAGGGTGATCGCAAAGATCCCTCCGCTCGAAGGAGTACGTCCATGGGTGCCTCCGTCAGAACCCGGTTCCTGCTGGCCAGTACCGTGTGCAGCGCTCTCGCCCTGGGTACGGCGCACTACACGGCCACGGCCGCCGGCCCGCCCGCGGAACGGAAACCCGCGGCGGAGACGCGGCACTCCGTTCCCGTCCCGTCGCCCGCGGCCCTGCGTTCGGCCGCGGGCGACAGCATGAAGGCCATCGACTCCAACAGCATCACCAAGGAGTCCAACGAGGCCGCGGCCGCCTGCACCGCCCGCGGCCGGCACGCCGAACCGGAGCGCAGGCGGTGCGCCGCACTCCAGGAGCACCTGGGCGAACTGGGCAGGGCCCGCGCCGGTCTGGACCGGCTCTCCACGGCCGAGCACCCGGACGTCGATGCGGTCGCCCGGGCGACCACGGACGCGGTCGCGGCCACCGCCCGCCTCGCCCAGGACCGCGAGGCGATGCGCAGCGGCGGCCGGGAGCACGTGGGCGACGGCACGTCGAGTCTGCTGAGCGTGGTGACGAACCTGGTGCAACCGCTGGTCAACTCCCTGAGCAAGCTGGTGGGCGGGGTCCCGAGCATCATCAGCGGTCTGCTGTCCGCGCTGCTGGGAGGCGGCCGCTGACAACACCCCCCGTGCGCAGCAGGCATCCCGCTCCGTCATCGCCGCATCCGCGGTAGGCCAAATTCCGGAAAAGCCCCGCACCCGGAGCAGGGGTCGTGCCGTTACAGGCGGTACGAACGCCAGGTATCGAGGAGCACTGGTGAGCCTGCTGCGAAAGATCCGTGACACCGGCCGCGTGGCCCGGCCCGCCCCTCCGGCGCCGCAGGGCGACGCGCCGCCCCTGGCCCGGGAGTTGCGCGGGTCGGCGCAGGTGCGCTGCGTGGACGCGGGTTCGTGCAACGGATGCGAGATCGAGATCGGCAATGCCTTCGGGCCGGTGTACGACGCCGAGCGCTACGGCGCCCGGCTGGTGGCCTCCCCGCGGCACGCCGACGTGGCCCTGGTGACGGGGCCGGTGACCCGCAACATGGACGGGCCGCTGCGCCGCACCCTCGCCGCCATGCCCGAGCCCCGCGTCGTGGTCGCGGTGGGCGACTGCGCCCTGGACTGCGGCGAGTTCGCAGGAGGGTACGGGGTCGCGGGCGCCGTCGGCGACGTGGTGCCGGTGGACCTGAAGGTACGGGGCTGCCCGCCGTCCCCGGACGCGATCGTGGCGGCCCTGCGCACCGTGACCGGCCGGTGAACCCCGTCGGCTCCGCCCTGGGCGCCGCCGCGGGACTGGCAGGCTGCGGGGCGCTGGCGGGGCTGCTGCCCCGGCACCGGGCGCGGACGGTCCTCGCCGGGGTGTGCACGGCGGGCACCGGGGCGGCGGGTGCCGCCGCCGGGATCGCCGCCTGCGCCGGGGACCGCTGGTCGCTCGTCCTGCCGGGTGTTCTGCCGCTGTCCGGGCTGCACTTGGCGGTGGACGGGCTGTCGGGCCCGTTCCTGACGACCGCCGGAATCGTCATCGCGGCCGTCGCCCTCTACGGCACCGGGTACGTACGCCCGGCCGGCACCGGGGAGTCGGCGCGCGGGGTGCAGACGGTGCTTCCGCTGTTCGCGCTGACCCTGCTGCTCGTCCCGGCGGCCGCGTCGGTGTCCGCGTTCCTGATGCTGTGGGAACTCATGGCGCTCGCCTCGCTCGTGCTGGTGCTCGCCGGGCACCGCGAGCGCTCCGCGGTGCGGGAGGCCGGCGTCTGGTACGCGGTGATGACGCACCTGGGCCTGGTCCTGCTGCTGGCCGGGCTGGCCCGGTTCGCGGCCGGGGCCGGCGGGCAGACGTTCACGGACCTGCGCGCGGGTGCCGCGGGCCTGCCCGGCGGGGTGCGCAGCGCGGTGTTCGTCCTCACCACGGTGGCGTTCGCGTCCAAGGCCGGTGCGGTGCCGCTGCACGTGTGGCTGCCGCGCGCCCACCCCGAAGCGCCCAGCCACGTCTCGGCGTTGATGAGCGCGGCCATGGTGCACCTGGGGCTCTACGGCATCGTCCGGGTCGGCTTCGACCTGCTCGGCGGCGGGCCCCGCTGGTGGTGGCTCGCGCTGATGGGGGCGGGCGGGCTGTCGGCGGTGTACGGGATGCTGCAGGCGGCGATGGCCTCGGACCTCAAGCGCCTGCTCGCCTGTTCGACGAGCGAGAACACGGGGCTGATGCTCATCGGGGTGGGCGCGGCCGGGCTGTTCGCCGATGCGCACCACGAGGAGCTGGCGGCCCTCGCGCTGGCGGCCGCACTGCTGCACATGGTCAACCACTCCGCGTTCAAGGCCCTGTTGTTCTGTGCGGCGGGCTCGGTGCTGCGGGCGACCGGGCTGCGGGACCTGGACCGGATGGGCGGGCTGCGGGCCCGGATGCCGCTGACGGCCGGGCTGTTCGCGGTGGGCGCGCTGGGTGCGGTGGCGCTGCCGCCGGGCAACGGCTTCGTGAGCGAGTGGCTGCTGCTGCAGTCGCTGATCCACGGTCTGGCGGTGCCGGGCGAGGTCACCTCGATCGTGCTCCCGCTGGCGTTCGCGGTGATCGCCCTGTCGGCCGGGCTGGCAGCCGCCGTGTTCGTCAAGGCCCTGGGCGTGGGCTTCTTCGCCCGGCCCCGCAGCGACCGGGCGGCCGGGGCGGAGGAGAGCCCGCCCGCCATGCTGGCCGGCATGGTCCTGCTGGCCGTGTGCTGCGCCGCCCTCGCGCTGGTGCCGGGGCTGCTCGGCCCGGCGCTGGACCGGGCGGTGGCGGTGGCCGGGTTCCGGCACGGTGCCTCGCTGTCGGGTACGGGGATCCAGGCTCAACTGGACGGTGTGTCCGCGCGGTTGTCGCCGCTGTGGGTGGTCGCCGCGCTGACGGCCGCCACGGCTGCGGCCGCCGGGCTGCCCCGGCTCGTCCGCCGCCGCCCCCGGCGCACCCGCGCCCGGCTGTGGGACTGCGGGGGCGGGGCCCCGACGCCGCGCATGGCCTACACCGCGACCTCGTTCGCGGAGCCGCTGCAGCGGGTGTTCGACGACGTGGTGGCGCCCGAGCAGGACGTGGACGTCACGCCGGTGCGCGAATCGGCCTATCTGGTCGAGCGGGTGCGCTACCGGCAGCGGGTCCCCGACCGGCTGGAGCACCGGCTGTACCGGCCCGTGCTGGCCGGGCTGTCCCATGTCGGTGCGGCGGCACGGAGGTTGGCCAACGGCAGTGCACATCTGTACGTCGGCTACGGCTTCTGCGGGCTGGTGACGGTGCTCCTCGCCCTGGCGGTGGGCTGGTGAGCGGCATGAGCGGGCCGGGCATCGCGGCGGTGGCCGCGCAGGTGGCGGTCGTGACGGCCGGTGCGCCGCTGCTGGCGGGCCTGATGCGGCAGGTACGGGCGCGCCTGGAGGGACGGGCGGGTGCGGGGATCGCACAGCCGTGGCGCGATCTGCGCAAGCTGCTGCGCAAGGAGCCCATCACACCGGTGGGCACCGGCCCCGCCTTCCGCGCCGCCCCGGCGCTGCTGGTCGCCACCACGGCCGTCACGGCGGCGCTGGTGCCGTTCCTCTCGACGGACACCCCGGTCGGCCGCAACGCGGACGTGATCCTGGTGGTGGCCCTGCTCGCCCTGGGCACGGTGGCCCTCGCGCTGGCGGGGCTGGACTCGGGCACGGCGTTCGGCGGGATGGGCGCCTCCCGGGAGATGACGATCGCCGCCCTGGTCGAACCGACCATCCTGCTCGCGGTGTTCGCGCTGTCGATACCGGCCCGGTCGACCAACCTGCCGGCCATCGTCGCGGGCGCCGTCGAGCAGCCGGCCCGGCTCGCCTCGCCCGCCGGGCTGCTGGCCACGGCGGCGCTCGCGGTGGCGGTGCTCGCCGAGACCGGGCGGCTGCCGGTGGACAACCCGGCCACCCACCTCGAACTGACCATGGTGCACGAGGCGATGGTGCTCGAGTACGCCGGGCCGGACCTGGCCCTGGTCGAACTCGGCGCCCAGATGCGGCTGACGGTGCTGCTGGGGCTGCTGACCTCGGTCTTCGCGCCCTGGGGCATCGCCACCGGGCCCTCGTGGGCGGCGCTGGCCGTGGCCCTGGCCGTTTTCGTCGCGAAGACCGCGCTGCTCGGCGCGGCACTGGCGGCGGGCGAGGTGTTCTGGGCGAAGCTGCGGCTCTTCCGGGTGCCCGAACTCCTCGCCGGTTCCTTCCTGCTGGCGCTGCTCGCCGTGACCGCCTCCTACTTCCTGAGCGGAGAGTGAGGGCACCGTGAGCGAAGGCACGTACACCCAGCTCCTCGACCTCGCCTGCGGGGCGTTCCTGCTGGCGGCCGTGGTGGTGCTGTGGCAGCGCAAACTCACCGCGATCGTCCGGACGTTCGCCCTGCAGGGCGTAGCCCTGGCGGCGCTGCCGTTCCTTCTCGGGCTGCACGAGGCGCGCGGCGAACTCATCGCCGTCGCCGCCGGGATCGGCGTACTGCGCACCGGCGTCCTGCCGTACCTGATGCGCCGCGCCCTGGACTCCCTCGTCCCCGCGCCCGTGACGGGGGCCGGGCACCGCTACGTGGAGAACGTCAGCGAGGCCTGGGAGACCCAGCCGCTGGTCAACGTCGCCGCCTCGCTGCTGACTGCGGCGCTGCTGACGCTGCTGGCCTACGCGGTGGCGCGGCCGCTGGTCCTGCTCGGGCCCGCGCCCGCCACCCGGGCGCTGCCGGTCGGGCTGGCGGTCATGCTGATCGGCTTCTTCGTGCTCTCCACCCGCCGCCGGGCCCTGGCCCAGGTGGTGGGTTTCCTGCTGCTGGACAACGGCATCACCGCCACCGCCTTCCTGGCCGCGTCGGGCGTCCCCCTCATCGTCGAACTGGGCGTCTCCTTCGACGTGGTGCTCGCCGTGCTCGTCCTGCAGATCCTCACCACCCGGATGCGGACCGCCTTCGGCACCACGGACATCGACGACCTGCGGGAGCTGCACGACTGATGACCCCCCTCGCCTCTCAGGTCTGGCTCGCCGTCCCCGTGGCCGTCCCGCTGGCCGCCGCGGGAGTGCACACCGCCTTCCGCCGCCGCGCGCTCAGCGCGTGGACGGGCCTGCTCTCCCCCTGTGCCGTGCTCGCCGCCGGGGTCGTGCTGGCCCGGGCGGTGCTCTCCGGCGGGCACCCGCCGACCGCCTTCCGGGGCGTGCTGCGCGCCGATGCGCTGTCGGTGTGGATACTCCTCGTCGTCGGCGCGGTCGCGGCCCTGGCCGCTGCCGCCGCCCCCGCCCACCTGGCGGGCGAGCGCGCGGCCGGGCGCGCGGACGCCGCGACGGCCCGCCGCTACCAGGTGCTGGTGCACGCCTTCCTGGGCGCGATGTGCGCGGCGGTCCTGGCCGCCAACCTCGGGGTGCTGTGGGTGGCCATCGAGGCGACCACGATCGTCACGGCCTTCCTCGTCGGCCACCGCCGCACCCGCGCCTCCGTCGAGGCCGCGTGGAAGTACGTGGTGATCTGCTCGGCCGGGATCGCCCTGGCGTTCCTCGGCATCGTGCTGCTGTACTACGCGGCGCGGGCCGCGCAGATCCCCGAGGCACAGGCGCTGGACTGGCCGGTGCTCGTCGCGCACGCGGACCGGCTGGACCCGGCGGTCACCCGGCTCGCCACCGCGCTGGTGGTGCTGGGGTTCGGCGCCAAGGCGGGCCTGGTGCCGCTGCACGCCTGGCTGCCGGACGCGCACAGCCAGGCGCCGGCCCCGGTCTCCGCGCTGATGTCCGGGGTGCTGCTGTCGGTCTCGTTCACAGCCGTCCTGCGCTGCAAGGCCGTCGCCGACCTGGTGCTCGGCCCCGGCTACACCCGGACGCTGCTGACCGCAACCGCCCTGCTGACCCTGGCACTTGCGGTCGCGCTGCTGCTCGCCCAGCGCGACTACAAGCGGATGCTGGCGTATTCGAGCATGGAGCACATGAGCCTGATCGCGCTGGGCGCCGCCGTCGGCACCCCGCTCGCCATGTCCGCCGCGCTGCTGCACATCGCCGGTCACGGGCTGGCCAAGACCGTGGCGTTCTGCGCCTCGGGGCACGTGCTGCAACTGCGCGGCACCACCCGGATCGGCCGGGTCCGCGGGCTGCTGGCCCGCGCCCCCGGGCTCGGCACCGCCTTCGGACTGTCCGTGCTGGCGCTGCTGGCCCTGCCGCCGTCCGGCCTGTTCGCCTCCGAACTCGCCCTGGCCCGGGCCGCGTTCGCCGCCCGCTTCGGCTGGGCCGCGGCCGCCGTGCTGCTCCTGGTGCTGACGGCCTTCGCCGCACTCGCCGTGCGCACCGCCGCGATGCTGCTGGGGGATGTCCCACGGGTCGGCGCGGGCCCTGCGGCGTCCGGTGCCGGGGTCGCCTTGCAGCTGCAACCGGCGGAGCAGCGCCTGGGAGTGCCCCCGGTAGCGGCCGAGGGAACGCCGCAGGGTCCGTACCGGCCCGCCGGAGACCGCCCGGGCCCCGCCCGCCTCGCCCCCGGTACCCCGGCCGTCCCGGTGCGGCTGGGCATGGCCGCCGGGCTGCCGCTCGTGCTGGGGCTGGCCGCGTGCGCCGCCCTCGGGGTGGCCGCGGGGCCGCTGACCGACCTGCTGTCCGCCGCCGCGCTCCCGGGAAGGCCCTGACCGTTGCGATCCCTCTCCGCGCCCCGCGAGATCACCGACATCGGCCCCGGCGAACTCGCCCACCGGGCAGGCGCCTTGCTGCGCGAGGGCCACCGGCTCGCCCTGGTCGCCGCCCACCACGACGACGAGGGGGCACCGGGCGGCCGGGCCGTGCGGGTGGTCTACCTCTTCGTGGCGGGACCGCCGGACGTGCGCACCGAACTGCACGTCCGGCTGGACCCGGAGCACCCCGAAGTGCCCTCCCTGGCACCGCTGTCCTTCCCCGCCGGCCGTTTCGAGCGCGAGATGCGGGACCTGCACGGGGTCGTCCCGCTGGACCACCCGCTGCCCCGGCGCCTGGTACGGCACTTCCACTGGCCCAAGGGCTGGTACCCGATGTGCCCGGACGCCGGCCCCCCGCCGGAGTTCGGCGAGCCGGAAGGGCCGTACCCGTTCCTGGAGGTCGAGGGCGACGGCGTCTACGAGATCCCGGTCGGCCCCGTGCACGCCGGTCTCATCGAGCCGGGGCACTTCCGCTTCTCCGTCGTCGGGGAGACGATCCTCAAGCTCAAGGCCCGGCTGTGGTTCGTCCACAAGGGCATCGAGAAGCTCTTCCAGGGCCGCGACCTCGCGGGCGGCCTGGCGCTGGCCGAGCGCATCAGCGGCGACACGGCCGTCGGGCACGCCCTCGCGTACTGCCTCGCCGTCGAGGAGGCCGTCGGCATCCGGGCACCGCGCGCCGCGCAGCGGGCCCGCGCGCTGCTGCTGGAGCTCGAACGCCTGCACAACCACGTCGCCGACCTCGGCGCGCTGTGCAACGACGTCGGCCACTCCGTGCTCAACTCCCAGGCCCTGCGCGTCCGCGAGACCCTGCTGCGCCTCAATCAGCAGGTCACCGGGCACCGGCTGCTGCGCGGCGCCGTACTGCCGGGCGGCGCCCGGCTGCGGGCCGTGCCGGAGCCCGCGCGGATGCGGGCGATCCGCAACGACATCCGGGAGATCGCCGACCTTGCTCTGGGGCACGGCGGGGTCCGCGACCGTTTCACCGGCACGGCCCGACTCCCCGCGCAGGCCGCCCGCGACCTCGGCTGCCTGGGCTGCGTGGCGCGGGCCAGCGGCCTGCCCGCCGACGCCCGCACCGACCACCCCTTCCACGAGGAGGCCGCGCCGCCCGCCGTGCCCGTGCACTCCGCGGGCGATGTGCTGGCCCGGTTCCTGGTGCGGGCCGAGGAGATCGACGCCTCCGTCGACGTGATCGTGCACCTGTCCGCGGGGCTGCATCCGGGCCTGTCCGTCCACGACCCCTACCCGGGCGGCGCCCGGCCCGCGGGGTCCGGCGTGGGGATCGTCGAGGGCTGGCGCGGCGCCATCACCACCCGTGCCGAGGTTGCCGTCGACGGCACGCTGACCCGGGTGAAGCCGGTGGACCCGTCGTTCTTCAACTGGCCCGCCCTGCCGGTGGCGCTCGCGGACACGATCGTCCCCGACTTCCCCCTGACCAACAAGAGCTTCAACCTGTCCTATGCGGGCAACGACCTCTGACCCGTCAGTCGTGCGGGACCACGGCGACCGGGCAGGAGGCATGGTGCACGCACGCCTGGACCACCGCTCCCAGGCGGGGCGTCAGCGCGGTGCGGTGCCTGCGCCGGCCGACCACCACCAGGCCGGCGCCCTCCGCCGCCCGGACGACCGCGCGGGCGGGGCTCTCCAGCCGGACCGTGCCGGTCACCGGCAGGTCGGGGTAGGTCGCGCGCCAGGGCCGCAGCGCGGCCGCCAGCTGCTGCCGGGCGTCATGGCTCAGCTCCTCGGCCACGTCGGGGTCGACGCCCCAGGGCGCGTAGGCCTGCACCGGCAGGGACAGCCCGTGCACGGCCGTCAGCGGCACCCCGCGCCCGTCGGCCGCGCCGAACGCGAAGCCGAGCACCTCGTCGCCGCCCGGGCCGTGCAGACCGGCCCCCACGACCACGCCGCTCCCGGGCGAGGGCGCCGGGTGTTCCCCGTGCGCCCCGGCGCGTACCAGCACCACCGGGCGCTCGGCCCGGCCCGCGACGTGCAGGGCCACGTCGCCCAGGAAGAAGCTGGAGACGCGGTCCAGCCCTCGGGAGCCGAGGACGGTCATCGTCGACTCGCCGGCGGCCTTGAGCAGGACGGTCGCGGGGTCCCCGGCCACCAGCTCGTCGACGATGTGCAGGCCGGGGCGGCGCGCCTGGACCTCGGTGTGGGCGGCGCGCACGAGGCGCTTGGCCCAGTAGTCCTGGTCGTCCTCGCGGGCGACGTTGCGCGGCTGCGCCACCAGCAGGATCCAGGCGTGGAGCAGCCGAAGGGTCGCTCCACGACGGTCGGCCTCGCCGGCCGCCCAGTGCGCGGCGGCCAGGCTCTCGGGCGAGCCGTCGAGTCCTGCGGTGATGGGTGCCGGTTCCATGGCGTCCGCCTCCGTCCGGTCCGCGGCGGCTCCCGTGCGGCGCACGGCCGCCGCTCTGCTTCCAGTGTCGGCCCGCGGCGGGCAAGAGGGCACTGCGTTCCCCGTGACGTCACGCGTGTCTGCCCCGACCATGGAAGGAAGACCGCTGCGCCGGGCTCAGGGAGGCACCTCATGAACCTGCGAGGCAGGCACAGCACACCCGGCTCCGGCCCCCTCGGCCAGGGCCCGGGCGGGGGCGGCGACGCCCTGCGCCGCCCCTCCGACCGGTTGCAGGCCCGGATCAACGCCTGCCTGACCGCACTCCTCCTGCTCGCCCTGCCCACGGCGGCGCCCGCGGTGGGCAGGGCGGTGTACGACTCCCAGCTGCACACCGTCCACGCGCAGGCGGCCGAGCGGCACCAGGTCACCGGCCGGCTGACGGCACACCCGCAGGGCACCCCGCAGTCCCTCTCGGTGACCGGCGCCCGGCTGGACGACGCCCCCGTCTCCTGGACGGACGCGGCGGGCCACAAGCACACGGGCATCGCCAAGGTGGCCTCGGGGACACCCACGGGCGCGTCCGTGCGCATCTGGGTGGACCGCAGCGGATCCGTCACCGACCCGCCCATGCCGGTGGAGTCCGCCGTGCTGACCGGCTGGGTGGCGGGCGGCATGACGGCGAGCGCGCTGGCCGTGCTCTCGCTCGGCGCCCGGGCGGCGGTCGCGGCCGTGCTGGACCGCAGGCGGTACGCGCAGTGGGAGGCGGAGTGGAGCGAGCTGGAGCCCAAGTGGTCCAGGGGGCCGAGCAGTTGAGCGGAGGCGACGGCCATGACGCCGTCCGGTGACCTCGTGACGACCACGGCCTGGGTGGTCGACCGCACCGCCCCTGCCGCGGAGGGCCCGCTGCGCCGGGTGCAGCGCGCCCTGCCGCCGCTCGGACCCTCCGGGCTGCTGATCCGCGTGCATGCGTGCGGGGTGTGCCGTACCGATCTGCACCTCGCCGAGGGGGACCTGCCTCCGCACCTGCCCCGGTGCACGCCCGGTCACGAGATCGTCGGCCGGGTGCTGGCCGCCGACCCGCAGGCGGAGGGTTTCGCCCCCGGCGACCGGGTGGGCGCCGCGTGGCTGGCGGAGACCTGCGGCGCGTGCCCGTACTGCCGTTCGGGGCGCGAGAACCTCTGCCCGCAGTCGCGGTACACCGGCTGGGACCTGCACGGCGGCTATGCGGAACACACGGTCGTCGACTCCCGGTTCGCCTACCGCCTGCCCGAGGGGCCGCCCGACGAGGAACTGGCGCCCCTGCTGTGCGCGGGCATCATCGGCTACCGCGCCCTGCAGCGCGCCGAACTGCCGCCGGGCGGCAGGCTCGGCATCTACGGCTTCGGCGCCTCCGCACATCTGACCGCGCAGCTGGCCATCGCCCAGGGCGCCACCGTCCACGTCCTCACCCGCGCCCCGGCCGCGCAGCGCCTGGCCCTCGACCTGGGTGCGGCGTCCGCGCGCGGCGCGCGCGACGCCCCGCCCGAACCGCTCGACGCGGCGATCCTGTTCGCCCCGGTCGGCGACCTCGTGCCCGTCGCCCTGGCAGCCCTGGACCGCGGCGGCACGCTGTCGGTGGCGGGCATCCACCTCTCGGACATTCCGCCGCTGGTCTACCAGGACCACCTCTTCCAAGAACGCACCCTGCGCAGCGTCACCGCCAACACCCGCGCGGACGGCCGGGCATACCTCGCCGCGGCGGCCCGGCACCGGCCCGTCGTCCATGTGCAGCGCTATCCGATGAGCCGGGCCGGCGAGGCGCTGGCCGATCTGGCGGCCGACCGCATGACCGGGGTCGGTGTGCTGATCGCCGAGTGACGTCGCGGGTAAGGAGGGACGTGAGAAGAGGAGGAGGTGCCGTGTGCACGATCCCGGACCCGCCATCGAGATCCGCTCGCTGACCAAGCGGTACGGCCGGACCACCGGCGTCGAGGACATCGACATCAGTGTCGGCACGGGCGAGGTCTTCGGCTTCCTGGGCCCCAACGGGGCGGGCAAGACCACCACCATCCGCTGCCTGGTCGGACTGCTGCGGCCGACGTCGGGCAGCGTGCGGCTGCTCGGCCACGACCCGGTGGACGGGCACCGCCAAGTGGCGCCGCGGCTCGGCTACGTGCCGGGCGAACTGCGCTTCTATCCCGAGCTCACGGGGGCGCGGACGCTGGGCCTGCTGGCGGCCCTGCAGGGGGCGCCGTCCCCGCGCCGGGCGGAACTGTGCGAGCGGCTGGGGCTCACGGCGGCGGATCTGGCGCGCACGGTCGGCGAGTACTCGCGCGGGATGAAGCAGAAGCTCGGCCTGGTGCAGGCGCTGCAGCACGATCCGGAGCTGGTGGTGCTGGACGAGCCGACCGAGGGGCTCGACCCGCTGGTGCAGGAGACCTTCTACGAACTGCTGGCCGAGGCTGCGGCGGCCGGGCGCACGGTGCTGCTCTCCAGCCATGTCCTGCCGGAGGTGCAGCGGACCTGCGGCCGGGTGGCGATCGTGCGGCAGGGGCGGCTGGTCACGGTGCAGTCGGTGGCGGAGCTGCGCCGGGCGCGGGCCCGCAGGGTGCGGCTGGCGTTCGCCGACGGGCAGGGGGAACGGCCGCTTCCGGGGGCGGACCGCTGGCCGCCGCGGTGGACCGGGAACCGGGCCGAGCTGCTGGTGCCGCCGGACGAGGTGGTGGACGCGCTGCGCGGGCTGCTGGCGCTGCCGGTGGCCGATCTGACCGTCGAGGAGGCGGGCCTGGACGAGGCCTTTCTGGACCTCTACCGCAGTCCCGTGGAGAAAACATGAGGGACCGTTTCCCGCTGCTGTGGCTGGCGCTGCACCGGCGGCGCCGGATGCTGACGGCGCTGGTGCTCGGCATGGCGGTCTTCGAGCTGCTCATCGTCGTGATCGCCGGCACCGTGCCGCACGGGCGGATGTTCGGTGGCGATGGCGGAGGGCGGACCCCGCCGAGTGCGTTCAAGGCGTTCTCCGGCTCCACCGGCAGCGTGTCGATCGGCAGTTACCCGGGGCTGGTCGGCGCCGGGCTGACCCACCCGTTCTGGATCGCCCTGCAGGTGACGGCCATCGCCTCGCTGTCGGCGGCCGCGGTGGCCGCCGATGTGGAGTCCGGGACGATCGAGCTCGTGGTCGTGCGGCCGGTCTCCCGGGCCAGGCTGCTGGCCGAGCGCACGGCGGCGCCGGTGCTGGCCGCCTTGGCGCTCAACGCGGTGGCCACACTCACGGTCGCCGCGGGCGTGGCCCTCTCGCCGGACATGCACCACGACGTGCCCCTGCGCGGGGTGTTCATCGCGGGGCTGCTGGGCTGGGCGCTGACGCTGTGCCTCCTGGGCCCGGCGCTGGCCGTCTCGGCGGCGGCGCGGCGCCGGGCGCACGTCCTCGGTGCGGCCATCGCCCTGGGGGCCGTGGGCTTCGCGCTGAACTTCGTCGCCCTGGCCTGGTCGAAAGCGGGGCCGCTGCGCTATGCCAGTCCGTTCCACTACTACACGCCGGGCGACATCCTGGCGCACCCGACCGTGCCGTGGGGTTCGCTGAGCGTGCTGTGCGGGGTGGGGGTGGCGGGCATCGCCGCGGCCTTCGCCGTGCTGCTCCGCAGGGACCTGGCGCCGTAGCGCCCCCCGGGCTGCGCCCCGGACCCCGGGGGTGGCGCTTCGGCTGCAGGCCGGTGGGGGCTGGTCGCGCAGTTCCCCGCGCCCCTGACGGGGCGCCCTGGTCGCGCCCACGCGGCGGAGCCGCATATCGACACAGCCCCGCGCCCCTTCGGGGCGCGATCACGAGCCCTACCACCAGCCGGGTGGCACGGTGCGAGGGACGACTGCGGTGCACCGCGCAGCGGGAAAGGGCACCGTGTGCGCGAGCTTCCCGACCCCCTGACGACCCTGGTGCGGCGCGGCCGGGAGCCCGCGGTCGTGCAGACGGTGCGCTCCACGCTGGCCGCGGTGATCTCGTACGTGGTGGCGCTGCAGCTGAGCCGGGAGCCGCTGCCGCTGACCGCGCCGCTGACGGCGTTGCTCGTCGTGCAGGTGACGCTCTATTCGACGCTGACGACGAGCATCCGCCGGGTCAACTCGGTGGTGGCGGGCGTCCTGATCGCCATCGGCTTCAGCGTGCTGGTGGGCCTGACCTGGTGGAGCCTCGGGCTCATCATCCTGGCTTCGCTGGTCATCGGGCGGTTCGTCCGGGTGGGGGAGTTCGTCCCCGAGGTGGCCATCAGCGCGATGCTGGTGCTGGGTGTCACCCAGGTGACGCAGACGGCGTGGGACCGGGTCCTGGAGACGCTGATCGGTGCGGTCGTGGGCCTGATGTTCGACTTCCTGTTCGTGCCGCCGGTGTGGGTGCAGCCGGCGGGCGACGCCATCGAGGAGCTGGCGCGCCGCATGCGGGACCTGCTGCTGGACATCGGGCGGGAGATCAGCGGGCACATGCCCGTCGAGGAGGCCGCGGCCCGGCTGCACGCGGCCCGGCGGCTGGATCACGACATCGTGCAGGTGGATGCCTCGCTGCGGCAGGCCGAGGACAGTCTGCGGCTCAACCCCCGGGTCAAGGAGGGGCTGTTGTTCCGCGTGGTGCTGCGGACGGGGCTGGACGCCCTGGAGATCGCCGCCGTGGTGCTGCGGGTGTCGGCCCGTACGCTCACCGACCTCGCCAAGGAGCGCAGGGGCGAGCCGCTGTTCCCGGCGGACGTGGCCACGGCCCTGGAGGAGGTGTTCGGCCATCTCGCCCGGGCCGTCGAGAGCTTCGCGGTGCTGATCACCACCCAGGTGCGGCGCAGCGCGGAGGAGGCCGAGGCGCGGTTCGCCCGCGAGCTGGCCGCCGGGCGCAGCAGCCGCGACCAGGCCGCCGAGCTGCTGCTGGTCCGGGTCCGGGAGCATCCGGGCCAGTGGCAGCTGCACGGTGCGCTGCTGGCCGAGATCGACCGGATCCTGGACGAGCTGGATGTGGAGAAGCGGTCCGAGCGGCTGGTGGAGGAGCTGGACCGGCACTCCCGCGAACAGCACGACCGGCACCCGGTGATGAACCGGATCAGGCGCCGGCTGCGCAGCAGCCGTTACGGCTGGCAGAGCAGCGGCGGGGGCTAGGGCGTGTCCGATGGGTCGAAGATCCGCCGGGCGGGCCCTGCCGGGACGAGGGGCGTCCCGGCAGGGCGGCGTACCGGTGGGGGCATCAGGCGAGGGCGCCCGTGGTCTCGCGGCCGTGGTTGCGGCTGATGTTCTTCTCCAGCAGGCCCAGGCATTCGGCGACGCCGATGCTGGATGAGGTGAACTCCGGGAGCCTGCCGTCGTCCTCCTTGAGCCGGACCATCGCCGCGTCCATCGCGGACTGCGCGGCGAACAGGCACGGGGTGCTGTAGATGGCCACGTCCACGCCGAGTTCGGTCAGTTCGGACAGCGACAGCCGGGGCGACTTGCCGCCCGCGATCTGGTTGAACAGCAGCGGCTTGTCGCCGATGACGTCGCGGACCTTGCGGATCCAGTCCACGCTGCGGACGCCGTCGACCAGGACGACGTCGGCGTCCGTGGCCGCGAGCGCCTTGGCGCGGCGCAGGATCTCGGCCTCCTCCGTGGCGTCGGTGCGGGCGACGACGACGAGGTCGCGGCGGGCGTCGAGCACCATGTGGAGCTTCTCGAGGTACTCCTCCAGCGGCAGGATCTGCTTGCCGTCCACGTGCCCGCAGCGGCGGGGGCGCTTCTGGTCCTCCAGGATCACCCCGGAGGCGCCGATGGCCTCCAGGTGCTGCACGGTGTGGCAGGCGGTCTCGGGGTCGACGTAGCCGTCGTCGATGTCGACGAGCAGGTGCTGGCGGGGGAAGGCCAGCCGCAGCCGCTGGACGAAGGCGACGATGTCGGGCCAGGCGATGAAGCCGATGTCGGGCAGGCCGTAGTGGGACGCGGCGAAGCCGAAGCCGGAGATGAACATGCCGTCGTAGTGCTGGGCGGACACCGAGGCCGAGAGCATGTCGAAGACGCCGATGAGCGGAGTCGTGCCGTCCGCGGCTATCGCGGTACGTAGTCGGGCGGGATGATTCACGGTACCCTCCGAAGACTGGAGTTCACCGGCATGTCGCGCCGGTTTACGCCGCCAAGCTGTTGACCGGTGCGGTGGTGTCGGTGAACTGGAGAAGCCCGGGGGTGCGTGCCGCCGTGCGAGGGCGCGCACCCCGGGGGTGCTGGGGTGTGTTCCCGGAGGCTAGTCAAAGCTTTGGTAATGAAACAATAGCCGCCACGCAAAGCCCGTTGCGTTGCGCCGAATTCACGCCGATCGCAACAAGCCCCCTGGCCTCGCGGGCACTTGGGAACCAGCGGCGACGAGGGCCCCGCCCACCGCCACAAGCTGTCCGGAACCATGCACCCCCTGCAACCACTCCCCATGCCCGGGGCAACGAGCGGCCGTCGCCGCGGACACGCCCGGCGCGGGCACCAAGTGCCGGATTTACGGCCGCAGATGTAGACGGCGTCGCCGGTGCGGAGGAGATCTCCGTACGCCCTTGCGGCCCGCTCACCCCGCGGGGAACCGCGTACGCGCCGAAGTGCACCAGCAGCGACGGCATCTCGGCGCCTTCGGCCCGCTCGCCCTACGGGCCCGGCGCGGTGGCGCGAGCACCGCCACCCACGCCCCGGAACGACAACGACGCCACAGCCACCCCCGAAGTCTCACGCCTGACCCGCTCTCAGCCGTCGGACCGCCCCTGCCTTTCACGGTACGCCGGAGTCCGGTCGCTTCTCAGCCGGTTGGGCATTCGTCACGCGTTCCGCCGCGCGCCCGGCAGTCTCGGCAGATGCAGGCCGAAGTGGAGCGCCCCCATGCGCACCACGAAGACGAGCCCCATCGAGACCGCCGCCGCGGCCGTGGCCCCCGCCCCGGCCCGGTCCAGCAGCAGATAGGCGCCCGCGCCGGCCAGCGCCGCCGTCGCGTACACCTCCTCGCGCAGCAGCAACGGCGGGAACTCCCCGCACAGCACGTCCCGGACGACTTCTCCCGTCACTCCGGTCAGCACGGCCAGGATGATCACCGCGAACGGGGTGACGCCGGCGTCGATCGCCGCCCGCGCGCCGATCACCGTGACGACGGCCAGCCCCACCGCGTCCACGGTCATCAGCGAGCGGTGCGGCAGGTCCCGGTGGCGCAGGAAGAGCATCGTCGCCAGCGCCGTACCGGTGATGACCGCGAGCAGCACCCAGTCGTGGGTCCAGTACAGCGGCCGGCGGCCGAGGATCAGGTCCCGCAGGGTGCCGCCGGAGATCGAGGCGGCGAAGGCCAGGACCAGGCCGCCGAAGGGGTCCAGCCTCGCCCGGTGCGCGGCCAGCACACCGCTGGCCGCGAACGCCGCGATCCCGACGAGGTAGAGGACGTGCAGCATCGCCGTCTCCGTTCCGGTGGTGCAGGGGAGGAGAAAGCGGCACGCCGTCGTCCGCAATCCGACCGGCCCACCCAACCACCGCCCCGCGCCCCGCCGCCTCCTCCGTCCGGCCGGTGCCGCATCGGCCGAAGGAACGAACCGGCGGGGCCGCCGTCACCAGGGCCCGAGCGGCACGAGGCCGGGGCCGACGGCGTGCCGGTCGCGGCCGGCGTCGTCGACATGGTGGACGAGGTGGCCGCAGTACCAGACGACCAGGTTCTGCCCGTCGGTGTCCTCGCCGTTCAGGTAGGCACCGAGCCCGTCCGCGGCGGCGCTGCCCTGCCGCCCGTGCCGGTCCTCGCTGCCGTGGTGGCGCAGCAGCCACAGGTCGGCCGGGGGCTGCGCGTCGGCCAGCGTGATCTCCAGCGTGCGGCGGCCCGTGTAGTCGTGGACGAGGACGAGGATCGCGGGCACGGACCGGTCCTTGTCGTCGTTCAGCGCGCTGGCCCGAGGACGACGTACCGCCGGCCGTCCAGCGCGGCCCGGACGCGCCCGTCCGCCATCAGCACGGGCGTCGTCCGGGCCGGCAGCTCCGCACCGGACGGGTGGCCGGCGGGCTCCCAGGCGACCGGATCGGCCGGGCCCGGCGGCGGGGCGGCCGGCGGTATGCCGGTGAGGGGCGGCTCGACGACCGCGGGGAACTCCTCGGCTCCGGGCCGCTGCGGGGGTGGGTCGAGACGGATCTCCGGTGGTACGGCACGCCCTTTCTCCCGGCGCCGGTGCTCCTCGTCGAGAGCCTTGCAGCACCGGTGATTTCAGCCGGGTGCGAGGCCGTCACCGGCGGTGACCGCCGGGCGGATGCGCGCACACGACGGCCGCGCCCCGGCGCGCACCACCACGGCGCCGCGTCAGGTCCGGTCGAACGGCGCCCAGCGGGATATCGCGAACGCCGAGCCCTCGCGCCGCACTTCGGCGCCGCCGTGCCCGGGGAAGTGCCCGGGGAAGACCAGCGTGCCGGTGTCCGCGGCCTGTTCCAGGAGCCGGCGCCGCGTGCGCACCGCCCCGGCCTGGTCCTCGCTCAGGCAGGTGTCGCAGTCGGGCTCGGCGAACTGCAGCGGCGTGTGCATCATGTCGCCGGCGAACAGCGCCCGGTCCGTGCCCGACTCCAGCCGGACGACGCACGAGCCGGGCGTGTGACCGGGGGCCGCCTCCAGGGTGAGCGCGGAGTCGATGCGGCGGCGCTCGCCCTCCCACAGCACGGCGTGCCCGGCCCGGTGCACGGGCAGGATGCTGTCCTCGAACATGCTCCCGCAGATCTGCTCCACGGTGACGTCGCCGAGCGTGCCGCGCCGGGGACGGTCCTCGGCAGGGTTCCAGTGGTCGAAGTCGGAACGGGGGATCAGATATGTGGCGTTGGGGAAGGTCGGGACCCATTCACCGTCCACCAGGCGGGTGTTCCAGCCGACGTGGTCCGGGTGCAGGTGCGTGTTCACGACGACGTCCACATCCTCGGGCCGCACCCCGGCGGCGGCGAGCCGGTCCAGGTAGCCGGTTCTCAGGTGCGTCCAGGCGGGCATGTGCGGCCGTTCCTTGTCGTTGCCGACCCCCGTGTCGACGAGGACCGTCATGCCGCCGCTGCGCAGCACCCACGTCTGCACGTTGACGGAGAACGCGTCCTGCTCCGGATCCCAGAAGTCCGGCACCAGCCACGCCGCGTGCTCCTCCCACTTGTCGGGGGTCAGTCCGGGGAACACGGCGGCCGCGGGGCCCATCGGGGCGTGCCATTCCACGACGCGGGTGATCTCCACCGCGCCCAAAGTGATCGTCTGCATGGCCCCGACCCTAGGGACTTCCCGCACAGGGGCGGGAGAGGAACGGCCCATTCACGCGGGGCGGCCGGGGTTGTGCGGGGACGTACGGGGATGTACGTGTGCGGCACGGGGCGTCCCCGCGCGGGTGAAAACCGTGCCGCCTCCGCGGCAGGGGCGCTGCCCGCACGGCAGTCTGCGTCCATGCGCCGACGTCTCTCCCCGTACGAACGGGTCATATGGGCCGCGGGCGAGGTGCTGCCCGCCAACGTCGCCGCCGTTGCCCGGGTCTACGGGCGCGCCGTCCCGGACCGGCTGTCCGGCGCGCTCGCCGCCGCCCGGCTGCGGCACCCGCTGCTCGGGGCCCGGATCGCCTCCCGCGGACGCCGGCACGCGCTGCTGACCACGGACGGCGTGCCGGGTCCGCCGCTGCGGGTGGTCGGGGCCGGTGGCCGGGACGCCTGGGCCCGGGTCGTCGAGGAGGAGCTGCAGCACCGCTTCGACACCGCCGCCGGGCCGCTCGCCCGCTTCGTGCTCGTCGACGCCGGGGACGCCTTCGACCTCGTCTGCGTCTTCCACCAGCTCGTCGCCGACGCCCTGTCCGCCTGCGTCGTCGTCCGCGACGTGCTGCGCCGGCTCGCCGGGCCCGCCCCCGACCCCGCCCCCGCCGCGGCGCTCCCGCCGCCCGCCGACGGGCTCCTGCCCGGCGGCCGCGCCCGGCCGGCCGACCTGGTGCCGTTCGCCCGCACGCTCGGCGGCGACGGCACGCGGCCCGTGCAGCCGCCCGGCCCGCTCTCGTGCGCGGCGTGGACGCTGTGTGCGTCCGAGGTCTCCGCCCTGCGGTCCCGCTGCCGCGCCGAACGGGCCACGCTGCAGTCCGCCCTCTGCCTGGCGTTCGCCCGCGCCCTGCCGCATCCCGCCCGCATCGCCGTGGGTGCGGACCTGCGCCGCATCCTGACGCCTTCGCCCGGCGAGGCCGTGGGCCTGTACGCGGCGAACTTCCTGCTGGCGGTGGACGGTACGACGCACCGCGACTTCTGGTCGCTGGCCCGGGACATCCGCGCCGCGGTCCGGCACCGGGCGCACGCCGACGAACTCGCCTCGCTCGTCCGCACGTTCGGTCTCCTGGCCCCGCTCCCCCGCCGGGTCATCGGGTCCGTCCTGCGCCGCAGCGAGGCCCAGGGCGCCCGTTTCGACGTGTTCCTCGGCAGCGCCCGGGTGCCGATCCCGCTCGACTACGGCCCGCTGCGCCTGTCGGCGCTGTACGGGGCCGCGCACACGAGCCTGTCGGGTGCACCGATCGTGCTGGCCGCCGGTGTGGGCGGCCGGCTCTTCCTGAGCGTCACCTCGACCGACCCGGACGGTTCGGCGAAGCTGTGCGAGCGCGCGATGGCGCACTTGAAGGACGCGGTCACACGGTGAGGCACGGGCAGCACAATGCTCTGCATGTCCTCACTGCCGAACGACACGAACGACACGACCGGACCGCTGCAGCGGCTCTCCCTCACCGATCTGCGCCGACGCACCAGCGCCAAGTGGCGCGTGCACGACCCGGACGTCCTGCCGCTGTGGATAGCGGAGATGGACGTCCCCCTCGCCGAACCCATAGCGCAGGCCCTCGGCGAAGCGCTCGCCCGCGGCGACACCGGGTACGCGGCCGGCCCGGCCTACGCGGAGGCGTTCGACGGCTTCGCGCGGGAGCGCTGGGGCTGGGACGGGGTGGTGGTGGACCGCACCGCGCTCGTGGCCGACGTGATGACGGGCGCCGTCGAAGTGCTGCGGCTGGTCACCGGGCCGGGGGACGCAGTGGTGGTGAACTCCCCCGTGTATCCGCCGTTCTACGGCTTCATCGGGCACATGGACCGCCGCGTCGTCGAGGCCCCGCTGGGCGCCGGGCACCGCATCGACATGGATGCGCTGGAGGCCGCCTTCCGGGAGGCCACGGCGGGCGGGCGCCGCGCGGCCTTCCTGCTGTGCAGCCCGCACAACCCGACGGGCACCGTGCACACCCGCGACGAACTGGCGGCGGTGGCCGGGCTGGCGGACGCGTACGGCGTGCGGGTCGTCGCCGACGAGATCCACGCGCCGGTCGTACTGCCGGGCGCGGAGCACGTGCCGTTCCTGTCGGTCCCCGGGGCGGAGGGCGCGTTCGCGCTGCTGTCGGCCTCCAAGGCGTGGAACCTGGCCGGGCTCAAGTGCGCGCTCGCCGTGGCCGGTCGGGACGCGGCCGCGGAACTGGCCCGGATGCCGCTGGTGGTGAGCCACGGGCCGAGCCACTGGGGCGTCATCGCGCACAGCGCCGCCCTGCGGCACGGGGGCGCATGGCTCGACGGCGTCCTGGACGGCCTGGACGCCAACCGGAAGCTGCTCGCCGCCCTGCTGGCCGAGCACCTGCCCGGGGTGGAGTACCGGCAGCCGGAGGGCACCTATCTGGCGTGGCTGGACTGCCGGGGCCTCGGTCTGGACGGCGACGACCCGGCCGCGGTCTTCCTGGAGCGGGGACGCGTGGCGCTGGCGGGCGGCGCGCCCTTCGGGACCGGCGGTGCCGGGCACGCCCGCCTCACGCTGGCGACGTCGCCGGACATCCTCACGGAGGCGGTGCGGAGGATGGCGGCGGCCGTCTGAATTTCCCGTCAATTCCCTTCGGCCGAACGGAGTAAAGCCGCGCCGTCCGGCCTCCTCGCCGTGGATACACTCGCGGCGGCCCGGACAACGGCCACTGACATTCTGACTGACGAGGAGTGCCGTCATGGCCGAGGTAAAGCTGCCCGCCACCGTGCGCACCGATTTCGGAAAGGGTGCGTCCCGGCGCATCCGCCGCGACAACAGGGTTCCCGCCGTCATCTACGGTCACGGCGCCGACCCGAAGCACGTTTCGCTGGACGGCCATGCGCTGTGGATGGCCCTCAAGACGCCGAACGTCCTCATCAACCTCGACATCGAGGGAAAGAAGGAACTGGTCATTCCGAAGGAAGTGCAGCGCGACCCGCTGAAGGGATTCCTCATCCACGTCGACCTGCTCGCGGTGAAGAAGGGCGAGAAGGTCGCCGTCGAGGTCCCGATCCACACCGAGGGCGATCTGGCGCCCGGCGGCAATGTCCTGGAGCACATCCTCAACGCCCTTCCCGTGGAGGCGGAGGCCACACACATCCCCGAGGGCTTCACCGTCTCCATCGAGGGCCTGGAGGCCGGCCACACGGTGCGTGCCGGGGACATCGAGCTGCCGCGCGGGGTGTCGCTGGCGGTGGAGGAGGACGCGGCGGTCCTGCAGGTCGTCCTCGCCCAGGTCGAGGCGCCGCCGGAGGAGGAGGCCGAGGAGGGCGTGGAAGCGGCACCGGCCGCGGCGCCCGCCGAGGAGGAGGCGGCCGCCTCCGAGGGCTGACGCCGCCGGCAGGCCGGGGCGTGCAGGACCGTTCGGCCGTGCACGCCCCGCACCGGGACCGGGACCGGGACGGGACCGGGGAAGGCTCCGGGAATGACACACGCCGTGCTGCACGCCCTCTCGATCACCGGCTCCATGACGTGGGAGATCACCTGGGCACTGATCCTGGGCTTCGCCCTGTCCGCCGTCGTCCAGGCGGTGGTGCGACGTTCCACCGTCGTCTCCGCGCTGGGCGACGACCGCCCCCGCACCCTCGCCCTGGCCGCGGGGCTGGGTGCCGCCTCGTCGTCCTGCTCCTACGCGGCGGTGGCGCTGGCACGTTCGCTGTTCCGCAAGGGCGCGCACTTCACCGCCGCCATGGCGTTCGAGATCGCCTCGACGAATCTGGTCGTGGAACTCGGCATCATTCTGGCCCTGTTGCTGGGATGGCCGTTCACGGCGGCCGAATTCACGGGCGGACCCGTGATGATCGCGGTGCTGGCCCTGCTCTTCCGCGCATTCCTCCGGGAGGACCTGCTGCGCGGGGCGCGGGAACAGGCGGGGCGGGGCCTGGCGGGCTCCATGGAGGGCCATGCGGCCATGGACATGTCCGTGCAGCGCGAAGGCACCTTCCTGCAACGGCTTTTGTCGCCGGAGGGTTTCACCTCCACCGCCCACGTCTTCGTGATGGAATGGGCGGCCGTTCTGCGGGACCTGGTCATCGGACTGCTCGTCGCGGGCGCCATCGCCGCCTGGGTCCCGGACTCCTTCTGGCGCGCATTCTTCTTCGAAGGGCACCCGCTGGCGGCCAAGGCGTGGGGCCCGGTCGTCGGGCCGGTGGTGGCGATGGCGTCCTTCGTCTGCTCGATCGGGAACGTGCCGCTGGCGGTGGTGCTGTGGAAGGGCGGCATCAGTTTCGGCGGTGTGGTGTCGTTCATCTTCGCGGACCTGCTGATCCTGCCGATCCTGAACATCTACCGGAAGTACTACGGCGGCAGAATGGCGGCATTCCTGCTGGGCACGTTCTTCGCGGCGACGGTGGCGGCGGGGTACGCGGTGGAGTGGATGTTCGGCCTGCTCGGCATCGTGCCCGGGCACGGGGCCGCGCAGGTTCCGACGGCGGGGGTCTCCTGGAACTACACGTCCTGGCTCAACACGGCTTTCCTGGGGCTCGCGTTGGTGCTGGTGGTGCGGTTCTTCCGGACGGGCGGGAGGGAGATGCTGCGGATGATGGGCGGCGGCCCGGGGGCATGAGGGGGAGGATGCCGGCGGCGCACGCCCCCGGATGCACCGGTGCGGGACCTGCGTGACGCTGGAAGGGGGCCGGAGCACCCGCCCGCCGCCCGACGGCTGCCACAGTGGGAGCACAGTGGAGCCCGGTCACGTCCCACGCTGCTGCCGAGCCGCCCAGGAGGGCGAGATGGTCCCCTTGCCCCGCCCTGTGATCGACGCCATGGCCGAGCGCGCGATGCGCATGCACCACATGCTGTGGCACGTCTCGCGGAACGAATGGGCCGACCTGACCCCCGCCCAGCAGCAGGAGTTCCGCGCCCACGGCTGGGACCCGCCCCGCCCGGCGCTGACGGGCGGGGCCGATTCCCGGCCCGAGCTCGACAACGGGTCCGGCGAGGACTTCCTCTACATGCACCGGCAGATGATCGCCGACGTCGACGCGATCCTCGCCCGGGCGGCGGATCCCGGCTACCCCCGCGTGGAAGGGTGGTCGAGCATCCCCGCCCCCGGGGACACCGCCTACCCCGTCCCGCCGCCGTTCGACGTCCCGGGCGATCCGGACACCACCCGGGCCGTCGAGGACGCCAAGAGCACGGCCTCGTTCGACCGAATACGCCGATGGCAGGCGGAGTACACCGATCCCTCGGCGCTGCGCGGGATGACGCTCGGACAGCTCGGCGCGCGCATCGAGTTCACCATCCACAACCGCATGCACCTGCGCTGGTCGGCCCGGTTGCCCGCGTACCGACCGGACGGCGATCCCTTCGACGTCGATCCCCGCTGGGACGCTCCCGGTTACGACTGGCTCGCCGACTTCTACTCGTCCCACGTCAACCCGGTCTTCTGGAAGCTGCACGGCTGGGTGGACGCGCGGATCGACGGCTGGATGACCGCCAACCACCGTACAGGGCCCGTCCCCTGGAGCTTCGACCCGCCGTGGACCGGGCCGATGATGCATGCCGATGCCCTGGAGGAGACCGTCGAAGGCCTGAAGCGCACGAACCTGCGTGTCCGTACGCCGTTCTTCCGGAGCTTCGACCTCCAGGACTGAGGGCGGGCAGCAGCGACCCCCGCGGCCTCGCCGCAGGGGCTGCCTGTCACTCCTCACTTCACGTCACTTCACGACAACCGTGCCGTGCATGTACGGGTGGAACGTGCAGTAATAGCTGAACGTGCCTGCCGAGTTGAACTTGAAGCTGTAGGTGCCGCCCTGGCGGAGCGTCGGCGAGTTCAGTCCTCCCGACCCGGTCACCGTGTGCGGTGCCGAGTCGTTGTTCGTCCAGGTCACCGTGGTGCCCTTGGTGACGGTGAGCGTCGAGGGCGAGTACGCGAAGCCGGCGATCGTCACATGATTGGCCGTCGCCGCCGGCGCGTTCGTCGTCATGGGGGCCGCGGGGGCCGCCGTGGCCATGCCCATGGAGGGGGCCATGACGGGGGCCATCGCGACCATGCCGTGCCGGTGTCCGTGGGCATGTTCGTGCCCATGGCCGCCACCGCACCACCCGCCCACGGCGGGGACCGCGGCGGCGGTGCCGGCGGCCAACAGCAAGGCAGCAACGCGGTGTCTGCGCTTGCGCGTTGGGGTGTCTGTGGGAGTCATGATGTCGACCCATTTTCACTCTGGTGCGGGTCCACGCGCGTCCCGCAGGATGCGGGTCGCGCATCCAGACACAAACCACGCTACTCCGCAATCCGGCCGCCGCCACTCGGGTGGGAACACGTCATCCCGTGCTCTCCCGACGCACCGCCAGGACCGCCATGTCGTCGTCCCGCGGTCCCCCGATCCACCGCTCCACGTCGGCGACCAGCACGTCGATGATCTGCCCCGGATCCCCGAACGGGCCGAGCCCTGCCAGGCGTACTGCCGGGTCGTAGAACGCCCCGGCGGCATCCCTCGCCTCCGTCACTCCGTCCGTCACCAGCAGCAGCGTGTCACCGGCACGGACCGGCCAGGAGTCGGGGCGCGGGCGGGGGACGCCCAGCGGGCTCATGCCCAGGGGGAGGCCGGTGTCGTGCGGGGCCAGCGGGCGGACCCCGGTGCCGGTGCCCGGGCAGAGATACGCGGCCGGGTGGCCGCAGGCGAGGAGGGAGAGGGTGCCGCCGTCCTGCGTGAACTCGCCCAGCAGGGCCGTGATGAAGCCCTCCATGCGGATTTCCTCGCTGCGGTTCTCGACCTCCCGCAGGATCGCCTGTTCGAGGCGGTCGGCGAGGCCGGCCAGGTCGGGAGCGGTGGCGGCGGCCTCCCGGAAGGCGCCCAGGAGGAGGGCCACCGCGCCCACCGCGCCCATCCCCTTGCCCCGGACGTCCGCGATCAGCACCCGGGTGCCGAACGGCGAGCGCTGCACCGCGTATGCGTCGCCGCCGATCTGCGCCTCGGTCTGGGCGGCGTGGTAGCAGGCGGCGACGGCCAGCGGGCCGATCCGGGACGGCGGGACGGGGAGCACCGCCCGCTGGGCGGCCTCCGCCACCGAGCGCATCACGTCCAGGCGGCGCCCGTGGCGGGCGATCACGCGGTTCACGCCGATGCCGATGAGAGCGGCGAAGACGGTGTTGGCCATTTCGAGCCAGCCCGCGGCATGGCCCAGGTGGCCGTCCTTGACGATCAGCAGCAGTGCGCCCGCCACGATCACCGCACCGACCGCGATCGTGTGCCGCAGCGACAGCAGGGAGCCCGCGACCACGCAGGCCGCGGCGGTCATCGGGTCGCCCCAGTAGTTCGCGGGCGACAGCGCGTCCCACGCCAGCCCGGCGGCGATCAGCACACCGGGGGCGAACCGCACGTACCACGGCCATTGCCCGGAGACGGACGCCATGCGTGAAATTTTATCCGGTTCGTCCGTTAGGGGTATCGCCGGGGCAAGCCCCAAAGGGGCCGCGGGATGATCTTGGTTGCCTCCGCGGCCGACCTTGTGTTTGCGGGCCGGCGCGGCGATGGACCGGCCCTCCAGGTACGCGGTGCGCACGTCGTCGGTCATGTCGGCGCCGGGTGCCGCCGCCCCCTGGTCCGCCTTCCCTCGGCGATTCGTCCTCCTGCCCGGGCGGTCACAGAAGGTTCGGCGTCCATACAGTCACCGCTTTTCTCTCCCGCGGGTGATACGGACGGACGGCCGAGTTACGGCCTCGACGGGATACTACGGAAATTCGAGAATCACCAGCCATACGGTCGTCCTCGACTTCCGAAAGAGCCGAGGTGGTGACCATGCACGACCAGAGCCCGCTGCGGGCCGAGACATGGCCGATGTCCCGGACCTGCCCGTTCTCCCCGCCGCCGGACTACGCCGGCCTGCGCGAGCACCCCGGCCTGCCCAGGGTGACGGGCCCGAGCGGGCGCACCGTGTTCGTCGCCGCACGCCATGAAGATGTCCGCGCCGTGCTCGGCGACGCCCGGTTCAGCTCCGACCGCTCGCACCCGGACTTCCCGTGGATGCGCGTCGGCGAGACCGTGTTCCCCGGCTTCAGGCCCTCGCTGATCGAGATGGACCCGCCCGAGCACGGCCCCGCCCGTCGTGCGGTCGCCGGCGAGTTCGCCATGCGCCGCATGCGAGAACTGCGCCCCAAGGTCCAGCGCATCGTCGACGGTCTGCTCGACGATGCGCTGGCCGGCGCCGGGCCCGCCGACCTGGTGTCCGCGCTGGCCGTGCCGATGTCCGGTCTGGTGCTGTGCGAGCTGCTCGGCATCCCGACCGGTGACCGGCAGGAGTTCACCACCAACACCACGGTGCTGATGGCCCACGACTCCGCCGATGCGGATCGCGCCGAGTCGTTCCGCTCTCTGATCGCGTATTTCGACGCGCTGTGTGCCGTCAAGATGACCGAGCGGCCCGAGGACCTGCTGGGCAGGCTGGCGGGCCACCAGCTCTTCAGCGGTGACGAGAGCCGCTGGGCCATGGTCGAACTGTGCATGCTCCTGGTCGTCGCGGGCCTGGAGACCACCGCCACGATGACCGCACTCGGGATCCTGGCTCTCCTCGAACACCCCGACCAGCTCGCCCTCCTCACCGCCGACCCGGGCCTGACCCCGGCGGCGGTGGAGGAACTGCTGAGGTACTTCTCCGTCGCCGAGCTGTCCCTGATCCGCCGCGCCACGGCGGACGTCGAAATCGGCGGCACTCTGGTACGGGCGGGTGAGGGCGTCGCCGCCCTGTCCGCCGCCGCCAACCGCGACCCCGCGGTCTTCGCCGACCCGGACACGTTCGATATCACCAGGGACAGTCGCAGGCACCTTGCTTTCGGCTCGGGACCGCACCAGTGCCTCGGCAGGAATCTGGCCCGGCTGGAGCTGTGCATCGTCCTCGACACCCTGTTCCGGCGCATTCCTGCTCTCCGCCTGGCCACGCCGAGCGAGGAGCTGCGCTACGTCAACGGCTCCGCGTTCTCGGTATCGGAGCTGCCGGTCACCTGGTGACGATTCGTTGCGTGCCCTGTCGAATATGGCAGGGCTGTCGGATCGCGCCGTGTTTTCCGAGCAAAACGCTCGGCAGAAATTATGAGCCTGGGCGCTCATGCTGTTGAAGCGCCTCAATTTATCGGCGTTCGGTTGAATGGTCGCGAGTTCGTCGAATGATTTTGCGTCCATGGCAGCCGACAAAGTCCAAACTGCTCTTGGGAGGGCACCGGATGCCGGGCGAACCGATTGCGATTGTGGGAATGGCCTGCCGCTACCCGGGCGGAATAGTCGATCCGGAAGGGCTCTGGCAGGTGGCCAGGGACGGGATCGACGCGATCGGCGAGTTACCGGACGACCGGGGCTGGGACCTGGCGGCCCTCTACGATCCCGACCCGGACCGGCCCGGTACCTCCTACGTCCGGCACGGCGGATTCCTCCACGACGCCGGCCATTTCGACGCCGAGTTCTTCGGGCTCTCCGCCCGCGAGGCGTTGACCACCGATCCGCAGCAGCGCCTCCTGCTCACGACGGCGTGGGAGGCCCTGGAGAACGCGGCCATCGATCCCACCTCGCTGCGGGGCAGCCGCACCGCCGTGTTCGCCGGCTCGATGATGCACGACTACGCGCCCCGGGTGCATACCGTCCCGGACGGGCTGGAGGGGTACCTGATCACCGGGAACACCTCCAGCGTGGTGTCCGGCCGGGTGGCCTATGTGCTCGGCCTCACCGGCCCCGCCGTCACGGTGGACACCGGCTGCTCCTCGTCGTTGGTGACCACTCACCTCGCGGTGCAGTCGCTGCGTCTCGGCGAGTGCGACCTGGCCCTGTCCGGCGGGGTGACGGTGATGGCGACCCCGGAGATGTTCGTGGAGTTCTCCCGGCTGCGGGGCCTCGCCCCGGACGGCCGGTGCAAGCCGTTCTCCGTGACGGCGGACGGTACGGCCTGGTCCGAGGGCGTCGGAATGCTGGTGCTGGAACGGCTCTCCGACGCCCTGCGCCATGGGCACACCGTGCACGCGCTGGTGCGCGGCACCGCGGTCAATTCGGACGGGGCCTCCAACGGGCTCTCCGCACCCAGCGGGCCGGCCCAGGAACGGGTGCTGCGGGCGGCGCTGGCCGACGCCGGACTGTCCGAGGCGGACGTCGACGCGGTGGAGGCGCACGGCACGGGCACCCGGCTCGGCGACCCGATCGAGGCACGGGCGCTGCTGGCGGTGCACGGCCCGCAGCGGGCGCACCCGTTGCTGGTGGGGTCGGTCAAGTCGAACATCGGGCACACGCAGGCCGCTGCCGGGGTGGCGGGCATCCTGAAGATGGTGCACGCCATGCGCGACGGCGTGCTGCCGCGCATCCTGCACCTGACCGAGCCCAGCCCGCACGTGGACTGGGACTCCGGCAGGGTCGCCGCGCTCGCGGAGGACACGCCGTGGCCGGAGACGGGACTCCCGCGCCGAGCCGGGGTCTCCTCGTTCGGCATCAGCGGCACCAATGCCCATGTGATCCTCGAACAGGCGCCGGAACCCGTGCCCGCCGCGGCACCACGACCGGCGTCCGCGGTGCCGCTGCTGCTGTCCGCACGGTCGGCGGAGGCGCTGCGGGAGCAGGCCGGCCGGCTGGCCGAGCGGCTCCGCCCGGACCGGGTCGGCCTGCTGGACGCCGGGTTCACGCTGGCGGCCGGCCGGGCCGGGTTCGAGCACCGGGCCGCCGTCCTCGGCCGGGACCGGGACTCGTTGGTGCACGGACTGGAGGCGCTCGCCGAGGGCCGTTCGGCACCGGGCACGGTCGTCGGGTCGCCCTGCCGGGACACCGATCCGGTGCTGTTGTTCCCCGGTCAGGGCACGCAGTGGACCGGGATGGCCACGGAACTGCTGGAGTCCAGCCCGGTGTTCGCCGGGCACATGGCGGCCTGCCAGGACGCGATGGCTCCATACGTGGACTGGAACCTGGGCGACGTGCTCACCGACGCGGACGCGCTGCTCCGGGTGGACGTGGTGCAGCCCGCACTGTGGGCGGTCATGGTGTCGCTGGCCGGACTCTGGCGGGCACACGGGGTGCGGCCGGCCGCGGTGGTGGGTCACTCCCAGGGCGAAATCGCGGCCGCGACCGTGGCCGGCGCGCTGTCCCTGGACGACGGGGCGCGGATCGTCACGCTGCGCAGCCGGGCCTTGCGGGCGCTCTCCGGTACGGGCCGAATGCTGTCGGTGGGGCTGCCGAGAGCGGCGGTCGAAGAGGCGATGGCCCGCTGGGGCGAGGATCTCTCGGTGGCCGCGGTCAACGGGCCGCGGGCGACGGTGGTTTCGGGCGCCGTCCAGGCGGTCGAAGAGTTCGCCGCCGCCCTGGTCGCCGAGGACGAACGGGCGAGGCTGCTGCCGGTGGACTACGCCTCGCATTCGGCACAGGTCGAACTGCTGCGTGCGGAGCTGCGCGACCTGCTGGCGCCGGTGGCCCCGATGGCGGCCGAGATCCCCTTCCACTCGACCGTGACCGGCGGCCCGGTGGACACCACCGGGCTGGACGCGGACTACTGGTACCGCAACCTGCGCGCCACGGTCGAGTTCGAGGCGACGGTGCGCGGCCTGGTCGCGGCCGGGCACACCACGTTCCTGGAGGCGAGCCCGCATCCGGTGCTCGCCGGCGGCGTGCGGCAGATCCTCAGGAAATACCAGGAGGACCCCGACGGGGGCGGCGTGGTCCTGGAGACCCTCAAACGGGACGACGGCGGTGCCGACCGCTTCCTGCTGGCGGTGGCCGAGGCAGCCGTGCACGGTGTGGACGTGCACTGGAACGGGCTGTTCGACGGTGCCCGGCGTGTGGAACTGCCGACCTACCCGTTCCGCCGGCAGCGGTACTGGATGCTGCCCACCGCCGCCTCCGGGCCCGACGCCGGGCATCCGATGCTGGACTCGGTGGTCCAGCTCGCCGGCGGCGGCCTGGTCGCCACCTGTCGGCTCTCCCTCGCCCGGCACCCCTGGCTGGCCGAGCACGAGGTGCGCGGCACCGTGCTGCTGCCCGGGGCGGCGTTCGTCGAACTGGCGCTGCACGCGGGTGAGCGGGCGGGGCTGCCGATGCTGGACGAGCTGGTGCTGGAGAACCCGCTGGTGCTGCCCGAGCGGGGCGAGACCGAAGTGCAGATCGCGATCGGCGAGACGGATCCGGGCGCGCTGGCGGTGTACGCCCGGTCCGCGCCGGACGCCCCGTGGACCCGGTATGCGACGGGGACGCTCCGGGCCGCGGAGTCCGGCGGCGCGACCCTGACGGAGTGGCCGCCGGCCGGTGCCGAGGAGATCGACCTCGACGGCGCGTACGCACAGCTCGACGCACAGGGTTACGAGTACGGTCCGGCCTTCCAGGGGCTGCGGCGGGCCTGGCGGCTCGGCGCGGAGCGCTGGGCCGAGGTCGAACTGCCCGTCGATCCCGGGCAGTTCGGCCTGCACCCGGCCCTGCTCGACGCCGCACTGCACCCGCTGCTGCTGGATGCGGGAGACGCTCCGGTGAGGTTGCCGTTCTCCTGGAACGGGGTCGCACTCCATGCGGTCGGGGCCACGGCGTTGCGGGTGCGGCTCGCTCCGCAGGGCAACGACTCGTTCGCCGTGACACTCGCCGACGCGGCGGGGGAAGCGGTGGCCACGATCGGCGCGCTCGCGCTCCGGCCCGTGGGGCCGGTGCGGTCGGCGACGGCGGGCGTGGACCGGGCGCTGCACCGGCTGGACTGGGTGCCGGTTGCGCGGCGGCCCGCCCCGGCGATCACGGACGCGCCGATCGTGGACGTGGCCGGGCCCGGGGAAGCACTGGCGCGGGTACGCGAGTTCTTGGACACCGACGACGAGAAGGCGACGGACGGGCCCCTGATCGTGCGGACCCGTGGTGCGGTCGCGATCGCCCCGGAGGACGACCAGGACCCCGACGCCGCGGCGGTCTGGGGCCTGGTCCGCACGGCGCGCACCGAACATCCCGGCCGGTTCGTGCTGGTCGACCTGGACCACCCTCACGACGCCGAGGGCGCCGACTCCGCCCTGGAGCTGGCGTTGGGCACCGGTGAGCCGGAGGTCGCCGTCCGGGGCGGGCAGGCGTTCGCGCCACGGCTGGCCCGGGTGACGCGGACGGGGGACCGGCCCTCCCTCGACGGAGGCACGGTGCTGATCACCGGCGGGACCGGCGTACTCGGCCGGGAGCTGGCCCGGCACCTGGTCACCGAGCACGGGGTGCGGCACCTGGTGCTGGCGGGGCGGCGGGGCGGCACGGCGCCCGACTCCGGCCTCGAGGACCTGGCCGGCACTGCCGAGATCACGGTCGTGGCATGCGACGTCGCCGACCGGGCCGCCGTCGCCGGGCTGCTGGCGGCGATCCCCGCGCAGCACCCGCTGACCGCGGTGATCCACGCCGCCGGGGTGCTGGACGACGGCACGGTGCGCTCCCTCACCGCCGAACGGCTCGACACGGTGCTGCGACCGAAAGTCGAAGGTGCGCGCAACCTGCACGAACTGACCGAACACCTCGACCTGGCGGCCTTCGTGCTGTTCTCCTCCGCAGCCGGCGTCCTCGGCACGCCGGGGCAGGCGAATTACGCGGCCGCCAACGCATGGCTGGACGGGCTGGCGCAGCACCGCCGCGCGCGGGGGCTGCCCGCATCGTCGATGGCGTGGGGACTGTGGGCGCAGGACACCGGCATGACCGGGCGGCTGGGCGACACCGACCGGGCCCGGCTGCGGCGGACCGGGCTCGTGCCGATGTCCCGCGAACACGGGCTCGCACTGTTCGACGCGGCGCTGGGCACCGACGTGGCGTGCACCGTGCCCGCCCGCTTCGACCTGGCCAATGTGCGTGCGGCAGGCCCGGAACGGGCTCCGGTGTGGGCCGGGCTGCTCGGCGCCCGGAGGACCGCGGCCCGGCCGGCCGCCGTGGCCGCGGCACCCGCGTTCGTCTCCGGTGGCGAGCGGGCGGTGCTCGAACTCGTGCTGGCCACGGTGGGCTCCGTGCTCGGCGTGGAGCGCCGGGTGGACCCGGCGCGGGCGTTCCGCGACATCGGCTTCGACTCGCTGTCCGGGGTGGAGCTGCGCAACCGGCTCACCGCCGCGACCGGGGTGCGGCTCCCCGCGACCGCGGTGTTCGACCACCCCACCCCCGCGGCCCTGGCCGGGTACCTGTCCGGGCAGTTGCCCGCCGCGGTACCCGGCGGCCGGACACCGGTCGCCGGCCCCGGCCCGTACGACAGGGACGACCCGGTGGTGCTGGTCGGCGCGAGCTGCCGCTTTCCCGGCGGGGTGTCCACCATGGACGAACTGTGGGAGCTGCTGGCCGCCGGGCGGGACGCGATCACCGAGTTCCCGGCCGATCGCGGCTGGAACCTGGACGAGGTCTACCACCCGGAACCGGGCCGTGGCGGACGCAGCTATGTGCGGCACGGCGGCTTCCTGGACGGGATCGCCGAGTTCGACAACGGCTTCTTCGGCATCGCCCCGGCGGAGGCGGTCTCGATGGACCCGCAGCAGCGCATCCTGCTGGAACTGGCCTGGCACGCGCTGGAGGACGCCGGGATCGACCCGACCGCGTTGCGGGGCACCCGCACCGGTGTCTACCTCGGGCTGATGGGCAACGACTATGCGCGCCGCGCGCACCGGACGCCCGAGGACCTCACCGGCGACGTTTCGATCGGCAACGCGGGCAGCGTCGCGTCGGGGCGGCTGGCCTACACGTTCGGCTTCCACGGCCCGGCGATCACGGTGGACACGGCGTGTTCCTCCGCGCTGGTGGCGATGCACCAGGCCGCGCAGGCGCTGCGGGCCGGTGAGTGCACGGTCGCGCTGGCGGGTGGCGTCACGGTGCTGACCACGCCGACGCTGTTCGTGGAGTTCTCCCAGGTGGGGGTGCTCGCCCCGGACGGCCGGTGCAAACCGTTCGACGCGGCCGCCGAGGGCACCGCGTGGAGCGAGGGCGCCGGCCTGCTGGTGATGGAGCGGCTGTCCACCGCGCGTGAACGTGGCCACCGGGTGCTCGCCGTGCTGCGCGGCTCGGCACTCAACTCCGACGGCGCGTCCAACGGGCTGACCGCGCCGAACGGATCGGCCCAGCAGCGGGTGATCCGGGACGCGCTGGCCGTCGCGGGCCTGGCGCCCGGCGAGGTGGACGCGGTGGAGGCGCACGGCACCGGCACCCCGCTCGGCGACCCGATCGAGGCCACCGCGCTGCTGGCGACCTACGGGCAGGACCGGGCGCGGCCCGTGCTGGTCGGGTCCGCGAAGTCCAACCTCGGGCACACCCAGGCGGCGGCGGGTGTGGCGGGTGTGCTCAAGATGGTGCTGGCCATGCGGCACGGCCGACTGCCCGCGACCCTGCACCTGAACGCCCCGAGCCCGCACGTGAACTGGGACGACGGCGCGGTGCAGTTGCTGGACGAGCCGATGGACTGGCCGCGCGCGGGCCGTCCGCGCCGGGCGGCGGTGTCCTCGTTCAGCCTCAGCGGCACCAACGCGCATGTGATCCTGGAGGAACCCGAGCCCGGGCCCGAACCGGAGCCGACGACCGCCGCGGCCCCGCCGCTGATCCCGTGGGTGCTCTCCGCGGCCACCCCGGAGGCGCTCCCCGCGCAGGCCGAGGCCCTGCTCCGCCGGCTGGGCGACGAGGACGGGAACGGCTCGCCGTCCGCGCTGGACGTGGCCTATTCGCTGGCCACCACGCGGGCCCGGCTGCCTGCCCGCACCGTCGTGCTCGGCACGGACACCGGCGAGCTGGCCGCCGCGCTGCGGGCCGGGACCGGCAGTACCGGAGTGGCGGGCGACGGCGCGACCGCGTTCCTGTTTCCCGGCCAGGGCGTGCAGTACGCGGGCATGGCCACATCGCTCCGGGACCGGGTACCGGTGTTCGCGGCCGCCCTCCAGGAGATCGCCGCCGAGCTGGACCCACTGCTGGACCGGCCGCTCACCGAGATCCTCCGGGACGGACCCGGTGACCGCACCGACCATGCGCAGGCCGCGGTGTTCGCGGTTCAGGTGGCGGTGTTCCGGCTGCTCACCACGATGGGGGTGCGGCCGGACGCGGTGGCCGGGCACTCGGTCGGCGAAATCGCCGCAGCGCACGCCGCGGGCGTGTTCTCACTGGCCGACGCCTGCGCACTGGTGGCGGCGCGCGGGCGGCTGATGCGCGAACTCGGCGGCGAGGGCGCGATGGTGGCGGTCCCGGTACCGGAAGCCGACGTGCCGGAACTGCTGCGCGGCCACGAGGACCGGGTGGCGCTGGCCGCGGTGAACGGGCCCGCCTCGGTGGTGCTCGCCGGGGACGCGGACGCGGTGCGGGAGATCTCGCAACGGGTGGCCCGCGTGCACCCCTTGGCGGTGCGGCACGCGTTCCACTCCCACCACATGGACCCGGTTCTGGACCCCTTGCGCAAGGTGCTGGCCGGACTGGACCTCCGGACGCCGGTGATTCCGGTCGTGTCCTCGGTGACCGGCGCACCCGTCACCGACGAGCTTCTTGACCCGGAGTACTGGGTCCGGCATACGCGGGAACCGGTGCGCTTCCACGACTGCCTGCGCGCTCTGGACGCGGCCGGCACCAGCACCTACCTGGAGCTGGGACCGGGCGCGACGCTCAGCGCGCTCGGCCAGGAGGCGCTGGGCGGGGACGGTTTCCTGCCGCTGCTGCGACAGGACGCCGACGAATTGCACGGCCTGCTGACGGCGTTGGCGACCGCACACGCCCGGGGGACCGACGTGGACTGGGCGGCCTGGTGCACCGGCGGGCGGGCGGTGCCACTGCCCGGCTACGCGTTCGCCAGGCAGCGGTTCTGGCTGCCCGACGACGGGGCCCCCGCCGACCCTCTGCTGCACGCTGTCGAGTGGCTGCCCGTCCCCGGCCCGGTCGCCGACGCGCCGGGACCGTGGCTGGTGGTGGCCCCGCCGGGCGCGGACTGGGACCGGCTCACCGAGGACGTGGCGGGCGTGCTGGGCGAAGGGACCCGCACCGTGCGCGGCGACGCCGTGGACGGCGAGCACTGGGACCGGCTGCTGCCCGACCTGCCGGGCGGCGGCATCGTGTCCCTCCTGGCGATGGCCGAGGGCTCGGACACGACGCGCGTGCCGACCGGTCTGGCCGCCACCCTGGCGCTGCTGCAGGCGCTGCTGTCCAGAGGCGCGGACACGCCCCTGTGGTCGATCACCGGCGGCGCCGTGCAGGCCGGCATGGCCGACACCGTGCCGCATCCGGAGCAGGCCGCCGTGTGCGGGCTGGTCCGGGCCGCGGGCATGGAAGCGCCCCGGCTGCACGGCGGCCTGGTGGACCTGCCGCTGCGACCGGCCGCGGGGGACCTGGCCGCGCTGCCCGCCGCGCTGGGTGCCCGGGACGAGATCGCGATCCGGGACGGGCGGCTGTACGCCAGGCGACTGGTCCCGGTGCCACGCACCGAACCCGCCACGGCCGAGCCCATCGGCACCGTGCTGATCACCGGGGGGCTGGGCGGCATCGGCGCTCACGTCGCCCGCCGGCTGGCGGCCCGGGGAGCGGACCGCCTGCTGCTGGTCGGCCGCCGGGGCGTGGACACCCCTGGCGCGACGGAACTGCACGCCGAACTCACCGCGCTGGGTACCGAGGTCGACATCGCCGGCTGCGACGTGGCGGACCGCGAGGCGCTGGCCGGGCTGCTCGCCGGGCGGTCGTTCACCGGTGTGGTGCACGCCGCCGGGGTGCTCGACGACGGAGTGCTGGAGGCGCTGTCCGAGGCCCGGCTGGCGCGTGTGTTCGCGGCCAAGGCGGACGGCGCGCGCTTCCTGCACGAGCTGACCGCCGGCCATCCGCTGCGCTTCTTCGTGCTGTGCTCCTCGCTGGCCGGCACCGCAGGCTCGCCGGGGCAGGGCAACTACGCCGCGGCCAACGCCGTCGTGGAAGCGCTGGCAGCCCACCGGCAGGCCGGCGGCCTGCCCGCGACGAGCCTGGCCTGGGGCCCCTGGCTGGACACCGGGATGACCACCTCCTGGCCGGTCGGCCCGCGGTCGGACAGCGGCGCCACGCCGATGCCCGCCGACCGGGCGCTGGACGCGCTGGAGCGGGCCCTGTCCGGCGGCGCGGCGCAGTACGCGGTCGGTGCCGTGGACTGGCCGCAGTTCGCCGCCGCACGGCCGGGGCACCTGTGCTCCGGACTGCCGGGGGTGGGCGCGGACACCGGGCCCGAACCCGCGAGCGCGTTGCGGGAACGGCTGGCGGCCACCGCGCCGCAGCGGCGGTCGTCGGTGCTGCTGGAGCTGGTCACCGCCCGGGTCGCCGTCGTCTCGGGCCGGCCGGCCGGAGAGCTGGACGCGCACCGGCCGTTCCAGGAGCTGGGCCTGGACTCGCTGGCCGGGGTCCGGCTGCGCAATCTGCTCGGCGCGGACACCGGAGTGCCGCTGGCGGCCTCCGCCGTCTACGACCATCCCACCGCCGCCGCGCTGGCCCGGCACCTCGGCGACGCGCTCGGTGTCGACGAGGGCGACCCGGCCGAGCGGGTCGTGCTGGACCGCCTGAGGGAGCTGGAGGCGGCCCTGCTCCGGCGGCCTGCGTCCGTGCCCCTCCCCGAGGTGATCACTACGACACTGCGGCGGCTGCTGCGCGGCCAGGAAGACGGCACCGCCGATGAACAGGCCACGGTGCCCGACCTGAGCGGCGCCACGGACGACGAGATGTTCACGCTGATCGACGAAGTGCTCGACGACGCGCAATCGGCCACCGGTCGCACTGCCGGCCGTGCCACGGAGAGGAGCTAGCCCATGTCGGTGCCAAGCCGCCCACCGGTCACCGTACTCGACAACCCGCTGCACGCCCTGCTCGACCGGGAGGTGCTCGCGAACCCCTACCCGTTGTTCGAGCGGTGGCGGGAGCAAGGTCCGATGTGGACGTCGGACGGTTCCCTGCTGCTGAGCGACCACGCCAACTGTCTGGCCGTGCTCAAGAGCCACACGACCATGGGCAGTGACACGTTCAACGCGCCGGGGATGCGGGAACTCTTCGGCGACCGCGGCGACGAGCCGGTGCTCAACTCGATCTTCTTCATGGACGATCCCGGACACGGGCGGCAGCGCAATCTGGTCAGCAAGGCCTTCACGCCACGGATCACCGCGCGCTTCGAGCCGTGGATTCGCGAGATCGTGGACGAACTGCTCCGCGACTGCCTGGCCGACGGCGAGTTCGACGGCGTGCAGGACCTGGCCGCGGTGCTCTCGCTGCGGGTCATCGCGACGCTCCTGGGCATCCCGGCCGAGGACATCCCGATGCTGCGGGAGTGGTCCGGCGACATGGCGCTGTCCACGGAACTGCCCACGCTGGTGGCCAGCTTCCACTCCACCGCGATGTTCGACCGCGAGGAACTCGTCCGCATCGTCCGCACCACCACCGAACTGCACGGCTACTTCGCGGACCTCATCCACAAGCGCCGCCGCAACCCCGGCGAGGACCTCATATCCAGCCTGCTCACCACGCAGGAGAACGGGCGCGGCCTGAGCCGGCGTGAGGTGACGAACGTCGTGGTGACCGTGTTCACCGCGGCCCACGAGTCCACCACGAACCTGATCACCAACGGCCTGCTCGCGATGTCGCGCCACCCGGAGCAGTTCCAGCTGCTCCGGCAGAACCCGGCGATCGCCGGTGACGTGGTCGGCGAGGCACTGCGCTACGACTGCCCGATCATGCTGACCGGCCGTGTCGCGCTGCGGTCCGACCGGATCAACGGCCTCGACATCCCCGAGGGCTCGGTGGTCACCCTGGTCCTCGCGTCCGGCAACCGGGACGAGCAGGTGCACCCGAAGGCCGGTCAGTTCATCGCGGACCGGAAGCCGGCCGTGATGAACCTCGCCTTCGGCGCCGGCGCGCACTACTGCCTCGGCAGCAGCCTGGCCCGGCTGGAGGCGGAGATCGTGTTCGGTGAGCTGGCCCGCCGGCTGCGCGGCTTCCACGTGCACGAGGACTCACTGAGCTATCGCAGGCACGTGGTCGTCCGCGGTCTCGAAACCGAACGCATCACCTTCCAACTCTGACCGGCCACTTGTCGCAGGGAGTCGTTCATGTCCGATGAAGTCAGCACGCTCCGCCACTATCTGAAAAAGGTCACCACCGATCTGTTACGCACCCGGGAGCAGTTGCGGGACGCGACCGAGCAGTCCGCCGAGCCGATCGCGGTGGTCGGCATGTCGTGCCGGCTGCCCGGCGACGTGGCCTCGCCCGCCCAGCTGTGGGACCTGGTGGCTGCGGGCACGGATGCCATTTCGGCCTTCCCCGAGGACCGGCACTGGCCGATCGAGGAGCTCTACGACGCCGATCCGGAGTCCCCGCAGGCGCGGCGGACCTACGTGCGCGAGGGCGGCTTCCTCAGCGGGGCGGGCGATTTCGACCCCGCGTTCTTCGGGATCTCCCCGCGCGAGGCGCTGGTGATGGATCCTCAGCAGCGGTTGGTGCTGGAGCTGGCCTGGGAGGCCCTGGAGTCCGCGGGCATCCTGCCGGACTCGCTGGTGGGCGAGCGGGCCGGGGTTTTCGTCGGCGCGTCCAGCAACGACTACGAGATGCTCTGGCAGGGCACCGACCAGTTCTCCCAGTACGGCATCACCGGCAACACCATGAGCGTGATCTCGGGCCGGATCAGCTACGCCCTGGGCTTCCACGGCCCGGCCCTCACCGTGGACACCGCCTGCTCGTCCTCCCTGGTCGCCACCCACCTCGCGATGCGGGCCCTGCGCGCCGGCGAGTGCCCGATCGCGCTGGCGGGCGGTGTGACGGTGCTGAGCACTCCGGAGACGTTCGTCGAGTTCTGCGGCCAGGGCGTCACCTCCCGGGACGCCCGGATCAAGGCGTTCGCGGCCGGGGCCAACGGCTCGATCTGGGCCGAGGGGGCGGGTCTCCTGGTGCTGGAGCGGCTGTCCGACGCGCGGCGGCACGGCCATCAGGTGCTCGCGGTGCTGCGCGGCTCGGCGGTCAACTCCGACGGCACCAGCAACGGGCTCTCCGCGCCCAACGGCACCGCCCAGCAGGAGGTGATCCGCACCGCGCTCGCCGACGCCGGACTGTCCGCCCAGGACGTCGACGTGGTCGAGGCGCACGGCACCGGCACCCCGCTCGGCGACCCGGTGGAGGGCACCGCGCTGGTGGCGGCCTATGGCCGGAACCGGCCGCCCGGCCGGCCGCTGCTGCTGGGCTCGCTGAAGTCCAACATCGGGCATACGCAGGCCGCGGCCGGCGTGGCCGGCATCATCAAGATGATCATGGCGATGCGGCACGGTCTCGCGCCGAAGACCCTGCACGTGGACAGCCCCACCCCGAAGGTGGACTGGGGAGTGGACGGGGTCAGCGTGCTCGCCGAGGCGCTGCCCTGGCCGGAGACCGGCCGTCCGCGCCGCGCCGCCGTCTCCTCCTTCGGGATCAGTGGCACCAACGCCCATGTCGTGCTGGAACAGCACATCGAGCCGGAGGCGCCGGAGCCCGGCGTGCCGTCCGCCGGTCTGGTGTGGACGGTGTCGGGCCGGACCGAGGACGCGCTGCGCGCCCAGGCGACCCGGTTGCTGGCCTTCGCCGAGTCCGGCGATGCGCCCTCCGCCGAGGGTCTGGCGTACGCATTGGCCACCCGCCGCACCCACTTCCGCCACCGGCTGGCAGTGACCGGCCGGGACCGGGCCGACCTCGTCTCCGCGCTGCGCGGCCACCTCGACACCGGCCTGGTCCCCGGTGTGGCGGTGGGCGCCGCGGCCGGCGGCGGGGTGTGCATGCTGTTCACCGGCCAGGGCGCGCAGCGGCCCGGCATGGGGCGGCAGCTCGCCGCCTCCTTTCCGGTGTTCGCCGAGGCGTTCGACGAGGTGTGCGAGCTGTTCGACCGGGAGCTGCCGACTCCGCTGCGGACCGTGCTCGAGGGCGAAGAACCGGACCTGCTCGACCGCACCGACTACGCCCAGGCCGCCCTGTTCGCGGTGGAGGTCGCGCTCTTCCGGCTGATGCACTCCTGGGGTGTGCGCCCCGACCTGCTGCTGGGACATTCGATCGGGGAGATCAGCGCGGCGCACGTGGCCGGGGTGTGGTCGCTGCCGGACGCGGTCCGGCTGGTGGCCGCCCGAGGCCGCCTGATGGCCGCGCTGCCCGAGGGCGGCGCGATGCTGTCCGTGCAGGGCACCGAGCAGGACCTGGCCCCCTGGCTGGCGGGGCGCGCGCGGCGGGTGTCCGTCGCGGCGGTGAACGCCTCGGACACGGTGGTCGTCTCCGGTGCGGACGAAGACATCACGGAACTGGAGGCCGACTGGGCGGCCCGGGGACGGCGGACCCGGCGGCTGCGGGTCAGCCACGCGTTCCACTCGCCGCTGATGGAGCCGATGCTGGCCGAGTTCGGCACGGTTCTGGCCGGGCTGACGGCGCACGATCCGGACATCCCGGTGATCTCCAACCTCACCGGCGAGATGGCCACGGCGGAGCAGTTGCGCTCGCCGGAGTACTGGACCGCGCACGTCCGTCAGGCGGTGCGGTTCCACGACGGGCTGCGCACCGCACGCGAGGCCGGTGCACGCGTCCTGCTCGAACTGGGGCCGGGCGCGGTGCTTTCCGCGCTGGCCGGGCGGGATGCCGGGCCGGACGAGGCGATGGTGCCCACCCTGCGCGGGGCCGACCGTGACGAGACCGAGGACGTGCTGCTCGCCCTCGGCGCGCTGCACACCCAGGGCGTGGAGGTGGACTGGCCCGCCGTGCTGCCCGCCGCGCCCGCCAGGACGGCGGACCTGCCCGCCTACGCGTTCCAGCACGAGAGGTACTGGCTGGTGCCGGACGGGCACGGGCTGAACCTGCGTTCCACCGGGCTGCTCCCGGTGGGCCACCCGCTGCTGGGCGCCGTGCTGTCCGCGGCCGAGGGCGACGGCGTGCTGCTCACCGGCAGGCTGTCCCTCCAGTCGCACTCCTGGCTGGGGGGCCACCAGGTGCGCGGCATCCCCCTGCTGGCCGGTACCGGCTTCGTGGAACTGGCGCTGGCCGCGGGCGAGCAGGTCGGCTGCGACCTGCTCGAACAGCTGACCGTCGAGGCGCCGCTGGTCCTGCCGGAGCACGGCGGGGTGTCGGTGCAGGTGGTGGTGGGCGACACCGAGGAGACCGGCCGCCGCCCGGTGCGGGTGTACTCCCGGCCGGAGGGCGCGGGCCGGGCCGAGCCGGGCCCATGGCGGTCCCATGCCTTCGGCTACCTGGGTATCCGCACCGCGGCGCCGGACACGGCCCTCGCGCAGTGGCCGCCGCGGGATGTGCGGGAGATCCCGGTCGCGGACGTCTACGACGAAGTGGTGGAGGGCAGGCACTTCCGCTACGAGGGCGCGTTCCGGGGTCTGCGGACCCTCTGGCAACGCGACCGCCCCGACGGGACCTCGGAGATGTTCGCCGAGGTCGCCCTGCCCGCCGAGGCGGCGGGAGACGCGAAGCGGTACAGCCTGCATCCGGCGCTGCTGGACGCGGCACTGCACGCGGTCGGTCTCGGCCCGCAGCTGGACGGGATCGACGAGGGCAGCGGCTCGATGCCGTTCTCGTGGTCGGGACTGTCGCTGTTCCGGGCCGGAGCCTCGACGGTGCGGGTGCACGCCACCGGCGGGAACGGTGATGTGGCGATCACGCTGGCGGACGAGACCGGCGCCACCGTGGCCACGGTGGACTCCCTGCTGTTCCGGCCGCTGCCCGCCGACGAGTCCTACCTGCTGGGACCGGCCGAGGACGGCGCGGAACTGCTGGCACAGGACTGGGTGCCCCTGCGCCGGCCCTCCACGGTGGACGACCCCGGCGGGTGGCACGACCCGGGGATCGGCGGGCTCGACCTCGCGCGGCTGGCGGACGCGGAGGACCCGGTCCCGCCGGTGGTGGTGCTGCGCCCGGCCCGTCCCACCGGGGACGACGTCACCGCGCGGGTCCGCGCCGCGCTCACCGAGCTGACCGGGTACCTGCAAGGATGGCTCACCGACCAGCGGTTCGCCGGTTCGCTGCTGGTGGTCTGCACCGAGCGCGCGCTCGGGGTGCGTGCGGGCGACGAACCCGACCTGGCACTGGCCGCGGCCTGCGGACTGGCCCGCTCGGCACAGAGCGAGTACCCGGGTCGCCTCCTGCTGGTCGACGTCGACGAGCCGACCGACGCCGCGTTCCGCGACGCGGTCGCCGTCGCGTCCGCGGCCCGTGAGCCCCAGGTGGCGCTGCGCGCAGGCGAGTTGCTGGTGCCCCGGCTGCACCGCGCCGACGCTCCGGCGGAGCGCGACGGCGGCTCGGCCGCCCGCACGCCCGATCCCGACGGCACCGTGCTGATCACCGGTGGACTCGGGTCGCTGGGCCGCACACTGGCCCGGCATCTGGCGAGCCGGGGCGCCCGCAGGCTGCTGCTCCTCTCGCGCCGTGGCGCGGAGAGCCCCGGCGCCGCGGAACTGGTCGCCGAACTCGGCCGGCTCGGCGCGCACGCCGAGCTGGCGCGCGGCGATGTCGCCCGGCGTGACGACGTGGCCCGGGTGCTGGCCGAGGTGCCCGCGGCACACCCGCTGACCGCCGTGGTGCATGCGGCCGGTGTGCTGGACGACGGCTTGGTGGAGTCGCTGACCGATGAGCAGGTGGAAAACGTGCTGGCGCCGAAGGTCGACGGAGCCTGGCATCTGCACGAGCTGACCAGGGAGCTCGATCTCGCCGGGTTCACGTGTTTCTCCTCCGCCGCCGGCGTGTTCGGCACGGCGGGCCAGGGGGCCTACGCCGCGGCGAACGCCTTCCTGGACGCGCTCATGAACCAGCGGGCCGCCGCCGGGCTCCCGGCCCGCTCGCTGGGCTGGGGCCTGTGGGCCCCGGACAGCGGGACCGGCACGGCCGACGGGATGGGCGGCGGGCTGGCCGCCGCGGACCGGGCCCGCCTGGACCGCACCGGGATCCGCGCGCTGACCGTCGCGCAGGGCCTGGCCCTCTGGGACACCGCGACCGGCTCGGACAGGGCCCATCTGGTGCCCATCGGGCTGGATCTGGCCACCGTGGCCGGCCTGGGAGAGGAGGGCATTCCGCCGTTGCTGCGCGATCTGGTCCGCCCGGCTCGCCGCCGGCGCTCCACGCGGTCCGCCGCGCCCGCCGAGTCCCCGGCGGACCTGGCCCGCAGGCTGGGCGGGCTGAGCCCCGCCGAGCGGGACCGGCAGCTCCTCAACCTGGTGCTCGGGCACATCGCGGCGGTGCTCGGCCACCCGTCCGCGGACCAGGTGCCCGCGGACGGCCCGTTCGGAGATCTCGGATTCGACTCACTGAGTTCGGTCGAGCTGCGCAACCGGCTCAACACCGCCACGGGCCTGAACCTGCCCGCCACCTTGGTGTTCGACCACCCCACTCCGGCCGTCCTCGCGGCGTACCTCGGTCCGGAGATCGCGCCGGATGCCGCCGGCCCGGAGGAACCGGCGGACGGCCCTGCCGAACGCGGCCCGGATCGGCTCTCCGCACTCGCGCAGGCGGTCGAGGAGGCGGTCGAGGAGGCACTGGCCGGCGAGAACGCGCAGCGCGACGCGTTGCGCGGACGACTGCGGGCGGCGCTGCGCGCGCTGGACGACGAGCCGGGGCCCGGGGCGGACGAGCTGAGCTCGGCCTCCGTGGACCAGCTCTACGCCTTCGTGGACCGGGAGCTCGGCAATGCGTGAACCAGCAGCCGGGTCCGCCCGGCCGACCGGAGAGGAATCGAAAGCCGTGGGCGAGGATCCGAAGCTCGTCAAGTACTTCCAGCGGGTCACCGCGGAACTCCAGCGCACCCGGGAGCGGTTGCGGGAGCTGGAGAACCCCGTCGACGACCCGGTGGCCGTGGTCGGCATGGGCTGCCGGTTCGGCGGCGGGGTCGGCTCGCCGGAGGAACTGTGGGAACTGCTCGCCGCGGAGCGGGACGTGATCACCGGGTTCCCGGCCGACCGCGGCTGGACCGAAGACCGGATCTACCACCCGGAACCGGGCACGCCGGGCCGCTCCTACGTCCGGCACGGTGCCTTCCTCGACGACGCGGCCGACTTCGATGCCGAGTTCTTCGGCATTTCGCCGCGCGAGGCGCTCGGCATGGACCCGCAGCAGCGGATCGCGCTGGAGGTCGCCTGGCAGGCGCTGGAGTCCGCCGGTATCGATCCGTCCGGGCTGCGCGGCAGCCGCACCGGCGTGTTCCTCGGACTGTCCAACGCGGACTACGCCACAGCGGTCCGCGAGATGCCCGAGGACATGCTGGGCCAGCTCTCCATCGGCAACGCGGGCAGCGTGACCTCCGGTCGGCTGGCCTATGTGTTCGGCCTGCAGGGGCCCGTGCTCACGGTGGACACCGCCTGTTCCTCGTCCCTGGTCGGGATCCACCTGGCCGTGCAGTCGCTGCGCTCGGGCGAGTGCACCCTGGCGCTCGCGGGCGGGGTGACCATCCTGTCCAGCCCGCTGCTGTTCATCGACTATGCCCGGCAGCGTGCCCTGTCACCGGACGGGCGGTGCAAGCCCTTCTCCTCGGACGCCGACGGCACCGCGTGGGGCGAGGGGGCCGGAATGCTGGTGCTGGAGAGGCTCTCCGACGCACGGCGCAACCACCACTCGGTGCTCGCGCTGCTGCGCGGATCGGCGATCAACTCCGACGGCACCTCCTCCGGGCTGACCGCCCCGAACGGAACCGCGCAGCAGCAGGTGATCGCCGACGCGCTCGCCTCGGCCGGCCTCTCGCCCGCGGACGTCGACGCGGTGGAGGCGCACGGCGCGGGCACCGCGCTCGGCGACCCGATCGAGGCGCAGGCGCTGCTGGCCGGGTACGGCCGCCACCGCGGCGACCGGCCGCCGCTGCTGGTCGGCGCGGTGAAGTCGAACCTCGCCCACACCCAGGCCGCAGCCGGAGTCGCCGGCGTGGTGAAGATGGTGCTGGCCATGCGGCACAACACGCTGCCCAGGACCCTGCACATCGGCACGGCGACCCCCCGGGTCGACTGGGCGCAGGGCGGGGTCGAACTGCTCACCAGCGCAGTCCCGTGGCCACGCGACGGGCGTCCCCGGCGGGCGGGAGTGTCCGCGTTCGGAGTCGGCGGCACCAATGCGCACGTGATCCTGGAGGACCCGGGACCCGACCCGGACACCGGGCCCGGCGACCGGGCCGTCCCGCCACTGCTGGCCTGGACCCTGTCGGGCAGGACCGAACAGGCGCTGTCCGCGCAGGCGGCCGCGCTGCACGAGTACCTCGACCGGGCGCGCCCGGATCTGCTGGACCTGTCCTGGTCGCTCGCCACCACCCGGGCGCACCTGCCGCACCGCGCGGTGGTGTTCGGCTCCCGCCCGGCCGACCTCGCCGCGGGCCTGACCGCGCTGAGCACGGGCCGGAACGACACCGGGAGCGCCACGGCGGTGGTCTCCGGCAGCGTCGTGCGGAACGGCACCACGGCGTTCGTGTACCCACATGAGTGCACCCCGGCCGTGGTGCGCACGCTGGCCGCGCAGTACGCCGAGGCCGAGCCGTTCGCCGAGCACCTCTCCGCATGTGAGGCCGCACTGGCCGGGCTGGTCGGCTGGTCTCTGGCGGACGTCCTTCGCGGCGACCCGGACGCCCCGCCACTGGACCGGCCGGACGTGCTGGCCCCGGCCACGCTGGCCGTGCTGACCGGCGTGACACGAACATGGTGCGCGTCCGGGGTACTCCCGGCGGCGCTGGCGGGACGCGGATCCGGCCTGCTGGCCGCGTCCTGGGCAGTCGGATGGCTCTCCCTGCCCTCGGCGCTGCGGATCGCGGCCGGGTCTCCCGCCGGCGTCGAACCCGACACCGTGGATGTCCCGCCTCCCGCGCCCGGTGCACCGGTGCTGTGCGGGGACACCGGCCGTTGGTTGCGGGACCGTCCGGCCGAGGGCGACTACCGCATGGTGCCGGCTGCCGCACCCGACTCGGTCGCCCGCGAACTGCGGGCCGACGGCCATCGACTGCTGCTCGTGTTCGGTGGGGACACCGCGGGCATGACCGCCGCCCTGTCCGACGGCGCCGCCGTTCTGGCTGTGCCGGAGGAGACGGAGAGCGCGGTGACCGGTTCGGCGGCGATCGTGCGCGCGCTGGGCCGTGCGCACGTGCTGGGCGCGGCGGTGGACTGGCGCGTCGTCCTGGCCGGCTCCGGTGCACGGCGTATCCCGTTGCCCGGCTACGCATTCCAGCGCAGCCGTTACTGGATCGAGCGCGAGTGGGCCATGCCGGTGCTGGTCTCCGACGACCCGGGGACGCACGAGGCCGAACGCCGCTCGCCCGCGGCCTTGCTGTGGGCCCTGCCCGAGCAGGAGCGCACCGGCCGCGTCGAGACGCTGGTCCGTGAGTGCCTGGACCGGGCGATGGGCTACGGGCCGGAGGACGAGGTCGACGCCGAGGACACGTTCCGGGATCTCGGGATGGATTCGCTGAGCGCCGAGAGTCTGCGCAAACGCCTCACCACCGGTGCCGGTGTGGAGATCGAACTCGCCGACGTGCTGAACTACCCCACGGTGGTCGACCTCACCGAGCGCGTGCTGGAAAAGCTGGCCGCCCGCGCCGAGGAGGGCACGCTCGACGAGATCGTGGAGACCGCCCGGGCCGGGGACGAGGTCCCGGAACCCGGCACCGGGCCGGTGGACCCGGCGCCCGGGAACGCCGACGAAAGCGACGGCAGCCTGGCCTCGTTCTACATCCGGGCGATCCGCACCGGCCGGATCGACGTCGCCCTCCGCCTGGCCCGCACGGCCTCCGAGACCCGCGACACGTTCGATCAGGACGATCCGCGCGATCTCGCCGAACTGCGCAAGGTGGGGGCGGGCACGGGTGGCCCCACGATCGTCGGCCTCACCCCGCCGATCTTCCCCAACCTGGACCTGCCCTACTCCTACCTGCACGCCGGGCTGGACCCGGCGTCCGATGTGTGGTCGCTGTGGTCGCCCGGATTCGCGGGTGAGGCTCCGCTGCCCGCCGACCGTGCAGCCCTGATGCAGATGCTGGCGAAACCGCTGCGCCGTGAGCTGGCCGGCACCCCGTTGATCATCGCGGGCTACTCCTCGGGCGGCTGGCTGGCGCACGACCTGGCCGCGCACCTGGAGCAGACCGGTGTCCCCGTCACCGCGCTGCTGCTGCTGGACTCGTACCTGCCGGAGGAGGAGATGGACCGGACCGAGACCCGCAGCGAGTTCATGCGCGAGCAGATCCGACGACGTGACCTCATGGGCATGTCGCTCGACCGTCCGGACCGGACAGTGACCACCAGCGGCCAGATCGCGGCGATGGGCGGCTACAGCAGGATCTTCAGCGGCTGGCGGCCCGGCCCGTTGAAGGCGCCGGTCCTGCACCTGCTCGCCAGCGAGGTCGTCGCGGGTATGCCCACCAGTACGGAGGACCACCCGTTCCCGGCCGAACTGGCGCACCGCGTGCGCAGACTGCCCGGCGATCACTTCACCCTCCTGTCCCAGCACGCCGACCTGATCTCAGCGAACCTGCACGACTGGCTGACGGAGGTGCAGCCCGCATGACGACTGTTCCCGATCTCCCCGACGCCGCAGAGGCGCTGGAGCACTTCCCCTTCGACGACGGCCGCGGCATCGGGGTCAACGAGCGATTCCGGGAACTGCGGCAGCGCAAGGGGCTGTACCGGGTGCGGTTCGCCTACGGTGAACCCACCTGGCTGGTCACCCGCTACGAGGACGCCCGGCTGGTGCTGGGCGATCCGCGGTTCAGCCGCGCGATGTCGATCGGCCGGGACTACCCGCGCCAGGAAGAGGGGACGGACGTGGCCCGGCTGATGACCCTGGACGCCCCCGAACACACCCGGCTGCGCAAACTGTTGGCCAAAGCCCTCAGCAAATCCCGTATGGACGCGCAGCGCCCGACGGTGCACGCGGCGGCGGACGATCTGCTGTCGTCGGCGATGAAGGCCGGGCCGGGTATGGACATCGTGGTGGACTACGCGCAGCAGATCAGCGTGCGGTCCCTCTGCGACCTGCTCGGCGTGCCGGCCTCGGACCGGGAGGCGTTCGAGTCGACCAGCGCGGCGCTGCTCCCCGGCAGCGGCGTCGGCCCCGAGGACATGACGCGGCGATTCGGTGTCCTGCGCACCTGCACCGAGCAGTTCATCGCCGAGCGTCGGGCCCGCCCCCGCGACGACCTGATGTCCGCGTTGATCGAGGCCCGGGACGACGAGGACCGGCTCACCCACACCGAGCTGATCGACCTGGTCTTCACCCTGCTGGTGGCCGGGTTCGAGACGATCATCACCCAGATTCCCAACTGCGTCCACGTCCTCACGCGGGGCGACCGTGTGCTCTGGAACCGGCTGCGGGCGAATCCGGCCGAACTGCCGGCCGCGGTCGAGGAACTGCTGCGCAACAACGCCTCCGCCGGCGCCGGCATGTTCGTCCGCTATGCGCGGGAGGATGTCAACGTCGGCGGCACGCTGGTGCGCGCGGGCGAAGCCCTGACCGTCGTCAACGAGTCGGCCAACCACGACCCGGCCCGATTCGAGGACCCCGACGCAATCGACTTCACCCGGCCACGCGGTGGACACCTCACCTTCGGTCATGGCGCGCACTACTGCCCCGGCGCCCAGCTCGGGCGCATCGAACTCCAGGAGGGACTGCGGGTGCTGCTCACCAGGACCCCGCAGCTGACCGTCCGCAACGTCACGTGGAAGAAACGGCCGCACGTCCGGGGGCCGGAGACGATGCGCGTGACCTGGCAGGGCGACTAGCCCGGCCGGGTGGCCGCTGGTGGTGAAGTCGGTGTGCGGGGTGAGGAGTTCGACCATGTGAGCCCTCGGAGGGACAGCCGGTTGACCAGCCACCACACGAGAAGCATCGGCCGCGCGTCTACAGCGTGAAAGGCGGGCGGGCGATTGCCCTCAGGCAGGCGGCCTCGGGCACGGTCTTGCCACGGCCGAGCAGGCGGACGCACACCGCTCGCTGCCAGATGAAGGCAGGATGGGGCATGGCCGCGCGGGCCTGTCCGGTCTTCACACACCGGACAACTTGCGCGGCCGCATCCATGTCCCCGGCCCTACCAGCCAAGATCGATCTCAGGTCGGCTCGTTAGAGTCGGAGGCATGACAACATCCCTTGCCAGCAGTGCCTTCGACTCGCTCCGCCTCGACGCCGTGCCCGACCAGGAGGCGCTGCGCCAGGTCTACGAACTCCCCGGCGACGCGGCCGTGCGCAAGCAGATGACCGAACTCACCGAACAGACCCGGCGGTTGATCGGATGCTCATCGCTGGTCCTGATCGCGAGTGCGGATACCGAGGGCAACTGTGACGTTTCCCCGCGCGGCGGCCCCGCCGGGTTCGTCGCTGTCCTGGACACACGGACGGTGGCGATACCGGACGCGACCGGCAACAAGCGTCTGGACACCCTGCAGAACGTCGTCGCCACCGGACGGGCCGGGCTGCTGTTCGTCATCCCGGGGCGCACCACGACGCTCAGGGTGAACGGCCGGGCTTGCGTCTCCACCCGCCCGGAGCTGCTGTCGCAGCTGACCGCCGTGGGCAAGCCGCCGGCCAGTGCGCTGGTGGTGGGGATCGAGGAGGTCTACCCGCACTGCCCCAAGGCGCTCCTGCGCAGCGCGGCCTGGAAGCCGGAGCAGTGGCTGCCGACGGACGCCCAGCCGACCTCGGCCGAGGTGACGCTTGCCCAACTGCGGATGCCGGAGCTGACGATCGCTGACATCGAGCAGGCGGAGGCGGACTCGCTGAAGTACCGGTACGAGTAGCGGGCCGACCTGCGAGTGAACCCAGCCGACCGAACAAGGAGGAGGCCGTCCGTGGGTGCTGCAGAGCGGACGGGCGTGCCGGGGGCGGGGGCGGTGAGGTCCATATGCCGTCGGTGGTGATCACTTCGGGCCGACGACCCCAGTCCATCGTGTACGTGGCGGGGGGGGGAACCGTCCCAGGTCCGTCAGCGGGGTCACCCGTGTGCGGGGCGGGCGTCGCCACCCGATCAACCGCCATCCGATGTGGGCGATGTGCGGCCCGCGCCGGCGACCGGCGAAGATAGGGGCATGACCGAGATCCGCACCCCCCGCCTCATCCTGCGTCGCTGGCACGACGACGACCTCGCGCCCATGGCGGACATCAACGCGGACCCGCGGGTCATGCGATGGGTCGACGACGGCTCCGTGCGCGGCCTGGACGAGACGGCCGAGGACATCGAGCGCTGGGAGGAGGAGTGGGACGACGAGGGCTTCGGGCTCTTCGCCGTCGAGCTCCTCGGCTCCGGTGAGCTGATCGGGTTCACGGGTCTTTCCGTGCCGGAATTCCTGCCGGAGGCGGCGCACGAGGTGGCGATCAGCTGGCGGATCGGCTCGCAGTTCTGGGGTCAGGGATATGGAGCCGAGGCCGCGCAGGCGACGCTGGAGTTCGCACTCCAGGACCGCAATCTGGACCGCGTCATCAGCATCAGCCGCCTGGGCGACGAAGCCTCCGCGAATGTCATCCGCAAGCTCGGCATGGAGCCGGAGCGCGAGACGACGCACCCGGAGTACGGCCACGCGCTGAGCATCCACGCCATCGACCTCACGGAGTATCAGGGGTGACGCGCGGCCCCGCGCATGCGGGGCTGTCACACAACGCTCATACACATCGGCCAACCGCGCGCCCCGGCGCGGCCGTCTCCGACGGTGACACCGATTTGCAGGAGCGTTTCGAACCTTGCGCACGAGACAACCGCACGCACGCGGAAAGTGGTTCATCGACTACCCCCGGCGCGGCAGGAGCGGAGTGCGCCGATGGCTGCCGTCCTGGCGGCAGTTGCTGAGCATGTTCGTGCTGGGCGTCGGCGCACTGGCCGGCCTGTTCGCCTGGGTGTACGTGAGCGTGGACATTCCCGACGAGAACGCGGCCGCCGTCCAGGAGGCCAACACCTATTACTGGGCGGACGGCACCCAGATGGTCAGCATCGGCAAGGTCAACCGCAATATCGTGCGGCTCGCCGACGTGCCCGAATCCGTGCAGCACGCCGTGATAGCGGCGGAGAACGAGAGTTTCTACAGCGATCACGGCGTATCGCCCGAGGGCATCCTCCGGGCCCTTGTCAGCACGGCGCAGGGACAGGAGACACAGGGTGGTTCCACGATCACCCAGCAGTACGTGAAGAACACATATCTCTCCCAGGAGCAGACCGTCACCCGGAAAGCCAAGGAGTTCATCATCTCGCTCAAGGTCGACCGGACCAAGAGCAAGCGGGAAGTACTCCAGGGCTACCTGAACACCAGCTGGTTCGGCCGGGGCGCATACGGCATCGACGCCGCCGCCCAGGCGTACTACGGCATTCCCGCCAAGAAGCTCGACCCCTCCCAAGGCGCTCTGCTGGCCTCGCTGTTGAAGGGGGCCGAGCTGTACGACCCCTCGACCGGCGCCGGCAATCACCAGCGCGCCGAGGAGCGCTGGAAGTGGATTCTCGACCGGCAGGTCAAGGCGGGCCTGATGTCGAAGGAGGAGCGGGAGAAGTACCGGACCTTCCCCGAGCCCCACAAACAGTCCATGGCCACCAGCCTCGGCGGCCAGACCGGCTATCTCGTCGATGTCGCCAACAAATACATCAAGGCGCACTCGACGCTGACCGATCAGGATCTCGCCCACGGCGGCTACAAGATCCACACGACCTTCGACAAGAAGCGGGTGCAGCAACTGACCGCGTCCGTGCAGGGCGTGCTGGACAACAACATCGACCCGAAGAAGCGGTCGGCCGACGAGGACGTGCAGGTGGGCGCTGCATCCGTGCGACCCTCCGACGGCGCCGTCCTCGCGCTCTACGGCGGCCCCGACGCAACCAAGCACTTCACCAACAACGCCGACACATCGGGCGTGCCGGTCGGCTCCGCTTTCAAGCCGTTCGTCCTCGCCGCCGCCCTCCAGTACGGCACGGAGACGAAGAACGGCGACCGGCAGGACGTACAGCCCGACAGCTTCTACGGCGACGACGGACAATTGCAGAACCCGTCGGAGAAGGCACAGCCCGACGATTCCCACCCCAGCCTCCGCCAGGCTCTCGTGAAGGGCGGCAACGCCACCTACGTACGGCTCGGCAAAGAGGTGGGAACCGACCAGGTGCGGGACACCGCCATCCGCTCGGGGCTGCTCGAGAACAGCATGGCGCCGCTGGACGATTCCTTTTCCGTCGGCACGTCCACGCCCAGCACGATCCGTATGGCCGGCGCGTACGGCACATTCGCCGATCAGGGCCTGCAGAACGATCCCTACTCGGTGACCAAGCTCCTCAAGGACGGCCAGCCGGTCGGGGGTTTCGAGAGCCGGGCCAAGGCGCGGCGCGCGCTGCCGAAGGCCGTGGCGCAGGACGTCTCCGACGCGCTGGGCGGCGCGGGCCGCACGGGCGACCAGGACCGGCTGAAGTCGGCCTGGTACGTGGGATATTCGAAGGAGATCTCCACCGCCGTGACCATGTTCCGCATGAAGCCGGAGGACGGGAAGCTGCTGCCGATGTCGGACGTGGGTGGTGACACATCGCAGCGCGGCAACGGCTTCCCGGAGCGGATCTGGGCCGACTACACGGACGCGACGCGGTCCGCGCCCTGACGGCCCACGCCCACCCGGCGGCCCTGAGGCGTGTCCGACCAATCGGCGCCGATCCATCGAACACGCCCTGACCGCCAACCATGACCCAACGTGATGGAGGCCCGGCGATCAGGGTTTCGGAGTGTGCACCCGATCCTCCATCGGTAGTGCCCAGAGGCGGCCCGGCCGGTCCGGCTCCAGGGCCCTGCCGCCCTCCCGGCGATCCCCCCGTTACGTCCCGCCTCTCAACTCCCGTCCGGTGTACGGCTGACCGTGCGCCCCAGCCGGGCCGCGGCGCGGGCGAAGGCGGCCGCGTCGTGGACGGCGGCCGCGCCGGGGTCGTTGTTGAAGTAGGCGTACACATCGGCCCGGTCGGGCCAGGTGTCGGCGATGCGGCGGGCCCAGGTGGCGAGCGCCTGGCGCCCGTAGCGCGGCCAGGGGCGGGCGCGGCCGCAGTGGAAGCGCGCATAGCCCCAGCCGGCCGTGCGCCACAGCGGGGTCACCGGGCGGGAGTCGTGGTCGGCCCAGCACAGGGCGGCGTGGTGCCGCTCCAGGAGGGAGCGGATCTCGTCGGTCCACCAGGAGTCGTGCCGGGGTTCCACGGCGACGCGGGTACCGGCGGGGAAGCAGGCCAGTGCGGTGTCCAGCAGCCCCGCGTCGGCCTTGAGCGTGGGCGGGAGCTGGAGGAGGACGGGCCCGAGCCGGTCCCCCAGGCCGCCGGCGTGCCGCATCAGGCGCTGCACGGGCTCCTCCGGTTCGTGCAGCCGCTTGATGTGGGTGAGGTAGCGGCTGGCCTTGACCGCCATGACGAACCCCTGCGGGGTGCGGTCGTGCCACGCGGCGAACGTCCCGGGCGAGGGCAGGCGGTAGAAGGCGTTGTTGTTCTCGACGGTCGCGAAGTGCCGGGTGTACTCCTCCAGCCACAGCCGCTGCGGGCAGCCGTCGGGGTAGAGGTCGCCGCGCCAGTCCGTGTACTGCCATCCCGAGGTTCCGACGAGCAGGGGCATGGACGATCCCTGCCCCGGCGGGCGGGATCCGTCACGCTGGTGCCGTGGACTGCATCTTCTGTGCCATCGCGACGGGCGGGCAGACCGCCCACCTGGTTCTGGAGGACGAGACGGCCGTGGCGTTCCTGGACGCCCGGCCGCTCTTCCCCGGGCATGTCCTGGTCGTGCCGCGGCGGCACACCGAGACGCTCACCGACCTGCCGGCCCCGGAGGTGGGCCCGTTCTTCACCCGGGTGCAGCGCGTCGCCGGGGCCGTGGAGCGGGGCATGGGCGCGGCCGGGTCGTTCGTCGCGGCCAACAACCGCATCAGCCAGTCCGTGCCGCACTTCCATGTGCACGTGGTGCCGCGCAACCGCAAGGACGGCCTGCGGGGCTTCTTCTGGCCCCGCACGCGCTATGCCTCGGACGAGGAGGCGGCGCAGGTGGCGGCGCGCGTACGGGAGGCCCTGGAGGGCCGTGACGGGGGCTGACCCGCGGTGGACGATCCTCCCGGAAGCCGCGCATCGTGGGAGGAGGGGTGTTCTCCGCCGTCCCCTCCCGGAGCCGGGCCCCGGAACCGGAGGTGCAGCATGCGATTCACGGACCGAACGGATGCCGGCCGGCAGCTCGCCGAGCGGCTGCGGCATCTGCGCAGCGAACGCCCGGTGGTGCTGGGCCTGCCCCGCGGCGGCGTGCCCGTGGCCTTCGAGGTCGCGGCCGCGCTCGGCGCCCCGCTGGATGTGATCCTCGTCCGCAAACTCGGCGTGCCCTTCCACCGGGAGCTGGGTTTCGGCGCCATCGGCGAGGGCGGGGTCAAGGTCGTCCGCGAGGACATCGTCCGGATGAGCCGGGTGGACGAGGACGACCTCGCCGAGGTCGAGCGCAGCGAGGAGGCGGTGCTCGCGGAGCAGGCCCGCAGCTTCCGCGGCGGCCGGCCGCGGATCCCGCTCGACGGCCGCACGGCGGTCGTCGTGGACGACGGGATCGCGACGGGGTCGACGGCGTCGGCGGCCTGCCGCGTGGCCAGGGCCCAGGGCGCGGCGCGGGTCGTGCTGGCGGTGCCGGTGGCGCCGCCGGACGCGGTGGCCGTGCTCACCGCGGAAGTGGACGAGCTGGTCTGCCCGTTCACGCCGGCCGTGTTCTCGGCCGTCGGCGAGTGGTACCGCGACTTCTCCCAGACCGCGGACGAGGAGGTCGTGGAGCTGCTCCGGCGCAACCGCGCCACGGTGCGGTCGGGGAACGGCGACGCCGACGGCAACAGTCCGGATCACAGCATCCCCGTCGAAGTGCCGGTCGAGGGCGGCGCGTTCACGCTCACCGGCGATCTGGCGCTGCCCGCCGGGGCGCCCGGCATCGTCGTCTTCGCCCACGGCAGCGGCAGCAGCCGGACGAGCCCGCGCAACCGCGCGGTGGCGCAGGCGCTCAATGCGGCGGGGCTGGGCACGCTGCTGTTCGACCTGCTCACGCCGCAGGAGGAGTCGGACCGGGCCAATGTGTTCGCCATCGAGCCCCTGGCGCGCCGGCTCGCCCAGGTGTCGCAGTGGCTGCGGCGGGAGTCCCTGCCGCTGTGCTACTTCGGCGCGAGCACGGGCGCCGCGGCGGCGTTGTGGGCGGCCGCGGACGACTCGGACATCGCCGCGGTGGTCTCCCGCGGCGGCCGACCCGACCTCGCCGGACCGCAGCTGGGCCGGGTGCGCGCGCCGACGCTGCTCATCGTGGGCGGCCGGGACGAGACCGTGCTGGACCTCAACCGGGAAGCCGCCCAACAGCTGCGCTGTGAACACCGGTTGACGGTGGTGCCGGGCGCCACGCACCTCTTCGAGGAGCCCGGGGCGCTGGACGCCGTGGCGGAGCTCGCCCGCGACTGGTTCACCTCGCACCTTGCGCCGAGCGCACCGGCGGCGAGGGCGGCGTAGGGGCAGCGCCCCTGACGGGGCGCCGTGGCCGGGAATTACCCGCGCTTTGACGCGCCCCTGTCAATCCCCGGCGGAGCGTGGCACTCTTCCCGCGAACCCCCACAGCAGAAGGAGTTCGCGTGAGACACTCCCCCCGCGCCACCGCCGGCATACTCCTCGTCACCGGCGCCCTGCTCGGCACCGGCGTCCAGGCCACCACGGCAGGCGCCGCCGCAGCCCCCTCCTCCGCCGCCGTCCACGCCGGGGCGGACACGTCGGCCGCACAGCAGCGGACCGCCGCCTTCTGGACACCCGAACGCATGCGCACGGCCACCCCGCTCGACCTGGTCACCGCAGGCCCCGGCGCCCTGAACTCCCCGCAGCACCGCGGCGCGCACACCGCCGTCGCACCCACCCGGCCCTCGGCGCACGTGACGTCCTTCCCGCAGTCCGGGGGCCCCTGGACCGGCGGCGGTGCCGTGGTCAAAACCTCGGGCCGGGTGTTCTTCACCTTCCAGGGCCGCACCGCTTCCTGCTCGGGCGACGCCATCACCAGCAGGAACGCCAGCACCGTGATCACGGCCGGGCACTGCGTCAAGTACCAGGGCAGCTGGCACACCAACTGGACCTTCGTCCCCGGCTACCACGACGGCCAGGCGCCCTACGGCACCTGGACGGCCACCAAGACGCTGTCCACGCCGCAGTGGTCGGCCAGCGAGGACATGAACTACGACGTCGGCCTCGCCGTCGTCGCCCCGCTGGGCGGCAAGAAGCTCACCGACGTCGTCGGGGCACAGGGCCTGGAGTTCAACGGCGCCTACAACAAGCCCATGTACTCCTTCGGCTTCCCCGCCGCGGCACCCTACGACGGCACCAAGCTCATCCACTGCAGCGGGGATTCGTCCCAGGACTTCCTCCTCACCAAGGACCACGGACTCGGCTGCGACATGACGGGCGGTTCGAGCGGCGGACCCTGGTTCACGTCCTTCGACGAGTCCACGGGGACGGGCCTGCAGGCCTCGGTGAACAGCTTCGGCTACACGTTCCTGCCCGGCACGATGTTCGGGCCGTACTTCGGTGACGAGGCCAAGGCCGCCTACGAACAGGCCGAGTCGGCCTCCTGACCCTCCGGTCCCCGGTTCACTCGTGCTTCACTCGTGCGGGACGACCGCCACCGGGCACGCCGCGTGGTGGAGCACCGCGTGGCTGACCCGGCCCAGCTGGAAACCCACCCGGCTGCGGTGCCGCACGGCGCCGACGACCAGCAGGTCCGCCGCGGCCGAGGCCTCGACCAGCACCTTGTGCGCGGGCCCCTCGGCCGCCGTGCGCCGCACGGGGACGTCCGGGTGCTCGCGGGCCGGTCCTTCCAGGGCCTCGCCCAGGGCGCCCAGGGCCCGTTCCTCGCTGCGGCGCGTCGAGTCGCCCCCGGCGGGGTGCGAACTGCGCCAGGCCCGGACGGCCTCCAGCTCGCAGTGCCGCAGCCCGGCCTCGTACAGCGCGAACCGCACGGCGGCCGCGCACTCCTCGGCGTCGCCCACGCCGACAAGGACCCGTCCGCACTCGCCGCGGACGGTGCGCCGGCCGCCGCGCACCACGATCACCGGACAGTGGGCGCGACCCGCCAGCGAGAGGCTCACGGAGCCCAGCAGCAGCCCGGCCAGGGCTCCGCGGCCCGAGGCCCCGGTGACCAGGGCGGCGGCCCGGTGCGCCTCCTCCAGCAGGGCGCTCACGGCGTCGTCGGGGACGACCGCGGCGTCCACCGCGACGTCCGGGGCGCGCAGCTCGACGCGGTGCCGGGCGGCCGCGACGACCTGCTCCGCCATGCCCTTGTCCTCGGGACGGTCGGGGCCGAACGCGGGTGCCGAGGCCTCGTAGTGTTCCCACAGCGACGCATGGACCACGCGCAGGGGGATCTCCCGGCGGGCCGCCTCGTCCGCGGCCCAGTCCAGCGCCGGGAGACTGCCGTCGGACCCGTCCACGCCCACGACCAGGGGAAGCGTCATCGTGCCCACCGCCTCGCCTCGCGGGAAGTTCCCTCTCCTGGAAAGTTCCCTCTGTCTGCACCATCGCACTGCTCCGGTCCGGATGCGACGGGCGGGACGACGGTGCAGGTCAGCCGGTTATGGGCCGTTCGGCCCATGGCATGCTGCAGGCCGGGGGGATCATGATCGGAAGAGCGCCCCGGGCGCGGGCGCCGACGTCGAGCAGGGAGCCGGTAGTGGAACAGTCAAGGATGTTCTCCCAGGAGCGGCCCATCCGGGTGTTCCTGCTGGACGACCACGAGGTCGTCCGGCGGGGCATCCAGGACCTCCTGGACGGCGAGGCCGACATCTCGGTGGTCGGCGAGGCGGGCAGCATCGACCAGGCCCTCACCCGCGGCCCGGCGCTGCGCCCCGACGTGGCCGTGCTGGACGTGCGGCTCCCCGACGGGGACGGCATCACCGTCTGCCGGGAGCTGCGGTCGCGGATGCCGGACCTCGCGTGCCTGATGCTCACGTCGTTCGACGACGACGATGCGCTGATGGACGCCGTGATGGCCGGGGCGGCCGGGTACGTCCTCAAGCAGATCAAGGGCGCCGACCTGGTCGCGGCCATCCGCACCGTCGCCTCCGGCCAGTCCATGCTCGATCCGGCCACCACCGCGCGGCTGATGAGCAGCCTGCGCGGCGAGGAGCCGGGCTCCTCGCCGGAGGACGAGCGGCTGGCCGGGCTGTCGCCCCGGGAGCGGGACATTCTCGCGCTCATCGGGGAGGGGTTGACGAACCGTCAGATCGGGCAGCGGCTTTTCCTTTCGGAGAAGACCGTGAAGAATCACATTTCGCGGTTGCTGGCCAAGCTGGGGGTCGAGCGGCGGATTCAGGCGGCTGTCATTGCCACGGAGGCGCTGCGCTGACTGCGGGTTGCCCTGGGTTGCTCGCGCAGTTCCTCCCCCGGCTACCGCTGGGAGGTGCCCCCAGCGCCCCTTTCGGGGCGCGAGTAGCTCACGCCAGCGGTATTCGCCAGGTCAGGGTCGTTCCGCCTCCCGGTGGAGTGGTCAACTCCAGCCCCCCGCCATGCCGTTCGGCCCGTTCCGTCAAGTTGCGGAGGCCGCTGCGGCGGCCGTCCGGGCGGATGCCCACGCCGTTGTCGGTGACCGTCAGCACCAGGTGCGTGCCGTCGTTGACCACCGCCACGTCCACCGAGTCCGCGTGCGCGTGCCGTGCCACGTTGGCCAGCGCCTCGCCCAGGGCCGCGACCACGTCGTCCACGGCCGGGCGCGGCACCCCCGTGTCCAGCAGGCCCTCCATCCGCAGGCTCGGCGCGCAGCCGAGCAGCGGTGCCGCCTCCCCCACGGCCCGCACCACGCGGGTGCGCAGGCCGTGCTGGGGTGCGGTCTGCCGGGACCGCAGGCCGAAGATGGTGGACCGGATGATCTTTATGGTCTCGTCCAGGTCGTCGACCGCGCGCTGCACCCGCTCCGACGCCTCGGGGTGGTCGATGAACCGGTCGGCGCTCTGCAGCGTCATCCCCGTGGCGAACAGCCGCTGGATCGCCAGGTCGTGCAGGTCGCGGGCGATGCGGTCGCGGTCCTCCAGCAGGGCCAGCTGCTCGGCGTCGGCCCGCCGGTCGGCCAGTTCCATGGCCAGGGCCGCCTGGCCGGCGAAGGCCAGCAGGGGCTCGGTCTCGGCCCGCGAGAACTCCGGCCGCCCGTGGTCGCGTGCCAGGAACAGCAGCCCGCGCACCGAACTGCCGGACATCACCGGCACCGCCACGGCCGGGCCCATCCCGGTGAACCGTCGGGGCGCCGCGGTCACGCGCAGGTCCTCGCCGATGTCACGGCTGCAGGCCGGCTCGCCCGCGGCCAGTGCCACACCGGCCAGCGTGCCCTCGGCCGGCAGCACCAGCCCCAGGAGTTCCTCCGCGTGCGCGCCGAGGGCGACTTCGACGGTGACGGCGTCGCCCGCGGCCGACGGGACGGAGAACGTGGCCAGTTCGGCCCCGGTGATCTCCTGGGCCAGCTCGGCGATCAGTGCCGTGACGGCCCCGCGCGGGCTGCCGGACATCAGGCTCGTGGTCACCTGTCCGCTCGCCCGCAGCCAGCGCTCGCGCCGCGTGGACTCCTCGTACAGGCGGGCGTTGTCGATCGCGACACCGGCGGCCACGGCGAGGGTTGCCAGCACCGCCTCGTCCTCGTCCTCGAACTCCGCGCCCCCGCGCTTCTCGGTCAGGTACAGGTTGCCGAAGACCTGTCCGCGGACGCGGATCGGGACGCCCATGAAGCTGTGCATCGGCGGGTGGTTGGGCGGGAAGCCGTACGAGGCCGGGTGCTCGGAGAGCTTCGTCAGGCGCAGCGGCTCGGGGTTGCTGATGAGCTCGCCGAGGATGCCGTGGCCGCAGGGGAACGGGCCGATGTCCCTGATCTGTTCGTCCGTCAGCCCGACGGTGAGGAACTGCGTCAGCCGCCGCCCGTCGGGGCCGATCACGCCCAGGGCGCCGTACTGGGCGTCGACGAGCACGACGGCCGCCTCGATGATGCGCCGCAGTGCGTGCTCCAGGTCGAGCTCGCGCCCCACCGAGAGCACGGCCTCCAGCAGGCTGTGCACCCGGTCCCGGGTGCCCCGGGCCGAGTCCAGCCGGGCCTGCAGCTCGCCCAGCAGTTCGTCCAGCCTCAGCCGCGGTAAACGCGCCTGCTCCCGCCCCGTCCCACCCAACGGTGTGCCTCCTCGTTCCGGCGCCCCGTGCGGGCGTCCCCTTGTGCTCGGGACACCGTATCCAGCGGGTCAGGCGAGGGGGAGCTCGGCCCAGATGATCTTGCCGTCCGGAATGTAGCGGGTGCCCCAACGGTCGGCGAGCTGGGCGACGAGGAACAGGCCGCGGCCGCCCTCGTCCTCCGCGGCCGCGTAGCGCATGTGCGGGGAGGTGCTGCTGGTGTCGGAGACCTCGCAGATCAGGCAACGGTCGCGCATCAGCCGCACCCGGATCGGCCCCGAGGCGTGCCGGATGGCGTTGGTGATGAGCTCGCTGAGGATCAGCTCGGTGGTGAACACCGCTTCCTCCAGGCCCCAGTCGGCGAGCTGCCGGGTGACGTCGGCGCGGGCCCGGGCCACCACGGCGGGGTCGGCGGGCAGCTCCCATTCGGCCTTGCGGTCCGGCTCCAGGATGCGGGTGCGGGCGACGAGGAGGGCGATGTCGTCGCTCTGCCGCTCGGGCAGCAGCGCGTCGAGCAGGGCGTCGCAGGTCTCCCGCGGGGTCCGGCCGGGGTGGGCGAGGGTGGCGCGGAGGATCTCCAGGCCGGTGTCGATGTCCCGGTCGCGGTCCTCGACCAGGCCGTCGGTGAAGAGCACCAGACTGCTGCCCTCCGGCAGATGCAGCTCCATTGCCTCGAAGGGCAGTCCGCCCAGGCCGAGCGGCGGCCCGCCGGGGAGTTCGGGAAACTCCACCGTGCCGTCGGGCCGGACCACGGCCGGCACCGGATGGCCGGCCCTGGCCATCGAGCAGATGCCGGTGGTCGGGTCGTAGACGGCGTACAGGCATGTGGCACCGGCGATGGCCGGTTCGTCCGGCACGTCGGCGGTCTCCTGGTCGATGCGGCCCACCAACTCGTCGAGGTGGCCCAGGAGTTCGTCGGGCGGCAGGTCGAGGGACGAGAAGTTCTGCACGGCCGTGCGCAGCCGGCCCATCGTGGCGGCGGCGTGCAGGCCGTGGCCGACCACGTCGCCGACGACCAGCGCGACCCGGGCGCCGGGCAGCGGGATGACGTCGAACCAGTCGCCGCCCACCCCGGCCTGGGCAGGCAGATAGCGGTAGTCGGCGTCGAGGGCGGTCAGCTCGGGCAGGCCGCGGGGCAGCAGACTGTGCTGCAGGGTCACGGCCATGGCGTGCTCACGGGTGAAGCGGCGCGCGTTGTCGATGCACACCGCGGCGCGGGCAGCCAGCTCCTCGGCCAGCGACATGTCCTCTTCCTCGAAGGCGTCACTGTTCTGCGTCCGCCAGAAGTTGACGACTCCGAGCAGTACCCCGCGGGCCTTCAGCGGGACGGTGATGAGCGAGCGGAAGCCGTAGTCCAGTATCTGCTGGGTGCGGGAGGGGTCCTGGGTGCGCCAGCCCTCGGCGTCCGCCAGGGAGGGGACGAGCACGGATTCCCCGCTGACGAATCCCTGGGCCTGCGGGGTGGGCGCGGCATACCGGTGCAGCTCGCCCGCCCGGTACAGCGGGTGGCCGTCGGGGGTGCCGCCGAGCGCCACACGGCGCAGTTCGGGGGCCTCGCCGGTGGTCGTACGGGGTTCCTCGCCGCGCAGGACGGCCTCGGCGAGGTCGACGGAGACGTAGTCGGCGAGCCGGGGTGCGGCCACCTCGGCGAGCTCCTCGGCGGTGCGCTGGACGTCCAGGGTCGTGCCGATCGCGACGCTGGCGTCGTACAGCAGTCGCAGCCGGCTGCGGGCCACCTCGGCCTTGCCGGCGAGGGCGCGCAGTTCGGTGGTGTCCCGCAGGGTGGCCACGCTGCCGGGCGGGCCGCCGCGCCGGTCGGTGGGCCGGTTGTTCACGGCGAGGAGCCGTTTGCCCACCGGGACCACCTCGTCGGTGGCCACGCGCCGGGAGACCAGCAGTTCCGCCATCCGGGGGTCGAGGCCGAGCCCGGAGACGTGCCGTCCCTCCACGTCCGGGGGCAGGCCGAGCAGGCGGCGCGCCTCGTCGTTGGCCAGCAGCACCAGACCGTCGCCGGAGACGATGACGACGCCCTCGCGCACCGCGTGCAGCACCGCGTCGTGGTGTTCGTACATTCGGGTCATCTCGGCCGTGCCGAGGCCGTGGGTCTGCCGCCGCAGCCGTCTGCTCACCAGCGCGGTGCCGGCCGTGGCGAGGACGAGGGCGGCGGCGCCCGCACCGATGAGGAGCGGGAGCTGCTGATCGACCGCGCTGCTCACCCGGCTGATCTTGATGCCGGAGGAGCACAGGCCGACGATGGCACCGCGGGAGTCCTTCACAGGGACGATGACCTGCAGTTCCTTGCCGAGGGGTCCGTTGACCTCCTCGAAGTAGGTCTTCCCCTGCAGGGACGGGCCGATGGTGCCGACGAAGTGCTTGCCGATGAGTGCGGGATCGGGGTGCGAGTAGCGCAGGCCGTCCCGGTTCATCACGACGATGAAGTCGACGCCGCCCTCCGTCCAGGCGGCCTTGGCCTCGGGCTGGATCACCTTGGCGGGGTCGGGGCCCTTCATGGCGGCCACCAGGCCGGGGCCGTGCGCGAAGGCCTGGGCGGCGGCGAGCGAGCGGTCGCGGGCGGCCTGGATCCGGTCGCTGCGGGCCTGCAGCAGCAGGGTCGTCACGGCGGCCACGACGAGCAGCAGCACGATGAGGACCTGGAGCACGAACATCTGACCGGCGACGCTGCGGACGCTCGCCACCGACCGCAGGCGCCGCCCCGAGGGCGCCCTGGATCCTGGGCGCCGCTGTGGCCGCTCAGGCCGGCGGCCGGGACGCCGGCCACCGAGCCGACGGCCCAGAGGCCCCCAGGAGCGGCCCCGGTTTCGGGCCATACCCCCATGTCTACCCCGGCACGTTCCGCGGCGCGAACGAAACGGGCCGCCTGCCGGCGGACGATGTCCGTCGGCAGGCGGCCCGTGGAACCGCATGTTCAGGCCGGCAGGCTCAGAGGTTCCCGGCCTCTGCGCCGAGCGCCTCGGCCTCCTGCTTGGTCCTGGCGACCCGGCGGCGTGCCACGAACCAGCCGCCGACCAGGGCCGCCGCGATCAGCGGCAGGCACAGCACGGTGGTGCGGTCGGCACCCTTCTGGGACGCCATCAGGCCGATCACGGAGGCCAGGAAGACCAGCGTGATGATCTGGGTGTACGGGGCGAAGGGCAGCCGGTAGGACGGGCGCTTGACCAGGCCCTGCTTCGAGCGCCGCCAGAAGAGCAGCGAGCAGAGCATGATCATGCCCCAGGTGCCGATGATGCCGATCGCGGCGAAGTTCAGCACGATCTCGAACGCGTCCGCGGGGACCACGAAGTTCAGGCCGACGCCCAGGACGCAGAACCCGGCGGTGAGCAGGATGCCGCCGTAGGGCACCTGGCCCTTGTTCATCTTCGCGGTGAACTTCGGCGCCGAGCCGGCGACGGCCATCGAGCGCAGGATGCGGCCGGTGGAGTAGAGGCCGGAGTTGAGGCTGGAGAGCGCCGCGGTGAGGACGACGAGGTTCATCACGCCGGCCGCGTACGGGACGCCGATCTTCGACAGGACGGTGACGAAGGGGCTCTCGCCGGCGTGGAAGGCCGTGTACGGCAGCAGCAGCGCCAGCAGGATGACCGAGCCGACGTAGAAGATGCCGACGCGCCACATGATCGAGTTGATCGCCTTGGGCATGATCTTCTCGGGGTTCTCGGTCTCGCCCGCGGCGACGCCGCACAGCTCGACGGAGGCGTAGGCGAAGACGACGCCCTGGACGACGAAGAGCATCGGCATCACGCCGGCCGGGAAGATGCCGCCGTGGTCGAGGATGTTCGACAGGCCGGGGGCGTTGCCGCCGACGTCGTGCTGGGTCATCAGCAGGAAGATTCCGATGACCATGAAGATCACGAGCGCGCTGACCTTGACGATCGCGAACCAGAACTCCATCTCGCCGAAGTACTTCACCGAGATGAGGTTCACGGTGAGCACGATCGCGAGGGCTATCAGCGCGAGCACCCACTGCGGGATGCTGCTGAACATGTGCCAGTAGTGCGTGTAGGTGGCGACGGCCGTGATGTCGGCGATGCCGGTGGTGGCCCAGTTGAGGAAGTAGAGCCAGCCGGCCGTGAACGCGCCCTTCTCGCCCATGAACTCACGGGCGTAGGAGACGAACGCGCCCGAGGACGGGCGGTGCAGCACGAGCTCGCCGAGCGCCCGGACGACGAAGAAGGCGAAGAGCCCGCACACCGCGTAGGCGATGAAGAGCGAGGGTCCCGCTGTGTGGAGGCGGCCACCGGCGCCGAGGAAGAGGCCGGTGCCGATCGCGCCGCCGATGGCGATCATGTTGACGTGACGGGACTTGAGGTCCTTGCTGTAGCCCGCGTCGCCGGCGTCGACGTGGGGGGTCGTCGCTGCCGGTTCGGCCGTTCCGGGCTGGGGGGCCGCAGTCAGGGTGCGGTCACTCATAGATGTCTTCGCCTTCACTGAGGGGGGCAGGACCGAGCGGGCCGACGGTTGTCGTGGGGATCGGCCGCGAAGTACGTGACCGCTCGGTGTCCGGTTCCGGCTGGCGACGCCGGGCGGGCGATGGAACATCGCCCCCGGGAGCGAGCCATCAAAAAACGGAAGCGGCGGCGCCGGTTCCGGTCCGATGACTCATGCGCTGAATGGTGTGAGGCGCGTAAGTACCCCGTCAAGAGTTCAAGCGATTTTGTTTTTCCGGACACGTTACGCGCGGTAACGGGCTAGGCGCCTTGGGTGCGAACGGTGTCGGCAATGCACGGAAAACCCGCGTTCGCCCACGCCTCCCCGGCCGGTGAGACGGTCATCACGTCGTAGCCCTCCAAGCGGGCAATCCGGTCACGGGCGAGGTCGCCCATCGCGAAGGCCGCCGTGGCATAGACGTCGGCCCAGGTCAGGGACGGACCGGTCACCGTGGCCGACAGCAGGCCACGGGCCGGGCGGCCCGTCCGGGGGTCGAGGATGTGACACCCGCGCTCCGCCGTCCCCGACGTGGCGACCGCCAGATCCCGCCCCGCGACCACCGTCAGCAGCCGCCCCGGCCGGGCCGGGTCCGCGATGCCGATGCGCCAGGGCGTGCCGGGCGCGCCCTCGCCCCGGAGCCGGATGTCTCCCCCGCCGTTGACGCACGTGTTGCGCGCCCCGGCCGCGTACAGCACCTCCGAGGCCCGCTCGACCGCCCAGCCCTTGACGAGCCCGGAGGGATCGAGCACCCCGCCCGCGGTGGCGCTGAACCAGCCCTGCGTCCTGCGCTCCGCCTCCGCGCACAGCCGCAGCACCTCGCCGACCTCCGCCGGGCAGCGCTCGACGGTGGTCTCGCCGCGGGCCAGGCGGCTGACGGCGCTGTCCGGCCGGTAGGTGGAGAAGACGGCGTCGACGTGGTGGAGCCACGCGACGGCCCCGTGCAGGGCCGCGTGGACGGCGGGGGTGGCCGGGTCGCGGATGTCGAAGGAGAACACCGTGCCCATGGCGTGCTCGACGTGGCGCAGTCCGCGCGCCGGTTCAGGCACCGGCCTTGTCCAATGCGCTCTGCAGGGACTGCGTGTAGCCCTCGCTGGTGTAGCTGGCTCCGGAGACCGCGTCGATCTGCGCGCTCTGGGCGCCCAGCGCCTCCTGGGTCAGCCGGGGCACGGCGTAGGAGGAGATCTCCCGGCTGCGGCCCCGGTCGGACGGCACCTGGAGCGCCTTGACCGCGGTCAGCCGGCCCTGCTGGAGGGTGACGGCCACCTGCACGGGGCCGTAGTCGGTGTCGATCACGTCCCCGGTGAAGGTGCCCGTCCGGCTGCTCCCCGGGGCGTGGGCGGGTGGTGACGTCCCCGGCCGGTGCGCGGCGACGGCGGGCGGCGGTGCGCTTTGGTGCGGCTTGAGCGACAGCAGCAGGACGACGCCTGCGGCGGTCGACAGCGTGGTGACGGCGGCTCGGCGCACGCTCGGACTCCTCTGATCTGGCCGGGTGTTCGGGTCAGAACGCGAACGACTCGTGGTGGATGCGGCGGGCCGGGACTCCCGCGCCGCGCAGGGCCTGCAGGGCTGCCTCGGTCATGCCGGGCGGCCCGCACAGGTAGACGTCGTGCTCGGCCAGGTCCGGGAGCAGCCGGAGCAGGGAGTCGGACGTGAGGGGGAGGTAGGGGAAGCCGTGCGCCGCCGGGTCGCCGGCCGAGTACAGGACCCTGGCCCCGCGGGAGGCGGCTATCGCGTCCAGTTCGTCGCGCAGCGCGAGGTCGTCGGGGCGGCGGGCCCGGTAGACGAGGGTGACCTGGCCGGGCAGCGTCTCGAAGAGCGTGCGCAGCGGGGTGATGCCGACGCCTCCGGCGAGCAGCAGCGTCTTGCGGGCGGTCCGGCGGGCGGCGGTGAACCCCCCGTAGGGGCCCTCCGCCCAGACCCGGGTGCCGGGGGCCAGCTGGGCCACGGCCGCGCTGTGCCCGCCGAGGGCCTTCACCGTGATGCGCAGCCGGTGCGGGTGGGCGGGCGCGGAGAGCGAGTAGGGGCTCGCGGTCCACCACAGGCCCGGGGCCAGGAAGCGCCAGCGGAAGAACTGCCCCGGCTCGGCGGCGAGTTCGTCGAGGCGTGCGCCCGTCATGTACACCGAGACGACACCGGGCGCCTCGGTCCGTACCTCGGCCACCTGCAGCCGGTGACGCACTCCGCACCGGACGGGCACCACGAAGCGGTACCACACCAGCAGCCCCGCTGCCGCCAAGTACAGCGTGTACCAGGCGAGCTGGGCCGCCGTGTCGCCGACGAAGTCCGCTCCGTTGGCCAACTGGTGCCCGAAGACAAGGAAGATCGCGAGATAGGTCGCGAAGTGCAGGAAGTGCCAGGCCTCGTAGCTCAGCCGGCGCCGGGCGGCGCGGGCCGACACGGCACCGGTCACCACGAACAGCAGGAATCCCACGGTGCCTTTGAGCATGTCCGGGTAGTCCAGGACGAGCGTGGTGGTCTCGCCGACGACGTTCGTGTGCGCGGTCAGCGTGTACCCCCAGATGATCAGCAGGGTGTGCGCGAGCGCGAGGAAGACGGTGTAGCGGCCGCCGGCGGCGTGCCAGCGGGCGAGCCGGTCCGTGCCGACGCCGCGGTCCAGCGCGGGCACCCGGGCCATGAGCACGAGCAGCACGGCGCAGGCGTACCCGGCGAGCAGACCGGTGATCCGCCCGGCGCCGGTGAGCCAGCCGGCGGTTCCGACGACGGATGCGGTGTTGCTCCACCACAGCCCGAGCACGGCCACCGCGCCCGCCCAGATGCACAGCTGGGCCGGTGCCGCGGTCACCCGGGCGCGGCGGCGCACGGCCCGCGCCCTCCGTGCCGCGACCCGGCCCCCGTCCGTACTGATGGCCACGTGGCCTCCCCTCTCCGGAGCTTCTCCGGGCCTTCTCCGGACCTTCTCCGGTGGACGGGGGACAGCCTCGCAGCGCATCTTCTGAGAACCCTCTGAAGACGGGGCCCGGGAGGATTTTCAGAGGGAACCCACAGGTTTCCGGCCCCCGGGTGCACAGAGCGATGCGGGATGCTGGACGCATCATGCTGAACCGCACCCCCTCCCCCGCCCTGTGCAGGCCCGACGGCGGGCCCGTCCGTGTGCTCGTCGTCGACGACGAGCACGACCTCACCGACGTCCTGTGCCAGGCCCTGCGCTACGAGGGCTGGGAGGTGCGCAGCGCCGCGGACGGGGCGTCGGCCGTCGCCGCGGCGCGCTCCTTCCGGCCCGACGCGGTCGTGCTGGACTGGATGCTGCCCGACACGGACGGCCTGGCCGTGCTGCGCGAGCTGCGGGCGGAGGCGAAGGGGATCTGCGTGCTCTTCCTCACAGCGCGCGACGCCGTCGAGGACCGCATCGCCGGAATCACGGCGGGCGGCGACGACTACGTCACGAAGCCGTTCAGTCTGGAGGAGGTCCTCGCCCGGCTGCGCGGGCTGCTGCGCCGGGCGGGCATGGCCCGCGAGCCGAGCGGCAGCCTGCTGGTCGTCGGGGACCTGGTGATGGACGAGGAGGCTCGCGAGGTGAGCCGGGCGGGGACGGCCGTGGAGCTGTCGCGCACCGAGTTCGAGCTGTTGCGCTTCCTGATGCGCAACCCCCGCCGCGTGCTGTCGAAGGCTGTGATCCTCGACCGGGTGTGGGCCTACGACTTCGGCGGCCGCGCCCACGTGGTGGAGCTGTACATCAGCTATCTGCGCAAGAAGATCGACGCGGGGCGCACTCCGCTGATCCACACCGTGCGCGGGGTCGGGTACGTCCTCAAGCCGGAGGCGGCGTGAGAGCGCCCCGGACGCTGCGCGCCCGCCTCACCGCCGGGCTGGTGCTGCTGCTCGCGCTGGCCTCCCTCGCGGTGGGGGTGACGACCTCGCTGGCCCTGCAGGCCTTCCTCGTGGGGCGGCTGGACCAACAACTCGTCGCGTCCGGCGGGAGGTTCGCTGCCAGCCTGGAGCACGACGAGGATTCCGACGGGGACAACCGGCCGGACACCCGCGGACAGTCCGACGGCACCTTCGGCGCGCGGCTGATGCACGGCAGGACCACCACGGCCGCCGTCGTGCGCGAGCAGACGGACGAGGCCGTGCCGCTCACCGCGGCGGACCGGAACGCCCTGGCGGCCCTCCCCCGCGACGGAGGCGGGCACGGCATCCGGCTGTCGGCGCTGGGCTCCTACCGGGTGGTGGCCGTGGCCGGCGACGACGGCGACACCCTGATCACCGGCATGCCGCTGCACCGGGTGGAGGAGACCGTCCACCGCCTGGAGCTGGTCGAGGCCGTGGTCTTCGGCACCGCCCTCGTCGTCACCGGGGTGGCGGGCGCCGCCTGGGTCAGACTGTCGCTGCGCCCGCTGCGGCGCGTCGCCGCCACCGCGGCGGAGGTGACGGAACTTCCGCTGGCCAGCGGCGAGTTCGCCATGCCTGCCCCGGTGCCCGACACCGACACCCGCACCGAGGTGGGCCAGGTGGGTGCCGCGCTGAACCGCATGCTGGGCCACGTCGGGGACGCGCTCGCCCAGCGGAGGGCGAGCGAGCAGCGGCTGCGGCACTTCGCCGCCGACGCCGGGCACGAGCTGCGCACCCCGGTGGCCACCGTGCGCGCCCACGCCGAACTGGCCCTGCGCCACCCCGGACCGGTGCCCGGCGAGGTCCGGCATGCGCTGCAGCGCATCCAGTCCGAGACGCAGCGCATGAGCGGCCTCGTCGACGATCTGCTGCTGCTGGCCCGGCTCGACGCCGGGCGGCCGCTGGCCCGGGAGGCCGCCGACCTCACCCGGCTCGCCCTCGACGCCGTCGACGACGCCCGCGTCGCCGCGCCCGGTCACCACTGGCTGCTGGACCTGCCGGAGGAGCCGGTGACGGTGACCGGCGACGAGCACCGCCTCCACCAGGTGATCGCCAACCTCCTCGCCAACGCCCGTACGCACACCCCCTCCGGCACCGATGTCACGCTGAGCATCACGGCATCCCCGGCCGGCACCGAGCTCACGGTGACCGACAACGGCCCCGGCATCCCCGAGGCCCTGCAGCCCGAGGTCTTCCAGCGGTTCACCCGCGCCGACCACAACCGGTCGCGCGCCTCGGGCAGCACCGGTCTGGGACTGGCGATCGTCGAGGCCGTCGTCACCGCGCACGGCGGCACCGTCGGCGTCGCCAGCAGGCCCGGGCACACGGCGTTCCGGGTGCGGCTCCCCGCCCCCCGTCAGGAGCCGTCCGTCCCGGAGTCCTGACGCAGCGCGTCGAGGACCGCGGAGCCGTCGACGGTCTCGCGGGCGACGAGGAGTCCGGCGAGCCGGTCCAGGGCGCCACGGTGTTCGCGGAGCATGCCCAGGGCCCGTTCCTCGGCGTGGCGGATCAGGCGGGCGACCTCCTCGTCCACGATCCGCTGGGTCTGCTCGGAGTACGCGGGGCGGCGCAGCAGGTCCTCCCCGGCGGGTTCGCCGAGGTACTGCAGGGCGGAGGAGGCGTAGCCGACCGGGCCCAGGGCCGGGGAGAGACCGAACTCGCGGACCATGCGGGTGGCGATCTCCGTCGCTCCGGCCAGGTCGTTGGCCGCTCCGGTGGAGCCCTCGCCGAAGACGACCAGTTCCGCGGCCCGGCCGCCGAGGCGGACGGCGAGGAGGTCGGTGAGATAGCCCTCGCTGTAGAGGTGCCGTTCGGCCTCGGGCAGTTGTTCGGTGACGCCGAGCGTGACGCCGGCCGGGAGGATGGTGACCTTGGCGACGGGGTCGGCGTGCTCGCACAGTGCGGCGACGAGGGCGTGCCCGGACTCGTGGACGGCGACGGAGTGCCGTTCCTCGGGGAGCAGGGCGTTGGAGGTCTCGCGCCGGCCGAGCAGCACCCGGTCCCGGGCGGTGTCCAGGTCGCCCTGGACCAGGGTCGCGCGGTCGGCCCGGACGGCGTTGATGGCCGCCTCGTTGACGAGGTTGGCGAGGTCGGCGCCGGAGAATCCGGGGGTGCCGCGGGCCACGGCGTCCAGGTCGACACCGGGGCCGAGGGTCTTGCCGCGGGCGTGGACGGCGAGGATGGCCGCGCGTTCGGCCTGGTTGGGCAGGGGGACGGTGACCTGCCGGTCGAACCGTCCGGGGCGCAGCAGGGCGGGGTCGAGGGCGTCGGGCCGGTTGGTGGCGGCGAGCACGACGATGCCGCTGCTCTGGTCGAACCCGTCCATTTCCGCGAGGAGTTGGTTGAGGGTCTGCTCGCGCTCGTCGTTGCCGCCGAGCCGGGTGCCGCCGCCGCGGCGGCCGCCGACGGCGTCGATCTCGTCGATGAAGATGATCGAGGGCCCGCGCTTGCGGGCCTCGTCGAAGAGGTCGCGGACCCGGGACGCGCCGACGCCGACGAACATCTCGACGAACGCGGAGCCGGTCACGGACAGGAAGGGGACGTCGGCCTCCCCGGCGACCGCGCGGGCGAAGAGCGTCTTGCCGGTGCCGGGCGGCCCGACCATGATCACGCCGCGCGGTCCCTTGGCGCCGGCCGCGGCGTACCGGCCGGGGTTGCGCAGGAAGTCCACCACTTCGCTGATCTCCTGTTTGACCCCGTCGTAGCCCGCGATGTCGGTGAAGCCGGTGGTCGGCCGCTCCGCCTCGATGATCTTGGCGCGGGAGCGTCCGATGGCGCTGATGCCGCCGGACAGCGATCCGGCGGCCCGGCGGAAGCCCCAGAAGAAGAAGGCGGCCAGGAGCAGCAGCGGCAGGAAGGCCACGAGGAGGGAGGGCCAGAGGCTGCCGCTGCTGCTCTGCACGGCGGAGATGCTCACGTGCTGGGCCTGGAGCTGCTGTTCCAGCCCGCCGGAGCCGAGGGCGGTGGGGAGCTGGGTGGTGAAGTGCGTGCCGTTCTTGAGGGTTCCCTCGACGGTGCCCTTGTCGTTGATCTCGACGGTCTGCACCTGGCCGGCTCCGACCTTGCCGACGAAGTCGCTGTAGGAGACCTGGTTGCCGGACGGGCCCGTCAGGCCGCGGGACGTCGCCAGGGCGATCAGCAGGCCCAGCATGACGAACGGCATGACCCACAGCCACCAGCGGGGCGACTGCGGTGCCGGTGCGGGCCGTTTGGGCGACGGTCCGCCGGGCGGCCCGGGCTCCGTCGGGGGTGCCAGGTGGCGGTGCGGCAGGCGAATGCGTGTGATCACGGAACCGCTCTTCTCCCACGGGCTCTGTTCCGCCCGTCCTTCCATCATGCACCGGGAACCGCTGCTCAGGGCCCGGTCTTCCGGCTCCGGCGCAGGGGGCGCCGGCGTGGCGGGGCCTGCGGGGCGAGCCGTGCCGCGACCCGTTCGCCGATCCACTGGCCGAGTGCCCGGTAGGCGTCGAACCGCCGGTTGTCGAACCACTGGTCGCTGGTGCCGTCGTGCGGGAATTCCGGTGAGCCCTGGGCGTAGGCGAGGAGTTCGTAGGGCATCTCGGCGGTCAGTGTCGCGCGGGCGACGATCAGCCGTCCCCGTGGGGCGAGCGTCCGGCCGTGCTCGTCGACGAGCGCGCGCGGGTAGACGATCTCGCCCTCGACCACCGCCTCGGCCGAGAGCCGGGAGTTGAGGGCGGCCAGCGGGTTCGGCGGTGCCGGGGGGCCCGGCGGGGGCGGCGGGGCCGGTGGAGGCGGGTTCTGCTGGGGCGTGAGGGGAGACGCGCTGCCGGGGACGAGCTTCTCCCAGTCCTCCCTCTTGATCCTGATCTCGACGCCGAGCTCCTCCTGGGCCAGGGCGATGGCCTCGCCCAGGGCGGCCCCGAAGGCCCCGGAACCCCCGCTGGCGTCGACGCACACGGCGGTGGTGACGCCGTGCCGGAGCAGCTCGACCAGGCCGAGGTTCTCGTAGTGCCCGCCGTCGGTGACCAGCAGCATCCGGTCCTCCATCGGATAGCGGCCGGACACCTCCCGCAGCAGGTACGGCAGACGGCGGATGCCCGGCATCGGCGGCAGCCACCAGGCGGCGTCCTCGGCCCAGAGGGCGCCCAGCACACCGGGGTTGGGCAGCCAGGTGCCGAGCCGGGCGTTGGAGAGCGCGAACAGCGTCTGGAACGCGCGGGCCTGGCGTCCCATGGCCGAGGCGAAGGCCGCGCCGGAGACGGCGACGGCGGACTCGACGGTGAGGTCCTTGCGGATGACCTTCCGGGTGTGGTCCCACAGCACGTCCGTACGGGCGTACCCGACGTCCGGGCCGCCGACGTAGTCGTGCGACAGCGTGAACGACACCGCGTGCCGCCCCGGCGGTGTCCGGTCGTCGCCGGACAGGTTGGCCGCTGCGGCGAAGATGACCTGGGGGAATCCGGGGTGCCGCCGGTCGTAGGAGGGAAGCGGCGTCGGCTCGTCGAACTCGTAGGGGACGGCGACCTGTTCACCGTCGGGGTCGGTCCTGCGGCGGACGGCGAACGCGCTGACCAGCCGTGCGCGGTAGAAGGGGTGGAGGCTCATCCAGGTCTGGTCGAGGCTCAGCACGACCAGCCCGAGCACGACGGGAAGGCCGGCCTGTACGGGTACGGGCCAGCCGCGCCCGGCGACGATCGTCCCGCCCAGGACGAGCAGGGAGGCCGCCGTCACCACCGCGAGAACCGCCCACACCATCAGGTACTTGGCGAGGTTCGGCACGGCGCGCACCAGTCGGGACCTCTTGGCGGACGCGATCGTCTGCTCGGCCGACTCGATGCGCCGCCATGTGGTGCCGAGCAGCGCGGTCACGTAGGTGAGCAGCGCCGCACCTCCGGCGCTCGCCCCGATCCGCCGGGGGTCCAGATTCCACAGGCTTCCGAGCCGGGCCGTGCCCCACGCCAGACCGGGGAGGACGATCACCAGGACGGCCAGCAGCAGGGCCGCCACGGTGAAGGTGAGGCAGGCGTCGTACAGGAAGCCCGACAGGCGCTGTCTGGCGAAGATCAAGGACACCAGCCAGCAGAACCAGAGCACGGCGGCGCAGCCGAAGAGGATCACGACGGCCCACAGCGCGGGTGCCCGGAAGACCTGCGGCCCGGCCGGGTGTGCCAGCGGAACGAGGTGGTAGCCCCAGCTCAGGGCGAGGCCCAGCACCAGCAGGGTCGCGGCCAGCAGGCTCAGCGACGCCAGCAGTCCCCGCAGGACGGCGCCGAGGGCGGCCAGCCACTGGCCGGTGCCCTCCGCCACGTACTTCGAGTGCCGGCGGGTGTGGTCCTCCTCCGGTGTGCCGCGCATGAAGACGTCGCGGGGACCGGCCTCGTACCGGCCCGTCCCGCAGTCCCCGTCCTTCCCGGCCAGCGCCAGCTGCAGGGCGCCGGTCGTGTAGCCGCCTCCGGAGACGGACACCAGGTAGCGCGCGCCGCAGAGTTGGGCGCGGAGGGCCTGCAGTGCGCCCAGGGTGACACAGGCCGAGCGGATGCCGCCGCCCGAGACGCAGAAGCCGGTCCCGCCCTGTTCCCGGCCGGGCGGCACCCGGCTGCCGTTCTCCCAGCGTGCCGCCCGGGAGCGGGGAGGGTCGCTGCGCGCGGTGCCCGGCCAGCGCCGCCGGCCCCACTCCATCACGGGCCAGGGCGGGACGACATCGGGCCCCCGGGGGCCGGAGCCGGTTTTCCCGCAGCTGCATTCCTTGTCGTATCTGCGCCGGGCGCACCCGTGGAACACGGCCCGTTTGAGGACGATCGCGGCCAGGACCGCCGCCACGGGCAGGGTGAGGACGACCAGCAGCCACTTGACCGTCGCAAGGCCCGCCGCCCACGCGAACACCCCGTCCGCGCCGTCCAGTCCGTGCAGGAGCAGCAGTTTCTCCGTCACGGCGCACACGCATGCGGCGAGGGCGGCGCCGATCCCGTACCGGACGAGGCTGCGGTGTCTCAGGCGGACCGCGATGGTGCGGCCGCTCAGCCAGAACACGAGCGCTGTGCCGATGGTGTACGCCCCGATGAGGAAGAAGTCGGCCGTCAGCGCCTTGCGGAAATCGCCCGTCCGGTTGCCGACGAGAGTGTGCGCGGCATGGGCGCTGCCCGTCAGTTGCAGCTGCACGTCGTCGACGTCCGGGGCGTTGTGACGGATCCACAGCCCTGCCGCGAAGACGGCGAGGGCCACGACGGCCAGCGTGACGCCGCATGCGCGCGACAGGCGCGGCGGGTCGTGCGGCTGCCGGTGCGGGTGGCACGTGGTGTGTCTCATCGTCCGCCTCCGCTCTCATCGGGGCCCCGCCGCGGTCCACGGGGCGAAGGCGTTGTCCACCGAGCGCAGGGACGCGCGCAGTTCCGGGAAGTGCCGCAGCAGCACGCTGCTCATGCTGTTGTTCTCGATCCAGTCCAGGCCGGTCTGCGTGTACACCTGCGGCGTGTAGTCCGTGGTGAGGAACCGGTCGCTGTTGAGGCGGCGGGACGCCATCAGGACGAAGATGCGGAAGGCGGTGTCGCTGAACGCGAAGCCCTGCGGGCGGGGTTCGGCGAACATGCCCACCGAGAGGTCGACGCGCTCGATGTCCCCGCCGTAGACCCGGCGCAGTTCGTCGGCCCAGACGGGGTTGTCCGTGAGGGCGTCGAAGTCCTGGGCCGGGAGGAGGTGGAGCCGGCGCCGGAACTCGTTGTAGCGGGGCACGCCGACCTCGCGCGAGCGCAGGATGTCGACGGCCCCGAGGTCCATGAGCTTGCCGTCCGGGCGCCGGAACTCCTGGAGGAACCGCGGGTAGTTGTGGAGGGTGACCAGGCCCGGGTGCGAGGTGCCGAAGGAGTAGATCAGGTCCGTCAGGGTGTGCTTGCCGAGGATGTCGTACGCCTGCCGCCCCGTCAGTTCCCGGAAGGTGGCCTCCTGCAGCAGCGAGTCGTCGGCGGCCGACCGGAAGCTCCAGTCGTCGGGGATGAGGGGGTGCATGCGGTAGACGGCGACGAACTCCTCGGTGAGCGAGTACGGGACGCCGAAGTGGTCGGTGTGCCCGCCGACGATGCCGCTGAGCACCTCGCTCCTGCTGAGGCGGCCGAACAGCTTGTGCAGGCGTTCGCCCAGCAGGCCGTACCAGTTGGCGTGCATGGCGGTGACGGTCGTCGGATGGCTGATGACCGCGGGGGTCCACTCCACGGTGTGGATCTTGGCGATGAGCGCCGCGGTGATCAGCCGTGCCCGCTGGAAGAGCTCCTCGTCGGACCACGTGGGGTAGGCGTCGTGCAAGGTGTCGCAGATGGCGTTGTGTTCGAGCAGGAAGACCATGTGCATCATGGCGAGGCCGAGCCAGAAGCCGGGAATGCCCGCCGGGTCCTTGTCCGGGTCGTCAGGGAACAGCGGGCCGTTGGGGACCCGGAGCCTGCCGCCCTGGCCGGTGCGCAGCGCCCGCTGCTCGTCCAGGTTGTTGCCGTACAGCTGGGAGGCGTCCCACCAGGGCGAGTTGTCGTTGAGGAAGGTCGGCGGCAGGCCGTCGTCCCCGTCCGGGCGGGTGGGGTCCGGGATGGTCCGCGGTATGACCATCGGCGGTGCGGGCCACGGGTCGTCGTCGGCCAGGTCGATGTGCCAGGGGCGGTCCATGGTGCCCTGTCCGTGGCTGACCCAGTCCTTGATCATGAACTGCAGCCAGGCGGCGACCAGGGCGTTGACGGACTCGGCGGGGACGAACGCGTGCCGGGTCAGCAGGGCCCGGCTCACCTCGCGGGGGCTCGGGGACAGGAGGTCCGGCTCGGGTTCGGGGAAGGCGTGCTCCGGCGGCACGTTGCGGCCGAAGCGCGAACGGGACATGCCCATGCGGGGGTTCGCCAGGTCGTTGTACGTCCCGTCGGCCGTGCGCCCGGTGAGATCGCGCGCATCCGGGGGGCCGACCTCCGGCAGGTTGCACGACGGGTAGGAGCCGGTGTCGAAGAGGTTCTTGCGGCGCAGGTTGTCCCGCAGGCCGACGAGGGTCAGCAGGCCGAGGGGTTTGGGCAGGTTCTGCCAGCCGATCTTGTGGTCGACGGCGACCGCCAGCCGGTCGTGCAGCTGCACGAACCACGGGGCCCTGCCGTGCGGTGCTGTGCTCATGAGGGGCTCCCTTCGGGCGGCCGGCACGGCCGGCCTCGGGCCACGAGCGTCAGTGCGACGTTGACCGTCGAGATCGCCGTGGCTGCCGCGGCCATGCGGCACGGGAGAAGGCCGTTGCGGCCGGCGCAGGCGGCCGCCAGGGCGTCGCTCGCGTGAATGAGCGTGCCGGTCCGCAGCAGCCGGTCGAGCTCGTCCGCGTCGGCGGGACAGAGCAGTTGGGCGCCGAGGACCACGGTGCGCACACCGAACATGCGCAGCACGTAGACCAGCGCGGGCTGTTCGGGGTCCGCACCGAGTCGGCGGGCCATCATTCGCGGGGTCAGCAGTGCCGCTGCGCCGTTCACCAGCCGGATTCCGGCCAGGGCGTGGCGCGCGGCTGTCCGCGCGTCCATCTCGGCTCCCCTTCCCGGCGGACATCCAGGGGATGTCTACGCCCTTGTTTCCGACGATATGGGAAGTGCTTCCGGCGCGCGCGCCGGGCGTCATGCCTCCTCTCCGGGCTCCTGGTGCGGCGTGCCGTTCATGGCCTGTCTGAGCCGCGAGAGCTGCAGGTAGATCGTGCGGCGGGCACGGTTCTGGTTGCCCAGCGGCCGGTGTTCGGGCAGGGCGTGCCAGGGGTTGAAGGACAGCCGGTCGGCACGGGCGAACTGGTCCGCCGGGTCGCATTCCTGCCGGAGCACGCGCAGGGTGGCCACCGGCACGAACGGCGAGAGGCGTTCGGGCCAGACCACGGACGCGTTCTCGACGGGCATCCGGTGGGCGTCGGTCTGCACCTGGACGAGGACGTCGAAGCAGGCGTCGCGCTCGTGCAGTGCGGCGGCCAGGGCCTGGTGCAGGTAGTCGTCGGGCGGGTGCCACGGCACCCGGCTACGGGTCCCGTCGCGGGGTACGAAGGAGTACTGCACGGCCTGGCCTGCACCGAGGAGGTACGGCGTGCAGCTCCAGTACCGGGCCTCCAGCGGGCTGGACGGGGTCCTCGCGTACAGGCCCTGCATGATCATGTCGCAGAGGTGCGGGTGCCGGGGGTCGAGGAAGTACAGGACCGGGGTGCCCGCGAACACGTGCTGCTGCAGTCTGAGGTTCTCGACGACATCGGGCGTGGTGAAGGTGGGCACGCTGATGCCCGTGAAGTCCTGGGTCCACTGCTCGTCGTCGATCAGCTTCTCGCCGCCGACGCCCAGGAGTTTGACGCCGATGCTGAGGATCCCGTTGTCCTCGATGTCAGGTGGCGCGAGCGGGCCGGGACCCGCGAACCGGACCCAGGCGCGATAGGTGGCCGGGGTGCGGAACACGCCGTGCCGCAGCCGTGCGGGCAGGTCGTCGCGGACGGTGAACTCCGCGTGCACGACCCCGTAGGTCTTGGTGTTCCCGGCCCGTTGGGCCTCCCCCGGCCGGTACTGGCGCCGGACGAAGCGGGCCATCTGCTGCGCGACGGCCTCGGCGACTGCATCCTCCCCGGGCACGGTCCGCTCCTCGGCAAGGCCCAGGTGCTCGTCCCGGCGGCGCGCGTTGATGCACCACTGCACCGTGGCCTGCACGGGACGCAGCAGGGTCCGGTCGAACAGCGGCCGCACATAGGGGTCGATACGCCGCTCCAGCAGGACGCCTCCCAGGATCGCGTCGTTGAGCCGCTGCCCGGCGGTCACGGCTGCCCGCCCGCGGGTGCGGCCGTGCAGAGGTAGTGCAGCGCCCTCAGTCCCGGGAGGAAGAAGTAGGCGCCGCCCTGCACGGTGACGAACTGCGGAAGGCCGAGCCGGCGGGTGCGTACGGGCCTGCCCTGCTCGGTGAACGTCGCGCGGTGGTCCAGGCGCGGTGCGACGAGCGGATCGGGGCCGTCGTGCAGCCCGTTGAAGTTCGGGTTGTCGAGCCAGGTGTGCTGGATGAACTCGAACTGGCGGGAGATGTTGGCGTTCAGGCCGACGAAGTGCAGTCCGCGTGCGCCGGGCCCGTCCCCCGTCGCGTCCGGACCGTAGGGCCGGCCGCGGCGCAGGAGCCGGTGGCGCCGTCCGACGGCGACCGAATCTGCGGAGCCGGGGCGGGGATCGAGGGAGTCACGCGGGTTGGCGCGGCGGATGTGGGCCCCGAGCGGGCAGCGCAGGCCGTCCGGATCGGTGGTGAAGTAGCCGAAGTCGTTGTCCGTGGCCAGCGCGGGGTCGTCGTACCGCGGCGCACGGACCAGCGGAGCGCCGCCGGGCCAGCGTCCCACCATGCGTGCGGCGAGCGCCTCTTGTGCGGCCGGGTCGCTGCTGCCGTCGGGGCGCCGGGTCTGCACGTCGAGGTACTCCCGGAAGGCCTCGACGTCCTGGCGGAGCTGCCGGAAGACCAGATAGCTGCCGTTGCGTCCGAAGTCCGCGCCGCCCTCGGGCGCGCGGGGCAGCACGCCGACGGGGTCGTAGCGGGGCGGCAGCAGCGGGCGGTCCGTCAGCAGCCCGTACTCGTTGGGGTAGCCGAGGACGAACTCCCCTGCCCTGACCACCTGGTCGCCGCCCGCGCCGGCCTTGGACAGCCCCTCGACGAGGGGCTGGGAGATGCCGTCGCGGAAGCCGAAGGGCTCACGGCCGGACAGCTCGGTGGTGCCCAGCCGCACGGTCTCGGTGAACGCGCCGCCGGCCAGGACGTCCTGGCGCGCCTCCGTCTCCAGCTGCTGCAGTCGCTGCCCGTCGCGCGCGTAGAGCATCACCAGGACGTGCACGGGCGGTCCGGCCGGGCCGCCCCACTGCCAGTGGCGCGGGGCGTTCTCCCCGACGTCGCCGAGGAATCGGCTGCGGTCGGGGTCGGTCATGCCCGAGACGAACTCGTACGGAAAGCCGTCCAGTCCGTACGTCTCCAGTCCCAGGCGCCGCAGGCCGTCCGAGGTGAGGGCGACGTCGACCGCGGTGTCCGAGGGCTCCGCGAGGCCGTTCGTCACCCGGGGCACCAGCCGCCCGAGTGCGGTACGGGCGGCGACCGCCGGTCCGGTGGCGGCGAGCACGAGGAAGCAGGCCGAGGTCAGGGTGCGGTAGCCGCGGGTGACCAGGCCCTGGATGTCGTCGAGTTCCAGCGGCGTCGTCATCGTGTCACCCCTTTGCGCTGCACGTCTGCGCTGCACGTTTTCGCTGCACGCGGGCTTCAGAACAGGGCCAGCCAGGCCTCCGTCTCGGCCGGGCCGAGACGGCCGAAGAGGCCTGCCCGGATGCGGGCGTTGGTGTCGAGGTTGCGCGTGGTCGACGTGTCGTACGCGGAGTACCAGACCTGCGTCGGCACCTGATGACAGCGCAGGTAGTTCTTGAAGGCCTGCTCGTCCCGGGCACCGTCCAGCACGAGCCACCGCACGCGCGGATAGCCCTGGCCGTTGCTGAAGACGGCGTTGAGACCCCAGGCGACCTTGTCGATGAAGTCGTCCATGTAGCTTTCCAGGCTGCCGTCGTAATTGCTCGCGAAGATCACGCGCTGTTTCCCGTCGACGAACAGCCAGCGGGCGAAGTGGATGGTCTTGACCCCGGCCAGATTCCCCCGATTGAAGACATGGCGGACGCCGTAGTCGACGACGAAGAGGACAGTGGTGAGCGTGATCCGCCGGAACGGCCCGGCCTTGACCGAGCCGACGGCGGTGAAGGGGTTCTGCGCCACGAAGTCCTCGCAGCCCGCGAGTTCGCGGATACGGTCATGGCCCGGCCGGGCCCGGTCGGGGACGTCGCGGCGTTCGTGCCTTCTCAGCAGGACGGCCCAGACCGGCAGGGCGATCACACCGAACGGCAGCAGCACCAGGCCGGCCAGCGGAACCCCGGCCAGGTGGGCGACCTGACGGATCCGCCACCCGAGCGGGGGCGGCGCGGATCCGGTGCAGGCCCAGGCGAGGTCCGCGCGGCCGCGGACGTATTCCTGGACGGCGGCCCGGATTTCTGCCGGGCTCGTCGCCGCCAGGTCCGCTCCGTTCCGGTCGAGGAACTCCTCGATGGCCTCGCGCAGCAGCGCCTCCTGTTCGATCTGCTGCCGTCCCCTGCCGACGGTGTTGACGTAATAGGCCGCGCAGGGCAGGCAATGGGAACGCAGCCAGTCGATCCGCGCCGCAGCCGGGGAGCCACCCGCCGGATATCCCGCGCAGTGCCCGAACACCCGGTCCAGGCCGTCGCCCGCCGTGCGGACGAGATCGGCGAGATGCGCTTCCACGGGACCGTCCACCTCGCCCATGTACACGACGCTGGGCGGCATGCCCGCGGCAGCACCACCGGGTCCCTCGGGAACGAGGACGACGCGCGCGAAATGAATGCCCGGCACCTCGGCGAAGGGGAACAGCTCCCCCGCCGTGCCCTTCCGCCCGGCCTCGCCCAGCAGTTCCCGCACCTCGGCAACCCGGTCCGGCGGCAGGGCGGCCCGGACGGTGACCGCCGTCTGATACGGCATCTCAGGACCTCGCTTCCCGGAACGTCAGGCTGAAATCCAGGATTCTGCGCCGCCCCCAGTACACGTTGCCGAGGTAGGCCCCATTCCCGACGCGTCGTATCTCGTCCCGGATCCAGTGGGCCACGAGCGAGGTGTGCGAGTAGTCGAGGACGATGCACTCGCCGCCGTCGCTCCAGCTCGCATTCCGGTAGACCCGTGCACGTATCGCCCGGATCCCGAACGGCGTGACCAGATTGCGCAGTTCACCTTGGGCGGGGTCGAAGACCTTCCCCTGCCACGCGAGACGGCGCACCAACGCGGCAGCCACGGCGTTCACTTTCGGGCTGCGCCCGAGGAGCACCGTGCCCCGGCCCTTTCCCCGGGGAATCCCGCCGGGTTGACTCGCGCGGAACAACCGGTCGAGCTCGGGGCGTGACATGGCCAGCAACCGGTCGGTGTCGAATTCGGTGGCGTGGCTCATGGCTTGCCTCCACGCATGCGCTACGGCCATCGTATTTCGGCCCGGATGCCCCGGCATCCCGGCCGCCCGGGATTCGACAGCGGGGCGGTGCGCGCGCACGATGGGCGTGAGGGACAAGCCCGTCAAGGGTGGCTGAATCATGAACTATGCCGTCAGACATCCACGGGGCAAGGTCGTACCGCGGCGCAGTCCGCACGCGGTGCGCCCGCGGCGCTGGGTGTCCCGCACCGTCGACACCGTCGCGCGGTTCCTCCGGGGAATACGGGTGCGCTCGGCCGCCCGCACGCAGGTGGCCGCGGCCCGGCGCTGGTGGGCGAAACCCTCGGCGACTGCCCTGGTGCAGCGCCTGTGCTGGCTGGCGATCCCCATCACCGCGATCTGGGTGGGATCGGGGGTCTACGAGATCGTCACCCACACGAAGTCCCCGCTCGAGAACTGGTGCCAGGACAACGGCGGCAACGGCTGCACGGTCACCTACGGATTCCTGGCGCCGTTTCTGACCATCGGGCTGGCGACCTCCATCTTCCTCGGCGTGCAGTACCTCTCCGTCCGCCGGCCGTTGAGCAGGGCGGCCCGGAAGAATCCGCGCAGCCTGGTGCCGACGGCCGGACCGGCCGCCGAAGACGTGGTCGGGCGGCGGGAGATGTGCCAGGTCATCGCGCGTGCGCTGCGCGACCGGCGCACCCGGCGGCCCTACATCCTGGTCGGCGGCGTGGGCACGGGCAAGACGTCGGTGCTGGTGCAGCTCACCCAGCTGCTGGCCCGGCAGGGAGCCATCCCCGTGCCGATCCGGCTGCGGGACGCCGGTACGGACGACTCCCGGCTGGATTTCCGCGAGTTGGGCATGAAGCGGTTCTGCGAGGAGGTGGACCGCGGCGTCCTCTCCGGCCGGCAGGCCGAACGGGTCTGGCGTCAACTGTGCATGGACGACAAGGCCGTCGTCATCGCGGACGGTCTGGAAGAGACCTTCACCGACGACGAGAAGCAGAAGGAGCGGGACATCCTCATCCGGCACGCGATCCAGCGGGCGGAGCGGCAGCAACTCCCGCTGGTGATCGCCTCCCGCCCCCATCCCCCGCTGCAGCAGACCGAGGCCGCGATCATCGACCTGGAGCCGCTCAGCGAGGAGGCCGCCCTGGAATACCTGACGCAGGACGGCACGGAGCCCGACCCGCACCGCACGTCCTGGATCGTCGAGACGGCCGCGGTCGCCGAATCCCCTCTGTACCTGCAGATTGCACGGCAGTTGCAGGCACACCACCTGCTCGATCACCTGACCGGCGGGCGGCCCGGCGCGGAACTGGACACCCGGAGCGCCGACCGGGCGGGTCTGCAGCTGCGGCTGCTGGAGACGTGGCGGAAGGCTCTGATCTCGGGGCGCATGCGCGGCGAGGTCGCACTGGGCCCCGACAAGCGCAGGGCGACCTTCGAGGTCGTCTCCACGCTGGCCGCCATCGGTCTGCTGCGCGACCGGCTGGAAGTCCGGTTCGACGAACTGACCGGGGCGGAGGACGGCACGGCCCCCGCGTTCCCGGACATCTGGGAGCGGCTCGTGGCACGCCTGCCGAACTGCCCCGACCGGACCGACGGACACCGCTGCCACACGCTCCTGTCGCTGTACGCCACCCAGGGCGAACGGCTCGGCCTGGTCGAGGTCCGCGGCGAGCGCGTCCGGTTCCCCCACAGTCTCCTCCAGGCCTATCTCGGTTCCGGCCACCTCGGCACGGCAGGGCTCCGGCCCCTGGCCGAAGCCCTGAAGGAGCCCGGGCCCGGCCGGGAACTCCTCACCGCGCTCGTCCTGGACTCCCGGCAGCACCCGGGCGCAAGGCAACACGACGTCGTGCAGCGCCTGCTCGCCGAGGCGCGGACCCGCACGGACGCCAAGGCCCTCGACCTGTACGCCGCCGCCCTGGAGATCGACAGCGGCAACGGGTCACCCGCACACCGGGACATCGCCGAGTCGCTGTGCGAGCGGTGGAAGCACATCACCGACGGCGACCCGAGAACGCTCCACGGGTCCAAGCAGGCGCTGGTGCACCGGTTCGGCGACGTGCTGCGGGCCGTCGCGGCACGGTCCGGCGGGCCCGCGGGCGGCCCGGAACCCGCGTACAGCTGCTTCTTCGGCATCGCCGAGAACGAACCGTCGTACCCCGTCCGGCTCGCCGTCGCCCAGGAGATGGGGGCGGGGGGCGACCAGGCCTTCGACACCCTGCGCACCTTGTTCCCCCTGCCCGCCAAGGGCCCCGCCGAGGAACACGACCCGTGGCGGCAGTACGCCGAGGAGCTCCGCAGGCAGCTGCTCAAGGAACACCGCAACCGCGAGAAGAGCCTCGGCAAGGCCCCCGGCGACCAGGCGCACGCGCGGTACGTGAAGCAGCAGAAGAAGAACGAGGCCCGACGGGCCCGCATCTGGCGGACGTTCGTCCTGCGGGCCTGGCTCGTCCCCATGATGGTCGGTTCGGTCGGTGACAAGCACCGGAGCCAGGCGAAGGAGCGGCTCCGCCTGTGGCTGCAGCACCTGGAACCGGAGCACTCCGCCTCGCAGCGGGCGGACCTTCCGATCTCCCTCGAAATCGCCCTCGCACAGGGCTTCAAGAGCGCCGCCAACCGCAGGGAACGCCATCCGCACACACACGAGGAGGCCCGCGAGTTCCTCGTCGAGCAGGCCGAGACGATGCTCGCCCACGCCCGCTTCTGGTACTCCCAGCTGACGCTGCTGCACGCCCTGTGCCTGTGGGAGCTGCGGGACGGCGAGACGCGACCGGCGGCGCAGACCGACCCCGCACAGGCGGTGCAGCGCTGGCTCGCCATGGCGGGCAGCAAACAGGACCCGCTCGCCCGGCACCCGGACGACCGCACCCGCAAGGGCGACCGGCTGCACCCCTTCGTGGCCGAGGCGGCCGCCCTCGTGGTCCTCGCCCTGGAGAGCGGGCACCCCGAGCAGTTCCTCTGGATCGACGAAGCAGGAGTGATGAACAACATCGGCTCCTCCCCCGCCGAACCGGGCGCCTGCCGCCGGCAGAACCTCTGGATTCCGCCCTCGGTGGGCTGGAGCACCCTGCATCCGCGTGCCCAGCAACTGCTCGCCGATGTGCTGCTCCTGCTCAACCTCGTGCAACGGGAGGACCGGCCGGGCCAGTTGGAGGCCCGGCTGGCCCGCGCGAACCGTACCGTCCTGCCGCCGTGCCTCGCCAAGGACCGCCGGCCGCTGCAGCCGCGCCGGACCGTGGGCATGGCGGAGAACGCCCCGTCCGGCAGCACCTGTCTGCGCGACTGCCCCTTCGAGCTCTGCCCCTACCCCGCCATGGGCGAACAGCCGCGCGCCGAGCTGCGGGAGACGTTCTGCAGACAGCAGCAGGCTCTGCTGCGCCCGGGCCGCGGACCGGGCCGCTCGGGACCGCTCGCCCCGCTGCACCGCAGGAGGGCGCCGTGGCAGGGCATGACGTGCAGTGAACTCCACCGGTTCTGGGAGGACATGGCGGGGCGGTCGAGGACTCCCTCGTGCTGAACCACGGACTGCTCCCGGCTACACCGGGGACCGAACGGCCCCCGCTCCGTCCCCCTCGGCCCTGGCATCACCCGGCCGCAGGGCCCACGCTGGAAAGGAACGCCACACGGGCTCCGCCCGACCTCCCGGAGGGAGACACATGCGCGACGTCACGACCCCGGAACCGGCCACCGTCCTCACCGACCAGGAGCTGCGGGCCCTGGACGCGCACTGGCGGGCCGCGAACTACCTGGCCGTCGGGCAGATCTACCTCATGGCCAACCCGCTCCTGACCGAGCCGCTGCGCCCCGAGCACATCAAACCCCGGCTGCTGGGCCACTGGGGCACCTCGCCGGGCCTCAACCTGGTCCACACCCACCTCAACCGCGTCATCCGCGCCCGCGGTCTGGACGCGCTGTGCGTCTGGGGTCCCGGGCACGGCGGGCCCGCGGTGCTGGCCAACTCCTGGCTGGAGGGCAGCTATTCGGAGACGTACCCGGACGTGAGCCGCGATGCGCCCGGCATGGAGCGGCTGTTCCGGCAGTTCTCCTTCCCCGGCGGCGTGCCCAGCCACGTGGCGCCCGAGACGCCCGGCTCGATCCACGAGGGCGGGGAGCTGGGCTACTCCCTCTCCCACGCCTACGGAGCCGCCTTCGACAACCCGGATCTCCTCGTCGCCTGCGTCATCGGCGACGGCGAGGCCGAAACCGGGCCGCTGGCCGCCTCGTGGCACTCCAACAAGTTCCTCGACCCCGTCCACGACGGGGCCGTCCTGCCGATCCTGCACCTCAACGGCTACAAGATCGCCAACCCCACCGTCCTCGCCCGCCTTCCCGAACCCGAACTGGACGAACTCCTGCGCGGCTACGGCCACGCGCCCCTCCACGTCACCGGCGACGACCCCCTGGCCGTCCACCAGGCCATGGCCGCGGCCATGGACACCGCACTCGACCGGATCGCACGCCTGCAGCAGAGCGCCCGGGAGGAGGGCATCACCGAACGCCCCCGCTGGCCGGTCATCGTGCTGCGCACGCCCAAGGGCTGGACCGGGCCCGCGGAGGTGGACGGCCTGCCCGTCGAAGGCACCTGGCGCGCGCACCAGGTGCCGCTGGCCGGGGTCCGCGAGAACCCCGAGCATCTGCGGCAGTTGGAGGCCTGGCTGCGCTCGTACCGCCCGGAGGAACTCTTCGACGAACACGGGCGCCCCCTCCCCGAGGTGCTCGAATGCATCCCCGAGGGCACCCGAAGGCTCGGGGCGACGCCGCACGCCAACGGCGGCCTGCTGCTGCGCGACCTGCCCCTGCCACCACTGGAGCGCTTCGCCGTACCGGTCGACAAGCCCGGCACGTCCCTGCACGAACCGACGCGCGTGCTGGGCGAGCTGCTCGAGAACGTCATGGAGGCCACCTCCGAACGCCGCGACTTCCGCCTGGTCGGCCCCGACGAGACGGCGTCCAACCGGCTCCAGGCCGTCTATCAGGCATCCGGCAAGGCCTGGCAGGCCGGGCTGCTGCCCGTCGACGAACACCTCGACCGCCACGGCCGCGTCATGGAGATCCTCTCCGAACACACCTGCCAGGGCTGGCTGGAGGGCTACCTCCTCACCGGCCGGCACGGTCTCTTCTCCTGCTACGAGGCCTTCATCCACATCGTCGACTCCATGGTCAACCAGCACATCAAGTGGCTGCGCGTCTCCCGCCGGCTGCCCTGGCGACGCCCCCTCGCCTCCCTCAACTACCTGCTCACCTCCCACGTCTGGCGCCAGGACCACAACGGCTTCTCCCACCAGGACCCCGGCTTCATCGACCACATCCTCAACAAGAGCCCCGAAGCCGTACGCGTCTACCTGCCGCCGGACACCAACACCCTGCTGGCGGTGGCCGATCACGTGCTGCGCAGCCGCGACTACGTCAACGTCGTGGTCGCGGGCAAGCAGCCCTGCTTCGACTGGCTGAACCTGGAACAGGCACGGGCACACTGCGCCCGCGGCGCCGGCATCTGGGAGTGGGCCGGCACGGAGGGCGGCACCGGGGAGCCCGACATCGTGCTCGCCTGCGCCGGTGACGTGCCCACGCAGGAGGTGCTGGCGGCAGCCCAGCTCGTCCGCCACCGGCTGCCCGGACTGGCCGTGCGCGTCGTCAACGTCGTGGACCTGGCCCGCCTGTTGCCCGCGGAGGAGCATCCGCATGGCATGACCGACGCCGAGTACGACGCCCTGTTCACCCGTGACAAGCCGGTCGTCTTCGCGTACCACGGCTACCCCTGGCTCATCCACCGCCTGGCCTACCGCCGCACCGGCCACGCGCACCTGCACGTACGCGGCTACAAGGAGATCGGCACCACGACGACGCCCTTCGACATGGTCGTCCGCAACGATCTCGACCGCTACCGCCTCGTCATGGACGTCATCGACCGCGTCCCGGGCCTGGCGGTGCGCGCCGCGGCGGTACGGCAGACCATGGAGGACACGCGCAACCGCCACCACACGTGGATCCGGGAACACGGGACGGACCTGCCGGAGGTGGCCGACTGGACCTGGGCGGGGTGAACGGCAGTACGGCCAGGATGGGGTCATGGATGACACCGAGATCCGCCCCGTCCACCCCGGCGAGTTGGCCGCTGTCGCCGAGCTCCGATGGCGCTGGGTACAGGAGTTGTACGGGACGCCCGATGCCGCGCCGGACGAGTTCGTGCCGCGGTTCGTGGCCTGGGCCCGGGAGAACGAGCCCTCGCACCGGTGCATGGTGCTGCTCCGCGGCGAGGAGGTCATCGGCATGGCGTGGCTGGCGACTGCCCCGCGCGTCCCGCATCCCCGCGCCTTCGAGCGGGCGTCGGGTGACGTGCAGTGCGTGTACGTCGTGCCGGACGCACGCGACCGCGGCCTGGGCGGCGCGCTGATCGAGGCGGTGCTGGCGTGGGCGCGTGAGCTGGGCCTGGAACGGGTGACGGTGCACTCCAGCGACCGGGCGGTCGGGGCATACTCCCGCCACGGGTTCGAGGCCTCGCCGCGGCTTCTCCAGTGGGAGGCGGGAGGGAGCCGCGCCGAGTAGACGCTCGCGCGCCGCCGGGGCCCGTCAGCCGGAGGACTGCGGGCTGCGCTGCAGCGCGGCTCCGAGTGCCTCCAGTGCGGGCAAGGCCGCCATGAGGGCCGCGCGCTGCTCCGCAGGCAGCGCCGTCAGCGTGGCGGCGAACGTCCTCGCCCAGTTCTCCTCGACCCGGCTCAGGTCGGCGCGAGCCGTGGCGGTGGGCATCAGCCGTACGGCGCGCCGGTCGGCGGGGTCCGGTTCGCGGACGAGCAGCCCGCGGCCGACGAGGCCGCGAACGGTGGTGCTGACGTTGCTCGCGTGCAGGCCGAGCCTTCGCGCGAGCACGCCCACCCCGATGCCGGGCTCGTCCAGGACGGTGCGCAGCACCTCGAACTCGGCGGGCGGCAAGGGCTGGAGGCCGACCTCCTCGGTACCGCGCAGGCGGAAGCGCAGCACGCGGGAGAGGGCGTGCAGGGCCGGGGTCAGCGCCTCGGCCTCCGCCAGGCAGTCGTCTTGCTCGGTCATGGAGCCATGCTAGCTTTAGTTATAGATTTATAACTATCTGCATTGCGCGGGGCCGGCCGCTGCCGCCGGGGAACCCGCCGGGAGACTTCGATGTTCTGGCTCACCGCCGCCCTCGGGCTGCTCGCGTTCGTGACCCCCCTGGCCACGGACATGTACCTGCCCGCCTTCCCCCACCTGACGGGCGAGCTGCACAGCAGCGCCTCCGGAATCCAGCTGACGCTGACCGCCTTCCTCCTGGGCATGGGCCTGGGGCAGCTGCTCATAGGCCCGCTCTCGGACCGGTTCGGCCGCCGGGTGCCCCTACTGGCCGGCGCCGCCGTGATGGTGACGGCGTCGGCGCTGTGCGCTCTCGCCCCGTCGCTCGGCGTCCTTGTCGTCCTGCGTTTCGTCCAGGGCTTCAGCGGCTCCGCAGGCGTGGTCATCGGCCGTGCCGTGATCACCGACGTCACCTCGGGCGACCGGGCGGCCAGGCTCTTCGGCTCCCTGATGACCCTTACCGGTCTGGGCCCGATCGTCGCGCCCATGGTGGGCGCGGCACTGACCGAATCCACCGGCTGGCGCGGCGTCTTCTGGGCCCTGACCGGCGTGTCCGCCCTCGCCCTGCTCGGCGCGGTGATCTTCGTCCCCGAGAGCCTGCCGGACGGCAAGCGGCACACCGGAGGCCCGCGCGACACCCTGCGCGCCATGCGCGGGGTGCTCGGCGACCGGGCCTACCTCGGCTACACGCTCTCCTTCGGCCTGGCCTTCGCCATGCTCTTCTCCTACATCGCCGGGTCCGCCTTCCTCTTCCAGAAGGTGCTCGGCCTGAGCGTCGGGCACGCCTCCCTCGCCTTCGCCGGCATCGGCGTCGTCGGGACCCTCGCCAGCATGACCGGCACCCGGCTCGTCGGCCGCTACGGCCCCGAGCGCCTGCTGCGTACCGGGCTCGGCACGATGGTGGCGTGCACCGCGGCACTGTGCACCGTCTCCCTCGCCGGGGCGCTGACCCTGCCGCTCACCATGGCGCTGCTGTGCCCGGTCTTCATCGGCATGCGTCTGGTGACCGCGAATGCCGGGGCCCTGGCCATGGCCCGTGTCCCGCACGCCTCCGGTTCCGGCTCGGCCGTCCTGGGCACGCTGCAGAGCGCGTTGAGCGCTCTGATGGCACCGCTGGTCGGCCTCGGCGGCGAACACACGGCGGTGCCGATGTTCCTCGGCATGGCGATCTGCGCGGCGCTCTCCTCGCTCAGCCTGCTCCTGACCCGCGGCGCGGTCCCGGTCGGTGTCACGGCTCCCGCCACGGACCCGCGGCGCACGGCAGCGCGCACCTGACCACGGGCACGCCGCCCCGCGGCTCGGGAGCCGGCGCAGCGGGCCTGGCGGGAAGCGCCATTACGTGGTGTGCTGGAAGTGACGGGAAGGCCCCTGTGAGAGACGCGGGGAAACGGAGAAAGACCGTGCACCGCGCAATCAGGATCCGCGAGAAGTGGATAGGCCTTCCCGTCCACTCCTGTCCGCGGCTCCCCGCGGCCCCGCCACCGCATGCGGCGCACCCGATGCGCCGCTCTCCCTCCCCCGGATGCGCGGGAACGGCGCAAACGGCAGTCTGGCCGTAGACAGACGTGTATCCGTGCAGGGAGGTGGCCCGTGGTGCGACCGGTGTCCGTCGGGTTCGACGGCTCCGCCGAGAGCCTGGCCGCTGCCGCCTGGGCGGGCCGGGAAGCGGTGCTGCGCGGGGTACCGCTGCGCCTCCTGCACGTCCTGGACGTCCGGGCCGACGCCGCGCAGCCCGTGCCCTCCTCCGAACGGGAGTGGGCCGAGAGCCGGCTCGAAGTGGCCCGGGAGCAGCTCACCGAGACGCACCCGGAGCTGCGGGTCGACGTGGACCGGGTGACAGAACCACCGGTCAGGGCCCTCGTCGACGCCGCACGCGATGCAGAGGTCCTGGTGCTGGGCTCGCGTGAGCTCGGCACGGTGCAGGGGTTCCTGCTGGGGCCCGTGAGCCTGGCCGTGGCCACGCATGCGCCCCGTCCGGTGGTGGTCGTCCACGAACCGTCGAACGGGGGCGGAGCCGTCGTGCTCGGACTCGGCCGCGCACGGCCGTACGACCCGCTGCTCGCCTTCGCCTTCCAGGCCGCCGCCGCTCGCGGCGCGGTGCTGCGCATCGTCCAGGTCGCCGACGGGGAACCCGCCGCCGGGGAGCCGGAGCCGCGGGGCGGCAGCGCCCTGGCGGAGGTGCTGCGCCCCTGGCGGGAGCGGATGCCGGCCGTCGAGGTCGACGAGTGGCTGACGACCGGTTCCGCGGCCCAGCACCTGCTGGAAGCGGCCGCGCAGGCCGCACTCGTCGTCGTCGGCCGGCGCGAACACCGGCACCCCCTCGGCGTGGCCCTGGGTGCTGTGGCCCATGCGGCGCTGCACCACGCGCCATGCCCGGTCGCGGTCGTGCCCCTCGGCTGAGTTGCCGGCAAGCCGGCGTGCCGGCACCGCCGGAAGGGGAGGACCATGGCAGACGAACAGAGCGAGGCGCCGGACCACACCGCGGTGCGGACCGCTCTCCGGCGGGCGATGCGCGTCCAGGTCGACCCTCCTCCGCACATGCTCGAGGACGAGACCAGCTTGCGCCTGGCGGCCCCCGACGACGACTGGCGCCGCCGCCCCGGCATGGACCCGCAGGCCACCAGAGGATTCCGGGCGGCCGTCGTGGCCCGCGCCCGCTTCATCGAGGATCTGATCATCGAGCAGGCCGGCCGCGGCGTGACGCAGTACGTCGTCCTGGGAGCCGGCCTGGACACCTTCGCCCAGCGCAGGCCGGAGATCGCCGCCCGCACCGACGGCCTCCGCCCGTCGACCGGCGAGGACTTTCTGCCGGCCACCACCTGACCCGCCGAGGGGCTTCTACGACTGGTAGAGGGCGTGGGCACGTGTCAGATCGACAGGGCCGTTCCGGCCGAGGTGGAAGAAGTGGTCCACCTGCCATGCCTGGGTACTCCGGGCCTGCCGGCTGGTCGTCGTCACCCACGGCGGATAGACACGGAACCCGCGCTTTCCGCCCGAGCCGTCGTGGGAGACGATGCCGCGTCGGACCAACACGTCACACGGGAACACGAATTGCCCGAAGCCGTCATCGTCACGGCTGCTGATGACGAAGAGATCCACCCCGTCGGCAGCGTCGAAGGGTCGGATCGGCCCTTCCGCCGACCGTTGCCATACGGTGACGAACTGGCCCGCCTTCGTCGGGGTGGTCCTGGCCACCCGGAACCGGACGGAGCGGCCGTCGACCATGAACGTGCAAGCGGCGTACTCGGCGCTCTCCGGCTCGGGCACCGGAGTCGAGCAGGCGAAACCGCCGGGTTCGTACACCAATGCCTTTGTCGACAGCAGGTCGTCGTGAAGCCCCGTCCACGGCTGGTTCGTCACCATGGCCTCATCCTGCCATCGAGCACTCACCCGTCCCCGCCGGGTGGCGTACCGCAGCTTGGGCCGCCGGGGCCGTCGAACTGTACGGAGTTGAAGAAGTCCCGGTAGTCGGGGAAGAAGTTGCCCTTGCCCGTCGGGCCGGCGGACGTGACGGTCGTGCAGCCTGTGTAGTCGTTGCCGGACCACAGGTAGATGGTGGAAGAGGTGCGGTTCCAGTCCGACTTGGCACGGCTGTTCATACCGAGTGCCCCGAGGTCCGGCGTGCTGCTCGTCAGCGCGATCATGTCGCCGGTGCCGTCGAGGCCGGAGAACATGCAGTAGGAGCCGTCGGGGCAGCGGTCGTACCCGTCGGCCGCGTGGGCCGCCGAGCCCGGCAGCGCGACGGCGGCCACGGCAGCCGCCGACGCGAGCAGGACGTGCAACGTGTTTCTCATCAACTCACGCTCCTTGGAGGTGACATCCGAGGTTTCGCCGCCACGATGAACCGCTCTCCATGCTGACATGCTCAGAGCCAGCGCTGTGCCGCCTCGACGCTGTCGCCGCCACTGGTGTTGAACGCGATGGCGGCCTGCGGGGCATGACGGCGGATCAGATTGACCACCCGCTCGAAGAGCGGAAGCAGCGGCTCCGCCTTGCGGATCCCGCCTCCGACGACGACCACGTCCCACGGGCGTTCGGCCAAGGACGCCACGAGGGCGGACTCGGCCGAACCGTCGAACACGACCAGCGCCATGGCCGCGTCGATGCCGTGCTCGGCGAACCGGGCCAACTCCTTGTCGAGGGCCGCACGAAGGGCCTCACCGTCGACGCCGGGGATCGCCTGGGGGTCGTACCCGACTACAAGTACCGAAGACATGCGATCAATCTACCGAGCCCCGCGCGGCGCTCCGTGTCCGGCCCTTGTCAGTGCCGGCTGGGAGTATCACCGGCATGACACCGTTGCTTCTCACCGACATCGAGCAGGCGGTCCGCAGCAGTTGGAGCGCCGAGACCTGTACGCCCGAATTCCGGTCGCGCTGGAGCCCGGACAATCCGGCCCGGGACCAGTGCGGGGTGACCGCCATGGTGCTGAACGACCTGCTGGGAGGCGAGCTGATCCGGGGCGAGGTCCTTGTCGACGGCAGGCGCGTGGACTACCACTGGTGGAACCGCCTGGGCATGGGCATCGAAATCGACCTCACCCGCGAGCAGTTCGGGCCGGAGGAGATCGTCACCGGCGGCATCGTCATACCCAGGCCGCCGGCGACCGAGTGGAGCCGGCTCCGCGAGGAGTACGAGCTCCTCCGTAATCGCGTCATGGAGAGGCTTCGGGGCGCTTCCTGCCGGCCGGCTTGAGGTCAGCGGTGGTGGCCGTGCCGGCCCAGGGTCTCCACAGGCGTCGCGCCGGGGCGCGTCCACTGCGGCACGGGGCGGCTGGTCGGGCCCCAGGTCGCGCTCCCGTCCGCGTCCGTGCGCCAGTACCAGCACGGGCTGCGCCCCTCGGGCCATCCCGCGGGGTCGTCCTCCCACGCCTCGCCGCGGCCGTAGGGCGTCCTGTCGAGCAGGGCGAGTGACCCGTTGACGGGCTCGTTGCCGCGGCCCGTCGTGGAATAGGTGAGGAACACGCGCTCGCCGTCGCGCAGGAAGCAGGTGAGGTACCCCATGTCTCCGCCGACCGGCGCGGCCACGTCGCGCACCGAGTACCAGGGCTGGGTGTATCCCATGAACTCGACGTAGGGGGCCACCTCGTCCCACCGGCCCGTGGTCAGGATCGCGCACGAGACGCCGCGGGCATTGAGGTAGACGGCGTCCTTCAGATGCCAGGCCGTGGTGGTGCAGCCCTCGCACTGCCCCTGGTGCGGCGCGCCGTCGTACCACATGTGCTTGTAGACGACGAGCTCGTCGCGGCCCTGGAACAGGTCCGTGAAGGGGACGGGGCCGTCGGGTCCGACGACCTCGACGGCGCCGTCGAACTCCACCATCGGCAGCCGGCGGCGGGCTGCGGCGATGGCGTCGCCCTCGCGGGTGTGGGCCTTCTCGCGGACCAGGAGCTCGTCACGAGCGGCTTGCCAGGTGGCCAGGTCGACGATGGGCGGGCGGCCGGGCAGCGCCGCGGGCGGGTCGTCGGGGGTGGGCGTCATGGGGGTGTCCTCCCTGGTGTTCCGTGTCGGGGCGGCAGCGTCGTACGCCCCCCTACAACACCAGAACAGACCTGTGACCGGGCCGGAAACGGCCGCCGCCGGCCCCGTGCCCGGCGGCGGCCCGTTCGGCCGAGCCCAGCCCACCTCACCTCGGCTCAGGCCCGGCTCACCTCAGTTCAGCCTGGCCGTGGCGTACGCCTCGATGGCGTCCCGCTGGTAGGCGGCCAGGCCCTCCGCGATCGCCTCGCACGCTGCGCGCCACGACTCGTTGTCCACGCAGGAGCGCCCCATCGCCCGGAACTCCTCGGCGGAGACGGCGCGCAGGGCGGTCAGCGCCCGGTACTGGGCCGCGATCTCGGCCAGCACCTCCTCGGCGTCGGCGGGCAGACCGGCGGCCATGAACTCGGCCATCCGGATCATCTGTGCGGTCCGCCGACGGTGTCCCGCCTCGATCTCCTCCTCGCTCATCCCGGCGGTGCGGCGCCGGACCGCCTCGGCGTGCTCGGGGAAGTCGCGCAGGGTCTCCTCGTACATGGCGGGCCGGACACCCTCGAAAAGGTTCTCCGGCCGGTTGATGCTCGTCATGCCTCCACCGTCCTTCCTGGACTCTTCCAGTTCGCTGATCGTTCGGGAGACGGTGCGGACCAACGCGTCGAGGCGGTCCCGCTCGGCGAGCAGCCGGATGCGGTGACCGCGCAACGCGTCCAGCTCGTCGAGCTGTTCGGCCAGGATCCGGCCGATCTCGGGAAGCCCTACGCCGAGCTCCCGCAGGACGAGGATCTGCTGCAGCCGCAGCAACTGCCGCTCCTCGTAATAGCGGTGCCCGTTGGTGCCGATCCACGCCGGCGGCAGCAGCCCGATCTCGTCGTAGTGCCGCAGCGTCCGGGCCGTCACGCCCGACATCCGTGCGACCTCCGCGATCGGCCACCCCATTGCCGCCCCCTCGTGAACGATCCACCGGGCCGGTCTCTCCGGTCCTGTTCAGGACGGTAGAGGCTGCCGCTGGGGCAACTTCAACCCCCGGCGCGCCGCCCCGCGCTCACCGCCGCGGCAGCAGCGCCGCCGCACCCAGCGCCGTGACGGCCAGCAGGCAGGCGGCGGTCAGCAGGCTCTCCCCCATCACCCGGCACTCCGGACCACGGCGCCATGCTGCTGCTCGACATGGCCGACCCCCAGGAGGCGGCGCTGCCGGAGGGTGCCGGGCGCTGACGCTCAGGCTCCGGCGCCCGAGGACGGCTTCGCCACTCCCAGTACGAGGACGGCGAGGACGGACGAGAGGGTCATGCCCGCGAACATGGGCACGGCGGTGTGTGCGCCGCCGAGACCGACCAGGGGGGCGGCGACGGCGCTCAGGGCGCTCTGCACGGTGCCCAGGAGGGCGGAACCGGTTCCGGCGGCGTGGGGCACGCGTTCCAGGGCGAGGGCGGCCGCGTTGATGCTGACCAGGCCGATGCCGACGAAGGTGACGTAGAGCAGGGCCAGCACCACCGGCACGTTCAGCCCGCCGGCCAGGGCAAGCACGCACAGGGCTATGGAACCGGCGAGCATCACTCCGAGGCCGGCGCGCAGCAGCGCCTGGGGCGTGAAGCGGCCGACGAGGCGGGTGATGACCAGGCCGGCGATGACGCTGACGGCGCCGACGGAGCCGAAGGCTGCGGAGGTCTGGCCGATGCCGAGGCCGAGCAGGTTCTGGAAGAGGAAGGATGCGCCGCCCAAGTAGCAGAAGAGCACAGCCAGTGACATTCCGAAGCAGAGCGTGTGCCCCAGGTAGGGCCGGTCGGCCAGGACCTCGCGCACCGACCGGGCGGTTGCCCGGGCGCCTCCCGCCCGGCGCCGTCCGGCGGGCAGGGTCTCGGGTACCGCGAAGAGGGTGCCGGCGAGGGCGAGGAGCGTCGTGGCGGCCAGGGCCCAGAACACCGCGCGCCAGCCGGCGGTTTCGATCACGACGCCGCCCAGGACCGGTGCGATGGCGGGGGCGACGCCCAGCAGGGACATCAGGATGCCGAGCAGCTTCGCCGCCCTCTCGCCGGTGGCGACGTCGGAGATGACGGCGCGGCCGATGACGATGCCAGCGGCGCCGGTGAAGCCCTGGACGAAGCGCAGGGCGATCAGCCAGCCGAGCGAGGGGGTGAGCGCGCACAACGCCGTGGCGACGACGCAGGCCGCCGAGCCGACCAGGATCGGCTTGCGTCGCCCGAACCGGTCCGAGAGCGGTCCGAGGATCAGCTGGCCCAGGCCCATGCCGATCAGGAACGAGGTGAGGGTGAGCTGGACCCCGGAGGCGTCGGTGCCCAGATCGCCCGTCATACGGGGGAACGCGGGCAGATACATGTCCGTGGCCAGGGGGGTCACGAAGGAGAGCAGCACGAGGGCTGCCGTCATCATCGGCATTGCGGGGGACTCCACAGAGGGCTCGCGCAGCGGGCGTCGCACGTCAACAGCCTGGGCTGCGCTTTCCTGTGGCGGTTGATGCTCGTGCGGCGCCTGGTTCACGAACCTAGGAATCCGAGGCCGGATCCCGCTTCGGCCCGCAGGCGGAATCCGCCCCTCCGTCGGCCTTAGGGCCGACGGAGGGGAACGGTGGTCCGCAGGTCCTCGGCCCGGGCACGCGATCGGGACAGCGCTCACTTCCCGCCAACCGCCGCCGGGCCCGCCTCGTTCCCCGTGCTCCGGGGAAAGATCCTTTCCATGCCCGACTCCCGAACGGATGCACTGGCCCGGCCCGCCCCCGGCGACCCCTCCCCTGCGCTCGGACCTCCGCCCTACCGGTGGCGCTGGGCGGCACTGTGGGTGCTCCTCGCCGGGGAGACCATGGACATGCTCGACTCCCTGGTGGCCGCCGTCGCGGCACCGTCGATCCGCGCCGACCTGGGCGGCGGGCCCGGTGTCACGCAGTGGCTGGGGGCCGCGTACGCACTGGCCATGGCGGTCGGGCTGATCACGGGCGGGCGGCTGGGGGATGTCGTGGGGCGCCGGCGGGCGTTCCTGCTCGGCGCGGCGGGATTCACCGGCGCCTCGCTGCTGTGCGCGGCGGCCATGTCGCCGGGCTTCCTCATCGCGGCGCGCGGGCTGCAGGGGCTGTTCGGGGCGGTGATGATCCCGCAGGGGCTCGGCCTGATCAAGGAGATGTTCCGCGGCAGGGAACTCGGCCGGGCGATGGGCATGTACGGGCCGGTGATGGGGCTGTCCTACGTGGGCGGCCCGGTGCTGGCCGGCTGGCTGGTGAGTGCCGACTGGTTCGGGGCCGGCTGGCGCATGGTGTTCCTGGTCAACCTGCCGCTCGGGCTGCTCGCGCTGGCCGGCGGATGGCGCTTCCTGCCCGCGTCGGGCCCGGCGGCCGCGGCCCGGCTGGACCTGGCGGGCGCCGCACTGGCCTCGGCCGCCGCACTGCCGGTCGTCCTGCCTCTGGTGCAGGGACGCGAACAGGGCTGGCCGATATGGGCGTTCGTGTCGATGGCGGCCGGAGTGGCCCTGTTCGGGGTGTTCGGCTGGTACGAGGAGCGTGTAGCGCGCGCCGGCGGCGACCCGTTGGTGATGACGGGGCTCTTCCGCAAGAGGGCCTTCTCGGGCGGACTGGTGACCGGTGCCGCGCTGTTCGCCGCGGTGGCGGGTTTCTCGCTGGCCCTGAGTCTCTACTTCCAGTCGGGGCTCGGGGCTTCACCGCTGAAGGCGGGGCTGGCCGTGCTGCCGTGGTCGGCCGGTACGGTCGTCGGCTTCGCGGTGGTGCAGGTGCTGGACGGCCGGGGGGTGCTGGGCAGGTTCGGGCGCCCGCTGGTGCAGACCGGGGTCGCGGTGATGGCGCTCGGCTCCGGTGCGTTCGCCTGTGCGCTGCGGTCGGCCGGTGCGCGGGTGACGGTGTGGCAGGGCGCCCCGGCGCTGGTGGTCGTCGGGGTGGGGATGGGGCTGGTGACGGGCCCGTTCTTCCAGACGGTGCTGGCGGCCGTGGAACCGCACGAGACGGGTTCGGCCGCCGGGACGCTGACGGCGGTGCAGCAGTTCGGCAGCGCGCTGGGCAGTGCGGTGCTGGGCACGGTCTTCTTCTCCGCGCTCGGCGGCCGGGGCGCCGCCGGCGAACTCGGTTACGCCAGGGCCATGGAGATCACTCTGGGCGCGGAGGCCGGGCTGCTCGCGCTCACGCTCCTGGCGTCGTTCCTGCTCCCCGTGTCCGGAAACGATGTCGGTGATTGACAGTCAGCGGGCGAACGTCCAGTCTCGGCAGCCGAACAACCAGCTATGGCTGGATTATTGGTGGTATATCCGCACAGAACTGCCCTGCGTATAACGGAGCACACCCATGAACAACAGTCCCGAGGAACTCGTCCCGGTCCCCGCCGTCGAGCCCGGCACCGCCGGCCCGCCGTGCGGCTACGCCCGGTTACGCGCCGAACAGCCGGTGGTCAAGGCCCAGTTACCCAATGGGGAGACGGGCTGGCTGATCAGCCGCTACGAGGACGCGCGAGCCGCTTTCGCCGATCCCCGCCTCGTCCGCCCGCTGCTCTCCGCCTGGCCGCCCCGCGAAGGACCCGACGCTCCCCCGCCGTGCCTGCCGACGTTCCTGGAGATGACCGGCGCGCACCATGAGCGCGTACGCCGCACCGTGCTGCCGCTCTTCGGCCGGCGCCGCCTGGAGTTCATGGCGCCCCGGATCCGGGCCATGGCCGGCGAACTGCTCGACGCCATGGTGGAGTCGGCACAGGACGGTACCGCCGATCTGATCGCCGCCTACGCCGAACCGCTGCCGCTGCGTGTGCTGTGCGAGACGACCGGACTGCCGCACGAGGACCGCGAGATCTACCTGCCGCACACCCTCACCCTGCTCAGTGCCGCCGGCCTGTCGATGGACGAGGTGCTGGCGGCCCTGTACGCGTTGCAGGACTACGCGGAGGAGCTCATCTCCCGCAAGGAGAAGGAGGGCGAGGGCGAGGACTACATCCGTCTGCTGCTGGCCGAGAGCCGTCGCCCGGGCAGCGAACTGGTCCGGGACGACGTGGTCAGCTTCGTCGTCACCATGCTGATGGCCGGCTACAAGACCAACATCCAGCACACCGGCAACGCGCTGTTCACCCTGCTCACCCATCCCGGCCAGTTGCGCGAGCTGCGCGACGCGCCCCAGCGGGTGGCCACCGCGGTGGAGGAACTGCTGCGCTACGTCCCGCTGATGAACGCCATCAACATCCTGGTCGCCCAGGAGGACTTCACCCTGCACGGGCAGCACATCCGGGCCGGGGACGCGGTCATCCCGGTGCCCGCCTCCGCCAACCGCGACCCGGCCGCGTTCACCGACCCCGACCGGCTGGACCTGACCCGTACCCCCAACGCGCACATCGCCTTCGGACACGGGCCGCACGCGTGCACCGGCGGACACCTGACGCGGCTGCAACTCGCCACCGCGATCGAGGTGTTGCTGGAGCGGCTTCCGGACATCGAGCTCGCCGTGCCGGCGGAGTCGGTCACCTGGGACGAGACCACACCGTTGCGGGCCCCGGCCCGCCTGCCCGTGCGCTGGTGACGCACCTCCTCGACCATCCACGAACCGACGGGAAGGCCTGACACCGTGACCGCACCGCACCACGACGAGCTGCCCCACTACCCCTTCAGCACCCGGGGCGACCGCCTCGCCCCCGAACTCGCCGACCTGCAGCAGCGCTGTCCCGTGGCCAGGGTCCGGACCAACTCCGGCGGCGAGGCCTGGCTCGTCACCGGCTACGAACTGGCCCAGCACGTGCTGCGCGAGCGGAAGTTCGCCCGGTCCGTCCTGGGCGACCCCGATGCGCCCGGCCAGGACGCCCCGATCCTGGCGCCCGAACTGCTCGACGCCATGAACCACCTCCAGCAGGCCGGACTGCGGGACGAAGCCCTCAAGGCACTCGGCCGCAACCAGCCCGAACTCCCCGCCGACTGGGTCGCCGACATCACCCGGGAGGGCCTGGACACCATGGTCCGGCAGGGCAGCCCCGGAGATCTCCAGCACCACTTCGCGGAATGGGTCGCCGGCCAATGCATGTGCCGGCTGCTCGGACTGCCCTTCGAGGACCACGCCTGGCTCGCGGTACGGGCCGACCTCGACCTGACCATGGTGACGCCCACCGACGAGGAACTCGCCCGCAACTGGGAGGAGATCCGCGTCTATATGCACGACCACATGGCCGCCCGCCGCCCCGGGCAGCCGCGCGGCCTCGCCGACCGCCTCGCCGACCTCAACGAACACGCAAACGAACACGAAAAGGGGCTGACCGACAAGCAGTTGTCGAACATCGTCTCCGTGCTGTTCGTCAGCGGCTACGAGGACTTCGCAAGCTTCCTCGGGGTCGCGGCGCTCGACCTCCTCCAGCGCCCCGAGGTGATGGACGCCGTACGCGCCCGACCGGAGACGCTGCCGCAGTGCGTGGAGGAACTGCTGCGCCACAGCATCGTCCTGGGCAACGCCATCCCCCGCTTCGTCACCGAGGACGCCAAGATCGGCACCACGGCAGTGCAGCAGGGCGACCTCGTCCTGCTCCAACTGGACGCGACCAACTACGACCCCACCGCCTTCACCGACCCCGATTCCTTCGATCCGACCCGCTCCCCCAACCCCCACCTGCGTTTCGGCTACGGCCGCCACCACTGCCCCGGCGCCCACCTGGTCCGCCGGCAGTCCGAGACCGCCTTCCGCGTCCTGCTCGACCGGCTGCCGGGCATACGCCTGGCGGTGCCACTGGAGGAGGTGCCCTGGCACCCCGACCGGATGGCGATCATGCCGGCGGGGATTCCGGTCGTCTGGTGACAAGACGCTGGTGAAAGGATGCGTGGTGGGATGCCCGGCCGGCCGGTGCCGGGCCCCGCGACGACCAGGAGATCGGAACAATGAGCAACCCCGCCACCCACCGGGACGCCATCGCGGCGGAGACCGCCAGGTTCGTGGACCTGGTCCGGGACGCCGACCGGACGACCGCGGTGCCCGGCTGTCCCGGCTGGACGCTGACCGACCTGGTCCGGCACACGGGCAGCGTCCAGCGCTGGTTCTCCGTCCTGCTGCGACAGCTCGTCCAGGAACCGCCGCGCAGCCGCGACGTGGACCTGCGGCTGCCGGAGGACGAGGCCGGCTACCCCGACTGGCTGGCGGACAGCGCGGCCGAGGCGGCAAGCGCCTTCGCCGTCACCGACCCGGATGCCGCGATGTGGGCGTGGGGCGCCGACCAGCACGCCAGGTTCTGGGTGCGCCGCATGCTGTTCGAGACCCTGGTGCACCGCGTCGACGCGGAACTCGCCCTCGGCCTCCGGCCGGAGATCGACCCCGGTCTGGCGGCGGACGGCGTGGACGAATTCCTGGTCAACCTGCCTTTCGCGGCGTTCTTCGCGCCCAAGGTGGCGGAGCTGCGCGGCGACGGCGAAACGATTCGTTTCCGGTGCACGGACACCGGTGGTGAGTGGCTGATCCGCCTGCGTCCGGACAGTTTCGAGGTCGAGCAGGGCGGCACGGCGGGGCCGGCCGACGCGACGGTGGAGGGAGCGGCGGCGGACCTGCTGCTGCTCGTGTACGGCCGCCTCGACCGCGAGGCGGATGCGTTCGCGGTGCGGGGGGACGGGGACCTGCTGGACCGCTGGTTCGCGAACTCGGCGTTCTAGAGCGCCCCGAAGGGGCGCGGGGAACTGCGCGGGCAACCACAGCCGGCCCGCGCCGCGCTCAACCACCCGCTTCCGTCAAGAGCTACCCGCGGACGGCGACCCCCCACCGAGCATCGCCCTCATCTGGGCAATCTCAGCACTCTGGCCGGCGACGATGTCGCCGGCCATCGCCTTGGCCGGCCCATACGCCCCCTGCTTCTTCTCGGCATCGGCCATCTCGACCGCCCCCTCGTGATGCTTGATCATCATGTTCAGGAACATGGTGTCGAAGGCCTTGCCGGAAGCCCCCTTGAGCTGGTCCATGTCGTGGCTGCTCATCATGCCGGGCATCGCGGACGGGTTTCCGTGGCCGATGCCGCTCATGCTGCTCATGCCCTGGGGGACCTGCTCGCCCCAGGACTTCAGCCAGGCGGCCATGGTGTCGATCTCCAGCGCCTGTTCCTTCTTGATCTTCGCGGCGAGGGCTTTGACCTCGCCGGACGAGGCCTGCTCAGCGGCCATGTCGGCCATGTCGATGGCCTGGCGGTGGTGCGGGATCATCCCCTGGGCGAAGGCGACATCGGCCCGGTTGTGCTGCCCGGCCGATGCGGACGAGCCGGTGCCGCCCGGTGCGACCGACGCGCTCGGGGAGCCACCGCCCTTGCCGGTGCTGCCGCCGCAGGCGGCCAGGACGACGGTCATGGCCGAGGCCGCGACGAGCACGGCCGCCCGGCGCGGCGGACGACGGCGGAAGCTGTTCACGATGCACGCTCCTGGAAACGGTGACGGGGGCGAGCCCACGTCTACGCGGCGGACCGGCCGCCGGGAGGGCGCCGCGCCGTACGGACGTTCCTTCACACCACTCCCAGCCGCCACACCACCGGCCTTTCGGAATACCCCAGGGGGGTATATCGTTGAAGCAGCTGCACAGGCTCGACGACCCGAAGGAAGCAACGATGACCTCCCCGACGACGTCCGACATCCGGGACGACACCGCCACGACCGTCTACCAGGTGGCCGGCATGACCTGCGGCCACTGCGAGGGCGCGGTATCCGCGGAGATCTCCGCCATACCCGGCGTGACCGCCGTGACGGCCGAGGCCGCCACCGGCCGGGTCACCGTCGTCTCCGCCGGCCCGCTGGACGACGCGGTCGTCCGCGCCGCCGTGGACGAGGCGGGCTACGAGCTCGCCGACCGCCGCATCTGAGGCCCCCCTTCCCCTGCCCGGCCGTACCGCTCCACTGATATGGACGCCGCACGGCCCGGCCCTCCTCCCGGGAGACACCCGCATGACCAGCATCGCCCCCGAGAAAGCAGCGACCCCCGCCCCGCCCTCCGCCGAGGTCGAGCTCTCCATAGGCGGCATGACCTGCGCCTCGTGCGCCGCACGCATCGAGAAGAAGCTCAACCGCATGGACGGCGTCGCGGCGACGGTCAACTTCGCCACGGAGAAGGCAAAGGTCACCTACGCTCCCGGGGTCGAGGTCGCCGACCTCATCGCCACCGTCGAGAAGACCGGCTACACGGCCGAGGAACCGCCCGAGCCGACGGCCCGAGCCGAGGCGGTCCAGGAACAGGAACAGGCACAGGACGAAGACGGCGGGGAAACCGGTCCGCTGCGACAGCGCCTGCTGGTCTCACTGCTGCTCTCCGTACCGGTCGTGCTGATGGCCATGGTCCCGGCCCTCCAGTTCGACAACTGGCAGTGGCTGTCCCTCACCCTGGCCGCGCCCGTGGTCGTCTGGGGAGCCCTCCCCTTCCACCGGGCCGCCTGGACCAACGCCCGGCACGGCGCCGCCACCATGGACACCCTGGTCTCGATGGGCACGCTCGCCGCATTCGGCTGGTCCCTGTGGGCCCTGTTCCTCGGGGACGCGGGCATGCCGGGCATGCGCCACGGCTTCGACTTCGCCGTTTCCCGCACGGACGGCTCCTCGTCCATCTACCTGGAGGCCGCGGCCGGGGTCACCACGTTCATCCTCGCCGGCCGCTACCTGGAGGCGAAGTCCAAGCGCAAGGCCGGTGCCGCCCTGCGCGCGCTGCTCGAACTGGGCGCCAAGGACGTGGCCGTCCTGCGCGACGGACACGAAGTCCGCATCCCCACCGCGGAATTGGCGGTCGGCGACCGGTTCGTCGTCCGCCCCGGCGAGAAGATCGCCACCGACGGGACGGTGGTGGAGGGCACGTCCGCCGTGGACGCCTCGATGCTCACCGGCGAGTCCGTCCCCGTCGACGTCGCCGCCGGCGACACGGTCACCGGCGCGACCGTCAACACCTCCGGCCGCCTGGTCGTCGAAGCCACCCGCATCGGCGCGGACACCCAACTCGCCCGCATGGCCCGGCTGGTGGAGGACGCGCAGAACGGCAAGGCCGCCGTGCAGCGCCTGGCCGACCGCATCTCGGGGGTCTTCGTCCCCGTCGTCCTGCTCATCGCCATCGGCACCCTGCTCACCTGGCTCACGGTCACGGGCGACGCCACCGCGGCCTTCACCGCCGCCGTGGCCGTGCTGATCATCGCCTGCCCCTGCGCGCTGGGCCTGGCCACTCCCACCGCGCTGATGGTCGGCACCGGACGCGGTGCCCAGCTGGGCATCCTCATCAAGGGCCCCGAAGTCCTGGAGTCCACGCGGCGCGTCGACACGGTCGTCCTCGACAAGACAGGCACCGTCACCACCGGAAAGATGACCCTGCACAAGGTCATCACGACCCCCGGCGCCGGTGAGAGCGAACTGCTGCGCCTGGCCGGTGCATTGGAGCACGCCTCCGAACACCCCATCGCCCGGGCCATCGCCGACGGCGCCACGGAACGGACCGGCACGCTGCCCGCACCGGAGAACTTCGAGAACATCGCCGGCCTCGGTGTCCAGGGCGTCGTCGACGGACACGCGGTCCTCGTCGGCCGCGAGAAGCTCCTCACCGACTGGGCGATCGAGCTGCCGGCCGAACTCGCAGCCGCCAAGGCCGCTGCCGAGGCCGAGGGCCGCACCGCCGTGGCCGTCGCCTGGGACGGCGAGGCACGCGGCATCCTCACCGTCGCCGACGCGGTCAAGGACACCAGCGCCAGGGCGGTCGCCGAACTGCGCCGCCTCGGCCTCACCCCGATCCTGCTGACCGGCGACAACCGGACCGTCGCCGAGACGGTGGCCCGCGAGGTGGGCATCGACGAGGTGATCGCGGAAGTCCTCCCCCAGGACAAGGCCGACGTCGTCAAGCGCCTTCAGGCCGAAGGCCGTACGGTCGCCATGGTCGGCGACGGCGTCAACGACGCCGCCGCCCTCGCCACGGCCGACCTGGGCCTGGCCATGGGCACCGGCACGGACGCGGCCATCGAGGCCGGCGATCTCACACTCGTCCGCGGCGACCTCCTCGTGGCCGCCGACGCCATCCGTCTCTCCCGCAAGACCCTCGGCACCATCAAGAGCAACCTCTTCTGGGCCTTCGGCTACAACGTCGCCGCCCTCCCGCTCGCGGCGGCCGGCATGCTCAACCCGATGATCGCCGGGGCGGCGATGGCCTTCTCCTCGGTCTTCGTCGTCACCAACAGCCTCCGGCTCCGCAACTTCAGGTAGCCGGCTCCGCGTTCGGCTGAGCGGCCTCCTGCCGCTCAGCCGAACAGCACCAGGAGCGCACACACCGCGCCGACGACGACGGCCCCGACGACGAACCCACGGATCACCTTCCGCTGCCAGGGGGCCACGTAACCACCGCGCAGCGCACTCCCCATCCGCCCGTACTGCTCGGCCCGCCCCATGGGCGTCAGCGGTTCGGCCTGCCCCGGCGGGTTACACCGGAACGCGCCGATGCGGGGCGTACGGGACCGTGCCCCGCAGCGCCCCGCATGAGTGCATCCGAGCCGCTCAGTTGGAGAAGGTGGCCGAACTGGCCTGGTCGTTCATCGTGTCGCCCACGTAGGGGACGGCGCCGCTGTAGGACTGGCTGAAGCCGAGGAAGTCGGCGTGCTGGTAGAGGGTGATGGTCCTGCAGGCGCCGGTGTTGACGGAGCTGACGCGGTCGTTCATGTCGGCCCCGAAGCGGCTGAAGAAGCGGGTGCCGCAGCTACTGCCTATGAGGTTGACGGAATCGCCGCCGAAGTCCTTGTCCGCGTAGATCGTGGCGAGGACCTGGTCCGACTGCGCCGCGGCCAGTGCCTTCCGGGCACCCGCCGAGCCGTTGATCCGCGCCTGGAGCGTCTTGTCCAGCGCCGCGGCCTTGGTGTCGTTGGGGGCGTCGGTCACCCGGCCGTGCGTGCTGAACGCAACGGCTTCCCGGTAGGTGCCGAAGCAGGACCGGGCGCCACTGTCGACGTTGACCACGCAGTGCCTGGCCTCGGCGGCCTTGGGGGCGGTGCCCTGCTGCGCCAGGGCCGGGGTGGCGGCCGCCACGGTGGCCAGGGTGCCCAGCGTCAGAGCGAGTGCGGTGCGTACGGATCTCATGTTTGCTCCATGGGTGAGGACGGTTTCCGAGGAGCCGGAGCACTGTGCGCCGGCTGCTGGAATGGACACTGCTGCCTCACGTTCAACAAAGGGTCAACGCGTGTCGCCCCACGCCCACGCGAGCCGGGAAGTGGGTCCGGCCGTTGTCACACGTTCTTGTCTGGGTCAGACCGCTCGGGGCAGGGCCGAGCTCGCGGTCGGCCCGGCGTGAACGGCCAGCATGCGGGCGACCGTTCGCGACCACGGGAACTGCTCGGCCCGGGCCCGGGCGGCCGCCCGCCGCAGCCTCTCGGGGCGGTCGAGCACGGCGAGGACGGCGTCCGCCGTCTCCGGTGCGGACGGCGGCGCGGCGAATCCGGCGTCCGGGGCGAGGAGTTCGGCCGCCCCTCCCCGGTCCGCCGTGACCACCGGTGTGCCGCAGGCCAGGGCTTCCAGGACCGACAGGCCGAAGGCCTCCACCGGGCACGGTGCCAGTGCGACATCCGCCCGTGCCGTCATGGCCGCCACTGCCCGGCGGCCGGCGACATGGCCGTGGAATCGCACCGGCAGCCCGGCCGCCCGCCGCTCCAGCCCGGCCCGCTCGGGCCCCTCACCCAACACGTCCAGCCGCGCGGCGATGCCGCGTCGGCGCAGCACCCGCAGCGTCTCGACGGGCAGCTGGGGGTACTTCTCCCTCCACAGCCGCCCCACATACACCAGCCGTATCCCATGGTCGTCGCGTCCGGCCGCCGGGCCCGCCGCCGAGGGCGAGAACATCTCCAAGTCGACGCCCAGCGGCACCTGGTGCAGCACGGGTGCCGAGATCCGGGCGAACTCCGCGCAGGAGAAGGCCGATGCGGCGACCACGGCGTCGAACGCCGTGAGCAGCCTGCGGTTGTACGTGTCCGCCGTGCGCCGCAGCGGCACCCATCGCGGCAGTTTGGGCGAGAGGATCGCATCCAGTCGTTCGTGGGAGAACAGCACGGCGCGGACGCCGCGTGCGCGCGCCCAGGTCCCGGCGTGGACGAGGCTGGACTTGTCCGACACCTCCACCGAGTCCGGAGCCAGCCGCTCCAGCAGTCGGCGCAGCACGCCCGGCGCGATCATGAGCCGGTAGCCCCTGCCCACGGGCATGCCCGGCAGCGTCATCCGCAGGCCGTGCGCGGCACTGCGCACGCACCCGTACCGGCCGCCCGGCACGATCAGCACCCGCTCGTGCCCCGCGCGGACGTAGCCCTCGCCGACCGCGTTCACCGCGGTGCGCAGGCCACTGGAGGAGGGCCCGTAGAAGTTGGCGACCTGCACGATCCTCATCGGAATGCCTCCAGGGGCCGCCGCAGCCGCACCAACTCCGCATAGGCGCAAGGGCACTCCCCTGCGGCGAGCGCGGCGCCGACGGACTGCAGAGCGTACTGCCGCAGCCCGGGCCGGTCGAGGTCGGCGGGGGTGGAGGGGAAGGTGCCGGCTCGGCGCTTCTGGGCGATCAGCGATGACAACCGCTTGTACACGACGCGGTATTGGGGATCGTCCCAGCCGACGCTCAAGTGATACCCGCAGCATCCACCGGTGGCAGAGGTCCCTGTCCACGAGGGTCCCCTTCCCTCCCCCTTCTGACGCCTCGCAGAAGGCTGGACCGCACGCAAGTCCGATGGAAGTATGAGCGCGCCAACAGGTGTCCACCCGTCATCTCGATAGCTGCTCAGGGGGAATTATGCGGGTAAGTACCCGTGTGCGCGCGGCTTCGGCTGCTCTCGCTGTTGTTGCGGGCAGCCTCACGTTCGCCACGGCCGGAGCCGGATCCGCTTCCGCTTCCGTAACCGACTGTGGCCAGGTGCTCGGCCCCATCCAGAGCATCAAAGTGGGCTCGCGGACGATTGGGCAGTTCTACCTCGCGTGGAACTCCTGCAGCAAGCAGGCCTACACCGAGGTCAACCTCTGGAACACCAACTATGTCAACGGCAACTGGCACGGCGGCCTGATCGACGTGAAGTCCAGCTCGCACTACAACTCAAACACGGATTCACCGAAGCCGAACGTCGGCACATGGTGGTGGGACTCCGGGTACATTCCGGTGACTGGCGTGTCGAACACCCGCCTGTACCACGGCAACTGGAACTTCACCGCCGGTGGCCACTCGTGCTCCGGACAGACCCCGACGTGGAACTTCTCCAACGGCAGCTACAGCACCGACGGCACGTACTCACACTGCGGCTGACGCCGACCGGCGGGGGCGGTGCTGTTGCCCTGGAACTTGGCTGCCCGATCGTTTCGGCGAACGGCAAGGCCCTGTGGACAAACACCCTGCCGGGCACACCGGGTGCTCGGTGTGCTCCAGACGCCATCGGCGAGGAAGCGGGCCCGAGTCGGGTCCGACCGTCCCGCGCCGTTGTCGACTCCAGCCATTTTTCAATCGGATACCTGGAACCACACCACCATCCAACCGCGTGCTCCGCCGCGCGGCAGCCGGCCAATTCGAGGAACTCCGCGTGGATATCGCCTGTCAGCGCAGGGCGACCGCCGCGCCCGTTCGTTCGGTGGCGATCCTGACGGCGAAGCCCGCCAGCGCGGTGCCCATCACATAGCGGTGCAGGCGCTGCCAGAGCGGGTGCCGGGCGAAGAACCCGGCGACGGAGCCGGCCGTCACGATGAAGAACGCGTTGCCCGCGACCCCCACCGCGATCTGGGTCAGCCCCAACAGCAGACCTTGCAGGGCGACATGGCCGCGCTCCGGATCGACGAACTGCGGCAGCAGCGAGATGTAGAGGATCGCCACCTTGGGATTGAGCAGGCAGGTGAGGAGGCCCATCAGGAAGAGCTTGAGGGGCCTGTCGTGCGTCAACTCCTGGTTGACGACAGTGGATCGGCCGCCTGGCCGGACGGCCTTCCAGGCCAGCCAGAGCAGGTAGCCCGCCCCGGCCAGCTTGACCGCCAGGTAGATCTCCGGCACCAGAGCGAAGACGGTGGCGATACCCGCGGACACGGCGAGGAGGTAGACCAGGAAGCCGAGGGCGACCCCGGCCAGCGAGATCAGCCCTGCCCGACGGCCCTGGGCGATGGAGCGGGAGACCAGGTAGATCATGTTCGGCCCCGGCGTCAGCACCATGCCGAGCTCCACCAAGGCGATCCCTGCTATTGCTCCCAGCCCGATCACAGCACTACCTCCGCACACACGTTCTCCTGGGCGCAACCTAGCAGGTCACAGCCGTGTGCCCGGCTGCGAGGAGGAGAAGGTGCCCATACCCGTTCCTTCCGCTGCTCGTTGGGAAGGTCGCGGGAAGGAGCCGCCGTGGCTTGTGTCAGACGGCCTGCCGCAGCAACGGCTTCGCAAGCTTGGCCGTCCATCACTCGATGGCCGGGAGTGCCTGCAGGGGATCGTGTTCGTCAGCAGCATCTGGTGCAGCCGGTCCCAATGCCCGGCCTGGCGCGAAGCACCACGTGATCACAGACGGCCGGGAACCCGCGAGTTCCGCGTCCAGCAGCGACGACTTCGCCGGAATCCGCCAGGCACCCCACAGCCCGCCCGCAGGTCACTTCACTTCGACCTTGACTTTCCACGGCGTGATCACCAAGGGACACAAATGGCCTGAGTCGGGGCGGCAGCGTCGCTGTGCGGTGATAGTGGCGGTGCCGTCATGTTCCGCGTGGAAGGTCGCTGATGGGTCACCGTTCGGCTTCGTACCGCCGGTGGTGCGCCGGAGAATGGTGGAGTTGCTGGATGTCGGAGCGCTCCAGCTCCAGGTGAGCCCGTTTTCGTGGGAGCCGGTGAGCTGGACTTGAAGGTCGTCGCCCAAGCTCGCGGTCACGGGTCGGCCATTGTCCGAGTTCGTGAGCGTGATGCGCTGGGCCAGCCGGGCCGGGTCGGGTGCCTGGCCGTGGGCGGCCGCCGGTGCCGCGGTAGCGGCCATGACGGTGACCAGGGTCAGCACCGTGCCCCATGGAGCGGCGGACCACTTCGTTCCCACCATGATTCCCTCCCCTTGATCCGGCCGGACCGGACGTCGCTCCCGACCGGCAACAGCGGGCCCATCCTTCCGGTCAGCTCGACGTGACGGCGAAGAGCCGGTTCCAAACCACCCTTCCGAGGGCTGTGGCGCCTGACCCGTCGGATGCGGCCGAGCGTGTCATCGATCTCGCGCACGCGCACACGTTCAGCTCCCTGGGCACCCTGGCACGACGCGCCGCCCGGCACGGAACCGGCGGCGCGTCACTCACAGCAGGGCGGGCGCCACTTGATGTGGCGTCATACGCCAGTGGTGCCGTCGATGCGCTCCCGGACCAGGTCGGCGTGGCCGTTGTGGCGGGCGTACTCCTCGATCATGTGGACGTAGATCCAGCGGAGATTGACGTCCTGCTCCATGAAGCGGCCCGCGTCGGTCAGAGCACGGTCGGCGCAGAGCTCACGGGCGCGGGCGATCTCCGCCTGCCAGGTGGCGAGGGCGTCGTGCAGTGTGGCGCCCTCAGCCAGTTCGAAGCCGCCGTCGGGGGCAGACGGGTCGGCCTGCGGGTCGTAGATGGGCGGGGCCTGTTCTCCGGCGAACACCCGGCGGAACCAGTTCCGTTCCACCTCTGCCATGTGCTGGACGAGGCCGGTCAATGTGAAGCCGGACGGTGGCACGGACGCGACGGCGGCCTGCCCGTCGTCTGCGGCAGTGGCTCCTCTTGGCGGCTGTTGTCGTTCCGCATCCGAGGGCAGCGTCTTCGCTGGTCAGGCATAGCGTGGGTAACTAGGTGGGAGTGGTGGCGTGTTGTGCCGTCGCTCCCCGGGAGGTTGCGGACCTGCCTCGCAGCCTTCTGCAACACGCTTCAGCTGTCGGCTTCAAGGGCAGTGAGCAGCTCGCCGAGGGCGGGTAGGGCGCGCTCGATCGCTTCGCGGTTGTCCGGGGCCAGGTTGGCCAAGGCGCGGTGCAGGGCGGCCGTGCTGGTGCGGTCGTAGGTGTGGAGCATCTCCAGCGCGGTCGGTGTGGCGATGAGGTGGACGGTGCGCAGGTCGGTCGCGGAGGGTTTGCGCTCGACCAGACCGGCGGCGGTCATGGTGCGGACGAGGTTGCTGATCGTGGAGGGCGCCAGACGCAGTCGGTGGGCGGCCTGGCGTGGTGAGAGCGGTCCGGCTTCGGCGAGTGCCCGGAGCAGCTCGATCTGGGCCTCGGGGAGATCGGGGAGCTCGGCGGCACGTCGGGTGCGCAGCACGGCCCGGCGCAGCGGGCCGATGAGGCGGCCGAACTCGGTAGCGGTGTCCATGCGGCGATTCTCCCAGCCAGATCATTTTGTCGCAAAATAGTTTTGTGACAAACTGAAGTGGTCGGACACACCACGCCGGCAAGCACCCCCCAAAGAGGTCATCCATGACAAACGACGACACCACCAGGAACGGGGCCTTCCAGACCACCGTCGAGCAGCCCGTCCCACCGCAGGACCTGTCCAAGATCGTCGGCCACCGCATCATCTACACCTACGCCAACGGCTGGCAGTACGAGATGTACGTGAAGAACGACCACACGATCGACTACCGGATCCACTCCGGCATGGTCGGCGGCCGCTGGGTCAAGGACCAGCATGTCGACCTCGTCCAGCTGGACGACGACAGCTACAAGGTCTCCTGGAACGAGCCCACCGGCACCTCGGTCGCGGTCGACATCATGCCCGGCAAGCGCCGCCTGCACGGCGTCATCTTCTTCCCGCACTGGGTCGAGCAGCACGGCGACCGCACCGTCTGCTTCCAGAACGACCACCTGGACGACATGCGCCGCTACCGCGACCAGGGCCCCACCTACCCCATCTACGTCGTCCCCGAGTTCGCGAAGATCACCCTCGTCGAATACGTCGGCACCGACGACGAGTCCGTCATCTCCGTCGCCCCCGGCGACCTCCCGGCCGGCTGGTCCGACCGCACCAACTGACCGCCGACGCGACCATGTCACCGACTGCACCGACCCCGGCGCAGGCCATGCTCCCTTCGGGCGGGTCGGCACCACCGACCCGCCCGGAGAGAACGGCCCGGCGAGCAGCGACGGGACCCCGACCGTTCGACCGGCACCGCTCGAGATCGGAACAACAACAGCCACTTAGGCCACACGACCGGAAGTCCGGTCCTCGGACGGCTGTGAGGTCGGCGACGTCGACAATCCTCTACTGCCTCGCGAAACCGGTCATTTCCGTGAGGACGACGCCGGAACCGCCGACGGCATCGTCGGCCCCAACACCATCAGCGGCCTCCAGCGCTTCCTCGCCTCCTTCGGCTTGGACACGGGCGGCATCGACGGCGTCGCCGGGCCCAAGACCAGGGCCGCCTGGGCGTCGTTCGCCAACGCCCGCGGAAGCTGGTGCTGATCAACCGTCGCCGCCGGGCGTACGGTTCGCCACCACGGCCCCGCACCGACGTAGCCCGTACGAGTGTCAGTGGGTGTCGACATTCTGAGCTCTTTTGCCCCAGAGCTGCTCGCACGTCTGTGTGACCCCGTAAACAGTCGATCAGATGCGGTCAACAGGCGTCCGGTTGCATGTGAATTGCGGCACTGATTCACCCAGTGACCCGAGTCACACGACCGTGCGGCGAGGCGCCATGAGCTGGTTACTTACGGGCTCCCGCAGGGCAAGGACCATACCGATCGAGCTCCCCCCGTCGCGCCCCGCGCGAAGGACAAGGCAAGATGGGGAGCGTGTCGCCGCAAGAACGTGATCGGCGTCACTTCTGCGGCGTTCGGCTTGCGTACGCCGCAGTAACGCATTCGGGAACGGCGAAGGCCCCACCCCGTGCCGGCCAAGCAACCAGGTGAGGCCTTCTCTCAACACACCGTCTGCGGCGTGGCCCCGGCCTGTTGGGCCGGGGCACATCGCACCGTCAGGACCACAGGTCTCGCGCGATCTTGTAGATCGTGTAGACCGGCCCCAGCCAACGGGCCCACCTGTACGGGCGGTCCCGCCTGCCGCAGCATCGGCAGTGCCCCTCCGGCGCTTCCGTCCGTGCCATTGGGCTCCTCCCCTTCTGGGTCCACGGCCTTCGTGGACTCCCGGGAGGCTCACGAGACGTCCTGGGCCCCAGGGGCGGATCGATGGGCATAACCGTACCCGCACGAGGCGGCATCCGCTGTTACGTCAACTCCCGCCGCCACATGGGGATATAGGCACCCAGTGCCACCTCGGCGCCTGTCACACCCTTGTTCCGTGTCAATCGACACCGGCCATCTCGCTGTTTGCCTACGACGAGTGACCCGGAACGCCGCAGGACCACTTCCGGTTCCCCAACAGAACGTCACGCATCTCACACTTGGAGTGAGGTTCCTCGCGCTCCCGCTCAGCCGAGCCCGTTCTTGTGGATGCGGCCGCCCTTCATGATGAGCGCGAGGTTCTTGCCCGGGTCGGCCAGCAGGCCCAAGTCCCGTGTCGGATCCCCGTCGACCAGCAGCAGATCCGCCCACGCCCCCGGCTCGATCACGCCCAGCCGCGCCCCCTTGTACGGGTCCCGGGCTCCGCACGACCGGAACAGCTCCGCGTTGCCGGACGTCGCCATGCGCAGCGCCTCCACCGGCCTGAAGCCGAAATGGCCGGACAGGCGGGCGAACATCTCGCTCTGCCGATGCGTCTCGCCCGGGCTGAGGAACAGGTCGGTCCCGAAGGCGAGTTTCACCCCGTACGCGCGGGCCCATGCGTAGATCCGCTGTACGCCCTCGCAGACCTGGCGGTTCTTCTCCGCCCTGTCGGGGTCGGGGTAGTGGTGGTCGCTCTCCAGCCACGGCTGGGTGCTCAGCCACACCCCTTTCCTCGCGAGCATCGCCACGGTCTCCTCGTTCGCGAGGTGCCCGTGCTCGATCGACCTGATCCCGGCCTCGACCGCACGCCGGATGCCTGCGGAGTTGTAGACGTGCGCGGCCACGTACGTACCCCAGTCGGACGCCGCCTCGACGGCGGCCCGCAGCTCGTCGGGCGTGAACTGCTGGGCGTCCAGGGGGTCGTGCCGGGAGCACACCCCGCCGCCCGCATACAGCTTGATCTGGCTCGCGCCCCTCTTGAGCTGCTCGCGTACCGCGGCCAGGACGCGGTCGCGCCCGTCGGCCACCCGCACACATCCCGTCGCCTCGATCCGGGATTCCGGGCCGCCGAACCGGACCGCCGCGTCATGGATCTCGGAGAAGTCCCCGTGCCCGGACGTCTGCGAGATCATCCCCTCGCTCGGGTAGATCCTCGGCCCCGGGAAACGGCCCGAGTCGACGGCCCGCCGGAGGGCGGTCACGGGGCCGCCCATGTCCCGGACGGTGGTGAAGCCGCGCAGGAGCATGCGCCCGGCCTCGGTCAGCGCGTTGTAGTGGACCGTCCCCGCGGGGGCGTGGAGGAACTCCTCCTCCGTGCTCCCCGCCATGAACATGTGCACATGCGCATCGCTGAGACCGGGCATCAGCACGCGCCCGCCGCCGTCGACGACTTCGGCCTCCGGCGCGGGGGTCTCCCCCTCGGCCGCGATCCTCCCGTCCGCGACGTACACCGAGCGCGTAGCGCTCACTTCGTCGTGCACGCCGTCGAAGACGCGCACGTCATTGATCAGGACGGGCAGGGAAGGGTGCGACTCGCTCGACGTCATCTCTCGCCGTCCTCTCGGAACCACCGCCGCCGGGCATGAGCATCCACTGTCCGCCCGCAACGGCCGCCCCACAGCTCCGTTTTCGGCCACGCGCCCGACGCCGGCCCATCCATCCACCCACCCTCGTTCCGCATGGCCGATTCGCCCTCTGGCTGCCGTCCGGGCCCGCAAGCATGCGGGGCCGGTCATCGCATGCGCGAATCGCTGCGAAGGAGCCGTCATGGACGTCCGCCGTGCGGGACGGGCTGACCATCGCGTGTGCACCGGCGCCATGCTCCTGTCGGCGGCGGGACTCACCGGGGGACGTCCCTGCACGACGCATGAGAGGGCCGAGAAGGAACTGCGCTCGGACGGCGGCCTGGTGAAGGACACCCGTGTCGTCGACGACCGTGACCTCGTCACCTCGGGCGGCGTCACGTCGGGAATCGACTTGGCGTTGTGGCCGGTCCAGCGCGAGACCGGGTCCGATCTCGCGGTGCAGCTGGAACTGATCGAGGAGTACGAGCGGCGCGGCACGGTCTGGCACATGTGACAACGCGGCCCCGGACATCGGTCATCTCCAGCGGCTCGACGGTCATCGGTTCGCCGTCGGCAGCTTGTCGGTGGCCGTTGCGACGCTGGGACCTGCACCCGGGCTTCTCTCCCCCATGCCCCGCCGCCCGTGCAAGGGGGGCTCGTACAACTCGTACAACTCGCACAAGGGAGCTCGCCCCATGTCACACCCGTCACGGACCGGACCGTGGAACGTCCACCGGCTGCCCCGCGCCGACGGCAGAACCTTCCTGGTCACCGGCGGCAATGCGGGAATCGGCTACTTCACGGCGGAGCAACTCGCCACCACCGGGGCCACCGTGGTGCTGGGCAGCCGCGATCAGGTGAAGGCCGAAGGTGCCATGGCATCGATCCGCTCGCGCGTCCCCGGGGCACGTCTGGGGCACCTACGGATCGATCTCGCCGATCCGGCGTCCGTCGGCACCGCTGCGGAGAGGCTGTGCCTCGATCGTCTCGACGCCGTGGTCCACAACGCCGGGGTCGCCCTCGACCACCCGCCGCGCCGTGAAACCGAGGACGGCCTGGAGCTCATGTTCGCGACCAATCACCTCGGGCACTTCGCGCTGACCCGGTGGCTGGCACCGCTGCTGTCCGCCGCCCCCGCTGCGCGCGTCGTGACGGTCGGCAGCTTCGCGGCGAAGTCCGAGCAACTTGACCTGGACGACCTGCAATCCGTGAAGGACTATCGGCCCAAACGCGCCTACGCCCGGTCCAAACTGGCCCAGATGTGCTTCGGCCTCGAACTCGACCGCCGACTGCGCGCAACGGGCAGCACGGTGCTGAGCATGGTGGTCCACCCCGGCGGCGCCCTGGACTCCCTCACCCCCTCACGGCCGCCCGTGCACATACGGACCGCCGGAGGGCGGCTGCGTGGCCTTCCTGCCGGACTCGTCCTCCAGGGCAAGGACGCCGGTGCATGGCCCGCGGTGCGAGCCGTTCTCGATCCTCAGGCGACCGGGGGCGAGTTGTGGGGGCCGAGCTGCTTCGGCCTGCGCGGCAGACCGCGGCGCGAGCCGCGGTGGGATCAGCTGACCCGCACCGCCGTCGCCGAACAGCTGTGGGACGCCAGTTGCGAACTCACCGGCGTCGACCCGGGCCTCGGACTCACGTAGGCAGCGGGCGGACGATCAAGGCGTCGACCGTCACCGACAGCGTCACGGTGACACCGATGACCTTGATCGTGGCCGTGCCGCACCCCGCCGGGCCGAGCAGCGCCGCACCGACCACGACGGCCGACGTGGTGAACAGGGGCGCGGCCGCGGCAAGTCCCGCGGCAACGGCCGGCTCCGTCTCGCCGGTGCGCCGGTGGGCCTCGACGACCCGGTCCGGCTCCCCTCGTACGTGCAGCCCGTTGCGCGCAACACTCGCCCCCAGGTACGCACGCGTTCCCCGGCCCCGTGGTCAAGTCCGGGTACAACGTGACTCATTGCATGGGCCACCTGTCCCGAACGACTCGCGACCTACCCGTGAGTGGTCACGGAAAACGCCGATCCGGCCGCGCACTCGCGTCCGGCCGGAGCAGCGCCGCGGCCGCCGCCGCGTCCCAGGAGTGTCCGGTTCCCTATATCGTCTCCGGACATCGGATTCCGTCGTGCCGAAACCTCCGGGAGCGAACCATGAGCAAGCCGTCGGCCGTCGGCACGATGCCGGACGAACTCGGCCGGCGGCTGGGACTGTTCGACGCGGTGGTGATCGGCCTGGGGGCGATGATCGGCGCGGGGATCTTCGCGGCACTGGCCCCGGCCGCGCGCGCGGCCGGTTCCGGGCTGCTGCCGGGGCTGGCGGTGGCCGCCGTGGTCGCGTACTGCAACGCCACCTCGTCGGCACGGCTGGCCGCGCGGTACCCCGCTTCCGGCGGGACGTACGTCTACGGGCGCGAGCGGCTGGGCGGCTTCTGGGGATACCTGGCCGGGTGGGCCTTCGTGGTGGGCAAGACCGCTTCCTGCGCGGCGATGGCACTGACGGTCGGTTCGTACGTGTGGCCGGGGCAGGCGCATGCGGTGGCGGTGGCGGCGGTCGTGGTGCTGACGGCGGTGAACTACACCGGGGTGCAGAAGTCCGCCTGGCTGGCCCGGGCGATCGTGGCGGTCGTGCTGGCCGTGCTCGCCGCCGTGGTGGTCGCCGTGTTCTCCTCCGGCTCCGCGGACGCCTCGCACCTCGACATCGGCGACGATGCGACCTTCGGCGGGGTGCTGCAGGCTGCGGGCCTGTTGTTCTTCGCCTTCGCCGGATACGCGCGCATCGCCACCCTCGGCGAAGAGGTACGCGACCCGGCACGCACCATCCCCCGTGCCGTCCCCATCGCGCTCGGCATCACCCTCGCCGTCTACGCCGCCGTCGCCGTCGCCGCCCTCGCGGTGCTCGGCCCGCGGCAACTGGCCGATGCCGCCGCCCCGCTGTCGGACGCCGTCCGGGCCGCGGGCGCCGACGGGCTGGTGCCGGTGGTGCGCACGGGCGCCGCCGTGGCCGCGCTCGGCTCGCTGCTCGCGCTGATCCTCGGAGTCTCCCGCACCACGCTGGCCATGGCCCGGGACCGGCACCTGCCGGCCGCCCTGGCCGCCGTCCATCCGCGTTTCGAAGTGCCGCACCGGGCGGAGCTGGCCGTCGGCGCGGTGGTGGCGGTGCTGGCGGCGACGGCTGATGTGCGCGGGGCGATCGGCTTCTCGTCCTTCGGGGTGCTCGTCTACTACGCCGTCGCCAACGCCTCCGCGTGGACCCTCGGCCCGGACGAAGGCCGGCCGGCCCGTGTCGTCCCGGTCGCCGGGCTGGTCGGCTGCCTGGTCCTGGCCTTCGCCCTGCCGGTGTCCTCGGTGATATGGGGAGCGGTGGTCCTGGCGGTCGGTGTCGCCGCGTACGGGGTGCGGGCGGTCCTCGCCTCGCGCCGGCGGCCGTAGAACCGGCGGGTTACGCCGAATGGACGTGAAACCGCCCGCGGACGAGCGGCCCGCGGGACGATACCGGTGTCCGATATGCCGCTGATGCGAAAGGGCTGACGAGCATGACCCAGCTCAGTGCCTGGTCGACGAGGCTGACGGCCACCACGGCACCGCGTGCGGTGGTGCTCATCCGGCTGTACGTGGGGCTGGTCTTCCTCGTCGAGGGGATCTTGAAGTTCCTGCGCGAGCACACGCTGGGAACCGGACGCTTCGACAAGGCCGGCATCCCCGCGCCGGACTTCTTCGCCGCGCTGGACGGGGTCTTCGAGATCCTCTGCGGGGTGCTGATCCTCGCCGGGCTGCTCACCCGGCTCGCCGCGGTGCCGATGGTGGTGGACATGCTCGGCGCCCTGCTGATCACCAAAGTGCCGATCCTGTGGGGCGGCTCGGGGCTCTTCCACGGCGAGTCCGGCTGGTGGGACTTCGCCCACGAGGCCCGTCTGGACTTCGCCCAGTTGTGCGGCAGTCTCTTCCTGCTCATCGTGGGTGCGGGCGCGTGGTCCGTCGACGCCCGGCTGGGTTCCGGCCGGGGCCGGTCCGCCGGGTCCGCACGCCGGTAGACGATCGCCCCGCGCGGGCGGCGGCGAGGGCGGTCCGGTGCCCGTGACCCCGCCGCCGGGGCACCGGCCGCCATGCGCCGCCGGCGCATCCCGCTCGTTACCGCCCGCGGCGCCCGGCGTGCCGCCCCCGGCCCCTGGACCCGCCCTCCAGGGCGTCCAAGCGGTCCCGTACCGGCGGCAGTTCCACGATGGCGCACGCCAGCACGGCGGCGACGACCGCACTGACCGCGCCGCCGATCACGTCCGGCACATAGTGGACACCGAGGTAGACCCGGGCGAAGGCCACCGCCGCCGTCAGGACGAGACCGGCGAGCGCCACCAGGCCCCGCAGCGGACCGCGCACCAGCATCACCATGGCCAGCGCGAAGGCCGCGGCGACCGTGGTGTGGCCGCTGGGGAAGCTCTGCGCGTTGTCCGGAGGGATCACCCACAGCCGGCTCGGGGGCCGGTGCTCGGAGACCGCCATCTTCACCGCGAAGGCGACGGCCAGCGCGCCGCCCATCGCCAGCAGCGTCCGCACCGCGTCCCGCCGCCGGTGCAGCAGCCACAGCACCGCGGGGATCAGCAGGGCGAGGGCCACGCCCACCGTGGACGATGCCGCGTGCGTGGCCACCTTGGCCAGCGTGGTCAGTGCCCCGTCCCGCCAGGTCGCCACCTCTTCGTTCGCCGAGATGTCCGTGCGGGTCATCGCCGGGGTCTTCGCGGCGAAGCCCAGCCCTGCCAGCGCGACCAGCAGCACCACGCCGCTGACGAGCTTGTTCCTGTACGAGGTCACTCCGTGCCCTTCCCTCCGCACGCGGCCTCCGCCGCGTCGCAATCGGGGCACGATACCGGACCCGGATGTACGGTCCGGGCGCCGGTCACGGCGAAGGGGCGTCCGCCTCGGACTCGCCGGACCCACCGGCCACGGTCAGCAGGTCGACGACGTCCCGCAGATCCCCGCGGCGCCGGTACGCGGCCCGCTGTTCCTCCGCCCCTCCGCCGCTCGCGTGCAGGCGTTGCCACGTGTGCCGGACGAAGTGCAGTGCGCCCGTCTCCTCGAGGGCCGGGGCCACCCGGTCGATGAGCCGCACGGCAAGGTCCGGGAAGGGCCGCAGGCGGCCGGTGAAGAGGTCGAGGCCGGAACCCCGCACTCCGTCGCGGGCGGCCCGCCAGTGCGCGGCCCGCAGCAGCGGATCGCTGATGCCGGGGGCCGGCGCACCCCGCCGGACATCGGCCAGCAGCACGCCGACCAGGGCACGGGCCAGGCAGGCGACGAACAGGACGGTGTCCAGATCCGCATTGATGTCGGGGAGCCTGATCTCCAGCGTCGGCCACCGTTCCGAAAGGCGGGCGTACCAGTAGAGGTGTCTTCGGTCGAACAGCATGCCGGATTCGACGAGCGCGTCCAGCAGGCTGTCGTATGCCGCCGTATCCCGGAGCAGCGGTGTCGGGCCCACGTGCGGCCATTGTCCGAAATGCAGGGACCGCCAGCTCGCGAACCCGCTGTCCCGTCCGTCACGGAACGGCGAGTTGGCCGCAATCGCCTGCAACGTCGGCAGCCAGGGCCGTAAATGGTTCAGGAGCTCCACGGCTTCTTCACGGTCCGGAGCGTGAATGTGGATGTGGCAGGCGCAGGAGGCGATGCTCCGGTCGCCCCCGACGAACTGCGGGTACCGGTCGGCCAGTTGCCAGTAGCGGGGATCGTCGACGATGGGCTGCGGTCCGGTCACGGGGATGATCTCGGTACCGGAGGCCACCACCCGGCATCCGGCCTCGGCCGCCGCCCTGCCGAGTCCCGCGCGCAGCCACTGCAGTTGCTGCCGTAATTCCGCGAGTGTTCCGACGGGGCGGGTGCGTGTTTCGACGATGGTGGGATAGAGCTCGAATCCCGCCTGGTCGCCGAGGCATTGCCGGGCCCGCTTGACGACGTCGGGTGCCCGGCCGACCGTCGCCCGGGTCTCCCGGTCGGCGAGGAAGAACTCCTCCTCGAGACCGATGGTCGGCGGATCCGGGGTTCCCTTGCGCTCCAGCTCGTTCTCCAGCTCCGATGTCACGGCAACCCTCCGCCTGGGGAAACGATTCATCGACTCATCGACTCTGCGCGCCGACGAGCATAGGCCGCTCGGTGCTCCACGTGCCAGGCACCGAATGAGCCTGCGGCAGCCGACCGGATCAGCGGCCGTCGCGACGCAGCCCCAGCGTGACCGTCTCCCCCGGTGGGACGGTCACGGAACGGCCCTGCAGCACGATCCTCGGCGCGGACTCCGCCGAGTCCGGGACGCTGATGGTCAGTTGGTCACCCTGCAACCGCACGCCGACCCCCCAGTGGCCGCGGTAGCGGACGGTGAAGCCGAACTCGGAGAGCCCGGGGAGCTCCACCGGGTCGAGCCAGAGGGCGTCCTCGCGGGTCTCCAGACCGGTGAGGCCGCGCTGCACCAGGTCCAGGGTGCCGGCCATGGCCGCGAGGTGGACGCCTTCCGCGGTGGTGCCTCCCTGGACGTCCGCGACGTCCTCCTCCAGCGCTTCCCTGCAGTACCGCCACGCATCCGCACGGCGGGCCCGGGCCAGCACCCACCCATGGACCAGGCCGCTGAGGGTCGAGCCGTGGCTGGTGCGCTGCAGGTAGTAGTCGACCGTGCGGCGCCACATCTCGTCGGTGAGCTCGTACCCCAACCGCCCGAACAGAGTGGACAGTTCGGCGGGCGAGAAGAGGTAGCCGAGCATCAGCACGTCCGCCTGCTTCGACGCCTGGTAGCGGTTGGCCGAATCACCCTCGGCCTCCAGGATGCGGTCCAGCCGCCTGATGTCGCCGTACCGTTCGCGGTAGCCGGCCCAGTCCAGCTCGGCCAGGTCCCCGTAGCCCTCGAACTGGCTGATGACACCCCGGTGGAAGGGGACGTACAGGCGGCGGGAGATCTCCTCCCAGCGCGCGAGCTCGTCGGCGTCCAGGGTCTCGCGCTCGTAGAGCTCCTGGCGGAGCCGGCCGGGCAGGCTCCGGACCAGGTCCAGGGCGCGGGTGAGGACCCAGGCGGCGGTGACGTTCGTGTAGGCGTTGTCGTCGATGCCGGGCTGCCCGGCCTGCGCCTCCGGATAGGCGTCGTGATACTCGTCGGGCCCGACGACGCCGCGGATGCGGTATCGGCGGCCGCGGTCGCCGCCGGAGTCCGGCACCGCCCTGCCCGCCCAGAAACGGGCGATCTGCAGCAGCATGTCCGCACCCTTGGTGTGCAGGTACTTCGCGTCCCCGGTCGCCTGGCAGTACTGCCACACGTTGTACGCGACGGCGGAGCCGACGTGGTGCTGGAGCCGGGAACGGTCCGGAACCCAGCGGCCGGAGCGCGGGTTGAGGTGCATCGTCTGGGTCTCGTCGCGTCCGTCGCTCCCGCTCTGCCACGGATACCGCGCCCCGGCCCGTCCCTCCTGCCGCGCGGCCAGGAGCGCCTTGGGCAGGCGGCGGTGGCGGTAGTTGAGCAGCGCCCGGGACACCTCCGGGAAGTGCAGGTTCAGGTACGGCAGGACGAACAGCTCGTCCCAGAAGACGTGGCCCCGGTACGCCTCGCCGTGCAGCCCGCGTGCCGGCACCCCCACGTCCAGGCCCGTGGTGTGCGGGGAGAGCGTCTGGAGGACGTGAAAGAGGTGCAGGTGCAGGACGCGGCCCGCTTCCCCCGGCACCCAGATGTCCGCCCGCCGCCACAGGTGTTCCCAGGCGACGGTGTGCGACGCCAGGAGCTCCGGGAAGTCCAGGGCCGCCCTCACCCGTTCGAGGGCCGCGGTGAAAGGGGCGCTGATCGCCCGGTCGTGGGAGGTGTGCAGCGCGACCGTCTTGTCCACGGTGTGGGACTTCCCGTCGGACAGGGCGAGTCGGAGGCGGTGAACGGCACGACGGCCCGCCGCCTCGGTCACCGAGGACGTCGGCGTGCCGCCGGTGACGGTGGTGCGCTGGGCCATCGCGATGCCGACGTCCGACGTCCTGGTGCGGCACCGCAGCCAGACCGTGTCCGGCTCGGCCGTACCGGCGTCGAACCCCGTGAGGTGACGGCCGTCGAGATCCCGGTAGCGGTCCACGTTGGCGTTGACGACGTTCCCGTCGAGTCCGGACTCCACCTCGATGCAGCCGGACCAGCCCTCCGGGGTGAAGACGGTCCGCAGGGCGCCGATGTGCGGGTCGCCCATGTGGACCAGCCGGTACTGCTCCACCCTCAGCACCCGGCCGCCGGGCGCCCGGTACCGGAACGTCCGGGTGAGCGTGCCGTTGCGCAGGCGCAGGACCAGCCGGTGGTCGAGGACCTCGCCGTCGCCCATGGTGAACCACGGCCCGGGCGCACCGTCGGCCGCGGGCAGCCGGAAGCGCAGGAGCAGCCAGTTCGGGAGGTTGACGACGTCCTCGTTCTCGACGTCGCGGCCCGCCACGGTGGAGACCAGCCGGTCGTAGCAGCCTGCCGCGTACGTGCCCGGGTAGTGGCCGTGCCCGGCCGGGCTCTCGGGCGCCGCGCCGCGGGTGGCGAAGTAGCCGTTGCCGAGCGTGCACAGCGCTTCCCGCAGCCCTTCGGCGGCCGGGTCGTAGCCCGTGTACTCCCAGGTCCACTCCGGCATGGCCGTCCTCGCTTCCGGTCTCCCGTTCAGGAGAACAGACATGACCGCCGACGGAGGGCGCCGGTCGGCCAGGCGGGTCTGCGGTTCCCCGTACGGGGGTACCCGCGCCCGCCGCGAATCGTGCCGGCAGCCCGTTCCGGAGATCATCGGGAGGGGGCGGCCCGGCACAGGGAGCGAAGCATGGCGGTCTCCGACCGCATCGCGGTCATCGGCATCGGCAACGGGTTCCGGCGGGACGACGGCGTGGGCCCCGCAGTCGTCGCCCGGCTGCAGGCGCGTGCCGCGGACCGGCCGCTGCCGGCGGGGACCACATTGTCGGCGTGCGACGGGGATCCGGGCCGGCTGATCGCCCTGTGGGAGGACGCCGGGCTGGCCGTGGTCGTGGATGCCGCGCACGCGCGTCCAGGACACCCGGGGCGGGTGCACCGGCTGGAGCCGGACGGGCGCGGGTGTCCGCAACCGGGGACCGCGGGCACGCACGGGCTCGGCCTCGCCGAGGCGGTCGCACTGTCACGGGCGTTGGGCCGGCTGCCCCGGCGCCTGATCGTGTACGCGGTCGAGGGCGCCGACATCTCGCTGGGGACGGGGCTCACCGAAGCCGTCGCCGCAGCGGTGGATCCGCTGGCGGAGCGCATCGAGGCGGACATCGCGCGGCACCACGGACGCGGGCGACGCGCGGGGCGCACCGGGCCGGACGGCCCTGCCCCGTGCCCGGCCGGCCCATCCGCCCGCGCCGGACCCGGCCGAAGCTGGAAGTGACCGAGGGAGGCGGCGGGAGGATGAAGAACACCCCGGACGGATCCTCACCGTCCGTGCACGCCCTGTTGGCGGACGGCACGACCGTCAGGGTCCGGCAGGTGCTGCCGGAGGATCACGCGGCCGTCCTGCAGATGTACGAGCGGTTGTCTCCCGAGAGCCTGCGCCTGAGGTTCTTCTCGGCGGGCTCCTCCCGCAACGGACAGCGGGCAGCGGACGAGGTGTGCACCGGTGGGCGGCCGGGCGAGCGGGCCCTGCTCGCGGAAGCGGGCGGCGGGATCGCGGGCCTCGCCGAGTACCACGCGGACCCCGCGCTCCCGGCCCGGGCCGAGGTCGCCCTGGCCGTCGCCGACGCGTGGCACGGTCGCGGCGTCGGCACCCTGCTCCTGGAACACCTGGTGGATGCCGCCCGCTCCGACGGGCTGGAGGCCCTGACCGCCGAGGCGCTCAGCGAGAACTATCCGGTCCTCAGGGTCTTCGCGGACCTCGGTCTCCCGCTCACCCGGCGGTTCGACGGGCCGGAGGTCCACGTCACCGTCCGCCTCTCGCAGGACGAGGGCTACCTGGCCGCCCTGGACACCCGCGGCCGGACCGCCGACGTCGCCAGCATGCGGCCGCTGCTGCGTCCGCAGTCCGTCGCCGTCATCGGCGCGGGCCGCCGGCCGGGCTCGGTGGGCCGGGCGATCCTCCGCAACCTCCGCGCCGGCGGTTTCACCGGCCGCGTCCACGCCGTCAACCCGCACGCGCACGTCATCGAGCACATCCCCTGCCACGCAGCCGTCCCGGACCTGCCCGAAGCGCCCGAGCTGGCCGTCGTCGCGGTTCCCGCCGCCGCCGTGCCGTCCGTCGCGGAGGAGTGCGGCCGGTTCGGTGTGAGGGCGCTGCTCGTCGTGACGTCGGGGCTCGATGCCCCTCAGGCGGCGGCTCTGCGGACGGCCTGCCGCCGGTACGGAATGCGGCTGGCCGGACCCAACTGCCTCGGCCTGGCCAACACGGAGGAGGGCGTCCGGCTGGACGCGACCTTCGCGGCCCGCTCCCCCCTGCCCGGTACGGCCGGCGTCGCCGCACAGTCGGGCGGGGTGGGCATCGCCCTGCTGAGCGGTCTCTCCCGGCTCGGCATCGGCGTGTCCAGCTTCGTCTCGCTGGGGGACAAGTACGACGTCAGCGGCAACGATCTGCTCCAGTGGTGGGAGAGCGACGGGCGCACCGGCCTCGCCGTCCTGCACCTGGAGTCCTTCGGCAACCCCCGGGCCTTCTCGCGCACCGCCCGCCGGGTCGGCCGCCGGATGCCGGTGCTCACCGTGGACGCCGGCCGCTCGGAGGCCGGCCGCCGGGCGGCGGCCTCGCACACGGCCGCGGCCGCCACGCCCACCATGACCCGGCAGGCGCTCTTCGCCCAGGCCGGCATCATCGCCACCCGGAGCATCGGCGAACTGCTCGATGCCATGGCGCTGTTGCACTCCCAGCCGCTGCCCGGCGGCAACTCGGTGGTCGTGGTCACCAATGCCGGTGGTGCCGGAGTGCTGGCAGCCGACGCCTGCAGCGAAGCGGGGCTGAACGTCCAGCCGCCGGAACCCCGGTTGGCGGCCGAACTGGCAGCTGTCCTGCCCGACGGGGCCGCCGTCGGCAACCCGGTCGACGCCACCGCGGCCGTCTCCGAGCAGGAGCTGCGCGCCTGCCTCGACCGGCTGGCCGCCCACCGCGACGTCGACGCCGTGCTCGGCGTGTTCGTGCCCACGGCCCTCGCGGCGGCCACCGGCGACGACCTGACGCGCGCGCTCACCCACGGCCCGGACCGCGCACCCGTCACGACGGCGGCCGTGCTCCTCGAACAGCCCACGCGCGTCGAACTGCTGGCGGCCGAAGGCCACGGCACCGTTCCGGCGTTCTCCGACCCGCAGGACGCCGCCCGCGCCCTGGCGTACGCCGCCGGCTACGCCAAGTGGCGCGCACGACCGCAGGCGGAGGCGGCGGAACCGCCCGATGCCGACACCGGGGGCGCACGGGCCGAGGTGGTCTCCTGGCTCGCCGGGCACCCGGAGGGCGGCTGGCCGGATCCGGCCGTGTGCGCACGGATCCTGGGGCACTACGGCATTCCGCAGATCGCCTGGGAGTGGGTGCACGGCGAGGACGCCGCCGTCGCCGCGGCGCGGCGACTGGCCGGGCCCCGCGGCCGCGTCGTGCTCAAGGCGTACTGGCCGGGGCTGGTGCACAAGTCCGCCGAGGGCGCCCTCCGGCTCGGACTCCAGGGCGACGACGAGGTGCGGGCCGCCTACCGCGACCTCGCGGGCCGCTTCCGCGACAGGCTCTCCGGAGTGGTCGTGCAGCCGCAGGTGTCCTCCGTCCTCGAACTGGTGGCCGGAGTGGTGCAGGACGAGGTCTTCGGGCCCCTCGTGCTCTTCGGCCAGGGCGGCACCGCGACCGAGGTGCTGGCCGACCATGCCGCCCGCCTCGCCCCGCTCACCCCCTACGACGTGGACGACCTGCTCACCGCCCCGCGCTGCGCCCGCCTGCTGTCCGGCGGTCCCGGCATCGCTCCCGTCGACCTCGGGGCGCTGGAAGGGCTGCTGCTCCGGCTGTCCCGGATGGCGTGCGATCTGCCGCAGCTGGTGGAGGCCGACCTCAACCCGGTGGTGGCGTGCCCGGACGGCGTCACGGCGCTCGACGCCCGGATCCGGCTCGCACCGCGCCGCGCGCACGACCCGTACTTGCGGCGGCTGCGCTGAGCCGCCCGCCACACTCAGCATGCGGGTTCCGGACAGTGTGGTCAGGCTGAGAGGGCGATCGGAGCAGGAGCATACGACCGGACAGGAGAGAGGCCATTGGGTACCGCGACCACGGACAGCGCCTGTGTCCTCGACCGCGACGGACTCGACGCGCTCGTCCGGGTGCTCCGTGCCCGTGGCCGCACGGTGGTCGGCCCCACGCAGCGCGACGGCGCCATCGTCCTGGCCGAGCTGGAGTCCGCGGCCGAACTGCCCTACGGCTGGGGCGTGGAGCTGGAGGGCGGCCACTACCGGGTGATCCGGCGCGACGACGAAGCGGCGTTCGCCCACAGCGCCGGTCCCCAGTCCTGGAAGAACTTCCTGCTCCCGCAGCGGGTGCGCCAGTGGACGGCCGACCGGGGCCCCGACGGCGAACTGACCGTGCGGCCCGAGCGGCACGATCCGGCCTCGTACGCCTTCCTCGGCGTGCGGCCCTGCGATCTGCGCGCCATCGCGATCCAGGACCGGGTGCTGACCGGCGGGCGCCACAAGGACGATGCCTACCGGGCCCGGCGCGACGGCGCGTTCCTGATCGCCGTGGAATGCACCGAGCCCGGCGCCACGTGCTTCTGCGTCTCCATGGGCACCGGCCCGGCCGCCGGGCCGGGGTACGACATCGCCATGACGGAGGTGCTCGACGGCGCCGGGCACCGCTTCCTCGCCCGGGCCGGCACCGCCGAAGGGGCCGATGTCCTGGCCGAGTTGCCGCACCGGGCCGCCGACCCCGCCACCCGCACGGCGGCGCACGAGGCGGTCGACGCGGCCGCGGGCCGCATGGGCCGCACCATGCCGCCGGTGGACCTGCGGGCGCTGCTGGCCGGGACACTCGACGCGGAGCGCTGGAACGACGTCGCCTCCCGCTGCCTCACCTGCGGCAACTGCACCATGGCCTGCCCCACCTGCTTCTGCACGACCACCGAGGACGTCACCGACCTCACCGGTGACCACGCGGAGCGCTGGAGCCGCTGGGAATCCTGCTACGACCTCGACTTCTCGCATCTGTCCGGTGCCGGCCCGGTCCGGGCCTCCGGGCGCAGCCGCTACCGGCAGTGGATGACCCACAAACTGGGCACATGGCACGACCAGTTCGGCAGCTCGGGCTGTGTGGGCTGCGGCCGGTGCATCGTGTGGTGCCCGGTCGCCATCGACATCACCGAGGAAGCCCACGCCCTCCACCAGGAGGCCCTCGACAAGGACAGCCCGTCATGACCAGGACCGGACTCTTCTCCACCATCCCCGAGGACCACCGCGACCGGCTGATGGACCTCGGCCGCGACGTGGCCTTCCCCGCCGGCGCCCGCATCTTCGAGGAGGGGTCCAAGGCCGACCGCTTCTGGGTCCTCCACACCGGCGCCGTGGCCCTCGACCTGCACGTGCCCGGCCGCCGCCCCGCCGTCGTCGAGACCATCGGGGCCGGCGAACTGCTCGGCTGGTCCTGGGTGTGCCCGCCCCGGCAGTGGCACCTGGGCGCCGAGGCCGTCAGCCCGGTCCGCGCCTGGGAGTTCGACGCCCAGGAGGTCCTGCGGCTGTGCGAGCACGACCCGGCGCTCGACCACGCCCTGCTCACCTACGTCGTCGGGACCATCGGCCACCGGCTGCGGTCCGCCCGCACGCGCCTGCTCGACCTGTACGGCCCGTACGGGAGCGGAGAGCCGCGGTGACGGCGATTCCCCTCCCTTACCGCGTGGTGGAGACCCGCCCCGAGACCGCCGACACCGTCACCGTCCGCCTGGAGCCGGTCCACGAGGCCCTGCCGCCCTTCGCACCGGGCCGGTTCGCGATGGTGTACGCGTTCGGCGTGGGCGAGGCACCCGTTTCCGTGGCCGGTATCCTCCCCGACGGCGGCCTGCTGCACACCGTCCGCGCGGCCGGCGCGGTGTCGCGTGCGCTGTGCGCGCTCGCACCGGGTGCGGTGGTCGGGATGCGCGGACCGTTCGGCACCGGCTGGGATCTGCCCCTGGCCGCAGGGGACGACCTGCTGGTCGTCGCGGGCGGCATCGGCCTGGCCCCGCTGCGGCCGCTGGTGCAGGCCGTCCTGGCCGCGCCCCAGGGCCACGGCCGGCTGAACGTCCTCATCGGCGCCCGCACCCCCGACGACCTGCTCTACCGCGGCGAGTTGGACGGCTGGGCCAGGCCGTACTGCGGCATCACGGTGGACCGCCCGGGGGCGGGGTGGCGCGGGCGGGTCGGTGTCGTCACCACGCTGCTCGACGAAGCGCTGTTCTCCCCCGCCGGGACCACCGCCTTCGTCTGCGGCCCCGAGATCATGATCCGTGCCACCGCCCGCGACCTGCTGCACCGCGGCCTGGCCCCGGACCGGATCCTGGTCTCCCTCGAACGCAATATGCACTGCGCCACGGGCCACTGCGGCCACTGCCAGCTAGGGCCCCTGCTGCTGTGCCGTGACGGCCCCGTCGTCGGCTACGAACGTGCCGAGCCCCTGCTCTCGGTGAGGGAGTTGTGACCGTGGACGCCGCCACCCCGCACCGTCCGAGACTCGGCGTCTTCAAGTTCGCCTCCTGCGACGGCTGCCAGCTCACCCTGCTCGACTGCGAGGACGAACTCCTGCCGCTGGCCGGGGAGATGGACATCGCCTACTTCCTGGAGGCGTCCAGTGCGCCCGGACCGGGCCCCTACGACCTGTCCCTCGTCGAGGGCTCCGTCACCACGGCCGAGGACGCCGAACGTATCCGGCGGATCCGCGCCGAGTCCCGCACGCTCGTCACCATCGGCGCCTGCGCCACGGCCGGCGGAGTCCAGGCGCTGCGCAACTTCGCGGACGTCGACGAATTCCGCGAGATCGTGTACGCCAGGCCCGAGTACATCGAGACCCTCGCCACCTCGACCCCCATCGCCGCCCACGTCCCCGTCGACTTCGAACTCCAGGGCTGCCCCATCGATCGCGGACAGCTGCTGGAAGTGATCACGGCCTTCCTCGCCGGGCGCAGGCCGGACATCCCCCGCCACAGCGTCTGCTTCGCCTGCAAACGACGCGGCACCCCGTGCGTGACCGTCGCCCACGGCACCCCCTGCCTGGGTCCGGTCACCCACGCGGGCTGCGGCGCCCTGTGCCCGGCGTACGGGCGCGGCTGCTACGGCTGCTTCGGCCCGTCCGGCTCGCCGAACATGCCCGCGATGATCCCGCTGCTGCGCAGCGACGGCATGAGCGACGAGGACGTGCTGCGCATCCTCCACACCTTCAACGTCGCGAAGTTCGCGGCGATCGAGCCGGAGAGGGAAGAGCCGTGACACACCGCGGTTCGCGTGTCCTGCACGTCGGCTCCCTCACCCGGGTCGAGGGGGAAGGGGCACTGCACCTGCGCATCGACGACGGCACGGTCTCCGCGGCACGGTTGAAGATCTACGAACCGCCGCGCTTCTTCGAGGCCTTCCTGCGCGGGCGGCGGCACACCGAGCCGCCCGACATCACCTCCCGGGTCTGCGGCATCTGCCCGGTCGCCTACCAGACGAGCGCCTGCCGGGCGATCGAGGACGTCTGCGGCGTCACCGTCGGCGGTCAACTGGCCGCACTGCGGCGCCTGCTGTACTGCGGCGAGTGGATCGAGAGCCAGACCCTGCACATCCACCTCCTCCACGCCCCCGACTTCCTCGGCTACGACAGCGCCGTCGACCTCTCCCGCGACCACCGCGCGGACATCGAACGAGGCCTGCGGATCAAACAGGCGGGGAACGCCGTCATGGAGCTGCTCGGCGGCCGCTCCATCCACCCCGTCAACGTCCGCGTCGGCGGTTTCCACCGCACGCCCACCCGTGCCGAACTGCGGCCGCTGGCCGAGCAGTTGCGCCGGGCGCGCGACGACGCGGAGGAAACCGTCCGCTGGGTGGCGGGCTTCGACTTCCCGGACGCCGAATGCGACGCGGATCTGCTGGCGCTCGCCGAACCCGGTGCCTACGCCATCGACGGCGGCATCCCCACCGTCCTCCCCTACGGCGACGGGCAGGAGCCGCGCAGCTTCCCCGTGCGGGACTTCACCGCCCACGTGGTGGAGGAGCAGGTGCCGTACTCCACCGCCCTCCAGGCCCGGCTCGACGGCCGCCGGCACCTGACCGGCTCCCTCGCCCGGTACGCCATCAGCGGCCACCTGCTCCCGCCCGCCGTCCAGGAGGCCGCCCGCGCCGCGGGCCTGGACGGCGTGTGCCGCAACCCCTTCCGCAGCGTCGTCGTCCGGGCCGTGGAGGTGCTGTATGCGATCGGGGAAGCCCTGCGCCTGATCGACGCCTACGAGCCGCCGCCGCGCCCGGCCGTGGACGTGATTCCACGCCCCGGCACCGGCCACGGCGCGACCGAGGCCCCGCGCGGCACGCTCTACCACCGCTACGTCCTCGACGCGGAGGGGCTCGTCACCGACGCCCGTCTCGTCCCGCCGACTTCCCAGAACCAGGCCGCCATCGAGGAGGACCTGCGCCGCATCGTCCAGGACCGGATCGCCCGGGGCGACGCCACGGACGCCGAACTGACCCGCTTGTGCGAGCGGGCCATCCGCAACCACGACCCGTGCATCTCCTGCTCCGCCCACTTCCTCGACCTAACGGTCGAACGAGCGTGAGGGCGGTCGCTCACACAGGCGAAGGGCGCGGCACGAGGGTGTTGTCTCCGGTCCGTCCGGCGAAATGGTCGGCGATGTTGTCCGCCGTGGTCCGCACGATCTGGCCGACCGCATCACGCGTGAAGTACGCCTGGTGCGAGCTGATCAGGACGTTCCGGAAGGTCATCAGCCGGGCGAGGGTGTCGTCGGTCATGACCTCCAGGGACTTGTCGAAGAAGAAGACGCCGGCTTCCTCTTCGTACACGTCCAGGCCGACGCCCTCCAGCCGCCCGGCCCGCAGGGTCTCGACGAGTGCGTGGGCGTCCAGCAGGCCGCCACGGCTGGTGTTGATCAGAATGGCGTCGTCCTTCATCCGCGCCAGCGCCTCCGCGTCGACGACGTGATAGGTCTCCGGCACCAACGGCGCATGGAGGCTGAGCAGGTCGGATTCGGTGAACAGGCGCCTGCGGTCGACGTATTTCATGCCCAGCGCCTCGCACTCCTCGTTCGGCACGACGTCATGGCCGAGCAGTCGCATCCCGAACCCCGCGGCGATGCGGGCGAACGCGGCACCGATCCTGCCGGTGCCGAGCACACCCGCGGTGCGGCCGTGGAAGTCGCGGCCCATCAGGCCGTCGAGGCGGAAGTCGAAGTCACGGGTGCGGGCGACGGCCCGCGGGAGCCGGCGGTCGACGGCGAGAGCGAGGGCCCACGCGAACTCGGCGACGGAGTAGGGCGAGTAGCAGGACACCCGGGACACGGCCAGCCCCAGCTTCCGGGCGGCGGCGAGGTCGATGTTGTTGTATCCCGTGGCCCGTTGGGTGATCAGCTCGGTGCCGCCCTCGGCGAGGGTCCGCAGGACGTGCTCGTCCAGGACGTCGTTGACACTGCTGCAGACGATGCTGCGGCCGGCCGCCGTCGCCGCGGTGTCCGCGTCGAGGACGAGGTCCAGGCACCGCAGATCATGGTCCCGGCCGAGTGCGCGCTCCAGCAGCGGCCTCTCGTCGGTGGTCACTCCGTACGCGACGATTCCCGCCATGGTGCTGTGCTCCTTGTCGTGCCGACCGGGCTCCTTCGAGCATGATCCCGTGTGTTCCCCGCCCGGCATGGGCCGAATGGTCCACACGTGCGACGACCGGCCCCGGGCGTCGCGGGCCGCGGCGCAGGATGGTGGAAGAGAGGAAAAACGCGCAGACGGCACGAGGAGGTCCGTCATGGCAGGCTCATCGACATACCGGCACCGGTCAGGTCTGCCGGAGCTGATGGAATGGCTGGGGGCAGGATTCCCCAATGTGCCGGTGGTCCCGGGCCACCGGGATTCCCACGTGATCCCCATCGAGGTGACGGAGGGCGGCGGGAAGTACGTCCTGCGTGCCGAGCTCCCCGGCATGGACCCGGAGAAGGACATCGAGATCACGGTCGAGGGCGACACCCTGACGGTCAGGGCCGAGCACACCGAGAGCACGCAGGACAAGCGGCACTCGGAGTTCCGCTACGGCTCGTTCGAACGGTCCGTCCGGCTGCCGTTCCCGATCCCGGACGAGGGGCCCACGGCCGAGTACCGCGACGGCATCCTGACCGTGACCGTCCCGCGGGCGGCCGAGGAGACACCGGTCACCCGCACCGTTCCGGTCCGGCGCGGCGACTGAGCGGCCGGCCGCCGGGCTCGGAGGGGCCGGGCCGCCCGGGTGGGCGCCCGGCCTCCGGTCCTTCGGGACGCGGAGCCGTCCGGGGCGTGCTGCTCGGCTCGGTGGCGGATGCGGCCGGGTCGCCTTCCGGGAGGCCGCTGCACGCGGACGCCAGGTCCTGGCCGTACGGGCGTGGCGCTGCACCGATCGGCAGCCCGCGGACCGTACCGCAGCGGCGGGCGACACCGCCTACGCGCACGAGGAGCGGGCTTCAGCCACACGGCGCTGCACCACGCGGCCTGCCCGGTCGCCGTCGTCCCCTGTGCCCGAGGCGGCACGGGCTCAGCCGGAGCGCGGCGCCGCGGCCCCGTGTTCGAGGTGCTGGACGTGGGCGTCGGGCCCGGGGTAGACCATGGTCACTTTGTCGTTGTCCGACCAGCGCACGTCGTAGGGAGGCGTGCCGTCGGCGTGGTGCAGGCCGACGATCTCCCCGTCGCGCTTGGTCACCCCCGTCGCCGGGCTCTCGACGACGAGGCGGTCTCCGAGGTGCGCGCGCATGGGCCATCACCCTCTCCGTGCGCTCCGGGCCGGTGCTGGGCTCCGGAATCCCGAATGCGGCTCATACCAGCATCGGCTTCCAGTGTGCCGCGGTCATGGGCCGGCCGGTCCCGGGACGGGGCCACCCGGCCCTGGCGCCGAAGCCCGGTGCGTGGTGTGCTGGAAGTGGCGGGAAGGACCTGCGAGACGCGGGGAAGCGGTGAAAGACCGTGCACCGCGCAATCAGGATCCGCGAGAAGCGGATGGGCCCTTCCCGCCCAGGAGCCGCCCGCGGACGCGGGCGGTCTTCGGCACCAGGGAGGCGGCGATGTCCCCGAACCGACGTGTCGTCCCGTTCACCGGGCTGGGCCGTGCGGATGTCGGCCTCGTCGGCGGCAAGAACGCCTCGCTCGGCGAGATGATCACCCGCCTCGCCCCCGCGGGCATCAAGGTCCCCGACGGGTTCGCCACCACCGCCGACGCCTACCGGGAACTGCTCGGCACCGGCGGTCTGCGCCGCCGCACAGCCGACCGGCTGGCCGCACTGCACGAGGGCGCTCCGCTCTCCGAGGTCGGCACCGCCATCCGCGCCGACATCCTCGCCACCCCGTTGCCTCCCGCACTCGCCGAGGAGATCGGCGAGGGGTACGCCCGGCTCGCTCACGAGGCCGGGCGTACCGATCCCGACGTCGCGGTCCGCTCCAGCGCGACCGCCGAGGACCTGCCCGAGGCCAGCTTCGCCGGGCAGCAGGAGACCTTCCTCAACGTCAGTGGCGGGCAAGCCCTGTTGGAGGCCTGTCACCACTGCTATGCCTCGCTGTTCACCGACCGGGCCATCGACTACCGGGAACGCATGCACTTCGACCACCTCGCGGTGGCGCTCTCCGTCGGCGTGCAGCTGATGGTGCGCTCCGACCTGGGCGGCGCCGGAGTGGTGTTCACCCTCGACACCGAGACCGGCTTCCCCGGGGCCGTGGTCGTCGACGCCGCCTGGGGGCTCGGCGAGAGCGTGGTCAGCGGCCAGGTCGACCCCGACGAGTACGTGGCGTTCAAGCCGCTGCTGGAGGACCCGGCCCGCAACCCGGTCATCCGGGCGGAGACCGGCCGCAAGGCCCGGAAGGTCGTCTACGCGGAGGGCGGGAGCACCCGCACCGTCGACACCACGCCCGCCGAACAGGCCGCCCGTGTCCTGGACGACGCCGAGGTCCGTCAACTCGCCGAGTGGGCCGTCACCGTGGAGAAGCACTACGGGGCGCCCATGGACGTGGAGTGGGCCAAGGACGGCCGCACGGACGAGATCTTCCTCGTGCAGGCCCGGCCCGAGACCGTACGCTCCCGCCGCCGCGGCACCGTGCTGCGCCGCTACCGCCTCACCGGCACCGGCGAACGCCTGGTGACCGGCATCGCGGTCGGCGAGGCCGTCGGGGCCGGGCCGGTGTGCGCCCTGGCCGAACCGGTCGGGCTGGAGCGCTTCCCGAACGGTTCGGTGCTCGTCACCCCGGTCACCGACCCGGACTGGGAGCCGCTGATGAAGCGGGCCGCCGCGATCGTCACCGATCACGGCGGGCGCACCTCGCACGCCGCCATCGTCAGCCGCGAACTCGGGGTGCCCGCCGTCGTCGGCACCGGCGACGCAACCGCCGTCCTGCCCGAGGGCCGGCCGGTCACCGTGTCCTGTGCCGAGGGTGCGGAGGGCCATGTCTACGCCGGGCTCGTCGACCACGAGGTGACCGAGGTCGACCTGGCGGACCTGCCGCGCACCCGGACCCGGGTGATGCTGAACCTGGCCGATCCGGCCGCCGCCTTCCGCTGGTGGCAACTCCCCGCGGACGGCGTGGGGTTGGCCCGGATGGAGTTCATGGTGGCCCACCAGGTCAAGGTGCACCCGATGGCCCTGGTGCACCCCGAGCGGCTGGTGCGCTACGTGCGGCGCCAGGTCGACCGGTTCACGGAAGGGTATGCCGACCCCGCCGAGTACTTCACCGACCGGCTCGCACGCGGGATCGCCACCATCGCCGCCTCCCGCTGGCCCGCACCGGTGATCCTGCGGACCAGCGACTTCAAGACCAACGAGTACGCCAAGCTCGTCGGGGGCGGTCCGTTCGAGCCGGCCGAGGCCAACCCGATGATCGGCTGGCGCGGCGCGAGCCGCTACTACAGCGACGGCTACCGGGACGGCTTCGCCCTCGAATGCCGGGCGATCTCGCGGGTGCGCCAGGAGTTCGGCCTGACCAACGTCGTGGTGATGATCCCCTTCTGCCGCACTCCGCACGAGGCGGACCGGGTGCTGGAGGTCATGGCCCAGGAGGGCCTGGAGCGCGGCCGCGACGGCCTGAAGGTGTACGTCATGGCGGAGATCCCCGCCAACATCCTCCTGGCCGAGGAGTTCGCCGAACGCTTCGACGGCTTCTCCATCGGCAGCAACGACCTCACCCAGCTCACTCTCGGCGTGGACCGCGACTCGGCCGAACTCGCCCACCTCTTCGACGAGAACAACCGGGCGGTGACCCGCAGCATCGAGCACCTCATCGCCGTCGCCCACACGGCAGGACGGCCCGTCGGGCTGTGCGGCCAACGCCCCAGTGACGACCCGGACTTCGCGGCGTTCCTGGTGCGGGCGGGCATCGACTCCCTCTCGGTCGCCCCGGACAGCTTCGTGACCGTGAAACAGCATGTGGCCGCCGCGGAGAGGGAGTTCGCCACCGGAACCCTGGAGGATGCCGCATGACCGGCACGAGCCGACCCGGACTGCTGACCTTCCTCGGCGGCGTCGGCACCGTGACCGGCAGCAAGTTCATGGTCGAGACGGACCATGTGCGGATCCTGGTGGACTGCGGGCTGTTCCAGGGGCTCGCGGACCTGCGCCGCAAGAACTGGCGGCCCCTCCCCGCCGATGCCTCCACCATCCACGCGGTCGTCCTCACCCACGCCCACCTGGACCACTGCGGCTACCTGCCCCGGCTGGTCCGGCAGGGCTTCCACGGCGACGTCTTCTGCACCCCGTACACGGCCCGGCTCGCCGAGATCGTGCTGCGCGACAGCGCCCGCCTGCAGCAGGAACAGGCCGAGCACAGCAACCGGCGCGGCCACTCCAAGCACCGCCCCGCAGAACCCCTCTACGAGGACATGGACGTCGACCGCACGATGAGACTGTTCCGGCCCGTCCCCCTCGGCCAGGACACCGAGATCGCCCTGGACACGCGGCTGCGGCTGCACCACGCCGGACACATCCTCGGCTCGGCATGGGCGTGCCTCACCCTGGAGGACGGGCACACGCTGGCTTCGAGCGGCGACCTCGGCCGACCGGTCCACCCGCTCCTGCGCCCGCCGGAGCCCTTCACCGGAGCCGACGTGCTGCTCCTCGAATCCACCTACGGCAGCCGGCGGCACGACACCGCGACCAGCCGTGCGGTCTTCGCCGACGCCCTGCACCGCACGCTCCGGCGCGGCGGGCTGGTGGTCATCCCCTCCTTCGCGGTGGACCGCACGGAAGTGGTCCTCCACGAACTGGCCCGGCTCCGGGCATCCGGGCAGCTGTCCGCGAACGTGCCCATCTACGTCGACAGTCCGATGGCCCTCGCGGCGCTGCACGTCTACGAGGACGCGCTGACGGGCCAGGACGACGGGATCCGCCCGGAGGTGCTGGCAGCGGGCGCATCCGTGCTGGACCCGGCCCCGTTCGCCGCCGCCCGCTCCGCGGCCGAATCGATCGAGATCAACAACGTCAGGGAGCCCTGCATCATCGTCTCCGCCTCCGGCATGGCCACCGGCGGACGCGTCCTGCACCACCTGTACCGCCTGCTGCCGGACTCCCGGAACACCGTGATCATCAGCGGGTTCGCCCCCGAGGGCACCCGGGCCCGCGACCTCGTCGACGGTGCGCGCACGCTCAAGATGTTCGGCGAATACGTCCCCGTACGCGCCGAAGTCGTCGACGTCCCGGGCTTCTCCGCGCACGCCGACGCCGCCGAGATCCTCGCCTGGCTCCGCGAGGCTCCGGCACCGAACGCCACCTACCTCGTGCACGGCGAGCCCGAGGCGGCCGAAGCGCTGCGGGACCGGATCGACCGCGGCCTCCGCTGGACCGCGGTCGTCCCCCGCTCCGGCGAGCGCGTCCTGGTGCGCTGACTCCCCTGCAGGCCCGGAAGCTCCGGAGGTGACCTTCGTGGTACGACCGGTGTCCGTCGGATTCGACGGATCCGCCGAGAGCCTGGCCGCTGCCGCCTGGGCCGGGCGGGAAGCCGTGCTGCGCGGCACGTCGCTGCACATCGTGCACGCCCTGGAGTGGAGGGCGAGCAACCTGCAGTTCTCCCCCGGCGCCTCCGCCCAGCGGGAGTGGGCCGAGAGCCGGCTCGACGTGGCGCGGGAGGAGCTGGCTGTCACCCGCCCGGAGCTGGTGGTCGAGGTGGACCGGGTATCGGATCCGCCGGTGAAGGCCCTCGTCGACGCCGCGCGGGAGTCCGAGTTCCTGGTCCTGGGCTCACGCGGGCTCGGTGTCCTGCAGGGGTTCCTGCTGGGTTCCGTGAGCCTGCCGGTGATCGCCCGTGCGTCCCGGCCCGTCGTGGTCGTGCACGGCCCGGAGGAGCCGTCCGGGCCGTCCGGAGCAGGCCCGGTCGTGGTCGGGCTGGGGCACGACGGGCCGTACGGCCCGCTGCTGGACTTCGCCTTCGCGGCGGCGGCCGTGCGGGGCGCGGACCTGCACATCGTCCGGGCCGGGGACGCGGGGGCCGCCGCCGAGGCGCTCCCGGACCGGAGCGGGTGGCCGTCCGTCGAGGTCCACGAATGGCTGCCGGCCGGTCCGGCGGCGCAGCACCTGGTGGAGGCGGCCGGCGAGGCCTGCCTGCTCGTCGTCGGCCGGCGCGGGCACCGGCCGGGGCCCGCAGTCCGGATCGGGCCGGTGGCCCATGCCGTGCTGCATCACGCACGCTGCCCGGTCGCGGTCGTCCCGCACGGATGAGGCGTTCAGTCCCCGGTGCCGTTCAGTCCTCGATTCAGTCCTCGGTGACCAGGACGTCCTCGACGGGCCGGCGCGGCACCTTCGGCCCCTTCGGGCCGTACCCGAGGCGCAGCATCATCTGCACATGGCCCGTTCCGGACGACGGGTCCCGCAACGGCCAGCGCAGGTCCGGCCATTCGAGGGCCTGGGTGGAGAAGGAGGTGGCCAGCCCCTCCAGGGTGGCCAGGAGCAGGACGCGTTCCATGCCCTCGCCCGCGCACAGCCAGTCCCGCGGCCGGTCGCCGTCGGTGCTCAGCACGGCCAGGTGCGGTTCGTTCTCGAAGGGCGTGGACCCCAGATCCGGTGCCGGCCTGCCGCCCGAGAAGTCGCGCATCGGGGCCCTGCCGCCGCGCTTGCGCGGCCCGAAGGCGTAGTCCGGCACACCGTCGGTGGCCGTGTCGGACTCGGCCGCGCCGATGCGGGTCCACCGGGCCAGGTCGTCCTCGCTGCCGCTGTCGGTGAGGTTGCGGGCCTCGGCCTCCTGGACGAGCTCCTCCATCCAGCGCAGATGCCAGGAGGCCGGGAAGGCCAGCGCGATGCCCTCCTCCCGGGCGGCCTCGATCAGGGCCGTCCGGAGGTTCGCGGGGATCTCCTTCTCCGAGAACGGGTACCGGCTGGTGTGCCGCCGGTGGATCGCCGGGTGGAGGAGGGCCAGGGCCACGTCACCGGCGGCGGGTGCGCCGAGCCCCACCGTGGCGAGCAGCGTCGCGTCGCCGGGATCCGGCAGAAGCGTGACCCCCGGGTGGAAGCCGGCGTTCGCGACGGCGACACGGAGGTTGAACAGCGCAGCACCGCACCCCAGATGCAGACCGCGGGCATCGGGGTCGGAGTGCGGCATGGCCCGCTCGAAGTCGGCGTGGAGCCGGAAGGTGCGGCTGCCGCGTGCGTAGCGGAACCGCCAGGGCTGCGCGTTGTGCATGGACGGGGCGGCCACCGCATCACGCACCAGTTCCGCCACGCCTGCGTCGTCGATCGTGAGTGGTGCAGTCACCGGAATCTCCCTTCCGGGGATGGCAGGCCCGGCCACCAGGCCCTCTTCCATGTTCTCTCCCCGGCCGGCCGCCGCAGGGAGAGGCCGAGGGTCCTCCGGCCTGGGCCGACCGGCTCATTCCAGTACAGCTCCGGACCGTCAGGCTGGAAACTGGTACGGAGAACTTCGAGAGAAGGAGCGGGACCATGCTCCAGCACCGAACGGTCGACGAGCTCATGACCCGGAAAGTGGTCCAGGTACGACCGGACACCCCTTTCAAGGAGATCGTCAGGGAACTCGCGGAGAACGATGTCACCGCCGTGCCGGTCGTGGCCCGTGACGGCCGGGTGATCGGCGTGGTGTCCGAGGCGGACCTGATGCGCAAGGCCGCCGACCAGCCCGATCCCTTCGGCCGCCCCCTGGTCCCGAACCTCGAGGCGTGGGAGCGCGCCAAGGCCGAGGGCGCCAGGGCCGAGGAGCTGATGTCGGCGCCCCCGGTGTGCGCCCGGCCGGAGTGGAACGTGGTGGAGACGGCCCGGCTCATGTCGGTGCAGGGCGTGAAACGGCTCCCGGTGGTCGACGAGACCGACAAGCTCGTCGGCATCATCAGCCGTGCCGACATCCTGCGGGTCTTCCTGCGCGAGGACGCCGCCATCCGGGAGGAGATCCACCGCGACCTCCTGCAGAGGACGCTGGGCCTGGCCCGGTCGGCCGTGACCGTCGAGGTCTCGCAGGGACAGGTGACGCTCAACGGGACGGTCGAGGCCCGCAGCATGATCCCGGTCATCGAGCGGCTGTGCCGTTCCGTGGACGGCGTGGTCGCGGTCCACGAGCACCTCGCCTACACGGACGACGACACGGGCGGCCGCTTCCCCGCTCCATGAGCCCCGGTGCGCGAGCAGTCGAGGAGCCGAGGAGTCACAGATGAACAGCACCCAGCGCACGGTCAGCGACGTCATGACACAGACGGTCGTGGCGGTCAGCCGTTCCGCCCCCTACAAGGAGATCGCCAGGACGCTCGCGGAGTGGAAGGTGAGCGCGGTGCCGGTCCTGGAGGGCGAAGGCCGCGTCATCGGCGTCGTCTCCGAGGCCGACCTGCTGCCGAAGGAGGAGTTCAAGGACAGCGATCCGGCCCGCTTCGACCGGCTCCGCCGGATCGACGACCTGGCCAAGGCCGCCGGGAGCACCGCCGAGGACCTGATGAGCACCCCCGCGGTCACGATCCACGCGTACGCGACCGTGGCGGAGGCCGCCCGGGCGATGGCCCGCAAGGGCGTCAAACGCCTCCCCGTCGTGGACGAGGAGGGGATGCTCGCCGGCATCGTCAGCCGCAGCGACCTGCTCAAGGTGTACCTCCGTGACGACGAGGACATCGCCCGGGAGGTCCGCGAGGAGATCGTCGCCCGGCTGTTCCGCAACCAGGAGCCGACGGTGGAGGTGCATGTGACGGAAGGGGTCGTCACCCTCTCCGGCTCACTGGCCGACGCGTCGATGGTGCCCCTCGTGGCCCGGCTCGTCCGCGCGGTGGAGGGCGTCGTGAACGTCGAGCTCCGGCTCACCACGCCCGCGGCCGGCCCGCAGGCCTGACACCCCGCTGAACGGCCGAGCAGCGCTGGCACGACGCCGCCCTGTCTGATCGTCTGGAGACACTGACGGGCGAGCGGCGGAGGAGCGGCCGTGCACGGCGAAGAGCAACCCGGCGGCGCGGCCGCCGCATCGTCCCGCGGCGACAGCATGGCGACCCGTGCGACGCTGCGGCGCGAGCAGCTCGGGATGACACGGGAAGAGGCGGCCGAGCGCGCCGGCATGTCCGTCGCGTACCTGCGCCATCTGGAGGCGATGGGCGGCGATTTCGACCCCGCCGCCCTCATGCGGCTGGCCGCCACGCTGGAGATGCCCTACGAGGACCTGGTGGAGGGCCGCCGCGACGCCGCGCCGGGCCGGTCGCCGGCGGCGCCCCATCCGGTCCTCATGCAGCTCACGGAGCGTGAGTGCTGGAACAGGCTCGGCACCCACGGCATCGGCCGCCTGGGCCTGTCGACGGACGCCGGCCCCGTGGTGCTGCCCGTCAACTTCCTGGTCGACGCGCGCACCGTCGTCTACCGCACGGATCCCGGAGGTGCGGCGGCCGCGCCCGCCGGGAGCCGGCTGGCCTTCGAGACCGACCACATCGACGAACAGCTGAAGAACGGCTGGAGCGTCCTCGTGACCGGGAGCGCGGATCACGTGACCGATCCCGACGCGGTCCGGTCCCTGTCGGAACGACCGGGGGCGGAACCGTGGGCCGGCGGGGTACGGAGCCTGTGGATCCGCATCGTTCCGGCGCGGGTCAGCGGGCGCACCATCCGTGTCGCCACGGGCCCTCGGTGAGGTCGCGCTCCCCCGGCCTTCAGCCGGGGCCCGTCCCGGGGCGGCGGCCGGCCGCCCAGCGCAGTCGCACCGTGTCCTCGCGCTCGCCCTCCTCCAGGGCCAGTTCGACGGCGGCCAGGGCGTGTTCCAGGCGGGGGAGCCAGTTCCGGCGCAGCGCGCGGATGCGCTGGCGGGTCGTCAGGACCTCCTCGCCCACGGCCCGGGCCGCGGCCCGGGCGACGGCGTGCGCGGCGGCTGCCCGCAGCGCGTCGCCATAGGCGGCTTCCGCCCGGGCCAGGGCCGTGTTGCCGGGGGCCGGCTCCGACGGGGTCCGGACGGCGGGGGCGACGGCCGCCCGGGCGGGATGGTGCGCGCCCATGGTCGTGGTCCATTCGACGGTGACCTCGGCCCGGCCCGGCAGGGCCGCCGTGGCCAGGGCCTGCTCCCCGCCCAGCTGCAGGCCCCGGGAGAGCCAGGTGCCGGCTGCGCGCAGTTTTTCGTGCCAGGCCCGGCGGGTCTCCTCCTCCGCTTCCAGCAGGCGCCGGTGCTCGGCCAGGAGCACCCGCAGCTTCCGCTCCAGCAGGTCCGCCGCCCGGGTGGCGGTCGCGTGCCGGCGCCGGAGATGCAGACGTCCCGCGCGACCGGGCGGGATCCGGTGGGGGGTGGTCATCGTGCCTCCCCGGCACCGTGGGCGTCGAGCAAATCGCCCGGGAGCATGGCCAGTTGACTCCGCGGCAGGGTGAGCAGCACCTCCCAGGCGCGGTCCATGGCGTCGTCGAGCGTGCGGAGCTCCTCCTGTCCCTGGGAGGCGAAGAGACCGCCGAACTTCTCCTCCAGCTCCAGGTGCCGGAGGTCGGCCGGGCTCAGCGCGGCGCGGCCGACGAGGTCGGCCAGTTCGCGGACCTCCCGGGCCCTGGCCATGGCGGCGATCAGCTGTGCGGCGACGTCGAGGTGGTCGCCACGGGTGCGGCCCTCACCGGCGCCCTTGCGCATCAGCCGGGACAGCGAGGACAGGACGTCCACCGGCGGGTAGACGCCACGGGCGTGCATCTCGCGGGAGAGCACGATCTGTCCCTCGGTGATGTAACCGGTCAAGTCCGGCACCGGGTGGGTGATGTCCCCGCCCGGCATGGTGAGGACGGGGAGCACGGTCACGGATCCGGGCAGCCCGTGGATCCGGCCGCAGCGCTCGTACAGCGAGGCGAGGTCGCTGTAGAGGTAGCCGGGGTAGGCACGCCGGGCGGGCACCTCGCCCCGGGCGGCCGACACCTCGCGCAGCGCCTCGGCGTAGGAGGTCATGTCCGTCATGACGACCAGGACGTGCCTGCCGCCCGTGAAGGCGAGGTGCTCGGCGACCGTGAGGGCCAGGCGCGGGGTGAGGATCCGTTCGATGACCGGCGCGTCGGCGGTGTTGAGCAGCAGCACCAGCTCACCGGCGGCGGCCCGTGGTTCCAGCGCGTCCCGGGCGAAGTCGGCGTCCGCGTGCGTGAGGCCCATGCCGGCGAAGACGACGCTGAACGCCTCGCCCTCCGTGCTCGCCTGGGCCGCGATCTGGGTCGCCAGCCGCAGGTGCGGCAGTCCGGCGGCGGAGAAGACGGGGAGTTTCTGCCCGCGGACCAGCGTGGTGAGGACGTCGATGACACCCACACCGGTCAGAACGGGCTCGGCGGGCGGCCGGCGGCGGACCGGGTTGACGGGGGTTCCGTTCACGGGGGCGCTCGTGGGGGCGAGGACCGGCGGTCCGCCGTCCAGCGGCTCGCCGCGGCCGTTGCAGACCCGCCCCAGCCATCCGTCCCCGACGGGGATGCGCAGCGGGGTGCCCGCGAAGGAGACGCGCAGGCCCCCGGGGTCCATGCCCGAGGTGCCCTCGAAGACCTGGACGACGGCGAGGTCCCGGTCGGCCTCCAGGACGAGGCCGTGGCGCCGTTCGCCGGATGCGAGGGTGAGACGGGCGTACTCGTCCCAGCCCACTCCTCCGACTCCCTGGACGACGGCCAGCGGGCCGCGCAGCTCGCGCACGGTGGTGTACTCGGTCTCGCTCCAACGGGTCATCGCAGCGCCCTCAGCCGGCCGAGCATGGCGTCCCGCCGGTCCGCCACGCCCGCCGCGTCGCCGGGGCCGGTCTCCTCCCGTGCCCGCAGGAGCGGGGTGAAGTCCGTTTCCTCCACCGCGGTCACGGCGACGCCCGCGTCGACGAGCCGCGTGCACTGGTCGACGACGGCGAGCGTGGCATCGACCAGCGCCGCCGTCTTCTCCGGTGTGCAGAAGGCGTCCCGGGCGGAGAGTGCGCTCTGCTGGAGGAGTCCCTCACGGATCAGCCGGCCGGCCAGCACGCTGATGCGTTCCCGGGCGGGAAGCGCGGTGATGCCGACGAGGTCGACGAGTCCGGCGAGCCGGTCCGCTTCCGCCAGCAGGGCGGCGACCCGCGCCCGGCCCGGGGGCGGGGCGGGGGCGGCGGTGTCCCCCGGCCGTGCCCGCCCGGCGTCGAGGACGTCGGCGTCGCGGGAGAAGGAGCCCGCCCAGGAGACGGCCGGATAGTGCCGGGCGTAGGCGAGGTCGCGGTCGAGGACCCACAGGCAGCGCACGAATCGTTCGGTGTGCGCCGTGACGGGCTCCGTCATGTCTCCCCCGGGCGGGGAGACCGCTCCGATGACGGTGACGGAGCCGCGCGTGCCGCCGAGGGTCGTCACCGCTCCCGCCCGCTCGTAGAACGCGGCGATGGCGGAGGCCAGTTCGGCCGGGTACCCCTCCTCGGCGGGCAGGGCCCCGGTGCGCGAGGCGAACTCGCGCAGGGCCTCGGCCCAGCGGGACGTCGAGTCGGCGATGACGACCACGTCGAGGCCCATGTCGCGGAAGTACTCGGCGACCGTGACGCCGGTGTGGATGCTCGTCTCGCGGGCCATCATCGGCATGTTGGAGGTGTTGGCGATGGTGACGGTGCGGTCGACGAGCCGGCCGCCGGTGCGGGGGTCCTCCAGGCCGGCGAACTCCGTGAGGAGGTCGGCCATTTCGTTGCCGCGCTCCCCGCACCCGACGTAGACGATGACGTCGGCGTCGCTCCACTTGGCGATCTGTTGCAGCAGGACGGTCTTGCCCGTCCCGAAACCGCCCGGCACGGCGACGGTGCCGCCCTTGGCCACCGGGAACAGCAGATCGATGACGCGCTGGCCGGTGTGCAGCGCCTCGCGCGCCGGAACCCTCTCGCGCACCGGCCGCGGCGTGCGGACCGGCCACTCGGTCGTGAGGGACACGTCTGTCCGGCCCACCCGGGCGACCGGCTCCCGGGTGGAGCAGCGCCCCTCGGGGGCGATCCAGGTCACCGTTCCGCCGGCGCCCGGGGGGACGAGAACCCGGAACGGCACGGGTCCCGGGCCGCCGGCCTCGCCGAGCACGGCCCCCTCGCCGGCCTCGTCGCCCGCCCGCATCCGCGGGGAGAACGACAGGCCGTCGTCCCGGGAGGGCTCGGGCGCCAGGCCGGGTACGAGCCGGTCGCCGGCGCCGGAGAGCGGGCGCAGCAGCCCGTCGAAGACCCCGCCGAGCAGATGGGGACCCAGCAGGGCCGTCAGCGGACGGCCCCGGGGCAGGGCCGCGTGGCCCGGAGCCAGGCCCCCGGTGTACTCGTACGCCTGAACGGTCGCCGTGTCGCGGCCGATCGCCACCACTTCGCCGAGCAGCCCCGCCCGTCCGAGGCGGACCAGATCGTGCATCGCGACACCACCGGAGCACGTCAGTTCGACCAGCGGGCCCGCGACGCGCACGATCGTGGCGGGGCCCGGCCCGGACTCCGGTGGTCCGGCCGCGGTCAGGGCGTCCACAGATCCTCCGCCTCCGGGCCCAGCCGGTCCAGCGCACGGGCGGCCACGGCCTCCAGGGTGAGATCGACGCGGCGCCCCGGGGCCAGGGCGAGCACCCCGCCGCCGGACGGTTCGGTGAGCGAGGCGCCCGGCCCCAGGAGCGCCCTGGCCCGTGCCTCCAGCCGACGGCGCAGACGCGGGTAGTCCGTGCTGCGTCTCAGGTCCCGTACCTGCTGCACGACGCAGTCGCACAGCTGGTCGTAGGCGTCACGCCGGGCGGTGAGCAGCAGATGCCGCGCCGCGCGCCGGGCCCCGGCCAGTTCGGCAGCCGCTGCCGCGGCACCGTCCGCGGCGCCCCGGCGACGGGCGGCGGCGAGGATCTCCTCCGCCGCGGCCCGGGCCTCGCGGACCGCCGCGGCGGCCTCCTCGCGCGCCCGGGCGAGCTGCGCCTCGCCCTCCGCCCGGGCGGTGCGCAGCAGTTCGGCGCGTACGGGGCCGAGCGCGCCCGCGTCCTGGACCGGCCCGGTCATGGCGGCATCACCACGGTCAGCGGGTCGCGGCATTCCAGGGCCTCGTCGCCGAGGGCCTCGGCGGCGGCCGGTGTGAGGATCACCAGGGAGGTGCCGGCGGGCAGGGACCGCCACACGGCCCGGACCTCCTCCGCCTGCGCGGCCGGGCGGAGCACGGCACCGGCCAGCGCGAACCCCGCCACCCCGGTCTCCTCGCCCACGGCGACCACCGTGCCCACGGCCGACGCCCGCCTCAGTGCTTGCCGATGAGGATGATGGCGATGACGAGCCCGTAGATGGCGATCCCCTCGGCGAGGCCGACGATGACCATCGCCCGGCCGAACAGCTCGGGTCGCTCGCTGAGCGCCGCGATGGCGGCGGCGCCCGTGTAGGCCACGGCGATCGCCGCCCCGATGGACGCCCCCGCCACGGCGACGGCCGCGCCGATGAGCGCGGCCGAACTCGACCCGGACGACGCGGCGGCCGCGGGGGCCGCGTGCGCGGGCCCGGCGGTCAGGGCCACGATCAGCGGTCCGAGGGCGGCGGCGAGCGGCAGCGCGTCCACGCCCGGCCTCCGGCGCACGGCCGCACCGCGCCGCCGGAGCAGCCGACGGACCGGGAGGAGGACCGCCAGTGCGACGGGACAGCAGATGAGGACGGTGATCACGGTGTCGCCTCCGTGCGTTGGACGGGCAGGTGCCAGGGCCGGAAGGGCCGGCCCTGGGACTCGAAGAGCCGGGAGAAGAGCTCGTAGAACTCCAGTCGCAGCGCCTGGATCCCGGCCACCAGGGCCTCCAGGGCGAACGTGAGGGCGTTTCCCACGAGGAAGAGGGCCGCGGCTCCGAGCACTCCGGCCGGGCCGAGGCCCGCCAGGGCGGTCGTGCCGCGCCACACGACCCCGCCGAGTGCGGCGTGGGTCAGCCCGAACGCGGCGAGCCGTGCGAAGGAGACGGTGTTCGCGCCGATGCGCACGACCGTGTCGAAGAGCTGCACGCCGGTCTGGACGGCGCCGCCGAATCCGCCGGACGAGGCGGTGTACATCCCGGTGCCGATCAGGGACAGGCCGCACAGGGCGACGGCCGCTCCCGCGAGTGCGGCGGCCGGTTGGCGGAAGTACACGCCGGCGAACGCCCCCGCCACCCCGAGGAACAGGGCGAGACCCGCCAGGCCGGAGGCCGCGTACGCGGCGTACGCCGGGCCCTGTTCCCGCCACCGGTTGACGGCCCCGGCGACGTGGGCGAGTGCGAGCAGCAGGCCCCCGGCCGCGACCGAACAGGCCAGCAGCGTCCCGGGCGCCGACAGCGGGTCGAGCCACAGGGCGGGCAGGACCCCCGTGGGACCGAAGAACTCGCCGTAGGCGACGCCCGCCAGGGTGGCGGTGACCCCCGCTCCCGCGACGAACGGCAGGACGGGGCGCAGGAACGCCCACCGGGCCGGGCGTCCGGACCGCAGCGCCAGGGCCAGCAGGAGCAGCAGCATGCCGTGGCCGGCGTCGCCGAACATCACTCCGAACATGAGCACGTAGACGACTCCGGCCGGCCAGCTGGGGTCCACGTCGGCGTACGGCACGGTGCCGTAGGTCGTGACCAGCGAGGTGAAGGACCGGCGCACCGGCCCCTCGCCGCGCAGCAAAGTCGGCGGATCGACGCCCCGGGGATTCTCCAGGGGGACGACCGTGCCACCGACGGCGGCCAGCCGTGCTCCGAGCCGGGAGAGGTCCGTCGCCGGGCACCAGCCGGCGAGTGCGGCGACCGGTCCCCGGCGTGTCGCGCCGGCCGCGTACCTCTCCAGCTCTGCTTCTCCGGCCAGCAGGTCGCTGCGGCCGGCCCGTTCCAGGGCGTCGAGATCGGGGGCGCCGCCGCTGAGCACCGGGGCCACCGTGCCCGCGCGCATCCGCAGGAACCGGCGCTCCGCCTCCCCGCGGGGCCGGTCCCCCGCCTCGCCGCCCGTGTCGATCTCCACGCAGCCGGCTTCGGCGGTGCGGACGAGCGTGTCCCGCAGGGCCTCCCGGGGGGCGACGATCGCCACCCGGCGCATGCGCACCGGCAGTGCGGCCTCATACCAGGACATCGTCGGCCTCCCCGGCCGGTCCTCCGCGGGCCGCCAGTTCGAGAGCGCCGCGCACCCGCCAGGCGTCCGCCGAGAGGACGGCCACGGCCCCCACGACGGGCTCGATGCCGTAGCCGGAGCGCCGGGCCAGGGCGAGGCCGTCCTGTTCGATCCGCTTCCACCAGTGCGCCTCGGCGCGCCACAGGTCCTCGGCCCTGCCGGCGCCCTCGGTCGCCCAGCGGGCGGCGCGCGGCAACAGGCGCCGGAATTCGGGGAAGGACGGGGCACGTACGGCCTCCGGGCCGAGCAGGCGGGAGGCCCGGCGTGCCGACGGCTCCGTCAGCCGGCGGCCGCTGACGAACCGTTCGCGGGCCACGAGCAGCGCGGCGCGGCCCGCGGCCCAGTCCCCGGCGCAGGGCACGGTGGACGCCATGCGGACCGCGGCCGAGATCCGCATCCCGGTGACCAGGGCGGCGGGCGAGTCCGCCCCCGGGTCCCCCCAGGGTGACGCGGCGAGTGCGGCGCGCACGCCGGTGTTCGTACGGGCCCGGGAGATGCGCGGCCAGGCGGTCGCCAACGCCCGCAGGCGGTACGGCGGCGGGCTGTCCGCCCCTGCCGACGCACGGAGCAGGTCGCGCACGTTGGCGATCTCGAATCCGGCGGCGAGCACCCGCAGCGCGTTCACTCCGTCCCTGGGCTGCCATCCGGCGAGGACCCGGAGATTCCACAACAGGGTGGAGGTCACGGCGCGTTGGGCTTCTTCCAGGGTGGCTCCGGCGTCGACGCCTCGCCGGTACGGAGAGTCCGTCAGGCGCCGCAGAGCCCCGGCCGGTGTTCCGGAGGCCGCGATGTCCCGCGCTCCGGAGGCCCCGAGGCGTCTGGAGAGGACGGCCTTGGCGCGGGTCACTCCGGCGACCCGTCCCGCTCCCACCGGCCCCTCCCTCCGTCCGGGTCGTCGGCCGGTGCAGGGGGACGGGCCGGGTACGCCGCGATGTCCCGCAGTACGTCCGCCACCACGCGGTCGGCCAGTGCCGGCAGACGCTCCTGCGCCCGGCGCCGCGTGAGAGCGGCGTCGCGTTCCCCGGCTGCGGCCGCTTCCGCGGCGTGCACGGCGGCGGCCGCACGCGCCGCGTCGGCCGCCTCCCGCCGGACGCGGCCGGCCTCCGCCCTGGCCCGTTCCGTGATCCCCTCCGCCCGCTGCCGGCCGCGGCTCCGGATCCGCTCGGCCTCCGCCGCCGCGGCCTCGCGGACGGCCCGGGCCTCTGCGGCTGCGGCATCGAGCTGCGACAGGGGCCGCTGCAGCTCGGCCGTCACCTCCTCCGAACGGTCGGCGGGGATTCCGGTGACGGCCCCCGGAGCTCCGGCGGGGCGGAACCGTGCCAGGAAGTCGCGGAACCCGGCCATACCTGCCCCTCCTTCCGGAACATGCGCCACCGTCGCCTCGGCTGCCGCCTCCACTCTCGCCACCTGCAGGAGGGGGCGGCACTCCGGGTTGGGCCGTTCGATGACGGCCCGGGGAGCGGGCTCCGTCCGTGCGGCGCCCGGGGGGCGGGTGGGCGAGAACCGGAACCGTGCTCGCTTCGCGCACCCGTCGAGCCTCAGGTACGCATCAGCAGAGAGTCCAGGGGTTCGCTGTGGTGCAGGCGGTTGATGGCGTCGGCGAGCAGCGAGGCCACCGACCGGACCTGGAGCGGCAGCTCCGGCGTTGCGTCGACCGCGAGGGTGTTCGTGACGTACAGGCGGCGGATCGGGAGGTGTCCGAGTCGTTCCCGCGCAGGCCCCGCCAGAAGTCCGTGGGTGGCAGCCACGGTGATGTCGGGAGCGGCCCCGTGGCCGAGCAGGACCTGTACGGCCGCTTCCACCGTGCCACCCGTGCTGATCATGTCGTCCACGATGACCGCGGGCCGCCCCGCGACGTCACCGACCAGTTCCTCGGCGTGCACGCTCATGCCCGACACCCGGGTCTTGCGCACCACGGCGACCGGCCGCCGCAGGCGCCCGGCGTAGTGCTCGGCCAGCTTGACGGCACCCAGATCCGGCGACACCACCACAGCCGTCTCGGCGGTCTCCTGCGCGAGTGCACCGGCGAGGACCGGCACGGCCGTCAGCATGTCCACGGGGATACCGCACGTGGCCTCCAGCGCGGCGGTGTGCGGGTCCACGACGAGCATCCGGTCCGCGCCGGCCGCAGCCAGCGCCTCGGCCATCACCCGGGCGCCCACCGGCTGCCCCGACCGGGTGCGGCGGTCCTGCCGGGCGTAGCCGAAGTACGGCACCACCGCGGTGATCCGGTCCGCACCGCCCCGGCGGCACGCGTCGAGGAGCAGGAGCAGCTCGATCACACACTCGTTGACGGCAGGTCCCGTCGGCTGGACCACGTACACGTCGCCACCGCGCACATGGCCGACGACGGGCCGCAGTTCCCCGTCGGGAAAGCACATCGGCTCGCATTCCACCGACACCGCGCCCAGCGTTGCCGCGACAGCACCGGCCAGGGCCGGGTGCGCCGTACCCGCCACGACACGAACGCCCATCGTGGTCCTCCTGTACACCGCACGAGCCGGGGTGCCCCCTGGCGGACCGTCCGCCTTCCATCATCCCGGACTTCGGGCGCCCTGCCACACGCACCGGTCGCGGCCGCTCCCAGTGGCCACGGGCGGACGCACAGAGTCACCATGGCATCAGGAGTCCCGAGGAGGCAGCAGATGTTGTTCCGGAACCGGATCGACGCAGGCCGCCAACTCGCCGCCCGCCTGGAGGAGTTCAAGGGCCGGCGGGTCGTGGTGCTCGGACTGCCCCGGGGCGGGGTGCCGGTCGCCGCGCAGGTCGCCGCGGCTCTGGGGGCTCCTCTGGACATCTGCCTGGTGCGGAAGCTGGGCGTGCCCTTCCAGCCCGAAGTGGGCATGGGGGCCATCGGCGAGGACGGCATGCGCGTGATCAACGACGACGTGGTGCGGCAGGCGGGCGTCACACCGGAGGAGCTGGCGCGGGTCGAGGAGGACGAGCGCGCCGTGCTGGAACGCCGGGCCCGGACGTACCGCAGGGGGCGGGTGCCCGTCGGGATCGAGGGCCGGACGGTTCTGGTCGTCGACGACGGTGTGGCCACAGGGTCGACGGCTCGGGTGGCGTGCCGGATCGTCCGCGCCCGCGGCGCCGCACGCGTCGTACTGGCCGTCCCCGTGGCGCCGCCGGAGTGGATCTCCCGTCTGGGCGGGGACGCCGACGACGCCATCAGCCTGCACACCCCGCGGGACTTCTTCGCGATCGGCCAGTTCTACGGCGACTTCTCGCAGACCGGGGACGACGAGGTCGTCGCATGCCTGGACCGTGCGGCACAGCGCGTGGACAGGACCGGCGGCCCGGCGGACGGGGGCACCGCCGGGCCCGGGGAGCGGTAGGCCGGCGTGCCGATCGGCGCCGCGGCGCCGGCGGCGCCTTCAGCCGGACCGGCCCGCACCGGCCGGCTCGTCCGGGGAGCCCGCCGCCCACGCCAGGGCCTCGTCGAGTTCGTCGTACCCGAACCGCCGCACTTCGGCCTGGACGAAGTGGTTCGCGAGCTGCGGCACCAGGGAGGCGGCCCTGCTGTCGGCCGCCAGCGCGATCCTTCCGATCCTGCGATGGTGATCGCGGACGAACCGTACGTGCCGGATCAGGCCGCCGATGTTCTCCCAGCCGGGGAACTCGCGTACGTGGATGACGACGCCGGCCAGCTCGGCGTGCGTGGCCAGCCAGTTGTCAGCGGTCAGTGTCAGGGCGTCGAAGTCCGCCGCGCGCAGGGGCTGTTCGACCTCCACGACCAGAACGGGGGGCTCGTTCAGGAGGCGGTGGGAGATGCCGGGACCCTCGGGCAGCGACTCCAGCCAGCGGAGGGCCTCCTCACGTTCCTGGATGTCGAAGAGGCGCACCGGGCAGGGGGTCAGGAAGCTCACCAGCCTGGTCGACTCCCGGATCCAGGCGATGTCGGTGACGACCGCGCAGCCTTCGAAGAGCCGCAGGGCGCCGATGCCGACCTTGAGGTCCTCCCAGCCGGCACCCGGGGTGAACGACCGGAATTCCGGGCCGATTTCGCACAGGATCCGGATCCTGCGGCCTTCTCTGCGTGCTGCGTCGACGAGCGGCTCGACCACCGTTTCGTAGTCGCTCTTCGTCACGGTCCCGATCGCCTTGACCGCGTCGACGCCGGCGGGTGTGTCCTCGGCTCTCTCCAGCATGTGGTTCCTCTCCTTCCGGTGGGCCGGGTCTTCCCGGCGGGGTCGGGCTGCGGGGCCGTCATGGTGCGTGTTCGACGAGGAATCCGGTGGCGCCGGACAGCGTGGTGAATGCGGGGTAGTCGTCCTCGTCGATGCGACATCCGGTGCGGTCGCCGAAGGTCTCGACGAGGCGGAGGAAGTCCAGGGAGCCGAGTTCGAGGGCGTCGCGGAAGCTGTAGTGCGGTATCTCCCGCTTGGAGCGGCTCATCAGGTCGCCGATGGCGTGGCGCATTGCCGCGGCCCTGTTCTCCTCGGCCCCTGCGGCCGCCCCGGCCTTTTCCCGCCCGGCCGTCGGTCTCGGAGGGCCGGGGACCTCGGCGGCGCGTGCGATGTCGGCGCGGGTGATGGTGCCGCCGAGGCCGCCCGGGCGCGAGCCCAGTCGAACCGCGCACACGCGCTGTCGTAGTCCCTCAGGTTGGGCTCGACAGGTGCCCTGGCGGACTTGTGGACCGTCTGCTCCGGCATGTCTCGTCACCTCCTCGCCTGCCCGGGTACCGGAGTGGCGGTCCGGTAGCGAGGGGGTCCTCCTTGCAGGGCTCACCCAGCCGGAGACCCCGGCGCGGCGTTGACGCCAGGATGGCACGGACGCCCCGTTCCAGCAGCTCGGGCCGGTACGGCCGGAGTCCGGGCCCGGTGCGGAGCGCCGGGGTGCGGCGGCTTCACCGGCATGCTTGCCCGGCTCCGTCCCGCAGATGTCCGGAAGAAGGGGAGCGGTCAGCGGGACCCGTGCCCGGGACGGTGGACGCGGCCGTCGGCCGCGGGCCGTGCCTGCTCGCGGAGCGCGCTCCAGGAGAGGGGGGTGAGCAGGTCGGCCAGACGCTGCAGGGCGTCGCAGAACAGGTCGTCGATGGCCAGGATGCCGACCGGGCGGCCGCCGTCGAGGACGGGCAGGCGCCGGATGTCGTGCCGCCGGAAGAGGTGGTAGGCGCGTTCGAGGTCGTCCGATGCGCCCACGGTGATCACCGGGGCGGACATGAGACCGGCCACCGGCGCCTCGCCCCCGGCTGCACGGGCGACCGCACGGACGGCGATGTCACGATCGGTCACGATGCCGCGCAGCGTTCCCTCTTCCGTGACGAGTACGCATCCGACGGCCTGCTCCTCCATCCGGCGAGCCGCCTCCTGCGCGGTGGCGCGCATCCCCACGGTGACCGGCGGCGTGGTCATCAGCGCCGAGACCCTCACCTGGGCGCGTCCCCGTGCGGACGGGGGGAGCCCCCCGGGGCCCTGCGGACCGCGTGGACGATGTCGGCCAGCGCGCCCAGTTGGGCGGACAGATACGTGAACAGGTCGTCGAAGGACACCATGCCGACCAGCCTGCCGTCGTCCACGACGGGCAGATGGCGGACGTTGATGGACCGCATGGCGTGCAGTGCGGCGGTGACGGGCGTGTCGGCCGTCACGGTGACCGGGTCGGTGGACATGACCTCCTCGGCCCTCGTCCGGGACGACAGGCCGTGAGCCATCGCGCGGACGACCAGGTCCCGGTCTGTGAGCACGCCGATCACCCGGCCGTCCTGCACCACGGGCAGTGCCCCCGCCTTCGCGTCGGCCATGCGCCGGGCCGCCTCCTCCAGCGTGGCCTCCGGCGGCACGCTGGCCGGCGGCGAGCTCATGGCGTACTTGATCTCCATATCCGTCCCTGCCTTCGTCGCGCGGAGCAACCGGACCACTGCCCGTTCCCCGGGCCGTGGAGCCGCCTACCACCCTGGGAGAGCGAGCCCGTGCCTGCCAGTCGAACGGCACAGCGTGCCGGCCGGTCCCGGCGATGGGCCGATGGGCCCACGCGCAGCCGGACGGCCGGATGGGGGCACACCCGGTGACAAACCGGAGAGAGGACCGCCTCGCCGAGGCCGCCGACGTCATCAGCGACCACCCCATCGCCCTGCAACTGCGACGGCCGGCGGCAAGCGGCAGTCCTGCCGTGGTGTGAACCCGGCTTCCCCGTCCCTGTCCCGCGCGCCGTTCAGCGCGTGAACCGGTGGTCCTCCTCGATCACCGGCGCCGCCGGAGGCGGCGGCTGGGTGCGCCGGCGTTTGAACACGCTGACGTACGCCGACGTTCCGATGACGCCGACCACCATCAGGATCAGCCCGACCAGCGTGAGATTCACGCCCTTCACATGCCAGTCCGTGGCGAAGGCCAGGATTGCGCCCGCGGCTATCAGACCGATGCACCCTCCCATGCCCATGACCGGTACCTCCCTACCTGGTTGGCTCGGGAAGGTGCGCGTACCCGGCATCCGGGCGGTCAACCGCCCGTGCGGTGCGCCTGGATCTGCATTCCGGGGCGGCGGCGGTGGACGGTGAGGTACGAGATGCCGTCGCCTCCCGCAGTGATGCTGCGGGAGGAGCCGTGGGGAAGCCAGACGACGCTTCCCTCGGCGAGCGGCTGCGCGCCGAGAGCGGTGCCGAGGGTTCCGTCGCCGGCGGTGACGACGAGCAGGACGTCCAGGTCCGGTTCGACGTGGGTGTCGACGTGCTTGCCGGGCGGGAGGCGGACCACGTTGGCGTCGAGCTGTCTGCCCGGCTCCGCCAGCCGCCACAGGGCTCCGGCCGCTGCGGGATGCCCGGCGGTGAGCGCTCCGATGTCGCAGAGCTGTTGCGGGACCGGGGCGTCGGCGGGGTCGAAGCGGCTGCTGGGGGTGTCGGCCATCGGGTGTCATCACTCCTCTGACATATGAATCTTCCGTGCACCGTGGGTGACCGTACCGATCGGGCTCGGCATCGGCGTGCTGGCGGCCCGACCCTCCCCCGGCGCGACACGCCCTCGCGGTCGACGTGTCCACATCTTGAAACGGCTGATACTGGGGCATTCCAGGCGGACGCGGAGGTGGAGCGAGGATGCGGGGCATCGTCAGGGCCGTGGCGGAGGTGCTCGGCTGGTGGATCGCGCTCCTCACGCTGTGGATCATGCTGATCAGCACGGTCGGCACACTGGAGCTCGCGGTCGGCTCCGCGGCCGCCCTCGCGGCCGCCTGCGCGGCCCGGGCGGCACGGCGGGCGGCGGGCCGGTGAACCCGTGGCTGGGCGGTGCGGCCCTCCTCCTCGTCGGCGGGCTGGGGCCGAGCCTGTGGGCCGCGGCATCCGGCGGGGCCGGGCGCCGGGTCGTCGCCCAGAACATGGCGACCCTGCTGCTGTGCCTGGTCTTCCTGCTGCTCGCGCAGGGGTACGGGCGCACCGCGTACGTCGATCTCGCGCTCGTCGTCGCAGTGCTGGGCCCGGCCGGCACGCTGGTCTTCGCCCGGCTCCTCCTCGACCGCGACAGCGGGGACCCGCCGGGCGCCCGGTGGCTGACCCCCGTCGTCGCGGTGGCCACGCCCGCGACGGTCATCCCCTTGTGCATCGTCACCGGACCGGGCCGGGCGACGGTCAAACTGGTCGTCATCGGGCTGCTGTTGCTCGCCGGCGGCGTGGCCACGACCCGGGCGGTGCGCCGTGGCTGACGTACTCGTGGTCCTCGCGCTGATGTTCGTCGCGGCCGCCGCCACCGCGGCCGTGCTCAACCGGGACCCGGCGCGGCAGGCCGTCGTCCTCTCCCTCCTCGGCCTCGGTCTCGCGGTCGCCTTCACGGTGCTGCAGGCACCGGATGTGGGCCTCTCACAGCTGGGCGTGGGCTCGGCCCTGACCCCGCTGATGATCCTGCTGACCGTGCGCAAGGTCCGGAAGGGGAAGGGCCGGGGGCGCGAATGAGCCGGCGCGTGCGGATGGGGGTGCTGGCCGCGGGACTTCTGGCGACGGCCGCGCTGTTCGTCACGGCGTTCCTGGACATGCCGCACTTCGGCGGCGCCTGGCACCCGTACGGCGACCGGGCGGTCCAGGCCTCCGTGAACCGCCGCACCGCGAACACCGTCTCCGCCGTCAACTTCGACCAGCGCGGCTTCGACACGCTCGGCGAGGAGAGCATCCTCTTCGCCTCCGTCCTCGGCACGGTCGTGCTGCTCCGGCAGGCACGTGACGAACGGACCAGGGCCCCGCGCCCCGGACCCGTGCCGGCCGCCCTGCGCCGCTACGGGCTCGTCGCGCTGCCGGCCACCCTGCTCATCGGCCTCTACGTGATCGCGCACGGCCAGCTCAGCCCGGGCGGGGGCTTCCAGGGCGGGGTGGTCGTCGCCACGGCCCTGCACCTGCTGTACATCGCCGTCGACTACCCGGCGCTGGAGCGCATCCGGCCGCTCGGGCTCTACGAGGTGGGCGATGCCGTGGGCGAGGCGGCCTACGTGGTGCTCGGCGTCGCGGGGCTGCTGGCCGGTTCGGCGTACCTGGCCAATGTGCTGCCGTTCGGCACGTTCAACACCCTCTCCTCCGGCGGCACGGTCCCGCTGCTCAACGCGGCCGTCGGCCTGGAGGTGGCCTCGGCCGTCGTCGTCCTGCTGGCCCGTTTCCTCGTCCAGGCACTGGAGATCGAGGGCGGCGACGGCGGGAAGGAGCAGGCGGCTTGAGCGTGTTCCCCTATGCCGTGGCCGGGTGGATCTTCCTCGTCGGCGTGTACGGCCTGGCCACCAGCCGGAACCTGGTGCACGCCGTGGGCTGCCTGTCCGTCGCCCAGTCCGCCACCTACGTCCTGCTGCTGGCCGTCGGCTACCGGCGTGGCGGCACCGCGCCGGTCTTCTCCGACACGCCGACCACGGCCTCGGTGGTCGACCCCGTCGTGCAGGCCCTGGCCCTGACCGATGTCGTCGTCGGCGCCACGGTGACCGCACTGCTGCTGGCCCTGGTCGTCCAGACCGCCAAACGGCACGGGACCACCGACCCCGACGAGCTCCACGAGCTGAAGGGCTGAGCCGCGATGGACCGGTTCCTCCCCCTGGTCGTCGCGGTGCCGCTGCTCGGCGCGGCGCTGCTCGTGGGTGCCGGGCGCCGGATGCCCCGCATCGTCGCGGAGAGCGTGGGGTGCCTGTGCGCCGCGTGCACCGCGGGGCTCGCCCTGGTCCTCCTCGCCCGGGGGACCGCCGTGTCCTGGGTCGGCGGCTGGGAGCCGTACCACGGGCACAGCGTCGGCATCGTCCTCGTCGGCGATCGCGTGGGGCTGGGCCTGGCGGCGCTGACGTCCTTGCTCGTCACCGCTGTACTGGTCTACTCCTGGCACTACTTCGACGAACCGCCGCGCGGCCATGCCGGTGCCTACCCCGCGCTCGTCCTGCTGTTCCAGGCGGGTATGTGCGGTTTCGCGGTCACCGGGGACCTCTTCGACGCGTTCGTGTTCTTCGAGCTGATGGGTGTCGTCGGCTACGCGCTGACCGGGTACCGGGTCGAGGAGGCGCGGCCCGTGCAGGGTGCGCTGGCCTTCGGGTTCGTCAACTCGCTCGGCGGATATGCCTCGTTGCTCGGCGTCGGGCTGCTGTACGCCCGTACCGGCGAGTTGGGCATGGCGCAGGTGGGCCGGCAGCTGGACGCGGCTCCGCGGCGGGACGCGCTGGTCGTCGCCGCGTTCGTCCTGGTCCTGACCGGGTTCCTGGTCAAGGCTGCCGCCGTGCCCTTCCACTTCTGGCTGCCCGACGCGCATGCGGTGGCGCCGACGCCGGTGTGCATGCTGCTGTCCGGGGTGATGGTGGAGCTGGGCGTCTACGGGGCCGCGCGCGTCCACTTCACCGTGTTCGCCGGGCCGGGCGGCGTGCCGGCGGAGGACGTCCGGCGGTTGTTCCTCGTCCTCGGGGTCGCGACCGCACTGGTCGGTGCGGCGATGTGCTGGCAGCAGCGGCACGTGAAACGGCTGCTCGCCTTCTCCACCGTCTCCCACACCGGGCTGTTCCTCGTCGGGCTCGCTGCCGGGACGGCGGAGAGCGTGTCGGGGGTCTGCCTGTACGTGCTGGGGCACGCGGGTGCCAAGGCCGCGCTCTTCGCGTCCACCGGAGTGCTCCTCGACCGGCACGGCAGTGTCGACGAATGCGAACTCCACGGCCGGGGGCGGGACATGAGAGGTGTCGGGGTGCTGTTCGCCGTCGGTGCCTTCGCGCTCGCCGGCCTGCCGCCGTTCGGGACGGCCCTGGGCAAGGCGCTGGCCGAGGAGCACTCCCCCTGGCTGCCGGTGGTCTTCGTTCTCGTGTCGGCCGTCACCGGAGGTGCGGTTCTGCGTGTGACGGCGCATGTCTTCCTCGGAGCCGGGCAGGCGCCTCGTACGACACAACCGGAGACCCGCGGGGACGAGGAGCCGGAGACCGAGGAACCGGCGTGGCGCCTGCCCCGGCCGATGATCGCGGTGGCGGGCCTGCTGCTGGCGGGTGCCCTCGCCGTGGGAGCGGTCCCCGCCCTCGCCGAGGAAGTGGGGGCGGCCGCCCGGGCGTTCACCGACCACGCCGGTTATGCCGCCGTCGTCCTCGACGGGCGCCGCGGCGCGGCCCCGCCGGGGCCGGCGGCGTGGTGGACGCCGACGGGTGCGGGGCTCGGCCTGCTGTCCGCCGCGCTCGCCACGGGCCTCGCCGCGCTGGCGGTGCGCAGGGCGCTCCCCACGGGGCGCTGGAGCGCTCCGCTGCGCAGGCTGCACTCGGGGCACGTCGGCGACTACGTGGTCTGGACGGCGGCCGGCATCGGGCTGCTCTCGGCGCTCGTCCTCTGGCCCGTCGGCTGAGCCGCGCGCCACGATCGGCGGCTCACGCCCTGCGGTGCCCGGCGGCAGGTGTCACGGTGATGGGTGAACGACATCCCCCTACCGAATTCCCCTACCGAATCCCCATACCGAGCCGAGGAGACAGTGCGATGCCCCGAGGATCGAGTTCCAAGCGCGAACGGCAGTACGAGCACATCAAGGACAGTGCGAAGCAGCGCGGCGAGAGCACCAAGCGCGCCGAGGAGATCGCCGCACGGACCGTCAACAAGGAGCGGGCCCGCTCGGGCGAGTCGAAGACCGCCAGCCGCTCGTCCCTGCAGGACATGTCCTCCTCCCGGCGCGGCGGCCAGCGCTCGCACTCCGGGGCCCAGGGCCCCACCAAGGAGCAGCTCTACAACGAGGCGAAGCAGAAGAACATCGAGGGCCGTTCCCAGATGAACAAGGACGAGCTGAAGCGGGCGCTGGGCCGCCGCTGAACCGGTCTCCCCTCAGCAGCCGCCGGCAGCCGCTAATAGCCGCTCAGGAGGGTCCGTACCCTGCGCAGGGTCTCGGGTCCGGCGGTGCTGTGCCAGCGCGACGGGTCCGCGGGGCGCCGTCCCCACAGCAGCAGGACGCGCACGGCCGCGTCGCTCTCGATGGTGGCCGGGCCCTCGGGTGCGGCGCGCCGGATGGCGGTGCCGTCTGCGTCGGCGGTCACCACGACGTCGTCCGTGCCCGGCGTGCGCAGGCGGCCCTCGACCCGCCCGTCGGGGCCGAGATCCAGACCTGCGCTGCCGCGGGCGAGCAGCGGCCGGCCGACGGAGACCACGCTGTGCTCCGTCATCCACGGCTCGTCGAGCGCCTGCACGGCCGTGCGGTCGTCGCCGGTCAGGTCCCAGCGGTGCAGGATCAGCTCCTCGCGCAGGTGTTCCGCGAAGAAGGGGACCGTCACGGACCGGCCGGTCCAGATCACCTCCGTGTCCGGTGACAGGTCGCGTGCGGCGGCCGCTGTGATCTCGGCGAGCTGTTCGCAGCGGCTGAGGAACGCCGTCCACAGCTCGGGGTCGGACAACCGCCGGTAGGGCGCCTCGCGTTCGAAGCCCCTGGTCTCCACCGGTGTTCCCGCGAGGAACGCCTGGAGCACCCGGGCCAGTTCCTCGGCGGTGCCCGCCTGGTGGGCCACGATGTCGCGGACCGTCCACGCCTCGCACCACGTGCCGTCGTCGGGCCTGCGCGCCTGCACGGCGTGCAGAAAGGGGGCCAGCTCCGGCAGTGCGTCGTCGACCTGAGAGGGGATCATGCGCCATGGGTATCCCGGCCGGGCCGCCGGCCAAACCGGCAGCAGGCGGAGCAGCCCCTCTTTCCGTCCGAGCGGAAATCCCGGAATCCGCGTTTCCGCGGCCCGCTACTGGTCACCCGTAACCCTGTGGCGCTGCGCACACCACGGCGACGCCCGCTCACGTGTCCGCGCGAAGGGAGAAACATGTCCGCCAAGGTGTCCGACTATCTCCTGCACCGCCTGCGCGAGTGGGACGTCACCCATGTGTTCGCCTATCCGGGTGACGGCATCAACGGCCTGCTCGCCGCGTGGGGCCGGGCCGACGACGACCCGCGGTTCATCCAGTCGCGGCACGAGGAGATGTCGGCGTTCGAGGCCGTGGGGTACGCGAAGTTCTCCGGGAAGGTCGGGGTGTGCGCAGCGACGTCCGGGCCCGGCGCCATCCACCTGCTCAACGGGCTGTACGACGCCAAGCTCGACCACGTTCCCGTGGTGGCGATCGTCGGGCAGACCAACCGCAGCGCGATGGGCGGCTCGTACCAGCAGGAGGTCGACCTGCTCAGTCTGTTCAAGGACGTCGCCTCCGACTACTGCGAGATGGTGACGGTCCCCGAGCAGCTGCCCAACGTCCTGGACCGGGCGATGCGCACGGCACAGGCCCGGCGGACGGTGACGGCCCTCATCATCCCTGCCGATGTGCAGGAGCTGGACTACGCGCCGCCGCAGCACGCCTTCAAGATGGTCCCGTCCAGCCTCGGCACACCCGCCTACGCGCCGGTGCCGGCGGACGAGGAGATCACGCGGGCCGCAGAGCTGATCAACGCGGGCGAGAAGGTCGCCATCCTCGTCGGCCAGGGCGCCCGCGGGGCACGCGAGGAGGTCAAGCAGCTCGCCGGGACGCTCGGCGCGGGGGTGGCCAAGGCGCTGCTGGGCAAGGACGCGCTGCCGGACGACCTGCCCTATGTGACGGGCGCCATCGGGCTGTTGGGCACCCGGCCCTCGTACGAGCTCATGCGCGACTGCGACACCCTCGTCGTCATCGGCTCCAGCTTCCCGTACACGCAGTTCCTGCCGGAGTTCGGCCAGGCGCGGGCCGTGCAGATCGACATCGACCCGTTCATGGTCGGGCTGCGCTACCCCTTCGAGGTCAACCTCGTCGGCGACGCCCGCGAGACGCTCCTGCGGCTGCTGCCGCAGCTGAAGCCGAGGGACAACGGCTCCTGGCGGGAGACGGTCGAGAAGAACACGGCCCGCTGGTGGGAGGTCATGGAGCGGCGGGCGGCGGTCGAAGCGGAGCCGGTCAACCCGGAGTTCGTGGTCCACGCCCTGGACGCCCTGCTGCCCGACAACGCCGTGGTGACGGCCGACTCCGGTTCGGCCGCCAACTGGTACGCGCGGCACCTGCGGCTGCGCGGGAGCATGCGCGGCTCGCTGTCCGGCACGCTGGCGACCATGGGGCCGGGGGTGCCGTACGCGATCGGCGCCAAGTTCGCCCACCCCGGCCGGCCGGCCATCGCGCTCGTGGGGGACGGGGCGATGCAGATGAACGGCCTCGCCGAAATGATCACGGCGGCGAAGTACTACCGGGAGTGGCAGGACCCCCGGCTGATCGTGGCCGTCCTCAACAACCAGGACCTCAACCAGGTCACCTGGGAGATGCGGGCCATGTCCGGCGCCCCGCAGTTCCTGCCCTCGCAGTCCCTCCCCGACGTGCCGTACGCGGAGGTGGCGCACTCCTTCGGGCTCGGCGGTGTGCGGGTGACGAAGCCCGACGGGGTGGTCGCCGCCTGGCAGCAGGCGCTGGCCGCCGACCGGCCCTTCGTCATCGACTTCCGCACGGACCCGGCCGTGCCGCCGATCCCGCCGCACGCCACCCTCGACCAGATCGAGGCGGCGGCCGCCTCCGTCCTCAAGGGCGACAGCGACCGGGCCGGCATGGTCCGCCAGGGGTTCAAGGCGAAGATCCAGGAGATGCTGCCCGGCAGTGCCAAGCACCGCAAGTCCGGGGAGGAGGAGGGACGGTGAGGATGCGGACCCGTCCGGCGCCGGCTCCGTATGTCATCGACCGGATGGTGCGCAACGTGCGCCACGGCCGGTTCGAGCGCTCGCTGTCGCTGCTGACGGCGGCCGGCGCGCTCGTCACCGCCGCCGAGATCTACCTCGAACACGACCGCGCCAGCTTCGGCAACCGGGTCATGTGGTGGCCGGTGGTGCTCGGTCCGGTCGGCGTGGCCGCCGGCGTCGCCGGGTTCGCCAGCGAGCGGATGGCCAAGACCGCGCTGCCCATCGCCTCGGCCGTCATCGCCGCCAACGGCCTGCAGGGCACCTACCTGCACGTGCGCGGCATCGCCCAGAAGCCGGGCGGCTGGTCGCTGGCCCGCTACAACATCGAGATGGGCCCGCCGCTGTTCGCGCCGCTGCTGGTGACGATGGTCGGCGGAATGGGCCTGCTGGCCGCGCTGCTGCGCAGGGAGCGATGAACCGTGGCACGCGGCGGGCCCGGTGACCGCCCGGCGATGACGCCGGGGCGGCACCCCACCCGGTTCCCCGGGTACGACGTACTGGCGCAGACCGGCGCTTGGGACGCGACGACCCAGGCCGTGGTGCTGGCCCGTACCGCCCGGCAGCCGGAGATGCGGTTCTTCTCCCTGGCCGAAGAGGCCGTCGCCACCGCGCTGTTCGACCACCTTCTCGCGCAGTGGGACGACCCCCGGGTGCCGGTCCTGGAGATGGTCGACGCGCGGCTGGCCGAGATGCAGACCGACGGCTGGCGGTACGCGGACATGCCCGAGGACGACACGGCGTGGCGCCTGTCCCTGAAGGCCCTGGACGACGACGCACATGCCCGGCACGACCGCCCCTTCGCCGAACTGCCCCGTGTGGAACAGGCACAGCTGATCCAGGCCGTGCACGACACGGGCGGCGACCACTGGCACGGCATGACCGCCTCCCGCGTGTGGGGGTTGTGGACCCGCTACACGGCCACGGCCTTCTACTCCCACCCGTGGGCCTGGAACGAGATCGGCTTCGGCGGACCGGCCTACCCGCGCGGCTATCTGCGCCTGGGCCTGGACCGGCGCGAACCCTGGGAGACACCCCACCGGCCGGACGACGGCGGCGGGAACGCGGACGCCGCCGCCGCCGGCGACGACACGAAGACCCCCGGCCGGCGATCCCCCCGCCGGCCGGGCACGGGAGCAGCCGGGGCCGGGGCGGCCCTGGCCACCCTGCGCCGAAGCGCCTCCCCGCTGCGCCGGGTCCGGGCCCGCAACGCCTCGGCCTGGCTGCTCCCCCGCGGCGACGCCCGCCTCGACCATGAACTCGTCGACGGCATGCGGCGCTTCGCCGACGATGACGAGGTCGACCTCGTCATCGTCGGCTGCGGCGCTGGCGGGGCGACCCTGGCCCAGCGCATGAGCCGGCACGGCTGGTCGGTCGTGTGCCTGGAGGCGGGCCCGTTCTGGAATCCCGACGCCGACTGGGTCAGCGACGAGGCCGGCTCCCACCACCTGTACTGGACCGACCCGCGCGTGATCGCCGGCTCGGACCCGGTGCCGCTGGGCTCCAACAACTCGGGCCGGGGCGTGGGCGGTTCGACCGTGCACTTCGCCGGGTACGTCCCCCGCTTCCATCCGTCCGACTTCCGCACGTACAGCGAGGACGGCGTGGGCGCCGACTGGCCGCTGTCCTACGAGGACCTGCGGGCCTCCTACGAGCGGATCGAGGAGGAACTGCCGGTCGCCGGACAGTACTGGCCCTGGGGCGACCCGCACGCCTACCCGCACGCGCCGCACCCCCTCGGCGGCAACGGGGAGGTGTTCCTGCGCGGCGCGGCGGCTCTGGGCATCGAGGCCCGGGTCGGACCCGTCGCCATCACCAACGGCCGCTTCGGCAACCGGCCGCACTGCATCTACCGCGGCTTCTGCCTGCAGGGCTGCAAGGTCAACGCCAAGGCGTCCGCGCTGATCACCCACGTCCCCGACGCGCTCGCGAACGGGGCCGAGATCCGCGCGCAGTCCATGGCGACGGGCATCGAACTGGACGCACAGGGGCTGCTGGCCACCGGTGTCCGGTACGTCCGCAACGGCAGGGAACGGTTCCAGCGGGCCCGCATGGTCGCCGTCGCCGGATACTCGCTGGAGACGCCGCGGCTGCTGCTGAACTCCGCCAACCGCCGCTTCCCGGACGGCCTGTGCAACGACCACGACCTCGTCGGCCGCTACGTCATGGTGCAGGGCGCACCCCAGGTCGCGGGCCGGTTCGCCGAGGAGGTGCGCGCCTACAAGGCCCCGCCGCCGGAGGTGACGACCGAGCAGTTCTACGAGACCGACCCCACCCGGCCCTACCGGCGGGGCTTCTCCGTCCAGAACGTCTCCCCGCTGCCGATCGTGTGGGCCGAACACGTGGCGGCGCAGGGCCACTGGGGCGAGGACCTGCGCTCGTACATGCAGGACTACGTCCACTGGGCCGTCCTCGGCGCGCTGTGCGAACTGCTGCCCCTGCCGGACAACCGCGTCACGCTCGCCGAGGAGAAGGACCGTTACGGGCTGCCGGTGGCCCACTTCGCCTACAGCCAGTGCGAGAACGACCGGCAGCTGATCCGGGCCGCGGAGACGGTGATGGAGGACATCCTGCGCGCGGCCGGGGCGGGAGAGCTGATGACGATCAACCGGTACGCCCATCTCGTCGGCGGCTGCCGGATGGCCCGCGACGCCGAACACGGCGTCGTCGACGCCGACTTGCGCAGCTTCGCCGTGCCCAACCTGCTCATCACGGACGGCAGTGTGCTGCCCACCCAGGGCAGTGCGAATCCCGCGCTCACCATCATGGCGCTGGTCGACCGGGCGGCCGCGCGGCTGGCCGCCGGGGCCCGCAGCGGACTGCGCTCCCCCGCCGGGAGCCGGCGATGACGGCGCCCTGGGGCGACCCCCTGGTCGAAGGGGTCACGACCGCCGTCTACACCGTGCCCACGGACGGCCCGGAGGCCGACGGCACCCTCGCGTGGAACTCGACGACGCTCGTGCTGGTCTCGGTGCGCTCCGGCGACGCCACCGGTCTCGGCTGGACCTACGGCGCCCCGGCCACGGCGGACGTCGTCGCCGGCCAGCTCGCGCCCGCCGTCACCGGCCGCAGCGCCTGGGACGTGCCGGGGGCCCAGGAGGCGATGGGCCGGGCCGTGCGCAACGCGGGCCGTCCGGGGCTGATCGCGGGGGCCGTCTCGGCCGTCGACATCGCGCTGTGGGACCTCAAGGCCCGGCTGCTGGACCTGCCCCTGGTGCAGCTGCTCGGCGCGTGCCGCCAGGACGTGCCCGTCTACGGAAGCGGCGGCTTCACCACCTACGACGACGCGCAGCAGGACCGCCAACTGCGCGGCTGGACCGAGGAACTGGGCATCCCCCGCGCGAAAATCAAGATCGGCGAGGCGTGGGGGAAGGCCGAGGAGCGGGACCGCCATCGCATCACCCGCGCACGGAAGAGCATCGGTGACGGCGTGGAACTGTACGTCGACGCCAACGGCGCCTACACCCGCAAGCAGGCCGTGCGCATCGCCCGGCACCTCGATGCCGAGGGCGTCACCTGGTTCGAGGAACCCGTCTCCTCCGACGATCTCGCCGGGCTGGCACAGATCCGCGCCGCGGTCGCCATGGACGTGGCGGCCGGCGAATACGGCTACACCCTGCCGTACTTCGGGCACATGCTGGCCGCGGGCGCCGTGGACTGCCTGCAGGCCGATGCCACGCGCTGCGGCGGCATCACCGTCTGGCTGCGGGCCGCGGCCCTCGCGGAGGCGGCGGGCCTGGAACTCTCCGGGCACTGCGCCCCGCACGCCCACGCCCACGCGGCGGCGGCCGTGCCCAACATGCGGCACCTGGAGTGGTTCCACGACCACACCCGGATCGAGGCCCTGCTGTTCGACGGCACGCTCGGTCCGGCCGCCGGAAGTGTGCGGCCGGGCGCGGACGGATCGCCAGGGCACGGGCTGACGCTGAACGCCGAGCGGGCCGACCCCTACCGCGTCCGATGACCACCGCCTCCCCACGTCCCCGTCCCGGAAGGGCAGACACATGCACCAGACCGTCGTCATCACGGGGGCCAGTGCCGGGATCGGCCGGGCCGCGGCACGGCTGTTCGCCCGCCGGGGGGCGCGCATCGCGCTGCTCGCCCGGGGCGAGGCGGGGCTGGCGGCGGCCGCGAAGGACGTCACGCAGCTGGGCGGGCTGGCCCTGCAGCTGCCCACCGACGTGGCCGACCGCGCCCAGGTGGAGGCGGCCGCGGACGCCGCGGAGAAGGCCTTCGGCCCGATCGACGTGTGGGTCAACGCGGCCTTCGTCTCCGTCTTCGCCCCGTTCACGGAGATCGCCCCGGAGGAGTACGAACGGGTCACCGCCGTCACGTACTCGGGATGCGTCAACGGCACCCGGGCCGCGCTGAGCCGTATGACGGAGCGCGACGCGGGCACCATCGTGCAGGTCGGCTCGGCACTCGGGTACCGCTCCGTGCCGCTGCAGTCCGCCTACTGCGGCGCCAAACACGCCATCAACGGCTTCACTTCGTCCGTACGGACCGAACTGCTCGCCCGGCACAGCCGGGTGCGCATCACCGTCGTGCAGATGCCGGCCGTCAACACCCCGCAGTTCTCCTGGGTCCTCTCCCGCCTCCCCCGGCGGCCCCAGCCGGTGCCGCCGATCTACCAGCCCGAAGTGGCCGCCCGCGCCGTCGTGTTCGCGGCGGACCACCCGCGGCGCAAGCAGTACTACGTCGGCGGCTCCACCGTGGCGACCGTCCTCGCCAACAACCTCGCGCCCGCGCTCCTGGACCGCTACCTCGCCCGGACCGGCATCGACTCCCAGCAGACCGACCAGCCGGCCGACCACGGCCGGCCGCACAACCTCTGGTCCCCGGTCGACGACGCCCGGGGCGGCGACTTCGGCGCGCACGGCGCCTTCGACGCCCGGTCCCACGCCCACGCGCCCCAGGCCGTCCTCGCCCGGCACCCCGCGCTGACGGCCGCCGCTCTTCTGACGGCCGCCGGCGCGGTGCTCAAGTGCCGCCGGAACCGGTCCCGTACCTGCTGCACGGAAGGAACCCGATGACTGCCTACGGCTATTTCCTCTCCTGCGAGGAGCACGGCCCCGACGCCCTGGTCGAACAGGCCCGCATGGCCGAGCAGGCCGGCTTCACGAGCCTGTGGATCTCCGACCACTTCCACCCCTGGAACTCGGCGCAGGGCAACAGCCCGTTCGTCTGGTCCGTGATCGGGGCGCTGTCCCAGGCCACCTCGCTCCCCGTCGAGACGGCCGTCTCCTGCCCCATCATGCGGCTCCAGCCCACGGTCACCGCGCAGGCCGCGGCCACCAGCGCCGTCCAGCTCGGCGGCCGCTTCCGGCTGGGGGTGGGCAGCGGCGAGGCGCTCAACGAGCACATCCACGGCGAACACTGGCCCCGGGCCGCCGTCCGGCTGGAGATGCTGGAGGAGGCCGTCCACATCATGCGCCGCCTCTTCGACGGCGGGGAGGTCAGCCATCACGGCAAGCACTACACGGTGGAGAACGCCCGCCTGTACACGCTGCCGGACGCGCCCGTGCCCATCGACATCTCCGCCTTCAGCCCCAAGGCCACCGAACTCGCCGGGCGCATCGGCGACGGCTTCATCACCATGGCCCCGGACGCCGAGGCCATCGCCCGGTTCCGGCGCAGCGGCGGGGGCACGAAGCCCGCCTTCGCCGGGCTCAAGGTGTGCTGGGGCACCGACCGGGAGAAGGCCGTGCGCACCGCGCACCACCTGTGGGCCAACGAGCACCTCCCCGGCGAGCTGGCCCAAATCCTGCCGACGCCACGCCACTTCGAGCAGGCCAACGAGCTCGTCACACCGGAACAGGTCGCCGGCTCGGTGGCCTGCGGCGACGACCCGGACGCGCACATCGCCGCCGTGAGCGCCTACGCGCACGCCGGCTTCGACACCGTCTACATCAGCCAGATCGGCCCGGAACAGCAGGGCTTCTTCGACTTCTACCGCACCCGCGTCCTCCCCCACCTGCCGGCCTGAGCGGAAAGGAACAGACCCATGCGCCACACCCGGACAGGACCGGCCCGCCGGTGGCTGCGCGGGCGCGACCGGCCCGCCCTGCGCATCCGGCCCGGCTCCGACGACGTGGAGAACGCCGGCAGGAGGGTCCTGTTGTACGGGGTCCTGCCCTTCTGGTTCGTACCGAGCGTCGCGGACTGGGTCATGCACCGCCGCACGCACATCGAGGAGACCACCGGCGTGCGGGAATCGGCGGTGCACCTGCTGATGATGGCCGAAGCGGGGCTGCCGCTCACGGTGGGGCTCGTCGCGAAGATCAATCCTCTGGTCCTGTCGCTGATGGGCGGCGCGGCCCTGGCCCATGGCGCCACGGCCCTGTGGGACGTCACGCTCGCCACCCGTGAACGGGAAGTCCGCCCGGTGGAACAGCACATCCACAGCTTCCTCGAAGTGCTGCCCCTCACGGCGGCCGCCATCACCCTCTGCCTGCACTGGGAGGCGGTCCGCGGCGGCCGGGGCGCCGCGGACGCCTGGAAGCTCGTCCCGAAGGAACGCCCTCTCCCGGCCGGCTATCTCGCCTCGGTCGCCGCGGCGGTGGGGCTCTTCGTCGCCCTGCCCTACGGCGAGGAGATGCTGCGCTGCCTGCGGGCGCGCCCGGTCAGCGGTCGTTGCGGCCCAGCCCGAGGCGGAGATGGAGGAGCCGGGCCAGGTCCGTGATGGACCCCGTGGTGCTGCGCAGCAACTCCATGGGCGGGATGTCGATGTCGTACTCCTGCTGGAACTTGACCAGCAGTTCCGCGGCCATGAGCGAGTCCAGGCCGAACGAGTCCAGTGGCCTGTGCAGGTCCACCTGGGACGCTTCCATCTCCGTGACCTCGGCGATCTGTGCTGCGATGCGCTGGGCCAGGAGGGCGAGGGCTTCTTCGGCGGGCAACTGCCTCAGCAGGCACAGAAGTTCCTCGGTCCTGCCGCGTGCCCCACTGCCGGCGGGCACCAGGCCGGCCAGGCGCGGGCCGGCCGTCAGCGTGAACAGGCCGCTCACCGTGGCCCAGTCCGTGCGCGCGACGCAGGCCGCCTCGGCGCTCTCCTGCAGGAGCTTCCCGGCCGCGCCGAACGCCTGGTCGGCGCCGACCGCCGTCATGCCGAGAGCGGACAGGGAGACGGCGAGGTCGCTGCGGGCCACATAGCCGGCGTCGAGCACGCCCCAGGCGATCGCCGTCCCGGGCAGGCCCGCGCGGCGGCGGCTGCGTGCCAGTGCTTCCAGATACAGGTTCCCTGCCGCGTAGGGGGCCTGCTTGATGTTGCCGATCAACGCGGCGGCGGAGGAATACATCAGGAACAGGTCGCACTCCCGGTTCCGGGTGAGCCGGTCCAGGACGATCGCGCCGCCGATCTTCGGGCGCAGCACTGCGGTGATGCGGTCCTGGTCCAGGTCGCGCAGTGCTTCGTCGTCCAGGTGCATGGCGGCGTGGACGACGCCGCGCAGGGGGTGGCCCTGAGCATCGATCCCGGCCACGAGGCCGGTCATGGCGGTGAGGTCGGCGGCATCGGCCGCGTAGGCGGTGGCCTGCACGCCTTGGGCGCGGAGGGCGGTGAGGACCTCGGCGGCTTCCGGTGCGTCGGGGCCGCGCCGGCTGACCAGGGCGAGGTGCCGGGCGCCGAGATCGGCGAGCCACCGGGCGGTCCGGGCACCGAATCCGCCGGTGCCGCCGGTCACGAGGTAGGTGCCGGCCGGGTCGAGGCGGGGAGCACGGTCGAGAGGTTCGACAAGTGGTGGTTCGTCGAGGGGGTCGAAGGCGACGACCACCTTGCCGATGTGGCGGGAGTGCTGGAGGAAGGCGAACGCCTCGCCCACCCGCGCGGCGGGGAAGGTGCTGTGGGGAAGGGGGCGCAGGACGTCGCGCAGCACGGGGTCGTCGAACTGTGCGACGAGTTCGGCGAGTTGGCGGCCATCCGAGATGATCTTGGTGAGGTCGACGCCGAAGAATGCGATGTTGTTGTTGAACGGCCTCAGCAGGAGCGGCTTGTTCTCGTAGAAGTCCCGCTTTCCCAGTTCGAGGAACCTGCCTCCGGGGCGCAGCAGTTCGAGGCTGCGGGTCATGGCCTCGCCGGCCAGTGAGTTGAGGACGACGTCGACGCCGCGGCCCCCGGTGAGGGCACGGATCCGGTCGGCGAAGTCCAGTGAGCGTGAGTCCAGGACGTGCGTGACGCCCAGACCGCGGAGGTAGTTCCGCTTCAGGTCGCTGCCGGCGGTGGCGATGACGGCCGCGCCTCGGGCATGTGCGTAGCGCAGGGCGGCCAGGCCCACGCCGCCCGCTGCGCCATGGACGAGAACGGTCTCGCCGGGCCGGAGGCGGGCCAGGGCGCCCAGGCTGTGGACGGCCGTGGCGTAGGCCACCGGCATGGTGGCGCCCTCGGTGAACGTCGTGTCGTCCGGCAGCGGGAAGACGGCCTCGGCCCGGGCCACGGTCCAGGAGCCGAGTGCGTTCGCCGCGATGCAGGCGATACGGTCGCCCGGCTTCGGGCGGCTCACCCCCTCGCCGCAGGCGACGACCAGGCCCGCGCATTCCATCCCGTAGCCGTCGGCCGACGGACCTCCACCGGCTTCGGCGGGCAGCAGGCCCGTGGCCTGCATGATGTCGCGGTAGTTCAGGGCGGTTGCCCTGACGTCGACGAGCACCTCTCCGGGGCCGGGTCCGGGTCGCGCGGTCTCCTGCCAGAACAGCTCGTAGGACAGGCCCGGACTGCGGACGCGGAGGGTGTGGGGCAGGCCGCCGACGGCCGGGCGGGCACTTGAGCGGTACTGCTCACGGAGGACGAAGCGGCCCTGTGCCGTCAGCACGATTTCGTCCTCGTCACCGGGCGTGCACAGTTCGCGGGCCAGCCGACGGGCGTCTGCGGCAAGGTCGCCCGTTCGGGACAGGGACACTCTCCGGCACTGGATGTCGGGGCGTTCGTTGGCCAGCGAGCGCGTCAGCGCCCACGTGGCCGCGTCGGCCGGCTGTTCGGCGTCCGTACCGATGCCGGCGCAGCCGTGGGGGCGGGCCACCACCCACAGTTCCGGTCGGCTGCTGTCGCCCTGCCGCTGCTCCACGGCGGACGACCAGGTCCGTACGATCTCCGCGCGGTGTGCCGTCTGTGCCACCACCTCGTCGGGGGTGTCCGCCGTCAACTCGCCGAGGAGCAGCACCACGGCCGGTGGGTGGTCGTCGCCGCGGGCGATGACGGCGTCCCACTCATCGCTCGTACGGGGTGCCAGGACGGCCCGGGCGGTGGATTCCCCGTCCGCTGTGAGGAATTCGGTCAACGCCGTGGCGAGAGGCAGCTCCTGCGCGGTTTCTGCGGCGACGAGGTGGACCGCGCCTGCGGGGGCACCGGGTGCGGGTGCCTCGTCCGATGGGCCGGTGGCCGGCACGGTGGCCAGCAGGACGGAGCCGTCCTCGGATCCGGGTGCGTCGTCGGCATCCCCGGTCTGCACGACGTGCGTGAAGCCGCAGGACGTCAGCAGGCCGGGCCATTGCTCGCGGGGCAGGATCACGGAGCAAGGACGCAGCGTGGTGTCGGTGTTGCCGTAGAAGCTGTCGAGCGTGCCGAAGAGCATGGCCAGCATCTCCGGAGTGTGCGTCTCGAAGGCGAGCAGCGCCCCGCCGGGGGCCAGCAGGCCGGCGATGTGCCCGAGGGCTTGGGCGAGGTCCTTGGCGGTGTGCAGGGCGTTGCCCGCGACGACCAGGTCGAAGGCCTGCGGTGGGAAGCCCTGTTCGGCCGGGGGTGTGTCCAGGTCGAAGGTGCGGTACTCGACGAAGTCGTGGGCTGCGAACCGGGCGCGGGCCCGCGTGAAGAAGAAGGTGGAGATGTCGGTGTAGCAGTAGCGGGTTCGCTCCGGAGGAAGAACCGGGAGCAACTGGGCTGTGATACCGCCCGTTCCGGCGCCGACTTCGAGGATGCGCAGCGGCCGGTCCCGGGGCCATGTCCGGATCATTTCCTTCAGCAGGGTCCGGGCCAGCCGGTTGTAGAAGTGGCAGAACGGATCGACGTCGTAGAACAGTTCGAGGAGCCTCGCCGACGCGTCATGGGTCAGCAGTTCCATCGGATCGCGGTCTCCCCGCAGGATGTCGGTGAGGTGCACGCTGTGGTGTGCGTACAGCGCAGAGGCGACGGCGAACTGGGGCGACTCGGTGAGCGCCGTCTTCCTGGTCTCCGCGGTCGGCTCACAGGCCAGGCGGTGGCGGCCGCCCGCCTCGGTGTGCAGCACACCGTGCTGTTCCATCAGCGGCCTCATCAGTGCGATGAGGCGCTTGTGCTGCTGCAAGCCGTTCCTGACGAGGTCGTCCTCGGTGAAGAGTGCGTCAGGTTCCGGCAGAAAATGACTGAGCGTCATGGCGGTGGTGCGAGCCGCAAGTTCGAGGAAGCGTTCCCGGTTCCCTCCGTAGTCCAGTTTCCGCCAGGCCGTGCGGGCCTCGGCGATGCGGTCCGTACACGCAGTGATCACCCGGCTGGGGACCGGCATGGGTGAGGGCGAGGAGCGGAGACCGTCGTCGTCGCGGGGTGCGGCGCGCAGCACGGTGTGGGTGATGGCCAGTCGGGTGGTGCGGGTGCCGGTGAAGCGGCGCAGTCGGCAGCCGTCGAGCCGGGCGGTGACGGTGCCGTCGAGGTCGGCGAGGGTGATGTCCCAGCAGATTTCGCTGTCGGTGCGTGAGCGTTCCCGTACGGCGACGATGCCGGAACCGGATGGTGTCGCCCACACCCGGACGGCGCCGACGGCCGCGGGCAGCCAGGCCTGTCCCTCGGCCACCAGGTCGGCCAGCAAGGGAGCTCCCGCCTGCAGGGCGCCGTCGAGCAGTGCCGGATGCACGGTGTAGGGCGCACCGGGGGCCGGGTGCGTGTAGTGGGCCAGGACTTCCTTCTCGCCGGCGTGCAGCTCCGTCAGGACCCGGAAGGCCGGGCCGTATCCGAGACCGGCCTCGGTGCAGGCCGTGTAGTGGTCCTCGGCTTTCACCTGTCGTGTGCACCGTCGTCGCAGCGCGTCCGGGTCGAGGGGGGCAGGACGGGAGGCGAGCAGGGTGCGCACACGGGCGCGGGCGTGCGCGCGGGGCTTGCCGGCATGCTCGTCGGTGCTGGTCACCTGCAGGAGTCCGGTGTCGTGGTCGAGTGCGACCTGCATTCTGACGGCGGAGGCGTCGGCCCAGTTCACGACGAGCGCGCTGCTGATGTCGAGGTGTTCGACCTCCACCGGCGCGTCCCACGCCAGGCGGCCGGCGGCGAGCGCCATCTCCACGTAGCCCGTGGCGGGCATGACGACGCTGCCGGCGATCCGGTGGTCGGCCAGCCAGGGCACCAGGGCCGGTTCCACGGCTCCCGCCCACAGCGGGGACGGGGCGGTCACCCGGCTGCCGAGCAGCGGGTGGTGCACCGGTGGGCAGCCGGCCTGCTCCTTGGGCACGGCCCAGTGGTGCTCACGCTGCCAGGGGTAGGCGGGCAACGCGGTCACCCGGCCGGGGCGGGGGAAGTAACGGGACCAGTCGGTGTGTGCGCCCGCGGCCAGCACGGCGGCCCGGGCCCTCGCCATCGCGTCGGTGCCGCTGCACCCGCGGCGCAGGGTCTCCACGACCGCGAGGAGCGCCTGGGGGCGTGCCTGTGCAATGTGCCGCAGATAGGCCCGCAGGACGGGGTGGGGGCCGATTTCCAGGAAGATGTCCACTCCGTCGTCGAGGGCTTCGTCCATGGCCCGGGCGAAGGCGACGGGCTCGCGCAGGTTGCGCCACCAGTAGGAGCCGTCCAGGTCGCGGCCGGCGATCCAGGTGCCGGTGACCGTGGAGCAGAAGGGGATGTCCGCAGGGTGCGGCCGCAGGTCCCTCAGAGCGGCGGTCAGCGGCTCGTGCTGAGGGTCCATGGCCCGGCTGTGGAAGGCGTAGTCGAAGTCCAGGTCGCGGAAGAACACGCCCTGCTGGGCGCAGTGTTCACCGAGAGCGGCGAGCGCCTCGGCGTTGCCGGTCACGGTGACGTCCTTGGCGCTGTTGACCCCTGCGATCTCCAACTGCCCTTCGTAGGCCTGGAGGATCTCGGCGGCCCGGCCCGGGGCCAGCCCGACGGCGGCCATGCGCCCGGTGCCCGCGGTGGCCGCCTGGGCGCGGCTCCGCTCTGCGATCACCTGGGCCGCCTGGGCGAGGGTCAGGGCGCCGGCGGTGCAGGCGGCGGCGACCTCGCCGACGCTGTGGCCGAGCACGACGGCCGGCTCCGCTCCCTGGTCGCGCAGCATGGCGGTGAGGCCGGTCTGGACGGTGAACAGGAGCGGCTGTCCGATCTCGGTGGCCGCGAGGTCCCACTCCTCCGGCGGTGAGGCCAGGTAATCGGCGACCGACCAGCCCAGCAACGGTGTCAGCTCGGCGTCCACGGCCGTCACCGTTCGCCGGAAGACCGGGTCCGCGGCGAGCAGGTCGGCACCCATGCCCGCCCACTGGGAGCCGTTTCCGGAGTAGACGAAAGCCACCCGCCCGGTACGGACCGCCTGCGTCGTCGCGCCCGCGCCGGGTTCGGCGAGCGCGGTGAGCCGCCGGGCGGCCTCCGCGGCCGACGCGGCAAGGACCACGGCACGATGCTCGTGCCGGCCCCGGCGGCGGCAGGAGGTGTAGGCGATGTCGTGGAAGTCCTCCGGGCCGGCGCCGTCCAGCCGTTCGGCCATGCGGGCCGCCGCCTGGAGCAGGGCCGGCTTCGTGCGGGCGCTGACCAGGACCGGCAGGCCCTCCGGTGGGACGCACGCTTCCTGCTTTTCCGGCCGGATGGCCGGCGGGGCGGTCAGGATGGTGTGCGCGTTCGCGCCGCCGAAGCCGAAGGAGTTGACGCCGATGACCGGGCGCGGTGTCCGGGCCAGCGGCCGGTTCTCGGTGACCAGGTCGATGCCGAGCCCGGTGAAGTCGATGGCGGGGCTGGGCTCTTGGGCGTGCAGGGACGCCGGGATCGTGCCGTGCCGCAGGACGAGCAGCGCCTTGCACAGCCCGGCGATGCCGGAGGCGGGCTCCAGGTGTCCCACGTTGGTCTTGACCGAGCCGATCGGCAGCGGTCCGGTGATCCTGCGCATACCCAGGGCCCGGCCGATGGCCTGTGCTTCCAGCGGATCGCCCACGGCAGTGCCCGTGCCGTGCGCCTCCAAGTACACCAACTCGTCGGGATGCACGCCCGCTTGCCGGTACACGCGGCGCAGCAACGCCTCCTGGGCCCCGGCGTTGGGCAGGGCCAGTCCCAGGGTCCTGCCGTCGCAGTTGCTCGCGCTGCCGAGGACGACTCCGTGGATCCGGTCGCCGTCGGCGAGTGCGTCGGCCAGCCGCTTGAGCACGACCATGCCGCCGCCCTCGGCCCGCACGAACCCGTCGGCGCCGGCGGAGAACGAGGCGCACCTGCCCCGTGGGGAGAGCATCGAGGCCTGGCAGAAGCCTACGTAGTGGAAGGCGCTGAGCAGGATGTTCGCACCCCCGCACAGGGCGGTTCGGCTGGTGCCCTCCCACAGGGTGTGACAGGCCCGGTCCAGGGCCACCAGGGACGACGAACAGGCCGTGTCCACGGCCATGCTCGGCCCACGCAGATCGAAGACGTGGGAGAGCCGGTTGGCGGCGATCGAGGAAGCCGTGCCCGACATGGTGTAGGCGTTCATGCCGCGCGGCTCGGCGGCCAGGAGTCCGGCGTAGGAGGCGTCGCAGATGCCGACGTAGACGGCCGTGTCGGTGCCGGCCAGCCGCTCGGGGGCGATGGCCGCGTCGTCCAGCGCCTCCGCCGCCAGTTCCAGCAACAGCCGGTGCTGGGGGTCCATGTGCGCGGCCTCTTTGGGGGAGATCCCGAAGTAGGCGGCGTCGAAGCCCGCGATGTCGTCGAGGAAACCCCCCGCCGCGGTGTAGGTCTTGCCCGGGCGCGGCATGTCCGTGTTCACGAACCGGTCGGTGTCGAACCGGTCGGCAGGCATCCGGGTGATCAGGTCACGCCCCTCGTGCAGAGCGGTCCACAGGTCGTCCATGCCCGCGATGCCGCCGGGCATACGGCAGGACACACCGACGACGGCTATCGCGTGTTCGTCGAAGGCTGCCGGTTCCTGGTGCATGGGCACTCCCCTTTCCGGGAAGGGGCGGGCAAGGCATCAACTCGGTGCATGTAGCGATGAGATGACGATCGTGACTGGGCAATCCCTGGGCGGGGAAGGGATATTGGCGAAGATTCACCCGATCTGGTGCGGAGGCTCCTTGTCCATCCTGATCACCGGCGCCACCGGCTTCCTCGGCTGCCGCCTCGTCCGTGAACTGCTGTCCCGTGACAGCGACGAACCGGTGACCGTGCTCGGCCGCGGCAGTGAGGAAAGCCTGCGCGCCCGCATCGAGGCCGCCGTCGCCTGGCTCGACGGGCCGCCCCTGCCGCCGCAGGCCCTCACACGGCTGCGCTACGTCAGCGGTGACATCACCCGGCCCGGCCTCGGCCTGAGCGCCGGCGCCCGGGCGCGGGCCACGGACGGGCTCACCCGGATCTGGCACAGCGCGGCCCTGGTCAGCCTGGAGGGCGATCCGGTGCCCCTGTACCGGTCCAACGTGCTCGGCACCCGGCACCTCCTCGACCTCGCCGACGAAGCCCCCGACGCGCAGCTGGTCCACGTCAGCACCGCCTATGTGGCCGGCCGGCGGCTCACCGGCCATGTGCAGGAGGACGATCTGAGCGAGGACGACGGCTTCCAGGTCGCCTACGAGGAGACCAAGTACACCGCCGAAGCCATGGTGCGCGCCTGGGCGCGCGGCACACGGCGGCCGGTGGTCGTCATGCGGCCCAGCCTCCTCGTCACCGACCGTTCCGTCCCGGCCGGTCTGCCCGGCCAGCCGCTTGCCGGCCTGCTCCGCGTCGTCGAGGCGGGTGCGCGGAGGACGGGCCTGCGCGACACGGGACAAGCGCTGTTGCGGGCCCGCGTGCAGGGCAGGGGGGACATGTTGCGCCTACGGGTGACCGTCGACCTCGGGGGCTCCTTGAACGTGCTCCAGGCCGACTACGCGGCCCGGGCCATGGTCCGGGCCGCCGAAGCCCTGCGCGGCACCCCCTCCCTGCGGACCCTGCACGTGACGCATCCGCAGAACACCCCGGCGGCAACGGCGGCCCGCGCCCTGGAGCGGCGCTATCCCGGCGTGACGCTGGTCCCCGTGCCCGAACTGACCGACCCCACCCCGGCCGAGGCCCTCATCGCCCAACAGGCGAGGCTCCTCGGCTACATCGCCCAGCGCCGCACCTACGACCGGACCCAACTGCTCTGCGCCGTAGGCGACTTGGCCGATCCCGCGCCCGTCGACGAGGACTATCTGCTCCGGGCCCTGGAACCGTCATCACCATGAGGCCCCGCGCGCTCAGGCGGTCCCCTCCCCGGCGAGGCGGTCGGGCAGGGTGCGCACGGTCCAGCGCCGCGGGTGGAGGTCCGGGTCGTCGAGCTCGTCCCAGCCGATGGGGGTCGCGACGGGGGCGTGGGGGCGGGCGCGGACGGCGTACGGGGCGACCGAGGTCTGGGCGTACGCGTTGCGCTGGATGTCGAGGCAGAGGCGGCCGCGGCGCTTGTCCTTGCGCACGGCGGTGGTCAGCTCGTCCGGGTGGCGGGCGGCCAGGAGCCCTGCGACGTCGCGGGCGAAGGCACGGGCGGTGTCGAAGTCGTCGGCGGGCGGGTCGAGATCGAAGACGATCCGGTCCGGGCAGTCGAGGCGGTCCGTGCGGCTGAGCCAGGGGTGCAGGGTGAGGCACGCCTGGTTGGCGAGGTAGGCCAGGGTTGCGGCGTCGCCGCAGACCGCCATGGTCCCCGCCCCGCCCTCCTTGGGGACCTCGCGGCGGTGGATCCGGTCGGGGAAGTGACCGGGCACGTCCTTCCGGAAGAAGGACTTCCCGCGGTAGCCGTCCGGGTAGCGCTCCATGACCAGGGGCGGTCCCTCAGGTGCGGGAGCATGAGGCGGCCGACGGCCCGGTAGTGGCCGACGAGCTCGGCCTTGGTGATCCCGTCCTCCGGGAAGAGCACCTTGTCCGGGTGGGACAGGGGCACGGTGCGGCCGCCGATGCGGAGCCCGTCCTCCGTCTTCGGCTCATGACTTCGTGCGCGCCTTGTCGATCAGCTCGTACAGCGCGTCCGGACCGGGCGCGACCGCTTCGGCGTTCTTGACGCCGTTGCGGAAGGCCATGAAGACGGGCACGGGCCCGACACCGGCCTTCTGGGCGACGTCGAATGCCTCGTCCAGGTCCACCGAGTGGAAGTCGACGCCGGCCGCGAATTCGGGGAGCCCGGAGAACCGCTCGAACACCGGACGGATGACGCGGCACAGGCCGGCCCACGTCGCGCAGAACTCCACCACCACGGCCCTGTCCTGCGCGATGGCGTTCTCGAACTCCTCCAGGCAGCTGATGGGTGTGACCGCCATGTCCTCGACTCCTCGGCTCCTCGGAAACCCCACCGTTCCACAGCCCCTCGGGCTTCGCACATCGGTCTTCCGTACGTTTCACCGGAGGGGTACCGGGTTACCCGATCGTTTCGGGACATCGTGCGAGACCCGGCGAGGAGCCGCATCCCATGGACCATGCTCAGGCGCCCGTGCTGGAGGCCCTGTCCGCGTACCACCGGCGGGGCCCCCTGTCGTTCACGCCGCCCGGCCACAAGCAGGGGGCCGGCGCCGACCCGAGGGCCGTGGAGGTGCTCGGGGACGGTGTCTTCGCCTCCGACATCCTCGCCATGAACGGCCTGGACGACCGCCGGATGGGCCACGGCGTGCTGGAGCACGCCCAGCGCCTGATGGCCGACGCCGTCCACGCCGAGCACACCTTCTTCTCCACGTGCGGCAGTTCGCTGTCCGTGAAGTCGGCGATGCTGGCGGTCGCCGGGCCGCACGAGAAGCTGCTGGTCTCCCGGAACGCGCACAAGTCCGTGATCGCGGGGCTGATCATCGCCGGCATCGAGCCCGTCTGGGTGTCCCCGCGGTGGGACGCCGGGCACCACTTCAGCCACCCGCCCGGCCCGGAGCAGGTCGCGGCCGCCCTCGACCGCGCGCCGGACGCCAGGGGCATGCTGCTGGTCTCGCCCACCGCCTACGGCACATGCGCCGACGTCCGCGCCATCGCCGATCTCTGCCACCGCGCCGGCAAGGCGCTCGTCGTCGACGAGGCCTGGGGCGCCCATCTGCCCTTCCACCCCGATCTGCCCACCTGGGCCATGGACGCGGGAGCCGACGTCTGCGTCACGAGCGTCCACAAGATGGGCGCCGGCCTCGAACAGGGATCCGTCTTCCATCTGCAGGGCGACCTGGTGGGCCCGCACACGCTGAAGCTCTGCGAGGACCTCCTGGGCACCACCAGCCCCTCCGTGCTCGTCTACGCCGGACTCGACGGCTGGCGGCGGCAGATGGTCGAACACGGCCGCTCGCTGCTCGGCAACGCCCTGGACCTGGCCGGGCGGCTGCGCGAGGAGATCGCCCGCCTTCCCGGGCTGTGCGCCCTCTCCTGCGAACTCGTCGGCCCCGGCCTCGCCTTCGGCCACGACCCGCTCATCGTCGTCATCGACGTCTCGGAGCTCGGCACCAGCGGATACGCCGTCTCCGACTGGCTCTTCGACGAACGGGCCATCGCCGTCGGCCTCGCCGACCACCGCCGCGTCGTCGTCCAGATCACCCACGCCGACACCGAGCAGAGCACCGGCACCCTCCTCGACGCCCTCGCCGAACTCTCCACCCTGCGCGGCACGTTGCCGCCGCCCGCGGCCGTCGCCCTGCCGTCCCCCGCTGGGCTGGAACTGGAGACGGCCATGCTGCCGCGCACCGCCTTCTTCGGCCCGGTGGAACAGATCCCCGTCGAGCGCTCCCCCGGCCGCGTCGCCGCCGAGATGGCCAGCCCCTACCCGCCCGGTGTCCCGGCCGTCTGCCCGGGTGAACGCATCAGCCAGGAGGTCGCCGACTACCTCCGCACGGGCGCGGAGGCGGGCATGTACGTCCCCGACTGCACGGACCCGTCGCTGCGCACCCTGCGCGTGGTGGCCGAATAGGCGCGCCGGATCCTGTCCGGCGGTCGCGTGACCCACCTTGCGGGCCCGGCTCTTTTGGTAACGGTTTCCGTTTTCATGTAGCGTGGCATCACGCACCGACGACGGAGGTCTCTGTTCCCATGGCCGTGCCCAAGCGCAAGATGTCCCGCTCCAACACCCGTCACCGCCGCGCCCGGTGGAAGGCGAGCACGCCCCGGCTGGTGCCGGTCACCGTCGACGGCGCCATGCATCTGGTGCCGCAGCGCCTGGTGAAGGCGTACGAGCGCGGACTGCTGCACCCGGAGGGCTGACGGGCCATGGCCACTGATCACCGGCTGCCGGTGACCGTCCTCTCCGGCTTCCTCGGCGCGGGCAAGACGACCCTGCTCAACCACGTCCTCGCCAACCGCGACGGACTGCGCGTCGCCGTGATCGTCAACGACATGAGCGAGATCAACATCGACGCCGCGCTGGTGCGGGGCGGCGAAGGCGCGCTGTCGCGGACCGAGGAACGTCTGGTCGAGATGACCAACGGCTGCATCTGCTGCACCCTGCGGGACGACCTCCTCCAGGAGGTGGACCGCCTGGCCCGCGAAGGCCGCTTCGACCACCTGCTCATCGAGTCGAGCGGGATCTCCGAACCGATGCCCGTCGCCGCCACCTTCGCCTTCCCCCGGGACGACGGCGCCACCCTCGGCGACCTGGCCCGGCTCGACACCATGGTCACCGTCGTGGACGCCGCGAACTTCCTCCCCGAACTCGACGGCGGCGACGGCCTGGCGGAGCGCGGCCTGGACCAGTACGAGGACGACGAACGGACCGTGAGTGATCTCCTCATGGACCAGATCGAGTTCGCCGACGTCATCGTGGTCAACAAGACCGACCTGGTGGAAGCGGCCGAAGCCGACCGGCTCCGGGCGGCGCTCGCCCGTTTCAATCCGGCCGCCCGCATCGTGCCGGCCGAGCACGGCCGGGTGGCCCCCTCGGCGCTCCTCGGCACCGGCCTCTTCGACCTGGAGCGCGCCCAGCAGGCGCCCGGGTGGGTCAGGGAGCTCAACGGCGACCACACCCCCGAGACCGAGGAGTACGGCATCTCCTCGACGGTCTTCCGCGCCGGGCGGGCCTTCCACCCGCAGCGCCTGTGGACGTTCGTCACCGAGGAACTCGACTCCGGGGCCTACGGCCACGTGCTGCGCTCGAAGGGGTTCTTCTGGCTGGCCGGACGCGACCGGGTGACCGGACTGTGGTCGCAGGCCGGGTCCGTGGCCCGCTTCGAGCCCGCCGGCGCCCGCGAGCCGGGCGGACAGGGCCAGGAACTCGTCTTCATCGGCACCGCGTTGCGCCCACAGGCACTGCAACAGGCGCTCTCCTCCTGCCTCGTACAGCCGGACGAGGCAGACACGTCCTGGCCCGATCCCTTCCCCGCCTGGGACGCCCACGGGCTGGACGACACCGCCTGCGAACACGATCACGGGCTCGAGACAGCCCACGCCTGAGGTGCAGGCCCCGGGCATCAGCGCCTCCGCCGGGGTTGCCCCGGCGGAGGCGCTGCGGTCATGGTCAGCGCTCCTTCTTCGCCCGTAAGGCGTTCCTCCGCAGCGGAGAGCATGTTTCCAGCCGACTTCCGCCACCTTTCGCGAATCACCGGCGCGGTTAACACTGGAAGGGCAGGCTCTCCCACCGGACACATCCGATCACGGGGGAGGAAGAAGGCTTTGCCATGCTGACCAGCACGCACACTTCTCACGCGAACCACACCCACCAGCACGGCGCGGGGTGCGGTCACGTCGCCGTACCGCACAGCGATCACGTCGACTACGTCCACGACGGGCACCTGCACCGGATACACGAGGACCACACCGACGAGTGCGAGCCCACCGGGCACACCGTTCACCAGGAGCACACGCACCAGCACGGTGCGGGCTGTGGTCACGTCGCCGTGCCGCACGGCAACCACATGGACTACATCCACGACGGGCACCGTCACGCCTCGCACGACGGGCACTGGGACGACCACTGATCTTCAGGGTGTCCGTTCCCGGACCGCGCTCCGGCGGCCGCAGTCCGGGCAGATGCCGGAGAGCTCCACGGCGTGCCGGACGTTCGCGAACCCCGAGGTCCGGGCGATCCGTTCCGCCCATTTCTCCACCGGGCCGGATTCGACCGGCAGGCTGAGGCCGCACTCGGTGCAGACGAGGTAGTGGCGGTGGTCGGGGCCGGGGCGGTGGCGGAAGAGCCGTTCGCCGTTGGTGTCGCGGAAGACGTCCGCACGGCCGGCCCCGGCCAGCGCGGTGAGGGTGCGGTAGACGGTGGAGAGGCCGACGGGCGAGCCGTCGGCCACCAGCCGCTTGTGCAGGGCCTGGACGCTGATGAAACCTTCCACCGCTCGTGCCTCAACTGGTGCGCGGGACGGGGCGCCGTATGAGGAAGGTGGCGGCGTACACGGCGGTGGCGGTGGCCATGATGGCGAAGCTCGGCGGCATCTTCGGCACCGCGTACGAGGTGAACAGGCCCGTCCACACCTCGGTCACCGCGAGGCCCACGGAGAGGGCGAGTGCCCGGTACGGGCGGTCGGTCAGCCGGATCGCGGCTCCGGCCGGGGCGGCGAGCAGGCCGAGCAGCAGCAGGGAGCCGACCGCCTGGGTGGCCTCGGCGGCGCTCGCCCCGGCCACGGCGAGGAAGCCGTAACCGAGCAGCCGGACCGGGACGCCCCGGGCCGCGGCCACCGCTTCGTCCACCGTCGCGAACAGCAGCGGCCGGGCAGCGATCAGCATCAGCACGCAGACACCTCCCGCCAGCAGTGCGGCAGTTGCCGCGTGGCCCGCGGACATGCCGAAGACCGAGCCGAACAGGACGCTGACGCCCGCGGTGCCGTCGGCCGTGCTGCGGGAGGTGGTGTAGAGGGTGACGAAGAACGCGCCCAGGCCGAGGACCCAGGAGAAGACGCTCCCTATGACGACATCGTCCGGGCGGGCCCGGCGGCCGAGTGCGCCGAAGAGCAGCGCGATGGCGATCGTCGCGGCGAACAGTCCCAGCCGCAGGTCGTAGCCGATGGCGAGGGCGGCCATGGCGCCGGTGAACGCGACGTGGCTCAGCGCGTCGGCGGTGAAGACCTGGGCGCGCAGCACGAGGAAGTAGCCGACCATGCCGCACGCGGCCGCGATCAACGTCCCGGCGAGAAGAGCGTGTTGGAAGAACGGCTGGGACAGCGCGGTCATGAGGCGACCTCCCCGACCGGCCGGCCCGGCACGGCCGTGCGCAGCACACGCACTCCCAGGGCGAGGACGTATCCGGTGAAGGCGAACGAGGTCACGAAGAACCCCAGCGGATAGGGCGAGCAGTAGGCGGCGATCAGCCCCGCCCAGGTGGCCGCGAGTGCCAGGGCCACGGCCAGCAGCAGGCTCGCCGCCGGGCGGGCGGTGAGGGTCTGCGCGGTGGCGGCGGGGATCACCATCAGGGCGAACACCAGCAAGGTGCCCGTGATCTGGCTCGCCTCGGCGGTCGCCGCCCCCAGCAGCACCAGGAACACGACGGACAGCGCCCGCACCGGTACGCCGCGCGCGGCGGCGACCCGCGGGTCGACGGAGGCGAACAGCAGCGGACGGCCGATGAGCGCCAGCACCGCGAGTACGGCGATGCCCACGCCGAGCAGGACGGTCACCTGGGTGGTGGTGATGCCGAGGAACGTGCCGAAGAGGATCGTCTGCGGCCCCTCCAGCAGTCCTTTGTAGAGGGCGGTGAAGAGGTACCCGCAGGCGAGGAGGAAGGCCTGGACGGTTCCGGTCAGTGCGGATTCCTCGCGGTCGCCGGTGCCGCGCAGGGCCGCGATGACCAGGGCGGCGGTGACGCAGAGTGTGAAGTAGCCGGAGACCGCGCCGACTCCGAGGAGCACGGCACCGGCGGCGCCGGGGAAGGCGACGGCGGAGACGGTGTGCGCGGCGAAGGTCTGCCGCCGCAGCACCACGAACCACCCGACGGCAGCGGAGACCACGGCCACGATCGCACCCGCGCGGAAGGCGTTGACCATGAACGGGTACGACCACATCTGCCGCACGTCCCCCACGAGGTTCCACGACCAGAGCGGATCAGCCGACATGACCTCCACCGTCCCCGTGGCCGTCCCCGGCCGACTCGGGCCGCCCGACCACGACCAGCCGCCCGTCGGACGCCCGCAGCACCTCGACCGGCGTGCCGTACAGACCCGTCAGGGTCTCGGACGTGATCACCTCCTGTGGGGCACCCGAGGCGGAGCCTCCCCGAGCCAGGTACACGACCCGGTCGAGGTGATGCAGTATCGGGTTCACGTCGTGCGCCACCATCACCACGGCCACACCCTCCTGATGACAGATGCGCCCGATCAACGCGGCGATGCCGCCTTGGTGGGACAGGTCAAGACTGTCCAACGGCTCGTCCAGCAGCAACAGTTGCGGGCGCCGCACCAGAGCCTGTGCGATGAGGAGCCGCTGCTGCTCGCCGCCGGAGCACTCGCCGACCGGCCGGTGGGCGTAGGCGCTCGCCCCCACCAACTCGACGACCTCGTCGACGCGTTCACGGGCGGCCCGCCGACGCGGGCCGGGGATCGGCAACGGCACGCCCCAGCGGTCGCCGTCCAGGCCCATACGGACCACGTCGATGCCGCGGATCCGCATCGAGGCGTCGAAGCTGCGGCGCTGCGGCAGATAGCCGATGCGGTGACCGGCTCGACCAGGACGGTCCCCCAGGACGCGTACCTCGCCCGCGGCGAGCGGCATGGCGCCCAGCAGCGCCTTGACCAGGGTGGACTTGCCGACACCGTTCGGACCGAGGACGGCGGTGAACTCCCCTGCCCCGACAGCGAGATTCACCCCCGACCACAGGGTGCGCCCGCCCACCCGCACGGCGGCGTCGCACAGCTCGAGCACGGGTTCGGCCGCCTGCCGGGAGGCAGGGACCCGGACCGCGCGGGGCCCGACGGCCCGGACTGCCGGTTCCATGGCCTCGATCATCGCCCGGTCGCCTTGGCCAGGGCCTCTTCGATGCCCTGGAGCTGGGCGGTCTGCCACTGCTGGAAGGTGGCGCCGGCCGGGGCCAGGGTCTCGGTGACCGTGGCCACGGGGATGCCCGCGTCCTTGGCCTCCTTGACCTGCGCCTGCACATCGGGCGTGGAGTTCTGGGAGTTGTAGACGTAGACCTTGATCCGCTTGTTCTTGATCTGGTCGTCGATGGTGGCCTTGTCCTTGGCCGTGGGGTCGGTGCCCTCGCTCATCGCGTCGAGGAACGTCTCGGGCGTGAGCATCTTCAGCCCGAGCCCCTCGGAGAGCGGGGTGACGATGGACTCCGAGGCGCCGATCGGCGTGTCCGCGTACTTGCTCTTCATCTCCGATATGAGCTTGGTGTACGGGGCCAGACTCTTGGTCTCGTAGGCGGTCTTCTGCTGGTCGAAGTAGGCGGCGTCGGCGGGGTCGGCCTTCTTGTAGTCCTCGGTGATCTTCTCGATGACCTTGTGGACGTCGTCCGGCGAGTACCAGCGGTGCGGGTTGCCGCCCTCCTTGACGCCGACGAGGTCGCCGACCTTCAACTCGGTACGCCCGCCGGCCGGGTTGGCGGCGAGGAGCTTGTCGGCCCAGGCGTCGTAGCCGATGCCGTTGACGATCGCGTACCGGGCGCCCGCCACGGTACGGGCGTCGGCGGCCTTCGGCTCGTAGTCGTGCGGGTCGGTGTCGGGGTTGGTGATGATGCTGGTGACGTGCACGCGGTCACCGCCGAGCTGCGTGGCGATGCTGCCCCAGAAGTTCTCCGCCGCCACCACTTCGATCTTCTTGCCGCCGGCCGAGCCGCTCGCGGCCGATGCGCCGCCGCCCGCCTTCGAGTCGGAGGAGGACGAGGTCGAACAGGCGGTGGCGGTCACAGCCGTCAAGGCCGCCACGGCAGCGACGAGGGCGGTCCGTGCGGATGGTCGCGGGAATCGGGACGTGGCGGCGGTGGGCATGGGGGGCTCCTTCGTGCGGTACCGGTGGCACGGTGGTCCACTCCGGCGTACGTGACTCACCCACGACCGTAGATGGAAACGATTTTCATATCAACACAAGATGAAAACCATTGCCATCTTTTGACTGGAGTGCAATCGTCCGGGCTAGACCATGCACAGCTCTGATCACATGTGTCGGCTGGAGTACCGAGCACCTTGGATCAGCCGGTCGCGCGGCCTACCGGACATGCCCTTGATCCAGGCGCCCGAAGGGGCTGTCGTCCAGGGCGGCGAGCAGCTCCGCCGGGTCGCGGTGGACGGCGACGGCGCCCGCCTCCTCCAGTTCCGCGCGGGCGATCCCTCCCGTCAGCAGCGCGACGCAGTCGACCCCGGCCCGTGCCGCGGCCTTCACGTCCCACACGCTGTCCCCGACGAACAGCGCCCGCCCGGCCGGCACCCCGGCGCGCTCCAGGCCCTGCTGCACCGGATCGGGGGCGGGCTTGCCGGACTCGACGTCGTCGCCGCTGGTGGCGTCGTGAATGGCGTCGTCGGCACCGATCGCCCTGCGCATGACGGCCAGTTCACTGCTCCTGGCCGAGGTGACGAGGACGACACGCCAGTGCCGGGCGGCGAGTTCCCGCAGCAGGTCCCCCGCTCCGGCGAGGGCGGGGAGCCGGTCGAACCAGGTGGCGTAGAGGGCGGTGTGGGCGGAACTGATCGCCTCGTCACCGTCCTTGTCGCGGTTCTCTCCGAGGAGGCGGTCCAGCAACCGGTCGGTGCTCATGCCGAGGGAGTGGTGGATGTCGGTCATCGCCACCGTGTGGCCGGCCTGGTGGAACGCCTCCCACCAGGTCACGGCGTGCAGGTAGTTGGTGTCGACGAGGGTGCCGTCCACGTCGAAGAGGGCCGCGCGGGCGGGGGTGTCGGCATGCGGCGTCATGCGGCCGCCCGGACGTCGTCGGCGACCTCTTTGTCCAGGGCCGCCCGGACCAGGCCGGCGGCCAGCGCAGGGGCTTCCCCGCGCTTCACCAGGCCGGCCAACCTGCCGGGATCGGCGGGGAGTCCGAGCCGTTCGGCTCCCTGGAGCGTCTTGGCGTCGAAATAGGGGTGCACCTCCGGCCAGATCCCCTGGACCTCGCGGAGGAAGATGTCGGCACCCGTCGGCCCCACGCCCGGGATCTCCTGGAGCACCTCCTTGAGCCGGCCGACGTCGCCGTCCGCCTCTTTCCGCATGCGGCGCACGTCACCGCCGTACTGCTCCAGCAACAGCTCGGCACCCTTGCCGAGTTGGGTCGAGGTGCGCTCGTCGTAACGCCGGTAGCCGCCCTCCCCGAGGGCGTCCACCCGCTGCTGCCAGGTCGCGGACGACATCCGGCGCGGATCCTTCATCCCCGCATCGGCCAGCGCACGCGCCGTCTCCACGGCGACGGAGGCGCGGATCCGGGCGCTGAGCAGCATGGCCAGCACCAGCAGCCGGTACAGCGGCTGGGGGGTGTCCTTGAGCCGGATGCCGGCCTCCTCGGCGAACGTCGTCCCGTGGGCGCGCAGCAGTGCCCGCACCGTCTCCTTCTCCTTGTCCGTCATGGCTGTTCGTTCACCTCCAGGGTTCAGTGTCACGCTGCACGGTCACCGATGCCTCCCGAGGCCTGTCACAGCTGATGCCCTTCGAGTTCGGACAGGGCGGTTTCGGCGCGCCGCTCGGCCTTGCGTGCTGTCTGCTCGGCATCCCGGAGCCGTTTACGGGCCTGCCGTGCGTCGTCCTGCACTTCACGGTGGTGCGCCCGCGCCTCTTCCAGGCGCACTTTCAGGTTCTCGACCTCCTGTGCGGCCTGTTGGAGGGCCTGCTCGGCCTGGTCGGCCTCCTCCTGCCGCTGGTCGAGCTCCTGTTGAAGGGAGCGGCAGGCGGCCTGGGCCTGGTCGGCGGCATGGCGGGCGCGCTCGACCCGTTCGGCGCGCTCACGCTCCTGGCGGCGTGCGCGGGCCGCTTCCAGCTCGGTCACGCTCGCCTTCCCGCGCTGTGCACGGCCGGTGCGGTGCCCGCGGGATGCGGGGGCGGAGGGGCGCAGCGGATGGACGGTGGCGGTCCCGGAGACCCCGGGGAAGCCGACGGGTGCGGTCAGCGGTTTGTCGAGGCGGCCGGCGGACCAGGCCCGGGCCGCTTCGGGGTCGGCGAGGGCCGCGTGGAGGGTCGCCTCGACCTCGCGCCGCGCCGTGTCGCCGAGCCGCCTTCCGGCCTCGGCGGCCAGCCGGACGGCCTGCTGCGCAAGCGTGGCGACCAGGGCGTGCTGCTGCCGGGTCAGCTCCCTCAACTGGGCGCCGTCGAGCTCGTGATGGGCCTGGCGCAGGTTCGCGCCCAGCTGCATGAGGGCGTCGGCCTGGTCCCGGCTGTGCCGGACGAGGAGGTTGCCGGCCCAGGCCGCGGCCGTCGGCCGGTGCAGTTCCTTGAGCTTCCCGGCGAGCGTCCGGTCGCCGGCCTGCCGGGCGGCGGCCGCGTACCGGTCGCGGGCGGCGGTGAACGCGTCGGGCGGCATCCCGTACAGCTCGTCGGCGATGGCATCGAAGTCCACCGGTCACCTCATGCGGCCTTCGTCCGGCCGCTTCCCCTTCTGTCGCCGAGCTCGTCGATGAGCTCCTCACGGCTCATCGAGGAGCGCCCCGGCACCCCGGCCTTCGCGGCGCGCTCGTACAACTCCGTCTTGTTCAGCGAGGCAAGGCCGGTGCGTCGGGAGCCGGCCCGTTTCCGGGGCGCTCCCCCGCGGCACCTCGTAGCCCTTGACGATCTTCTCGGCCGGGACCTCCTTGCCGGTGCGCTCGTCGACCCGGCGATTGCGGATCCGGTCGGAGGTGCCGCGCTGCAGCTGGTGGAAGCGGACCGTGTGCTCGTCCACCGCGCTGTACAGCCCCACGGGCACCGTGATCAGGCCGAGGGTGAGGGCACCCGACCAGATCGGCCTGGCCATGCTGATCAACTCCTTCGCCGGATCCGTCCGTCCTCACGCTCGCATCCCCGGCCGCCCTGCGCACGGCGGTCCCGTCCACGCGGCTGAGAGGGCGGGTGCCTCACGACGGGGCCGGGCGTTTCAGGGTGCGGAAAGTGGTAACCCGACTCCGGGTACGGCGCGAACAGCGGACGAAGGGACGCCCGATGACGAGCCCCGAGCAGGCAGGAGGTCGCCCGCGGCGGGGTCTCGGCGAGGAGGCCGAGGCCTACACCGCCGGCACGGACCACCCGCTGGGTGCCTACGCCGGGGCGATGGGCGTCTACGTGGCGGGCATCGCCGCTCTCGCCGGCCTGGCCAGGGCCACGCGTCGCGAGCTGCCCGATCCGACGCCGTGGGACGTCCTGCTGTGTGCCGGAGCGACCCACCGGCTGTCCCGGCTCGTGTCCAAGGACCCGGTGACCAGCCCGCTGAGGGCGCCCTTCGCCCGGTACCGCGGCACCAGCGGCCCCGCCGAACTGGAGGAGGAGGTCCGCGGCCGGGGTGCCCGCAAGGCCGTCGGCGAGCTGCTGACCTGCCCGTTCCGCACCGGCATGTGGATCACGACGGGCATCGCCGCCGGTATGGTCTTCGCCCCCCGCGCGACCCGGCTCGCGACCGCGACGCTCACCGCGCTCACCGGCTCGGACTTCCTGCATTTCGTGCGCGTCCGGGTGCAGCAGGCCGCCGGGGAGCAGTGATGGGCGGGCAGGCGGGCCCGGCGGTGCGGCCCCTTCCCCGTGGGGAGTTGAGCGCCGCCCTGCTCGACGCCCTGGCGGCGGATCCCGGCCGTGGGCGGCTGCCCGGACGGGCACTCGCCGAAGAGGCCGACGTGTACGGCGACGACCTCCAGCTCGCCCTGTACCTCTGCTACGAGCTGCACTACCGGGGCTGGCAGGGGGTGTCCGACGACTGGGAGTGGGATCCGGGGCTGCTGGGTCTGCGCCGGCTGCTGGAGCAGCGGTTCACGGCGGCGCTGCGTGTGGACGTCCCGTACGGGGACGACGCCCGCGCGGCGCTGGAGGAGCTGGTCACGGAACGGCCGGACGGCCGGGGAGTGACGCATTTCCTGCGGGACCGGGGGCACTGGTGGCAGCTGCAGGAGTACGCGGTCCACCGGTCGCTGTACCAGCTGAAGGAGGCCGATCCGCACGCGTGGATGATTCCGCGGCTGACCGGCCGTGCCAAGGCCGCGCTGGCCACGGTCGAGTACGAGGAGTTCGGTGCCGGACGTGCGGAGCGCGTCCACGCGGAGCTCTTCGCGGGCCTCATGCAGGACCTGGCCCTCGACGACACCTACGGCCACTACCTGGACGCGGTGCCGGCCGCCACGCTGGCCACGGTCAACCTCATGTCGCTCTTCGGCCTGCACCGTGCCCGCCGAGGGGCCCTCGTGGGGCACTTCGCGGTGCTGGAGTGCACCTCGCCGCCCGCCTCCCGGCGGCTCATGGAGGCGATGCAGCGGCTGGGCGCAGGGCCGGCGGCGACCGGTTTCTACGCCGAGCACGTCGAAGCGGACGCCGTGCACGAACAGCTGGTGCGGCACGAGGTCGTCGGGGATCTGCTGGAGCGCGAGCCCCGGCTGGCCGCCGACGTCTGCTTCGGCATCGCCGCCACCGGCCTGCTGGAGGACCGCTTCGCCGGTCATGTGCTCGGGGCCTGGGAGGCGGGCGGGAGCTCGCTCCGCACCCGGCCGTCGGTCTGAGCGCCTCCGGTCACGCGCCGGTCATGCTTCGTCGTGCGAGGGCGGGAGCCGCCTGCGGTGGCTGGTGTCGCACCAGGGGAAGATCCGGCTGCGCCGGCAGGTGCACAGGGCGACCACGGGCCGCTCCGAGCGCACGATCGCGCCGTCGTCCGTGACCACGTCGACGGGGCCTTCGACGAGCATCGGGCCCACGGGCGACGGCCACCGCACCCGCCGGGCCGGTGCGGGTGCCGGTTCCGGCGGCGGGTCAGGGGGCCTGGGCACGGATCACCACCAGTTCCTCCTTCTCCTGGCCGGGTTCGATGAGCCCCCGGTCGGCGAGCCAGTCGGCGCGGGCAAGTGTCACCGGCCCCAGCCGGGTCAGGACCCGGTCCGTGACCCGGGCGGGCAGGCCGGCGCGGGCGAGCAGTTCGAGGGTGACGTCCACGCGGCACAGCGAGGAGTGCACGAGCAGCAGCACCCCCGAGGGGCTCAGCACGGCGGGCACGCCGGCGCACAGCCGGTCCAGCACGATCCGCCCGTCCTCCCCGGCGTCGTGGGTGCGGGCGGCGCCGCGGGGCGGGTACCGGGCCGGGGGCGCGGGCAGATACGGCGGGTTGGCGAGGACGAGGTCGAACCGCTGCCCGGCGACCGGTCCCAGCAGGTCGCCGCGGACCGTGCGGATGGGGCGCCGGGCCAGCAGCCCGTTGAGGCGCGCGCTGAGCACGGCCCGGAGGGACACGTCGACGGCCGTCACCTCGGCGGCCCCGTGCAGGGAGGCCGCCAGGGCCAGCGCGCCGCTGCCCGTGCCCACGTCCAGGACCCGCGCGGCAGGCGGCAGGCACTCGCGCCGCAGCGCCGCGATCAGCAGGCGGGTGTCCTCCTGCGGCGCGTACACACCGGGAAAGGTGAAAAGCGGCACGCACTCCGGGTTACCGGAAGTCCCCCGCCTAAACCGGCGCACCGGTGGTACCTCCCGTACCGCACTTCGTTCGGCGGCAGCCGGATGGCAGCCGGGACCGGGGCTTTCGATACTGAGGGCGTCGCTGTCCGACTGCTGGGACGAACCGGGAGGGGTACGTCACCGATGCCCCACCGGCCCTGCCCGCGCGACCGCGATCCCGACACCGCCGCGGCCTTCGCCCGCCTGAAGCGGCTGGAGCCGGGCGGGAGGGAGCACGAGCAGGTCCGCCGGGAGATCATCGAGGCCTGGCTGCCCATGGCCGAGCGGATCAGCCGGCGCTTCCACAACCGGGGCGAGGCCACCGCCGATCTGCGCCAAGTCGCCGCGCTCGCGCTGGTCAGGGCGGTGGACGCCTACGACCCGGACCTCGGTCACGCCTTCCCCTCCTACGCGGTCCCGGCCATCACCGGTGGACTCCGGCGCCACTTCCGGGACTTCGTGGGTGCCGTGCGCATTCCGCGGCATCTCCAGCAGGCATCCGCTCTCCTCAAGAGGACACGTGCCGCGCTGGAGCAGGAGCTCCAGGCGGTCCCCACCGCGGCCGAGCTGGCGGCGGCCACCGGACTCAGCGAACGGGACGTGCACGAGGGACTGCGGGTCGAGCACGTGCAGCGCGCCTGGGTCCTGGACGCGCCCACCGGTGATGCGGACATCCGGCTGCTGGACGTCCTGGGCGACACGGACGCGGCGCTCGACGTGGTGCTGGACCGGGAGACGGCCCGGGCCCTGATCGCCCGCCTTCCCGAACGGGAGCGGTACGTGCTGTACCTGCGCTACTTCGAAGACCTCACGCAAGCGGACATAGGGGCGGTGCTCGGCATTTCGCAGATGCAGGTCAGCCGCATCCTGAAACGGGCACTCGGCCGTCTGCGCCAGTCCTCCGACGAGGCCGATCCCGTCTGAAGTCCCCGCGGCTGTCAGGGTGTTGCCGGCCCGCGGGCCGGGCGGCCGAGCTGCCGGACGGTCCAGCCCGCCGCGCGCCAGGTGTCGGCGTCGAGGAGGTTGCGGAGGTCGACCAGGACGGGCCGCGCGACGATGCCGGCCAGGTGCTCGTGGTCGGCGTCGCGGAAGTGGGGCCACTCGGTGGCCAGCACGACCAGCTCGGCGCCCTTGACGGAGGTCTCCAGGTCCTGCTCGTAGCCGAGACGGGGATGGTGGGCCTGCGCCGTGGGCACCGCGAGGGGATCGTGGACGGTGACGTCGGCACCCTGCCGGTGCAGGAGGGTGGCCACGGCGAGGGCCGGGGATTCCCGGATGTCGTCGGTGCCGGCCTTGAAGGACGCGCCCCACACGGTGATCTTGGTCCCGGCGACGCCGTGCCCGAGGGTCTCCTCGACGAGCCGCAGGGCGGCGGCCGGGCGGGAGTCGTTGACCTGCTCGACGGCGTGGAACAGGGCGGCCGCGTCCGGGGCGTCGAGGGCTTCGGCGCAGGCGGCGAAGGCGCGGAGGTCCTTGGGCAGGCAGCCGCCCCCGTAGCCGGGTCCGGCGTCGAGGCCGCCGCGGCCGATGCGCGGGTCGAGACCGATGGCGTCGGAGAGCTGCCGGACATCGGCGCCGGCCGCGGCACACATGTCGGCGACGCCGTTGATGAACGAAATCTTCATGCCGAGACAGGCGTTGGCGGCGCCCTTGATGAGTTCCGCCGTCGCGGGGTCGGTGATGCGGAGCGGGACCCGGTTGCGCACCAAGGGGGCGTAGAGCTCGCGGACGACGTCCTCCGCGTGCCGCGAGGCGACGCCGGCGACGATCCGGTCGGGCCGGAGGGTGTCCTCGACGGCGTGGCCCTCGCGCAGGAACTCGGGGTTCCAGACGACCTCGACACCGGCGCCCGCGGGTGCCAGGCGGGCGAGGAGGGCGGCCAGGCGTCCGGTGGTGCCGACGGTGACGGTCGACTTGCCGATGACGACGCAGGGCCGCCGCAGGTGCGGGGCCAGGGCGCGCACGGCGGCGACGACCTGCCCGGTGTCGTAACTGCGGCCGTCGGCGCCGATGGGGGTGCCGACGGCGAGGAAATGGACGTCGGCGAAGGCGGCGGCCTCGGCGATGCCGGTGGTGAAGTGCAGCCGGCCGGCGGCGAGATGAGCGGCCAGCAGTTCGGCGAGCCCGTCCTCGTGGACCGGGCACCGGCCCGAGTTGAGGCGGTCGGTCATCGCCGGGTCGAGGTCCACGCCGACGACCTCGTGGCCGATCTCGGCCATCGCGACGGCGTGCGGGATGCCCAGGTGGCCGCAGCCGATGACGGATACGCGCATGGTGCCGTCACCTCTTCCTGCTCCCCCGCTCCCGCCCTTGCGGAGGCGGCCGGGAGTCGCTTCTTCAGGCTCGCCCGCATTCCCGGGAGCGGCAATCGGGACCTTGTGGCGCACGGGACTTCCGGGGCCGTTCGTCTCGGGTGGAGTAGTCCACCGGCCTGTGCGAAGGTGAAGGAGCTGTCCTGCTGTGCAGACCGGGCGCACGTCCCGAGCCCGTGAGCAGCCCCCCGTCGGCCGCTGCGCAAGGAGGGCCGTCATGTATGGAGGCTGGAAACGTGCGGTGGTGACCGGAGGGGCCGGCTTCATCGGGTCCCATGTCTGTGAACGGTTGCTCGCCGGCGGCTCGGAAGTGCACTGCGTCGACAACCTGGTGACCGGATCGCGGGCCAACATCGCGCATCTGTCGGGGAATCGCCGCTTCTGCTTCGTCGAGACGGACGTCACGGACCCGGGCAGCATCGAAGCCGCCCCGGACCGGGTCGACCTGGTGCTGGACCTGGCCTGCCCGGCCTCGCCCGTCGACTACCTGCGGCTGCCCATCGAGACGCTGGAGGCCGGCAGCAACGGTACGCGCACGGCCCTGGAACTGGCCCGGCGCGACCGTGCCCGTTTCCTGCTCGCCTCCACCTCCGAGGTGTACGGCGACCCGCTGGAGCACCCGCAGAGCGAGGGATACTGGGGCAACGTCAACCCCGTGGGCCCGCGCAGTGTCTACGACGAGTCGAAGCGCTACGCCGAGGCGCTGGTCAGCGCCTACCGGCGCACCTACGGCACCGACACGTCGATCGTCCGCATCTTCAACACCTACGGGCCCAGGATGCGGTCCGACGACGGACGCGCCGTACCGACGTTCATCCGCCAGGCCCTCGCCGGGGATCCGCTGACGGTGGCCGGCGACGGCAGCCAGACGCGCTCCCTGACCTATGTCGACGACACCGTCGACGGCATCCTCTCCCTCGCGGCCAGCGGCCGGCCGGGGCCCGTCAACATCGGCGGCTCCGACGAGACGACCGTGCTCGAACTGGCCGAGCGCATCATCGGGTTGACCGGCTCGGCGTCCACCATCGCCTTCGTGGAACGCCCCGAGGACGACCCCGGCAAACGCCGGCCCGACACCGCGACGGCACACCGGCTGCTGGGCTGGCAACCGCGGGTGGACTGCGCCGAAGGCCTCAAACGGACCGTGGAGTGGTTCGCCCGGTCCCTCACGCCGTAGCGCCCAGCGGTGTCGGAGCAGCCGCCTCACCGAACGACGGAGCACGCCATGCGCATCCTCGGAGTCAACGCCCTTTTCCACGACCCCGCCGCCGCCCTGGTCGTCGACGGGCGGATCGTCGCCGCCGCGGAGGAGGAGCGGTTCTCGCGGCGCAAGCACGGGAAGCGGCCCGTCCCCTTCGCAGCCTGGGAACAGCCGGTCCGCTCCGCGGCCTGGTGCCTGGAGCGTGCCGGACTGCGCCCGGCCGACCTCGATGCGGTGACCTTCTCCTACGACCCGGCGCTGGCCCGGCCGGCCCTGTCGCTCGGGCTGGACGACCCCTGGGACGCACTGCGCCAGACCTATGCCGAGGAGGCCCCTTCCTTCCTGGCGGAGGCCCTGCCGGGGCTGGACGCGGAGCAGGTCCGGTTCGTCCCGCACCACGTCGCCCACGCGGCCTCCGCGGCCCTGGCGGGGCCGTACCGCGACAGTGCCGTCCTGGTGCTGGACGGGCGCGGGGAATGCGCCTCGCACCTCGCCGGGGTATACCGGGGCGGCGACCTGGAGGTGCTGGCCGCCCAGGAACTCCCGTCCTCGCTGGGGCTGCTCTACGAGGAACTGACCGAGCACCTGGGCTTCTTGCGCAGCAGTGACGAGTACAAGGTGATGGCGCTGGCGGCCTACGGCAAACCGCGGTTCCTGGAAGAGCTGCGCACCCATGTGCGGGCGACGGGCGACGGCGGCTTCGTGGCGCATGCCGTGCCGTGGACCGCGTACACCGAGCCGCGCGGACCGGAGGAGGGGTGGACGCAGGACCACGCGGACCTGGCCGCCAGCACGCAGGCCTGCCTGGAGGAGGTCCTCCTCGACCTGGTGCGGTGGCTGCACGGGCGCACGGGGGCCGAGTCGCTCGCCATGGCCGGCGGGGTGGCCCTCAACTGCGTGGCCAACTCGCGCATCGCCGCCGAGGGGCCGTTCCGCCGCATATGGGTGCAGCCCGCATCCGGCGACGCCGGCACCGCGCTGGGGGGTGCGCTTCAACTCGCCGCGTCCGGCGGCCGGTTGCCCGACCCGATGGAGGGCGCCGACCTGGGGCGGGAGTGGTCGGACGACGAACTGCGGGCCTGGCTGGACCGGGCGCACGTGCCGTACGAGCGGCCCGCGGACATCGCCGAGGCCGTGGCCGAGGAGCTGGCCCGGGACGGCATCGTGGCCTGGTTCCAGGGGCGCAGCGAGTACGGGCCCCGGGCACTCGGGCACCGTTCCCTGCTGGCGCATCCGGGGCGGGCCGAGAACCTGGAGCGACTCAACCACGTCAAGGGACGGGAGGAGTTCCGGCCGGTGGCCCCGATGGTCGTGGCGGACCGCGCGCCGGACATCTTCGAAGGGCCCCTTCCCAGCCCGTACATGCTCTTCGTGCACCGCGTGGCACGGCCGTGGCGGGAGCGGATCCCGGCGGTGGTCCACGTGGACGGGACCGCGCGGGTCCAGACGGTCGACCCGGCGCAGGAGCCGCTGGTGGCGCGGATGCTGGCCGCCTTCGAGCAGCGCACGGGACTGCCCGTCGTCGTCAACACCAGCCTCAACACGGCCGGCCGGCCCATGGTCGACGATCCCCGGGACGCGCTGGAGTGCTTCGGCTCGGCGCCGGTGGACCTGCTGGCGATCGGCCCGTACGCGGTGCGGCGGGGCCGGGCCTTCGCGGCGGCACTGGAGGCGACATGACCGCCTCCCCCGCATACGCGGTCGTCATCCCCACCGTGGGACGCCCCTGCCTCGCCCGCTGCCTCGCGGCGCTGGCCGATTCGGTGGGCCCCGGACCGCGCGAGGTGGTCGTCGTGGACGACCGCCCGGATACGCGTCCGCCACTGGATCTGGCGGCGCTGGGCCAACTGCAGGACGTGGCACGCCTGTTGCACAGCGGCGGCCGGGGGCCGGCGGCGGCGCGCAACACGGGCTGGCGGGCGGTCTCCGCGCCGTGGGTGGTCTTCCTCGACGACGACGTGCGGGTGACGCCCGCCTGGCGGACGAAGCTGGAAGCCGACCTGGGCGGCGCCCCGTCGAATGTCGGTGGAGTGCAGGGCCTCCTGGAGGTTCCCCTGCCCGCCGACCGACGGCCCACCGACTGGGAGCGCAACACCGCCGGCCTGGGCGGTGCCTGGTGGGCGACGGCCGACATGGCCTACCGCACGGCGGTGCTCTCCGCCGTGGGCGGCTTCGACGAACGGTTCCCCCGGGCCTTCCGCGAGGACGCCGACCTGGCCCTGCGGGCCATGGCCGCGGGGTGGGTGCTGGAGCGGGGCGCACGCGTCACCCGGCACCCGGTGCGGCCCTCCGACCCGTGGGTCTCGCTGCGCCAGCAGGCGGGCAACGCCGACGACGCCCTGATGGTGCGGCTGCACGGCCGGAACTGGTGGCAGCGGGCGGGAGCGCCACGCGGGCGGCTGCGGCGGCACGCGGCCGTCACCGCGGCCGGGGCCGCGGCGGCGGTGCTCGCCCTGGCCCGGCGCCCGGGCCCGAGCGCGGCGCTGGGGCTCGGCTGGGCGCTGGGGACCGCCGAGTTCGCGTGGACCCGGATATCGGCCGGCCCCCGTACTCCCCGCGAGGTCGCGGCCATGGTGGTCACGAGCGTCGCCATCCCGCCGCTGGCCGTCTGGCACCGGCTCCGCGGCGCCTGGCACCACCGTGGGGGGCAGCCGCTGCCGGCATCCGCACGGAGAGGCCCGGCGTCATGAGCGGCCGCGCCCTGCCCGCCGTCGTGCTGTTCGACCGGGACGGCACACTGGTCGAGGACGTGCCGTACAACGGCGACCCCGCACGGGTCGTGCCCCTGCCGGGCGTCCGCCGCTCCCTCGCACTGCTGCGCCGCCTGCGCGTGCGCACCGGCGTGGTCACCAACCAGTCGGGAATCGGCCGGGGACTGCTGACGCCCGCTCAGGTATGGAGCGTGAACGCCCGGGTGGAGGAGCTCCTCGGCCCGTTCGACGTATGGGCGGTCTGCCCGCACGACCCGGCCGAGGGCTGTGCCTGCCGCAAGCCGGCCCCCGGACTGGTCCTGGAGGCCGCCCGGCTGCTGGACGTGGCACCCGCGGACTGCGTACTGATCGGCGACATCGGCAGCGACATGGAGGCGGCGGCAGCGGCCGGGGCGGCGGGAGTGCTGGTCCCGACACCGATCACCCGGACCGAGGAGGTGGACCGGGCGCCCCGGTCGGCACATGATCTGCCGGCTGCGGTGCGCACCGTTCTCGACGGGGGGCGGGGGGTGGGGGACGGACAGGGGGAGGCGGACGACCTGCCGGACGCCGGGTGCACCGTCCACGACGAGGAGCCGGGGACCCGGGACGGTGGTCCCCGGTGAAAGCCCTGGTGGCGCGGCTGGACAGCTTCGGCGATGTCCTGCTCGCCGGGCCGGCCGTGCGGGCCGTCGCCGCGCGGGCCGATCGCGTGACGCTGCTGTGCGGGCCGCTCGGCGCCCCGGCGGCACGGATGCTGCCCGGTGTGGACGACGTGGTCGTGTGGGACGCGCCGTGGGTGGGTTTCGAGCCGCCGCCGGTCGTGGCGTCGGACGTGGCGCGGCTCGTCGAGCGCCTGGCGCAGGACCCGCCCGACGTGGCCCTCGTCCTGACCTCGTTCCATCAGAGCCCGCTGCCGCTGGCCCTGCTGCTGCGGCTGGCCGGTGTGGCGCGGCTCGCCGCCGACTGCGAGGACTATCCGGGTGCGTTGCTGGACGTTCGTCATCAACGGAGGCCGCACCGGCACGAGGTGGAGGCCGCGCTCGACCTCGCGGAGGCCGCGGGGTTCCCGTTGCCGGAAGGCGACGACGGGCGGCTCGCCGTGCGCCGGCCGCCCGCCGGGGGCTGTCCGGCCGGCGAGGACGGCTACGTCGTGGTGCATCCCGGCGCGGCGGTGCCGGCCCGCCGGTGGGGGCAGGAGCGGTATGCCGCCACCGTGCGGCTGCTGCAGCGGGCCGGGTACCGGGCCGTGGTCACCGGCGGGCCCGGCGAGCGCGGGCTGACGGCCTCCGTCGCCAACGGGGCGGCCCTCGACCTGGGCGGCCGCACCGGTTCGGCGGAGCTGGCAGGGGTGCTCGCCCGCGCGGCCGCCGCCGTCGTCGGCAACACCGGGCCGGCCCACCTGGCGGCCGCGGTGGGCACGCCCGTGGTGTCGCTCTTCGCCCCCGTGGTGCCGGCCGAGCGATGGGCACCGTTCGGGGTGCCGCACGTGCTGCTCGGGGACGCCGGGGCCGCCTGCGCGGGCACGCGCGCCCGCGTCTGCCCCGTCGTCGGGCACCCCTGCCTGGGGACGGTCTCGCCCGAGGACGTCCTCGCCGCCGTGGAGAAACTCACCGGGCGCGCCCCGGGCCTCGCGAAGTGGACGGAGTGGACGCCATGAGGATCCTGCTGTGGCACGTGCACGGCTCGTGGACGACGGCGTTCGTCCAGGGTCCGCACACCTGCCTGGTGCCGGTCACCCCGGACCGCGGGCCCGACGGGCTGGGCCGCGCCGCCACCTTCGACTGGCCCGAGTCGGTGGTCGAACTGCCCCCGGAGCGGCTGCGGGAGACGGATGTCGACCTGCTGATCCTCCAGCGCCCGCACGAGTTCGAGCTGGCCCGGCAGTGGCTGGGCCGGCGCCCCGGTCCCGACGTGCCCACGGTCTACCTGGAGCACAACGCGCCGGGCGGCCCGGTGCCCGACACCCGGCACCCGGCCGCCGACCGGCCGGGGGTGACGATCGTCCACGTCACCCACTTCAACCGCCTGATGTGGGACTGCGGGCCGGCGCCCACCGCCGTCGTCGAGCACGGCATCGTCGACCCGGGACCGCTGTGGACGGGCGGGCTGGAGCGGGCCGCCGTCGTGGTCAACGAGCCGCTGCGGCGCGGCCGTACGACGGGCACGGACCTGCTCGGCTACTTCTCCGGGGCGGCTCCGCTGGACGTCTTCGGCATGCGCACCGAACACCTCGCCGAGCGCCTCGGCCTCGCGGAGGAACGGTGCCGCGGGCAGGAGCTGACGCAGTCCCGGCTGCACCGCGCGCTGGCCGAGCGCCGGGTCTACCTGCACCCGGTGCGGTGGACCTCGCTGGGCCTGTCGCTGCTCGAGGCCATGCATCTGGGCATGCCGGTGGTGGCCCTGGCGACCACGGAGGTCGCCGAGGCCGTCCCGGCGGGCGCGGGCGTGGTCTCCAACCGGCTCGACGTGCTGCACGACGCCGTCCGCGGCTTCATCGCCGAGCCCGAATCGGCCCGCGAGACCGGCCGGGCGGCGCGGGCCGCGGCGCTGGCGCGGTACGGCCTGGCGCGGTTCCTCGACGACTGGGACCGGCTGCTCAAGGAAGTCACCCGATGAAGATCGTCATGGTGTCGGAACATGCGAGCCCGCTCGCCGTGCTCGGCGGGGCGGACGCGGGAGGGCAGAACGTGTACGTCGCCCGCCTGGCGGACCGGCTGGCCTGCCGGGGCCACGAGGTGACCGTCTACACCCGCCGGGACGACGACGCGCTGCCGGACAGGGTGCCGATGCCGTCCGGGGCGGTGGTCGAACACGTCCGCGCCGGGCCCGCCCGGGCCCTGCCCAAGGACGAACTGCTCGAACACATGCCCTACTTCGGGGCCTGTCTCGCCCGCAGCTGGCAGCAGGAACCGCCCGAGGTGGCGCACGCCCACTTCTGGATGTCCGGCCTCGCCGCGCTGCTGGCCACCACGCACCTGACGGTGCCGGTCGTGCAGACGTACCACGCGCTGGGCACCGTCAAGCGGCGGCACCAGGGCGACGCCGACACCAGTCCGCCCCGCCGCCCGGACATCGAGCGGCGGATCGGCATGTCCTGCGCCAGGGTCCTGGCCACCTGCTCGGACGAGGTCCGGGAACTGACGGCCATGGGCATCCCCGGCCACCAGTGCTCCGTCGTGCCGTGCGGGGTGGACACCGACCACTTCACCGCGCGGGGCCGCATCTGCCTCACCCCGGGCCGCCGGACCCGGTACCGGCTGCTGACGATCGGCAGGCTCGTCGCACGCAAGGGCGTCGACCTGGCCCTGCGCGCGCTGGTCCGCATCCCCGACGCCGAACTGCTCGTGGCAGGAGGGCCTCCCGGCGACTGCGTCCTGGAGGACCCCGAGGCGATGCGGCTGCTGGGCCTCGCCCGGCATCTGGGCGTCGCCGACCGGCTGGTGCTGCTGGGCAGCGTGCCGCACGACGACATGCCCGCACTGATCCGCAGCAGCGACATCGTCCTCTGCACCCCCGTCTACGAGCCGTTCGGGATCGTGCCGCTGGAAGCCATGGCCTGCGGCGTGCCGGTGGTCGCCACGGACGTCGGCGGTCACCGCGACACCGTCGCCCACGGCGAGACGGGACTGCTGGTCGAGCCCGGCCGCCCCGATCTCCTCGCAGATGCCGTACGGGATCTGCTCGATGCCCCGGAACGCCTGGCGGCCTTCGGCGACGCCGGGCGGACGCGCATGCTCCGCCGGTTCACCTGGGACCGGGTGGCGGACGGCGTGGAGAGTGTCTACCACTGGGTCGCCGCCCCCGTATCCGTCCCCTCCGGAGGTGCCCGATGACGACCACCCGCACCGGCCCCGCGGCCCCGACGGCGCACGGCGACCACTGCGGCCGCCTCCTCACCGCCCTGGAACACTTCCGCGCCGAACAGGCGGCCACCGCCGAACGGTGGGGGGCGCGGCTGGCCGCGACCCTGGCCGCGGGCGGCCGGCTGCTCGCGGCGGGCAACGGCGGCAGCGCCGCCCAGGCCCAGCACCTCACCGCCGAACTCGTCGGCCGCTACCGCACGGACCGGGCGCCGTTCTCCGCGATCGCCCTGCACACCGACACCTCCAGCTGCACCGCCATCGTCAACGACTACGGCGCGGACGAGCTGTTCGCGCGGCAGGTCCGGGCGCACGCCCGGCCGGGCGACGTGCTGATCCTCATGTCCACCAGCGGCGCCAGCCCCAACCTGCTGTCCGCCGCCACGGCCGGGCACGAGTCCGCCGCCCGGGTGTGGGCCCTGACCGGCCCCGCGCCCAACCCGCTCGCCGAGGCCGGCGACGAGACCCTGTGCGTGGAGGCCGGCTCCACCGCGAACGTCCAGGAACTGCACCTGGTGGCCGTGCACTTGATGTGCGGCGCCTTCGACAGCGCGCTGGGCCTGTGAGAAGGGGATGCCGGCCATGGACGACACGCACGGGACGACGCCCCTGGTGGTCGTCGGGGACGCACTGCTCGACCGGGATCTGACGGGAACGGCCGAGCGGCTCGCGCCGGACGCCCCCGTGCCCGTCCTGGACGGCTGCACCGAGCACCTCCGCCCGGGCGGCGCGGCGCTGGCCGCGTATCTCGCCGCGCGCGGGGGACGCCCCGTCACGCTCGTCGCCGCACTCGGCACGGACCCGGCGAGCCTGCAGGTGCGGGCGCTCCTGGAACCCCTCGTGACCCTGGTGCCGCTCCCCCTCGACGGTGAACTGCCCGAGAAGACACGGGTCATGGCGGGCGGCAGACCCGTGGTGCGGCTCGACCGCGGCTCCGGCCGGGCCTCCGGCACCGCCGACGCGGCGCGCCGGGCCGTGGCCGGGGCGGCGGCGGTGCTCGTCGCGGACTACGCGCGGGGCGCCGCCGACGCTCTGCGCGGGGAGCTCGCCTCCCGCGCCCGGGGCACCACGCTGGTGTGGGACCCGCACCCGCGGGGCGGCCCGCCGGTCCCGGGCACGCGGCTGGTGACGCCCACGGACGAGGAGGCGCGCCGGTTCATCGGCCGGAACACCGGCGGGGACGACCTGCAGACGGCGGCCCGCATCGCGGCGGAACTGGTACGGAGCTGGCAGGCGGCCGGGGTTGCGGTCACCCTGGGCGCGCGGGGAGCGCTGCTGTCCGACGGGGACAGCCCGCTCCTCGTCCCGGCGGCCGCCCGGTACGGCGGTGACGCGTGCGGGGCCGGGGACTGTTTCGCGGCCACGGCCGCCGGACTGCTGGGCGACGGTGCCCTGCCCGCGGAGGCCGTGCAGGGCGCGGTGGCGGCGGCGGGCCGGTACGTGGCCGAGGGCGGGGCCTCCACCGCCGTCCGCAGCCCGCTCCCGGACGAGGACCGCGGGCCCGGGGCGGACGGAACCGCCACGGACCACGACGGCATCGAGCTGGCCCGGCGCGTCCGGGCGGCCGGGGGCACGGTCGTCGCGGCGGGAGGCTGCTTCGACCTGCTGCACGCCGGGCACGTCAGCATGCTCCAGCAGGCCCGGGGCATCGGCGACTGCCTGATCGTCTGCCTCAACTCGGACACGTCGGTACGGCGCCGCAAGGGACCGTCCCGGCCCGTCAACCCGCTGCCCGACCGCATCCGGGTGCTGCGGGCCCTGCAGTGCGTGGATGCCGTCGTCGCCTTCGACGAGGACACCCCGGAACAGGTGGTGGACCGGCTGCGTCCGCACGTCTGGGTGAAGGGCGGCGACTACTCGGTGGAACAGATGCCGGAGGCCGCGCAGTTGTCCGCATGGGGCGGGCAGGCCGTGCTGTTGCCGTACGTGGACGGGCGGTCGAGCACCCTGCTGGCGACGCGGGCGGCGGCCGGCCGCCGGGTGCCGTGACCCGCCGGATGCTGGTGCTGCGGGCGCTGGGCCTGGGTGATCTGCTCACCGGGGTGCCGGCGCTGCGGGCCCTGCGGCGCGCGTATCCCGGCCACGAGCTGATCCTCGCGGCACCCCCGGAGCTCGCCGAGGCCGCGGCGGCGACCGGTGCCGTGGACACCCTGCTCCCGGCCTCCGCCCCCGGGCGCGCCGTTCCCGGCCCGCTGCCGTGGACGGGTCCACCGCCGGACGTCGCCGTCGACCTGCACGGCAACGGCCCGCCGAGCCACCGGCTGCTGCTGGCGCTCGGCCCCGCCAGGCTGCTGGCCTTCGCCCATCCGGAGACGCCCGAGGTGGACGGTCCTCCGTGGTTCCGCCACGAGCACGAGCGGGAGCGCTGGTGCCGGCTGCTGCGGGCCTACGGCATCCCCGCCGACGCCCGTGACCTGGCGCTGCCGCGCCCGCCCGGCGCCTCGCCGGCGCCGGGCGCCGTCGTGGTGCACCCCGGTGCCGCCTCGGCCGCCCGGCGCTGGCCCGCCGAGCGCTACGCCGCCGTGGTCCGCGAACTGCTGCGGCGCGGGCACCGGGTGGCGGTCACCGGCGGCCCCGGCGAGGAGGAGCTGGTGGCCGCCGTCTCCGTCGGCGGGGCCGATGCCTTCCCGGGCGGGCTGCCGTTCGGCACGCTGTCCGCGCTCGTCGCCGGCGCGACGGCGGTGATCAGCGGTGACACCGGCCCGGCCCACCTCGCCGTCGCGTGCGCGACGCCCAGCGTGACGCTCTTCGGTCCCGTGCCGCCCGCCCTGTGGGGGCCCCCGCCGTCGCCGCTGCACGCGGCCCTCTGGCACCCGGGCCCCGCCGGTGATCCGCACGGCGGACAGCCGGACCCGCTGCTCCTGCGCATCGGAACCGCGGAGGTCCTGCGGGCCGCGCTGGGGGTCATGGCCCGCCGGCGCGTCTGCCCCGCCTCGTGAGGACGTCCCGGACCCGGTCGAGAAGTCCGGTGCCGGGCAGCACCGCCGGGCCCGCCGACTCGGCCTGCGGGGCGGGCGGCCGGGGCCGGGTGGGTGCGGTGGGCCGGTCCGCGCGGACCTTCTCCCCCAGCTCCCGCAGTTCCGCGGCCGGGCAGACGGCCTGCAGCAGGGGGAAGAGCCGCTGTTCCTCCTCCACGGCGTGCGAAGTCACCAGGGTGACGAGCTCGACGAGCAGCCCGTCGAACTCCCCATCGTCCGGCCGCCGTTGATCCAGCTCCTTCAGGACGCGCTCGATCCCGGCGTGGTTCGCGAGTCCCCGGTCGGCCCAGGCGGTGCCGCGGGGCAGGTACCGGCGGACGGCCGGGTACAGGTGCTCCTTCTCGACGGCTCCGTGGCGTACGAGGTCGATGGTCACCCGGTCGGCCAGATCCTTGCGTTCCGCGCTGCCGGGAGCGGCGGCACGGATGCGGTCGAAGAGCTGCTGCACCGCCCGGTGGTCGGCGGTGAGTTCGCCGATGATGCCGGAGTCCTGCGTGTCGTCTGGCACTGGGCTCCTCCGCAGGGTGTGTGCCGTGTGTGCCTCCCCTTCCCCGTGCCGCGTGCGGCCGTACCGCCGCTGGTCCGATCGGCAGCACCCCTTGGGGGGAACGTCCGGCCCGTCGTGCCGGTGGTATCCGGTGCCGGAGCGGGGCCGTGCCGTCATCTACCTGTCGGTGCGATCGGCACGAGAGGAAGCGTGAAGGGCACATGCGCATGCTGCTGCGGCGACGGAGGCAGATGCTCGAGGCCCGGGCGCGGCAGGCCGCATTCAGCGGATACGTCGGTGCCGACCGCCGGGCCCCGGTGTCCGAGGCGTTCGGGATGCTGTTCAGGAAGGCCTTTCCCGACCACTGGTCCTTCCTGCTCGGCGAGATCGCGCTCTACAGCTTCATGGTGCTCGTCCTCACCGGCAGCTACCTGACCCTGTTCTTCGACCCCAGCATGGCCGAGAGCCCGTACCAGGGCCCGTACGCACCTCTGCGCGGCCTGCTCGTCACCGGCGCCTACGCCTCCACGCTGCACATCTCGTTCGACGTGCGCGGCGGGCTGCTGATCCGGCAGATGCACCACTGGGCCGCCCTGGTCTTCGTCGCCGCGGCGGCCGTGCACATGCTGCGCATCTTCTTCACCGGGGCCTTTCGCCGGCCGCGTGAGCTCAACTGGGTCATCGGCGTCACGCTGTTCATGCTCGCGCTGTTCGAGGGTTTCTGCGGCTACTCGCTCCCGGACGATCTGCTGTCCGGGACGGGGCTGCGCACGGCCAGCACGATCGTGATGTCGATTCCGGTCGTCGGCACGTATCTGAACTTCTTCGTGTGGGGCGGGGCGTTCCCGGGACATGCGGTGATCCGCCGCCTGTACATCGCCCATGTGCTGTTCGCGCCGGGGCTGTTGATCGCGCTGATCGCAGCGCACCTGGTGCTGGTCGTGTATCTGAAGCACACGCAATGGCCGGAGCGGGGGCGGACGAACCGGAATGCGGTCGGGCAGCCGATGTTCCCCCAGTTCACGGCGAAGTCGGCGGGCCTGAACCTGATGGTCTTCGGGCTGATCGCGGTGCTGAGCGGTATCGCCCAGATCAACCCGGTGTGGAATTTCGGCCCTTACCGCGCCGACCAGGTGTCGACGAATGCCCAGCCGGACTGGTACGTGGGATTCCTCGAAGGCGCCCTGCGGCTCATGCCCCCGTGGGAGAACGCCGTGGGCGGGCACACCCTCATGTGGAACGTCTTCCTGCCCGCGGTGGTGCTGCCCGGCCTGCTCTTCCTCGTGCTCTACCTCTACCCCTTCTTCGAACGGTGGGTCAGCGCCGACCTCTTCGAGCACCATCTGTGCGACCGGCCCAGGAACCGGCCCGTCCGCACCGGTCTGGGGGTGGCCGGAGTCGTGTTCTACGCGGTGCTGCTGGCGGCGGGCGGCAACGACGTGGCGGCATGGAGCTTCCGGATCTCGGTCGATGCGCTGACCTGGATCTACCGGGTCGCGGTGATCGCCGGGCCGGTGATCACCTTCCTGGTCGCCAAGCGCGTGTGCCTCGCGCTGCAGGCGCACGACCGTCGGCTGCTGGAGGAGGGGAAGGAGACGGGGACGGTCCGCCAGTCCCCGGAGGGCGGGTTCGGCGAGGGCAACGAGCCGCTCGACGCGGCTCACCGCTACCGGATGCTGGTGCGCGACATCCCCGCGCCCCTGGAGCGGCCGGCGGCGGGGGCGCCGCGCCGGTACCGGCTGCGGGCGGCGCTGAGCACCTGGTTCTACCGGGACCGGGTGGAGATGCCGGCCACGGCCGAGCAGCGCCTGCAGGTCTCGGGCCGGACGCTGGGTCCGCTGCCGCGGGCGGAGGAGGAGTAGCGGGCTGTGCCACAGCGCCCCGTCAGGGGCGCCCCTCAGTCGCCGGCGTCCACGAACTGCAAGGCCATGCCGATGATTCCCGCCATCGTGATGCCGGCACCGGCGATGAACAGCCACAGCCCGAAGACGATGCCGAGCATCAGCAGGGTCGCCCCCAGCGCCGTCAGAGGCGGGTAACCGCTCTGCGGCGGGAAGAAGTCCACGACCCCGGCCCGCTCGTGGATCTCCGAATCGGGGCGGTCCTCGGGTCTGCGGCCCTTCCGGCGGTGGTTCATGGCGCAGAAGAAGGCGATGACCGAGGCCATGAGGAACGACACGGTGAGCGCCGCGCCGCCGGCCGGTTCTTTTCCGGACCACCAGATGTAGGCGACATCGGTGACGAGGAAGAAGGCCGCGACGCCGGAGAAGAGAAAGGCCTCGGTCTTCACGGGTTCTGTTCTCCGAGGGTGTCGGGGCTCGGCTCCACCGTGCCGCTGGTGAGCGGCAGGGCGAGCACTTCGGGGTGGTGGAGGTCGAAGGCGGGCGAGTCGGAGCGGATCCGCGGAATGGCGTCGAAGTTGTGACGCGGCGGCGGACAGCTGGTGGCCCACTCCAGGGAGCGCCCGAACCCCCAGGGGTCGTCGGTTGCGACCTTCTTGCCGAAGCGCGTGGTGATCAGGACGTTGTGGAGGAACGGCAGGGTGGACAGGCCGAGCAGGAAGGCCCCGACGGAGGAGACCGTGTTCAGCAGGGTGAAGCCGTCGGCCTCCAGGTAGTCGGCGTAGCGCCGGGGCATGCCCATCGAGCCGAGCCAGTGCTGGACGAGAAAGGTCGTCTGGAATCCGGTGAAGAGGGTCCAGAAGTGGATTTTGCCGATGCGCTCGTCGAGCATTTTGCCGGTGAGCTTCGGCCACCAGAAGTAGAAGCCGCCGAACATGGCGAAGACGATGGTCCCGAAGAGCACGTAGTGCAGGTGGGCGACGATGAAGTAGCTGTCGGTGACGTGGAAGTCCAGCGGCGGCGAGGCGATGACGACCCCGCTGAGCCCGCCCAGCAGGAAGGTGACCATGAAGCCGACCGCCCACAGCATGGGTGTCTCGAACGAGAGGCTGCCCCGCCACATGGTGCCGATCCAGTTGAAGAACTTCACCCCGGTCGGGACGGCGATGAGGAAGGACATCATCGAGAAGAAGGGCAGCAGCACCGCCCCGGTGGCGAACATGTGGTGGGCCCAGACCGTGGCGGAGAGCATGGTGATGGCGATGGTGGCGCCCACCATTCCCGCATAGCCGAAGACCGGTTTGCGGCTGAAGACGGGCACGATCTCGGTCACCACGCCGAAGAACGGCAGGGCGACGATGTAGACCTCGGGATGCCCGAAGAACCAGAACAGGTGCTGCCAGAGAAGTGCTCCCCCGTTGGCCGCGTCGAACACGTGCGCACCGAATTTGCGGTCCGCCTCCAGGGCCAGCAGCGCGGCCGTCAGGACGGGAAAGGCGGGCAGCACCAGGATCGCGGTGAACAGGACGTTCCACGTGAACATGGGCATCCGGAACATGGTCATGCCGGGGGCCCGCAGACACAGGATCGTGGCGATGAAATTGACCGAGCCCAGCGTGGTGCTCAGTCCCGCCAGTACCAGGCCCATGGCCCACAGGTCGCCGCCCGCGCCGGGCGAGAAGACGGCGCTGTTCAGCGGGGCGTAGGCGAACCATCCGAAGGCGGCCGCGCCGCCGGGGACGACGAGCCCGGAGACGACCGTCAGCCCGCCGAAGAGGAACAGCCAGTAGGTCAGGGCGTTGAGGCGGGGAAAAGCGACATCGGGGGCGCCGATCTGCAGCGGCATGATCGCGTTGGCGAACCCGGTGAACGTCGGGGTCGCGAAGAGCAGCATCATGATCGTGCCGTGGATGGTGAACAGCTGGTTGTACTGGGTCGTGCTGAGGAACTGCAGGCCGGGCCGGGCCAGCTCGGCCCGCATCAGCATCGCCAGAAGCCCCCCGAGCAGGAAGAACCCGAAGGAGGTGGCCAGGTACATGTTGCCGATCGTCTTGTGATCGGTCGTGGTGAGGTAGTTCCTGATCCTGCTGCCCTGGCGGACGCGCGGATTGCGGGAGGGGTCCTCCTCCAGGCCGCGATCGTGCTGCAGTTGCGCCATGGCCCCTCCGGAGCGCTCGGTGGCGGTGACGGCCGCCTCGGCATCGCGCTGCTGCGGACAGCACATCTGTGTAGCCGTCACGCCCGGTCCACAAACGTCGCGCCGGGTAAACGGAGTACCGCGCGCTGCACCGGTTCGCCCGGCGGGGCACCCTGGAGACGTAGGGCCGTCCGAGAATCAGGGCGCCGAGCCCGCGACCGGAGAAAGCGGTGCCACTGCCATGGCTTCGATGCACGATCCCGACCCCGAGCGCACACCCGGCCTGGAACCCGGCGGCGGAGTGCCGCCCGGTGAGACCCCGCCCGGCGAGGACAGCACCGGCGGCACGGGACCGCGCGACGACATGTCGCGCGGCTGGGGCAAGGGGCCGGTCATCGTCATCGGCGTCCTGGTGCTCTTCTTCGCCGTCACCGTCATCATCTGGGCCGCCATCGTGTGACGGCGGCCCCGAAGGCCGGTCCCGAAGGCCGGTCGCGAAGGCCGGTCCGGGCAGGCTCAGGCCGCGGGCTGGAAGGCCGGTTCGGCCGCAGGCACGGTTGCGGGCACGGCAGTGGCACGGGCGGCCGGCATGCGGCGCCGGGCCAGGACGCCCGCGCCGATCACGGCGACGATCACGACACCGCCGGCCACGAGTGCGCCGCGCTCGCCGATGCCCTGCACCAGCAGGCCCAGCAGCGGCGGCCCCGCAAGACCCCACGACGTGCTCAGGCTGCGCCACACGCCCAGCACCCGGCCCCGCAGATGCGCGGGCGGGTCGGTCTGCAGCACGGTCGCCGTCGCGGTGTCGACCACCGATTCGGCAATGGCCATCGGCACCACCATCAGCAGCAGCACCGCGAGCACCGGGCTGAGGCCGGCGACGATCTGCAGCAGCGCGCCCGCGGCCGCGAGCAGCGCCACCAGCCGGACGGTGGGGCGCCGCAGGCGGCCCGCCACGACGGCACCGACGATGCCGCCCACCGCCAGCAGGGTCGAGACCATTCCGTACGCCCCGGCACCGCCGTGCAGCGGGCCCGTGACGAGCGTGGCGAGGGTGAGCTGGTAGTTGCGGCCCAGGACCGCGCTGACCGCTCCGATCACCGCCAGCGCCAGCAGGGCGCGCCGGCCGAAGAAGAAGGCCAGACCGCCGCGGCCACGGGCCTCCCGCTCCTGCGGCACCGCCGGGGCCTCCGCCGTGGCGGCGTCCGGGTGCAGGCGCAGGAAGGGGATGACGGCGGTCACGAAGAGGAACGACAGGCCGTTGACCGCGTAGGCGCCGGCGGTGCCGATCGCGGCGATGCCCACGGCCGCGAAGGCGGTTCCCGCGAGCCGGCCGACGCTGTGCACGACCGATCCCAGGGCGATCGCGGAGGGCACGTCCTTCTCGGGGACGAGGTCGTTGCCCAGCAGCGAGGTCGCCGGCCCGTCCACCGTGGCGATCAGGCCGGTGACGGCCGCCAGGGCCATCAGGACGGGGACGGTGAGCATGCCGAGGCCGATCAGCGCGGCCGTGGTGAACGCGACGAGCGCCAGCAGGGCCTGGCTCACCGCGGCGGTCGCCTTCCGGGGCCAGCGGTCGACCACGGCGCCGCCGAGGAGCCCGAAGAGCAGGCCGGGCGCGGCCTGCACGGAGAGCGACAGGCCGGTGGCGGCCGCCGAGCCGGTGAGCTGGAGGACCAGCAGGTTCTGCACGGTCAGCTGCATCCAGGTGCCCAGGTTCGACACCAGGTTCGCGGCGGACCACCAGCGCATGCCGGGGCTGCGCAGGCAGCGCCACGGCGACCGGTCGCCGGCCGTGTCACGGCGGCCGAGGAGCGCGCGGACGGGCCGCAGCGCTGTGGCGCCGGCGGGCACACGGGGACTGGCGGGCTGGCGGAAGGTGAGGCGCAAGGATCCGGTCCGGGGTCGGGGGCGGCGGGCCGGCACGTTCGCGCCCCTGGTCCGGGCAGCGAGACGCCCGCAGGGAAACGGTCCCTGGGGGCGTGGGCCGGGTGGACACCGGGGCGCGGCAGCACTCAGGCGTCCCCGATATCGTCACAAGCGCTTCCCCGCCGGGGGAAGCGCGTCGGCTGTGGGGTGGCTCACCCGGTGTGACGTGCCTGCTCACAGGGTGGGTGCCGGAGGTCACGGCGGGCGCCGGTCAGCCCAGCAGCCGCCCCGCGACGCGCAGGTCCGCGACCAGGCCCGCGTACGCCCGGGCCTGCTCTTCGTCGTCGGCGCGCAGCACCGCCGAGGGGTGGAGGGTGGCGACCACGACGCCCTCGCCCTCCTCGTCCCCGTGCCCGTCCAGGGGCGGCAGCGGCAGGGCGACTCCGCGGTCCCGCGTCACCCGGAACGAGGGACCGAGCAGTGCCTTGCCCGCGGTCGCGCCGAGCGCGACCACGACGTCGGGGTCGACCAGCCGCAGCTCGGCCGCCAGCCAGGGGCGGCAGGCACGCATCTCGCGCAGGTCCGGGGCCTTGTGGATCCGGCGCTTGCCAGGGCCGGACTGCGTGAACTTGAAGTGCTTGACGGCATTGGTGACGTACGTGTCGTCGGGGTCGATACCGGCCTCCTCCAGAGCCCGGTTCAGCACGCCGCCGGCCGGGCCGACGAAGGGGTGGCCCTTGCGGTCCTCCTGGTCGCCGGGCTGTTCCCCGACGAGCAGGAGGCGGGCCGAGGTCCCGCCCGCGCCGAAGACGGTCTGGGTGGCCGCGCGGTGCAGCGGGCAGCCGTGGCAGCCGGCCGCCGCCTCCCGCAGCGCGGCCAGTCCGCCGCGCCCGGGGAGGTAGGGGGTGGCGTCGTAGCGGTCCTCGGCGGCGGTCACGGGCCCACACGCTGGTTGAGGCGTTGCGCGGCACGGTCGTTGAGCACGGTGAGGCGGCCGACGGCGGCGCTGCCCAGCCGCCGGGCGGCCTCCCGCCCGGGCACACCGCGGTCGGGCACGGCGCCGGGGCCCGGCAGCAGCCGGGCGCCGAGGGCGAGGACCCTGGCCGTGGTGGCCGGCAGCACGCCGTGGAGGCGGACGGCCGCCTTCGCGACGGGGGTCAGCACCAGTTCGGGCCGGCGGCGTTCCGCGGCCCGGTCGACGGCCCGTGCCGCGCGCTGCGCGTCCATCGACAGCAGGGGCATCCCGGCCGCCGTGGCGAACCAGGCGTACTCACGGTCCGGCCGGCCGTGGAACAGGGCCGCGGTGTGGGAGCCGGTGCGCATGAGGCCGGGCAGCACGGTGGTGACGCTGATGCCCTCGGCCGCGAGTTCCGCGCGCAGCCCCTCGGAGAGGCCGGTGAGCGCGAACTTCGCTCCGGCGTAGGGCAGAAGATGCGGTGCGGGCACCCTGCCGCCGAGCGAGGCGATGGTGACGATCCTGGCTCCGCCGCGCTCGCGCAGGGCGGGCAGGGCCGTGCGGACGAGCCGCAGCGGGGCGAAGTACATGGTCTCCATGGCCTCGCGGAAGTCCGCCTCCGTCATGGCGGTGAACGGACCGACCTGGATGACGCCCGCGTTGTTCACGAGAATGTCCAGCCCGCCGAACGTGGCGGTGGCCGTCCCGACGAGCCGCTCCGCCGCCTCCGGGTCCGTCACGTCGCAGGCCATGGCGCACACGCGGCCGCCTTCCGCGCGCAGCATGCGTTCGGCCCGTTCGAGTCCGGTGCCGTCGCGGGCGCAGAGCAGTACGCGGCAGCCGCGGCGGGCCAACTCCCGGGCGATGAGCAGTCCGAGACCGCGGGAGGACCCGGTCACCAGGGCGACCTTGCCCTCCAGGCGGTCGTGCGGCGCACGCGCCATCGGAGTCCACCTCCTCGTCCCGCCCAGTGTCTCAACGGACCCGGCACGGCGCTCGGGCGGAGGTTTTGCAGTCCGGCCGAGGGGTTCCCACCATGGAAGTGGCGGCGCGAGGGGCGCCCCGCCACCCCGTGCCGCCGGCCGGCTTGCGGCCTGTCCGAGCGAGGTGAGCCATGGTTCCGCGCCTCTTGACACGAATGCCGGCGCCGGCCGATGCCGCGCGCAAGGTGATGCCGGTGGCCCGGGCCGCCGCCCATGTGGCGGCCGAGGCGGCCGGATTCGGTGTGCGCAGCACGGTCCACGGTGCGGCGGCGGTCGTCGACACCGCGCGCCACGTGGGCCGGGTGGCCGTCAACGCCGCGGATGCGGACAGCGGGTACTGGCACGCGGGCTCCCGCATGCAGTTGCCGCTGCGGCCGCGCCCGGGCGCCGACGGGCGCGCGCGCAGCGTGGAGGCCGCGGCACGCAAGGTGGCCGTCGGGCTGGTGAAGCGGCCGGATGTGCTGGCCGCCTACTGGGACGGCGGGCTCGCCCGGCTCGTCGTACAGCTGGCCAAGGACGCCGTGGCCGACCGCGTCGTCGAGCAGGCCTCCGAACTCGCCTCTGCGCAACGGCTGGAGCGGGTGGACGAGGAGGTGCTGGAAGCGGCACACCCGGACCACATCGGCGACGTGTGCACCGAGGCGATCGCCCTGGTCCTCGACGCCGTGGGCTACGCCACCGCCGTGGCGTCGCGGTCGGTCCGCCGCCGGCGGGCACCCGGGTTCGTCACCAGTGCCGCCGCCCTGGTCCGCGAGGACCCCGCCGTCCGTTCCCTGCTGCGCGAGCGGCTGGGGAAGACCGGCTCCGAGCTGGTGATGGCGGCGACGGGAGCAGCGGCGTACGGCTTCGGCCAGTCGCCCGCCGCACTGGTGCTGGACGCCGCGCTGCGGACGGGCCGGCTGCTGGAGGCGATCGCCGGGGCCGCCGCCTTCGACGCCGCGCACGACACGGTCTGCACCCCCGGGCGGCCGAGCCTCGCCGACGAGGGGATCCCCCGCCCGGCCCTGCACCCGCTGCCGGGCGAGGAGTACGCGCACCAGGCGGTGGCCGGAAGCCTGTGCGGCGCGGCCTCGGCAGCGCTCTTCGCCCGCGACGGCGCCGAGGCGGTCGAGGCCCTGGTGGCCGGCAACCCGAAAGCCGCCCGCTGCGGGCCGGCCGCGTTCACGACGGCGCTGGCCACCGAGCTGGCCCGCGAGGGCGTCCTGGTGCGGAACCTGGAGCGCCTGCGCCGCCTGGAGCTCGTCGACACCGTGGTGCTGCACCCCGATTCCCTGCGCGGCACGGCGCGGACGGTCCTCGGGGTCCATCCCAGTGCGCCCGGCTGGGACCACGACCGGCTCTGGCAGTCCGCCGCCGCCGCGCTGGAGCACGCCGGGGACAGGCCCGGCCTCGGCCTGCGCCCGGTGCCCGGCGAGGAGGGCTCGGAGACCGGAATGATGATCGCGTCGGCCGAGGACAGGGATGTCGGCACGGTCCTGGTCGGCTGGGAGATCGATCCCCTCGCCGAGGCCGCGCTGGACGCGGCACGCCGGGCCGGACTGCAGGTCGTGGTGACCGACGACGGCACGCTCGGCGACTTCGGCGCCCTGGCCGACCGGGTGGTCGGCGCCGACAGGCCCTTGGCCGGGGTGGTGCGGGAACTGCAGCGGGACGGGCGGGTGGTGCTCACCGTGGCGCGGGTCGCCGCCGACGGCGATTCCGGGCCGACGGCGGCCGGCCGCCGGGTGCTGGCCGGACTGCAGCGCAGCGACCTGTCCATAGCGGTCACCGACGAGCACAGCGCGGTGGTGTGGGGTGCGGACATCCTCCTGCTGGACGGGCTGGAGTCCGCCTGGCGGCTGCTGGCCGCCGTTCCCGCCGCCCGGACCGTGGCCCGGCGGGCGACGACCTTCGCGGAGGCGGGGGCCGCGCTGTCCGGGCTGCTGGTGGTCACCAGGGGCCGGCGGTCCCACGGCACCCTGCCGGTCGGGATCCGGCTCCTGCCCGTCAACGCCACGACCGCCGCGGCGCTCGTCTCGGGCTGGCGTGCCGCCGTGCGCGTCAGCGCCCGTGCCGCGCCGCACCCGCTGCCGCGGGTGCCGTGGCACGCACTGCCACCGCAGGAGGTGCTGGCCCGGCTCAGGACCGCCCGGCACGTGATGCGGCCGGTCACTCTGCAGGCCGGGGAGGCGCTCCGGCGGGCGGCACGGCACCCGGTGCTCGCCCCGGCACGCGTGACGTACCGGCTGGCCGGTGCGGTGCGTTCCGAGCTCGACGATCCGCTGACGCCGGTCCTGCTGGTCGGCGCCACGGCGTCCGCCCTGCTGGGCTCGCCCGTGGACGCGCTCCTGGTCACCGGCGTCCTGGGGATGAACGCCCTGATCAGCGGGGTCCAGCGGCTGCGCGCCGAACATGCCCTGTCCGCGCTGGAGGTGCGGCAGCGCCAGAAGGTCCGGGTGGTCGACGGGGAGCGGACCCGCACCCTCGACGCCTCCCGGCTCTCGCCCGGGCACGTGATCGAACTGCACACCGGGGAGGTCGTGCCGGCCGACGCCCGGCTGCTCGACGTCGAGGACCTGGAAGTCGACGAGTCCTCCCTCACCGGCGAGTCCGTTCCGACCGCGAAGCAGCTGGACGCCACGCCCGAGGCAGCCGTGGCCGACCGGCGGTGCATGGTCTTCGAGGGCACCACCGTCGTGGCCGGACATGCCCGGGCCGTCGTCGTCGGGACCGGGGACGAGACCGAGGCCGGCCGTGCCGCGCACCTCGCCGCCCGCACTCCCCCGGCGGCGGGTGTCCAGGCACGCCTGCGGGAGCTGACCGACCGCACCCTGCCGCTCACACTCCTCGGCGGTGCCACCGTCACCGGCGTCGCGCTCCTGCGCGGCTGCCCGGTGCGCGAGGCCGTCCGCGGCGGCCTCGCGGTCGCGGTGGCCGCCGTCCCCGAGGGCCTGCCCCTGGTGGCCACGGTCGCCCAGCTGGCGGCGGCCCGCCGGCTCAGCCAGCACGGCGTGCTGGTCCGCACCCCGCGCGCCCTGGAGGCACTGGGCCGGATGGACACCGTCTGCTTCGACAAGACCGGCACCCTGACCGAGAACCGCCTGCGGGTGGCCCGCATCAGCACGGCCGAAGGCAGCCTGCATCCCCCCGACGCCGCCGAGGCCGAACCCGTGCTGCGCATGGCCGCCCGCGCCTGCCCGCCCGCTGCCGACGGGGCCGCCGCCCACGCCCACTCCACGGACGAGGTGATCCTCGACGCGGCGCCGGACGACACCGACTGGGCACCCCGGGACAGCCTGCCCTTCGAGGCCAGCCGGAGCTACGCAGCGGCCACCGGCGCCGACGGCGACGGCGGGACGCAGCTGATCGTCAAGGGGGCGCCCGAGGTCGTCCTCCCGGCCTGTGCCGACGTCGCGGAGGAGGCGCAGGCCGCCATGACCGCTCTCGCGGACGACGGTCTGCGCATCCTCGCCGTCGCCGCACGCCCCGTCGGCGAGGCCGACGAGGTCGATCAGCCGCTGCGGGAGCTCCGCCTGGTCGGCTTCGTGGCCCTGGCGGACACTCCGCGCCCCGGCTCCGAGGCGCTGGTGGACAACCTGCGGCAGGCGGGGGTGCGGCCCGTCATGCTCACCGGTGACCACCCGGCCACCGCCCGCGCGGTGGCCCTCGCGCTGGGCTGGCCCGAGGACATCGAGCTGGCCACCGGCGACGAGCTCGCCGCACTCGACCGCGCCGGCCGCGCGGAGCGGCTGCGCGACTGCGACGTCGTCGCCAGGGTCGCGCCCGAGCAGAAGCTGCAGGTCGTCGAGGCCCTCCGGGAGGCGGGCCGGGTCATGGCGATGGTCGGGGACGGCGCGAACGACGCCGCCGCCATCCGCGCCGCCGACATCGGCGTCGGGATCGCCGCCCGCGGCTCGGCGGCGGCCCGCAACGCGGCGGACCTGGTGATCACCGGCGACGAACTGACCCCGCTGCTCGCCGCCGTCACCGAGGGCCGCGCGCTGTGGCGCAGCGTGGCGGACGCGATCAGCATCCTGATCGGCGGCAACGCCGGCGAGATCGGCTTCTCCGTGCTCGGCACCGTGCTGTCCGGCGCCGCGCCGCTGTCCACGCGTCAGATCCTGCTGGTCAACCTGCTCACGGACATGTTCCCGGCGATGGCGGTCGCGGTCACCCCGCGGGACGACGCCCGGCCCGGCGAGGGCGACGAGGCTCCGTCGGAAGGCCTCACCGCTCTGGAGGAGCCGCTGACCCGGCAGATCCGGCGCCGGGGCGAGGTCACCGCGCTCGGTGCGACGACCGCCTGGCTGGCCGGCACCGTCACCCCCGGGTCCGCCCGGCGGACGAGCACCATGGCCCTGGGCGGCGTGGTGGGGGCCCAGCTCGCCCAGACCCTGACCGGAAGGCGGCACAGCCGCCTGGTCCGCGGCACCGCCGTCGGCTCCGCCGCCGCACTGGCCGCCCTCATCGAGACCCCGGGCATCAGCCGCCTCTTCGGCTGCCGGCCGCTGGGGCCGGTGGCCTGGGCGGGCGTCGGCGCCGCGATCGGCGCGGCCGGGCTGGCGCCGCGGTGGCTGCCGCGCGTCGAGCGCATGGTCAGGAATGGCCGCTGACGACGCAGAAGACTCCGCCTTCGGGGTCCCGCAACGTCGCCATGCGCCCGAAAGCCGTGCGGCTCGGCTGGTCGATGGTCTGGCCGCCCAGCTTTTCGGCGGTCCGCAGCGTGGCCTCCGTGTCCGGTACGGAGAAGAACACGGTCCAGCGCGGCCTCAGCCGGGGATCGGCCGTCGCCTCCACGGCTCCGCCGTACAGCGTCGCCACCGTCGAGCCGTGGAAGTCGAGGACGACGCGGTCCTCCTCCCAGCGGATGACGTATTCGGCGGAGCGGCGGCGGTCCCAGTCGAGGACGCCGTCGTAGAAGAACGCCGCCTCGAAGGCGTCCCGGGTGCGCAGTTCCACCCACACCGCGGTTCCGCCGAGCAAGGGGGAGGCGTTTCCCCGGGGCGCGGCGTGGCACTCCCACAGGCCGAACGCGGCCCCGGCAGGGTCCGCCGCCAGGGCCAGGCGCCCGGCCTCCGACTCCAGGGGCCCCACCGCGACGGTGCCGCCCCGCTCCTGGATGCGGGCCACCGCCGCGTCCGCGCTTTCGATGCCGAAGTACGTGGTCCATGTGACGGGCAGTTCCCATTCCGGCGCCACGGCGTTGATGCCGGCGATGGCCGTCTCCCCGGCCAGGGCCCTGGCGCCGGCGCCGCACCGGCCCTGGGCGGGCTCGAACCGCCAGCCCAGCAGCGGACCGTAGAAGTCCATGGCCGCATCGAGGCTCCGCGTGGTCAGGCTGACCCACGACGGGACCCCCGGCAGGCAGGCGGTTCTGGTGTGGGGCACGGCGTTCTCCTCCACGGGGTCCTCTCGGGGGTCCTGCCCGCGCGGTGGTGCGGATTCCGACGAGGCCTCCGTGGGAGCCGGCGCACTACTCGGCGTGCTTGCGGCGTTCGGCAGAGGCTGCTTCCCGTGCTTTCCGTGCCTCCTGTGCCTGCGCCTTCGCCTTGCCTTCGAGCTTTTCGGCGAAGCCCTCGACCTCCCGTTCGGGATTGTCTGTGACCTGGCCGATGGTCTCCTTCACCGCTCCCTTGGCCTGCTTGGCCTTGGCTCGTCCTCTGCTCATGACGGCATCTCCTCCGGACGGGGGCTACCTCTCCAGCTCACGCCCCGCACCCGGCCGCCGCAACCCGGGCCGTGGCTCAGGTGAGCAGGCCCGGCCGGTGCGGGAAGCGGTGGCGGGCGAGGGCCTCGGCGAAGGCATCGGCGAGGTCCGTCACGGAGGTGCTGCCGTTGGCGGTGAACACGCCGTAGTCGGGGGCGGAGGAGCCGAAGACCACCTCCTCGGGCAGCCGGGCCGCCGTCAGCAGCCGCGTGCCCTCGCCGAGCGCGGCGACGGGCTTGCCGTGCCGGTAGGCCTCCTCCACGAACCGTACGGCCGCGGGGTCGGCGGCCAGGACGGACACCGCCTCGGCGCCGTCGGGGACCAGGACGGCGTCGTGGAGCACGGAGGCGGTGGTGGGCAGGGCCCGGTCCACGTCCACACGGTCACCGCCGGCGGCCACCGTTCCCTCCTTCGCCGCCAGCACCTCCACGATCGCCCCCTCGGCGGCCAGCCGGCCGCGCACGGCCCCGATCTGGCCCGCGTCCGTCCCGTCGGCGGCGAGGACGGCGACCTTGCGGGTCCGGATGCCCTCGCCCGCGAGGTTCTCCATGCTCAGAGCGGGCGAGGCGGCCGTGGGGACGTCCGCGACGGTGCCGGGCGCAGGCAGGCCGAGGCCCTCGGCGACCTTGGCCGCCAGTTCCGCGTTCACGTTCGCCAGGTTGCCGGTCATCCGCTCGCGCACCGCGGCCGAGGCGACCTTGCCGAGCTCGAACCGGAACGCCTCGACGATGTGGCGCCGTTCCCAGTCCGCCATGCTGTTCCAGAACAGTGCGGCCTGGCTGTAGTGGTCCTGGAAGCTCTCGCTGCGCACCCGGATCTTCTCGCCCTCGACGCGCTGCGCGTAGTGGCGGAACACGCCCGCCCCGCCGCCGGCTCCGGCATGCGCCGGGCAGCCCCCGCCCAGCGAGTTGGGGAAGTAGTTGGTGCCCGGGTGGATGACCTGCTGGCCGTAGCCGTCACGGTGGTTGTGGTGTACGTCCGCGACGGGCCGGTTGACCGGGAGCTGGCTGAAGTTGGGGCCGCCGAGGCGGATGAGCTGGGTGTCCAGGTAGGAGAAGTTGCGGCCCTGGAGCAGCGGGTCGTTGGTGAAGTCGATGCCCGGGACGACGTTGGCGGTGTGGAAGGCGACCTGTTCGGTCTCGGCGAAGAAGTTCTGCGGGTTGCGGTTCAGGACCATGCGGCCGACCGGCCGGACGGGCACCTGCTCCTCCGGGATGATCTTGGTGGCGTCGAGGAGGTCGAAGTCGAAGGAGAACTCGTCCTCCTCGGGCACCAGTTGGACGCCCAGCTCCCATTCGGGGTACTCGCCCGCCTCGATGGACTCCCACAGGTCGCGGCGGTTGAAGTCGGGGTCGCGCCCCGCGGTGATCTGGGCCTCGTCCCACACCAGGGAGTGGACGCCCAGGACGGGTTTCCAGTGGAACTTCACGAAGGTGCCCCGGCCGTCGGCGGTGACGAAGCGGAAGGTGTGCACGCCGAAGCCCTGCATCATGCGGAAGCTGCGCGGGATGGCCCGGTCGGACATCAGCCACATGAGCATGTGGGTCGTCTCGGGCTGGAGGGAGCAGAAGTCCCAGAAGGTGTCGTGCGCGGAGGCGCCGGTGGGCATCTCGTGCTGCGGCTCCATCTTCACCGCGTGCACGAAGTCGGGGAACTTGATGGCGTCCTGGATGAAGAACACCGGCATGTTGTTCCCGACCAGGTCGTAATTGCCCTGGCGCGTATAGAACTTGGTCGCGAAGCCGCGTACGTCGCGCACGGTGTCGGCGGAGCCCCGCGGGCCCTGGACGGTCGAGAACCGGACGAACACCGGGGTCCTGCGGCCCGCTTCGGCCAGGAAGTCGGCGCAGGTGTACTCGGCGAGCGATGCGTAGGGTTCGAAATAGCCGTAGGCTCCGGATCCCCGGGCGTGGACGACGCGTTCGGGGATGCGCTCGTGGTCGAAGTGGGTGAGCTTCTCGCGGTTGTGGAAGTCCTCCAGGAGCGTCGGCCCGCGTTCCCCGGCCCGCAGCGCGTTGTCCGTGTCGTCGACGCGCACGCCCTGGTCGGTCGTGAGGGCGTCGTGCTCGGGCGCGGCACGGAACTGCGCCAGTTGCCGGTCCTTGGCGTCCTCCCGGGCGAGGGCGTCCCGGTCGGGCCGGTGCGATGACGATGCGGACACGCGCGGCACTTCCTTCCTCTGCGGAACGGAGAAACGGCGGGGCCGGTGCGGCGCCGTCCGCTTCCTCAGGCTCACCCGCCTGCCCGGGGCCGGCAAACCGAAACCGGCAGATGGCCCCGTGCCGTCAGCCCGGCAGCGGCACGGCCGTGCTCCGCAGCAGGTCCCTCACGACGGACTCCAGCAGCCGCACCGCCTCGCCGACCGCTGCGCGCACCGGGTCGCTGAGTCCGCAGGCGACGTGCGGTTCGTCGCCGCGCATGCGCACCAGCGGTTCGCAGCCCACGAGTACGACGCGGGGGAAGGGCAGGTCCTCCCAGCGCGCCAGTTCGCGGGCGGTGGCGAGCACCTTCACCGGGTCCATGCCGTGCGCCTCGGGAGCGCCCGGAGCGAGGCCCGGGTCGGCGCCGTCGAGGTCCAGGAGGTACAGGGTGCCCGGGGTGCCGCCGCGCGGTACGGCGTCGACGAGGACCGCGGCGGCGTAGCCGTCGAGCAGCCGGTAGACGAGGTCCATGCCGCGGATGCCGAAGTCGGCGGCGTCCACGCCCTCCGGCAGGGCCCGGCCGCGCAGGGCTGCGACGACCTCCGGCCCGAAGGCGTCGTCGGCGAGGAAGATGTTGCCGATGCCCGCGACGAGGACGCGCGGTGCGGCCGCGGCCGTCACAGCGGCCGGCCCGCTGCGACGCGGACGGGGCGCCGGCGCAACTGCGAGAGCCGGTCGAGGTGTTCGTCCGCATCCGGCGCCGGCCGTTTGCGGACGAACGCCGAGCGCAGGGCGTGGTAGGGGGCGTCCGGTGCGTCGAACGTGGCCTGCATGCGGCGCAGTTCGGCGGTGCGGTAGGCGGCGAGCGGCCGGATCTGTTCGTCCCGCTCCCGGGCCGCCTTCTTCGCGGCGATCCGCGCGGACACGTCGGTGCGGCGGGTGAGTTCGCCGGCCATGCGGGCGACGGCGGCGGCGAACTCCCCGGGCGCGGACGGGACGAGGCGGTCGACGAGTCCGATGGCGAGGGCGCGGGCGGCGCTCACGGGTGCGGCCTGCTCGGTCAGTGCCGCGGCCTGCTCCGCGCCGACGCGCCGGGGCAGGGTGCAGGTCCAGTACTCCGAGCCGTACAGGCCCATCAGGCGGTAGTGCGGGTTGAGGACCGCTCCTTCCCTGCACCACACCTCGTCCGCCGCCAGGGCCAGCATGGCCCCGCCCGCGGCCGCGTTGCCCGCCACGGCCGCGACGACGATCCGGTCGGTGGTCGTCAGGACCGCCTCGGCCAGGTCGTCCATGGCGTTGATGTTCGCCCACGACTCGGCGGCGGGGTCGGCGGCGGCCTCGATGACGTTGAGGTGGATGCCGTTGGAGAAGAAGTCCCGTTCGCCGCCGAGCACCAGGACCGCGGTCGGGCGCCGGCAGGCGTGCCGGTAGGCGTGCAGCAGGCGCCTGCACTGGCCGGTGCTCATGGCGCCGCCGGGGAAACGGAAGCGGAGGAAGCCCACGGCGCCGCTCTCCGTGTAGCGGATGTCGCTCCAGGTGCGGCGGCCGGGCGGCGGCTCCAGGGGGGCCGGCGTCTCGGGCACGGGCGGGAGCCGCTCGCCCAGGGCGAGGGTGGCGGGCAGTTTGATGCCGGCCGGGGCGAACTCCGTCCGGCACCGACGCAGTTCGGGGATCCACACCGCCCCGTCCACGGTGGCGCGGCAGATGGCGCCCGCGCGGGTGGCCACCACGGCGCCGGGCCTGCCGCGCAGCCGGTCCTCGGCGTGGCCGCCGTGCAGGAACCATGCGCCGCCCAGGAGTTCGTCCCGTACGCCCGGCTGCGAGTCGGCCGCCCGCAGGGTGCGCAGCACGGCCTCGGTCGGCATGTTCTGCCAGTCGATGCGGCGTTCCTCCTGCTTCAGATAGGGGCGGGCCCGTACGGGCAGGCCGTCCTGGCGCCGGGGGGTCCAGCGGCCCGAGGCGCAGCGCTCCACCGCCTGGAGGACGGCCTGCACGGCGGCGTCCGCCACTTCGCCGCGGTACAGGTCACTCTTTCCCGCTCCGTCGGGCACGGCGAAGGCGGCGTCCGCCCAGACGGCACCGGCGTCCATCTCCTCCTCGGCCTGGAGCACCGTCACCCCCCACTGCGTCTCGCCGTCGAGCAGGGCCCGGTCGAGGGAGGACGGGCCCCGGTCACCGGGCGGCCCCGGGTGGACGACCAGGCAGGTGTGCCGGGACCAGACGTCCCGGGGGACGGCCGTCCGCAGCATGGGGGCGAGGACCAGGTCGGCCGGGTGGCGGCGGACGGCCGCGCGCACGTCCTCCTCGCCGGCCACCACCGCGACGGCCACGGTGTGGCCGTGGTCGCCGAGTTCGGCGAAGACGCGCTGGGTGAGGCTGTTGAAAGCACTGGCGACGAGCAGAATGCGCACGACGGCGGTCCTCCTCCGGGACGGGTGATGCGGGTGATACGGGGCCGCTCCCCTGACCGATCGTCACCGACGGTCCGTCCCGGGCAGCCGTTGCACGGCCGCAGCGGCACGCGTGATTGGGCCGCGCAGGCGAATCCGCACGGCCGCATGGACTGCCCGGGCCGTGCCGCGCGGTACCCGGCGCGGGCGGACCCGCAGGGTGGAGCGCGTATGTGCGTGCCCGGCCGGGCACGCCGGCGGACGCCGGACGACGGGAGCCCTTGGCGGATGCACGAGCTGTCCATCGCCACGGCGATCGTCGAACGCGCGGAGGAGACCGCCCGGTTCCACGGCGGCCGCGTCACGGCGGTGCGGGTGCGGGTGGGCGAGATGGCGGGGGTCGTGCCGGATGCGCTGCGGTTCTCCTTCGAAGTGGCCGTGGAAGGAACGGCCCTGGAGTCGGCCCGGCTGCTGGTGGAGGAGGTCCCGGCGCGGGCCCGCTGCGCACCGTGCGGCACCGGCTTCGCGGTGGGGATGCCGCCGCTGCTGTGGTGCCCGCGGTGCGACCGGCCGGCGCAGGAGCTGGTGGAGGGCCGGGAACTGGAGGTCACCGCCATCGAACTGGAGGAGGCGAGCGTGTGATGTGCCGTGTGGTGGACGTCCGACAGGCGGTCCTGGCGAAGAACGACGCCCTGGCCGGCGCCCTGCGCGCGGAACTCGCCGCCCGGGGCACGGCCGTGGTGAACCTGCTGTCCAGTCCGGGCAGCGGCAAGACCGCGCTGCTGGAACAGGTCCTGGCCGGCACGAGTGCGCGGGGCGTGCCGACGGCCGCCCTGACGGCGGACCTCGCCACGGAGAACGACGCGACGCGCCTGGCCCGCTCCGGCGTGCCCGTCAAACAGGTCCTGACCGGCGGGCTGTGCCACCTGGAGGCCGCCCAGCTGCGTACCCAGCTGGAGGGGTGGCTGCCGGCCGGGACCCGGGTGCTGTACGTGGAGAACGTCGGCAACCTCGTCTGCCCCGCCTCCTACGACCTGGGCGAGACGCTGCGGATCACGCTGATGTCGGTGACGGAGGGCGAGGACAAGCCGCTGAAGTACCCCACGGCCTTCGGTCTGGCCCACCTGGTCGTGCTCACCAAGACCGACCTCGCCCAAGCGGTGGGCTTCGACCGGGCGGAATTCGCGCAGAACGTCGCCCGCGTCAACCCGGGCGTGGAGCTCGCGGAGACGTCGGCCAGGACGGGAGAGGGCGTCGAGGCGCTGGTGGAGCGGGTGGTGACGGTGGCGCAGGGCGGCGGCGTCCACCGGCCGGCGATGGCGGTGGCCGGGCCGGCCACCGGGGATCCGGCGGGTTCCCCCTCGTGACGACGCCTCTTGTCCGGCGCCGCCTCGTCGTGCACGGCACCGTGCAGGGCGTCGGCTTCCGCCCGTTCGTGCACGGCCTCGCCCGGGAGCTCGGTCTCTCCGGCTACGTCGTCAACCACACCGGAGGCGTCACCGCCGAGGTGGAGGGTGCGCCGGGGCCGGTCCAGGCCTTCTGCGAGCGGCTCGTCGCGGCACCACCGCCGCTGGCCGTGGTCGCCTCCGTCGCGCAGCTGAGCCTGCCGGTCCTCGGCGGCGACGGGTTCGCGATCCTGCCGTCCGAGCCCGGCGCGGGGCGCACCGGAGTGCCGCCGGACGCCGCGGTGTGCGCCGACTGTCTCGCGGAACTCGCCGACCCGGCCGACCGCCGCCACCGGCATCCCTTCATCACCTGCACGCACTGCGGCCCCCGGTTCACCCTCGTCACCGGCCTGCCCTACGACCGTCCCCGCACGACGATGGCCGCCTTCCCGCTGTGCGCACGCTGTGCCGGGGAGTACGCCGACCCGGCCGACCGGCGCCACCACGCGCAGCCGGTGTGCTGCCCGGACTGCGGGCCACGGCTGCGGCTGGACCACGGCGGCACCGCGTACGGCGGCGCGGAGGCGATGGCGGCGGCCCGGTCGCTGCTCGCGCAGGGCGCGATCGTGGCCGTCAAGGGAGTCGGCGGCTATCACCTGGCCTGTGACGCCGGCGACGAGGACGCCGTCCGTCGACTGCGGGCGGCGAAGGGGCGCGGCGACAAGCCCTTCGCCGTCATGGCGGGCGACCTGGAGACGGTCCGGGCCCTCGCCCCCGTCGGCGAGGCCGAGGCGCGGCTGCTGACCGGGCCCCGCTCGCCCGTCGTCCTGCTGCGGCCCACCCGCCCGCCCGCCGTGCCGCTGGCCCCGTCCGTGTGCCCCGGCAGTCCCGACCTCGGCGTGCTGCTCCCCTACAGCCCCGTGCACCGGCTGCTGTACGGCCTGCCCGGCGACCCGCCCGGTCCACCGCTGCTGGTGATGACCAGCGGCAACCGGTCCGGCGAACCGATCGTGACCGACGACGCGGACGCCGCGGCCCGGCTGGCGGACCTGGCCGACGCCCGGCTCGGCCACGACCGGCCGATCCACGTGCCGTGCGACGACTCGGTGGTGCGCGTACGGGCCGACGGCAGCAGCCTGCCGCTGCGGCGCTCGCGCGGCTACGTGCCCGAGCCCCTCGGCCTGCCCTTCGAGGTGCCGCCCGCACTGGCCGTCGGCGGCGACGTGAAGAACGCCTTCTGCCTGGGGCGCGGACGCTCGGCCTGGCTGTCCCAGCACATCGGCGACCTCGGCGAACTGGCCACCGTCACCGCCTTCGAGCGGGCCGTAGGCCACCTGACCGAACTGACGGGTACCCGGCCGGAGTTGTACGCGGCCGACCGCCATCCGCGCTACCGGTCCACGGCCTGGGCGCACGCGCACGCCGGGAACCGCCCGCTGAAGCTGGTGCAGCACCATCACGCGCACATCGCCTCGGCCATGGCCGACGCGGGCCTGGACGGCTCCGCGCCCGTCATCGGCGTCGCCTTCGACGGCACCGGCTACGGGGACGACGGCGCGGTGTGGGGCGGCGAGGTGATGCTCGCCGACTACACGGGCTACCGGCGCTGCGCGCATCTGGCGTACGTGCCGCTGCCCGGCGGCGACGCGGCCGTCCGCAACCCGTGCCGCATGGCGCTGACCCACCTGCGGTCGGCGCGGCTTCCCTGGGATCCCGCCCTTCCCCCGGCGGCGGTCTGCGACGAGGACGAACGGCGGGTGCTGGAGCGGCAGTTGGAGCGCCGCTTGGCGTGCACGCCGACCTCCAGCATGGGGCGGCTCTTCGACGCCGTCTCCTCGCTCGCCGGGGTCTGTCACCGGGCCGGGTACGAGGCACAGGCCGCGGTGGAGCTGGAGGCATACGCGGCACGCGGCACGGCGGAGTGCGGCCGCCCGTATGCCTTCGCCCTGCGCGGCGGCCGGGCGGCGGGCGACGGCCCGGTCCTGATCGACCCGGGGCCGGTGCTGCGGGCGGCCGCCGCGGATGTACGGGCCGGGACGCCGGTGGAGTTCGTGGCCGCGCGGTTCCATCTCGCCGTCGCCGACGCGGTCCTGGCCGTGTGCGCGCACGTCCGCCGGCGGTCCGGCGTGGGCACGGTGGCGCTGACCGGCGGGGTCTTCGCCAATGCCGTGCTGGAGGAGGCCTGTTCCCGGCGACTGGCCGGCGCCGGGTTCACGGTGGTGCTGCACCGCCAAGTGCCCTGCGGTGACGGCGGGCTGGCGCTGGGCCAGCTGCTCGTGGCGGCCGGGTCCGGCGGCCATGGGCGGGCATCCGCGGGATGCCGTACGGAAGGAGGAGGCCGTGTGTCTGGCAGTGCCCGGCAAAGTGGTCGGGGTTGAGGAGCGGGACGGCACCCGCATGGCCAAGGTGGACTTCGGCGGCGTCGTCAAGGACGTTTGCCTGGCCTATCTGCCCGAGATCGAGGTCGGCGACTACGCCATCGTGCACGTCGGCTTCGCCCTGCAACGGCTCGACGAGGAGGCGGCGTTGGCGACCCTGGAGCTGTTCGCGCGGATGGGCGCGCTGGAGGAGGAGTTCGGCGACGCGTGGGGCCGGGCGGCGGCCGAGGCGGGGGAACCGGAGGTGCCGCGGTGAGGTACCTCGACGAGTTCCAGGATCCCGCGCTCGCCCGGCGCCTGCTGGACGAGATCCGCGCGACCGTCACCAGGCCCTGGGCGCTGATGGAGGTGTGCGGCGGCCAGACGCATTCGATCATCCGGCACGGCATCGACCAGCTGCTCCCCTCCGAGGTCGAGCTGATCCACGGCCCCGGCTGCCCGGTGTGCGTCACCCCGCTGGAGATGATCGACAAGGCGCTCGCCATCGCCTCCCGGCCGGACGTGGTCTTCTGCTCGTTCGGGGACATGCTGCGCGTGCCCGGCAGCGGGCGGGACCTGTTCCGGGTCAAGAGCGCGGGCGGTGACGTGCGGGTGGTGTACTCGCCGCTGGACGCACTGGAGATCGCGCGCCGCACCCCGGAGAAGCAGGTGGTGTTCTTCGGCATCGGCTTCGAGACCACCGCGCCCGCCAACGCCATGGCCGTCCACCAGGCGCGCAGACTGGGCGTCCGCAACTTCAGCCTGCTCGTCTCGCACGTCCGGGTGCCGCCCGCGATCGAGGCGATCATGCGCTCGCCGCACTGCCGGGTGCAGGGCTTCCTGGCCGCCGGGCACGTGTGCAGCGTGATGGGGGTGGGTGAATACCCGGCCCTGGCCGAGCGGTTCCGGGTGCCGCTCGTCGTCACCGGCTTCGAGCCGCTCGACATCCTCGAAGGCGTCCGCCGCACCGTGCGCCAACTGGAGCGCGGCGAGCACCGGGTGGAGAACGCCTATCCGCGCGCCGTGCGCGACGAGGGCAACCCGGCGGCGCTGCGCATGCTGGCCGAGGTCTTCGAAGTGGCCGACCGGGCCTGGCGCGGCATCGGCACCATTCCGGCCAGCGGCTGGCGACTGGCCGACGCCTACCGGGAGTTCGACGCCGAGCACCGCTTCGACGTGACGGACATGCGGGCCGAGGAGCCTGCGGCCTGCCGGAGCGGCGAGGTGCTGCAGGGCCTGCTCAAGCCGTACGAGTGCGCGGCGTTCGGCAAGGCCTGCACGCCGCGCACGCCGCTGGGGGCGACGATGGTCTCCGGCGAGGGAGCGTGCGCGGCCTACTACCTCTACCGCCGCCTGAGCCCCGGCCCGGCGGCCGCAACCGGCAAGGAGGCGACGTCCGTTGGCTGAGGCGTACGTGGAGGCGGGCGGGCTGCCCGACCCGTCGGTGTGGAGCTGTCCGGCCCCCTTGCGGGACGGGCCCGTCGTGGTCCTGGGGCACGGCGGCGGCGGGGCGCTGTCGGCGGAGCTGGTGTCCGAGGTGTTCGCCCCGGCCTACGGCAACGAGATCCTGTCCGGGCTCGGCGACTCGGCCATCCTGCCCCTGGGCGGGACCCGGCTGGCCTTCTCCACCGACGCCTACGTGGTGCGGCCGCTGTTCTTCCCCGGCGGCTGCATCGGCGACCTGGCCGTCAACGGCACCGTCAACGACCTGGCCATGAGCGGGGCCCGGGCCGCCTTCCTCTCCTGCGCCTTCATCCTGGAGGAGGGCACGGAGCTGGCGGTGGTCGAACGCGTCGCCCGGGCGATGGGCTCGGCCGCCGCGGCGGCGGGAGTCGTGGTGGCCACCGGGGACACCAAGGTCGTCGACGCCGGCCACGGTGACGGGATCTATGTGACGACGTCGGGCGTCGGGCTCGTCCCCGAAGGGGTGGACATCCGCCCGCAGCGGGCCCGTCCCGGCGATGTGGTCGTCGTCAGCGGGCCCGTCGGACTGCACGGGGTGGCCGTGCTCAGCGTGCGCGAGGGCCTGGAGTTCGGGGTGGAGATCGCCAGCGACACGGCGCCCCTGGGCGGCCTGGTCGCCGCGATGCTCGGTGTCACCCGCGATCTGCATGTGCTGCGGGACCCCACGCGGGGCGGGGTGGCGGCCTCCCTCAACGAGATCGCCGCCGCCTCCGGCACCGGGGTCGTGCTCACCGAGGAGGCGGTGCCCGTCCCGGAGCCGGTGGCGAACGCCTGCGGCTTCCTGGGCCTGGACCCGCTGTACGTGGCGAACGAGGGCCGGCTGATCGCGTTCGTGCCCCGGGAGCATGCTGATGCGGTGCTCGCCGCGATGCGTGCGCACCCGCAAGGGGCCGGGGCGGCCGTCATCGGGGAGTGCGTGGCCGAGCACCCGGGCATGGTGGTGGCCCGCACCCGGCTCGGCGGCACGCGGGTGGTGGACCTGCCGGTCGGGGAGCAGCTGCCGCGGATCTGCTGAGGGGCCCCGGTCCTTCCCCTTGTCCGCCCCGTCACACCCCCGCGCGACCCATCGCGCATACCCGAATGAATCATGTGAAAGTGGGACGAGTCGCTTCGCTCAAGGGAGACCGCATGGCACAGCATCCGGTGCGCACCGGAGCCGGTCCCATGCGGTCGGCGGAGGCCGCCTTCGCGCGGGTGCGCGCGGTGGCCGACGCCGTTCTCCACGAGGGATACCTGCTCTACCCCTACCGCCGGTCCTCGGCGAAGAACCGGGTGCGCTGGCAGTTCGGGGTGCTGGCCCCGCGCGACTGGGCCGAGGCGCAAGGGCCCGAGATGCCGGGCGTCTCCGGCTCCGCCGACTCCTGGCGGCAGCGGACCGAATGCCTGGTGCGCGCGACGGCCCCCTGCCCCCTGGTCCGCGTACGGGTGCGGTTTCTCCAGGTGCAGCGGAAACGGGTGGAACGCCGCACGGACACCGGCGACTACGCCCCCGTCGACGCCCTGGAGGCGGCCGGCACCGTCCACCTGGCCTTCGACGAGGCCGTCCCGCGGGAATGCGACATCACCGTCCCCCTGTCGGAACTCCTCACGGGAGAGCGGGAGTTCACTCTCGGTGCTCCCGGCGGAACGGAGACCGAGGAGCTCGGTGCGGGCGCCGGGCGGGCGGTGCGCGAGCGGCTTCCGCTGCGGGCCACGGCACGCCTGCAGGCCGAGGAACTCGACGGCGCGCGCGGCCTGTTCCTGCTGCGGCTGCGCACCGAGAACACCGGTGCCGCCGGGCCGCTGAGCACGCGCACGGAGGCCCTGCGCCACGCACTGATCGCCACCCACAGCATCCTCGGGGGCGACGGCCTCTGCTTCCTGTCCCTCCTCGATCCGCCCCGCTGGGCGCGCCCGTACACCGCACGGTGCCGCAATCTCCATACGTTCCCGGTGCTGGCGGGCGAGCCGGGCTCGTGCGAGGTGGTCCTCTCCTCGCCCATCATCCTGCACGACCATCCGCAGGTGGCCCCGGAGAGCCCGGGCGATCTGCACGACGCCGCGGAGATCGACGAGATCCTCACCCTGCGCACGCTGCTGCTGACCGACGCGGAGAAGCGCGAGGCGCGGGCAACCGACCGGCGCGCCGCGGACATTCTCGACCGGGTGGAGGCCATGCCGCCGGAGATCCTCGCCCGTCTGCACGGCGCGATCCGCTCCCTGGCACCCGCCGGCGCCGCAGCTGTGCCGTGGTGGCAGGAGGGTGCGGACGACGGCCTGTGCCCGGCGACGGACAGCGTGCTCGTCGACGGTGTACCGCTGACGGCGGGCAGCCCGGTGCTGCTGGCGCCACGCCGGCACGGCACCGACGCGCAGGACATGTTCCTCGCCGGCCGCACCGCGCGGGTGGCGGCGGTCTTCCACGACGTGGACGGCGGGGTGCAGCTGGCCGTGACCGTCGACGACGATCCGGCGGCCGAACTGCACGGCTGGTACGGCCGGTTCCACTACTTCCGGCCGGACGAGGTCCGTCCGCTGTCCCATGAGGAGAGGTGTGATGGACGCCGTCGAACTGCTCGAACATGACCACCGGATGGTGGAGCAGCTGTTCCGGGACTACCGGGCAGCGGCGTCGGACGCCCAGCGCCGCGCCGTCGTGGAGCTGCTCGTCCGCGAACTGTCCCGGCACGCCGCGCTGGAGGAGCTGATGGTCTACCCCCTGGCCAAGCGGGTGCTGCCGGACGGCGAGCGGGAGATCGACGAGCACCTGGCGGAGCACGGGACGGTCAAGAAGCTGCTGCTGGCACTGGACCGGCTGGGCCCGGGCGACGAGCGGACGGACGCCCTCATGGCCGAACTCCAGCAGGAGGTGGAGCACCATGTGCGCGAGGAGGAAGGCGAGTTGCTGCCCCGGCTGCGGGAGGCGCTGGAGCCGGAGGACCTCGCCGACATGGGCCGGGAACTCGACGCGGCCAAGCACCTCGCCCCCACCCGTCCGCATCCCAACGCACCGGACGAACCGCCCGCGCTGACGCTGGCGGGCCCGGTGGCGGCCCTCTACGACCGCATCCGCGACCGCGTGCAAGGGAGGCCCCGCACATGACGACGGACGACAGCGACACCACCGGCACCACCGGCACGGCCCCCGAGGGCTTCGGCGAGATCGACATCCTGTGGATCTCCGAGGGCATGAGCTGCGACGGCGACACGGTCTCCATGACCGCCTCCGAACAGCCCGCCGTCGAGGACCTGGTGCTGGGACTCGTCCCCGGCCTGCCGAAGGTGAACCTGCACAACAAGGTCCTCTCCCCCAGCCTCGGCGGCGAGGACTTCCTCGCACCGTTCCGGGCCGCCGCCCGGGGCGAACTCGCCCCCTTCATCCTGGTCATCGAGGGCTCGGTGCCCAACCAGAACGTCATCGAGGGCGACGGCTACTGGACGTCCTTCGGCAACGACCCCGAGACCGGCCAGCCGCTCACCCTCAACTGGTGGATCGACCAACTCGCGCCCAAGGCCTGGGCGGTGGTCGCCGCCGGGACCTGCGCCGCGTACGGCGGCATCCACGCGATGGCCGGCAACCCCACCGGCTGCATGGGGCTGGCCGACTACCTGGGCCGGGACTTCAGGTCCCAGGGGGCGCTTCCGGTGGTGAACGTCCCCGGCTGCCCGATCCAGCCGGAGAACTTCATGGAAACCCTCACCTGGGTGCTCCAGCACGCCGCCGGATCGGCTCCCCCGCCGCCGCTGGACCACATGCTGCGCCCGCAGTGGCTGTTCGGCAGGACCGTGCACGAGGGCTGCGACCGTGCGGCCTACTACGAGCAGGGCGACTTCGCACTGGACTACAACTCGCCCAAGTGCCAGGTGAAGGTGGGCTGCTGGGGCCCAGTGGTCAACTGCAACGTGCCCAAGCGGGGCTGGATGTCGGGGGTGGGCGGCTGTCCCAACGTCGGCGGGATCTGCATCGGCTGCACCATGCCGGGCTTCCCCGACGCCTTCATGCCGTTCATGGACGAGCCCTCCGGCGGCGCCTTCTCCTCGATGCTGGTCAAACCCTACGGCGCACTCGTCCGGCGGCTGCGCGGCATCACCAACATGGCCGTGAACCGGGAGCCCCGGTGGCACCACAACGGCCCCTCCCTGACCACCGGTTACGACCCCACCTGGCGGCCGTCCGGCGCACGCACCCACGGCACCGGACGAGCGGGCACGAGACGAACGAGGAGACGAGAGCTGACATGACGGCAACCGCGGACCGGTCCACGGGGGCGCGCAAGCCCGCGCAGATCGTGGAGATGTCCTGGGATCCGATCACGCGGATCATCGGCAATCTCGGCATCTACACGAAGATCGATTTCGCCAACCGCGAGGTGACCGAGTGCCACAGCACCTCGTCGCTCTTCCGCGGCTACTCCGTCTTCCTCAAGGGCAAGGACCCGCGGGACGCCGGCTTCATCACCTCGCGCATCTGCGGCATCTGCGGCGACAACCACACCACCTGCTCCGACTACGCCCAGCAGATGGCCTACGGCATCAAGCCGCCCCCGCTGGCCGAGAGCATCGTCAACCTCGGCGAGGCCGCGGAGTACATGTTCGACCACACGATCTTCCAGGACAACCTGGTGTTCGTCGACTTCTGCGAGGCGATGGTCAAGGCCACCAACCCCGGTGTCCTGGCCCGCGCGGAACGGACCGAGGCGCCGAACGGGCACATCCACGGCTACCGCACCATCGCCGACATCATGCGGGCCTTCAACCCCTTCGAGGGCGAGGTCTACAAGCAGGCGCTGAAGGTCAGCCGGATCACCCGCGAGATGTTCTGCCTGATGGAGGGCCGGCACGTCCACCCCTCCACCCTCTACCCCGGCGGCGTGGGCACCCAGCCCACACCCACCACGTTCACCGACTACCTCTCCCGGCTGCTGCGCGTCCTCGACTTCATCAAGCAGGCGGTGGCGATGAACGACGACGTCTTCGACTTCTTCTACGAGGCCCTGCCCGGCTACGAGGAGGTCGGCCGCCGCCGGATTCTGCTCGGCTGCTGGGGCGCCTGGCAGAACCCCGACGTCTGCGACTACCGCTACGCCACGATGAACGACTGGGGCAAGGCCATGTACGTCACCCCCGGCGTCATCGTCGACGGCAGGCTCGTCACCAACAACCTCGTCGACATCAACCTCGGCCTGCGCATCCTGCTGGGCAGCTCCTTCTACGAGGACTGGACGGCCGAGGAGCCCTTCGTCACCCGGGACCCGCTCGGCAATCCCGTCGACATCCGCCACCCGTGGAACCAGACGACCCTGCCGCAGCCGCAGAAGCGCGACTTCGACGGGAACTACAGCTGGGTGATGAGCCCCCGCTGGTACGACCGGGACACGGACCGGCACCTGGCGCTGGACACCGGCGGCGGCCCGCTGGCACGGCTGTGGTCCACGGCCCTCAACGGCCTGGTGGACACGCCCTACATCAAGGCCACCGGGCACAGCGTGCGCATCTCGCTGCCCAAGAGCGAGAAACTGCCGGAGACCACGCTGGAGTGGACGATCCCGCAGTGGAGCAACACCATCGAACGCGACCGCGCCCGGCCCTACTTCGTCGCCTACGCCGCCGCCATGGCCTTCACCTTCCTCGACCAGGCCATGGGCCTGGTGCGCTCCGGCGACACCCGGACGTTCACCGACTTCGAGGTGCCGGACGAGGCCATCGGCTGCGGCTTCCACGAAGCGGTGCGCGGCGTCCTCTCCCACCACCTGGTCATCAAGGACAAGAAGATCGCCAACTACCATCCGTATCCGCCCACTCCGTGGAACGCCAGCCCACGCGACATCCACGGCACCCCCGGCCCGTACGAGGACGCCGTCCAGGGCCAGCCGATCTTCGAGGAGAACGGGCCGGACGACTTCAAGGGCGTCGACATCATGCGCACCGTGCGCAGCTTCGACCCCTGCCTGCCGTGCGGCGTGCACATGTACCTCGGCGGCGGCAAGGAGCTGCGCACGGTGCACTCCCCCACCTTCGGGGCCGGCCATGGCTGAGCCGCTGCCCCCCGGCGACGGGGAGACCGCCGAGTTGCTGGCCCGCGCCGACGACCTCCTGGGCCGGCTCGAGTCCCTCCCCGGACCCACGGCACAGGCGGCCCTGGAAGCGGTACGGGTCCTCACCGAGGTCTACGGCGAGGCCCTCGCCCGGATGCTGGACGCGGCCGGCCCCGCCCTCGCCGCGCGCTGCGCCGACGACGAACTCCTCGGGCATCTCCTGGCGTTGCACGGTCTCCACCCGGAGCCCGTCGAGCAGCGGGCGGCCCGGGCGGTCGAGAGTCTCCGGCCGGCCGTACGGGAGCGGGGCGGCGATGTCCAACTGGTCGGTGTGGACGGGGACATCGCCACCGTGCAGCTCGAAGCCGGAGGCTGCCGCTCGACCGCGGCGGGCGTGGCGGCCGCCGTCCGGGAGGCCGTCCTCGCCCTCGCCCCCGAGCTGTCGGACGTGCGACAGGCGCCGGACGGGACCCGGCGGAGCGCCTTCGTCCCGCTCGACACCGTGCGCACCCGGCCCGTGCCCTCGGGAAGTCCGACGTGACCGGCGGCGCCCTGGCCCGCGTCATCGGCCGCCCACCCGCCGGCCCGGCCGGGGAGGCGGACCGCTGCGACCTGTGCGCCGCACCGGCCGAGGTCGGCCACCGGCACCTGTACGACACCGAACGGGCCGAGGCCTTGTGCGCCTGCCGGGCGTGCGCGCTCCTCTTCGCCCGGGACGCGGCCGGGCAGGGCCACTACCTGCTGATCCCGCAGCGCCGGGTCCGGCTCGCCCCGCTGCCGGCCGACGGGCTCGGGGTGCCGGTCGGGCTCGCCTTCTTCGTCGCCCGCGCGGACGGCGGGGTGACGGCGCACTACCCGAGCCCGGCCGGGGCGACGCAGTGGGAGGTCGCCCCGGAGAACTGGTCCGCGGCCGTGGCCCGGTGTCCCCGGCTGCGGACGCTCGTCCCGGAGGTGGAGGCCCTGCTGGTCAACACCGCCCGCGGGCGGCAGGACCACTGGATCACCCCCGTCGACGACTGCTTCCGGCTCGTCGCGCTCGTCCGCCGGGAGTGGCGCGGCCTGTCCGGCGGCGACCGGATCTGGCCGGCCGTCGAACGCTTCTTCACGGACCTCGCGGAGTAGGGAGATAAACCATGGGCCGCATCCGGGTCGGCAAGGCCGACGTCAAACCCGACACCCCCACGCACGTCCGGGGCATGCGCGAGGGCAACAAGGGCCCGCACAGGCGCCAGGCCGGGCACCACGAGGACGGCACCTCCGACGCCCGGCGTGCCACGGGCATCCACCCGAAGAAGCACGACGCCGTCGCGGAGACCATGCCCAACCTGCCGCCCGGCTGAGCGAGGACCTGCCGAACAGAGGAGGACGACCCATGGCCAGACGCCTGTTGATCGCCCAGGCCGTGGTGGCCGGGGCGGTCACCCTGGGCCTGCTGCTGAAGGAAATCCCCGGCATCGTCCGGGAGATCCGCATCTGGCGGATGACGGGCTTCCCGGCCGGGCCGGGGCACCGCCCGTGACCGGCCCGCCGCGCCGGGCTGGCCACCGGCGCGCTCACCGGCGCCCGGCTTGCATGCGCAGACGGATGGGCGTCAGCTGGAGAGGGAACCCATTCCGTCCTCGAGGAGATGACGATCATGGGCAAGGCGAAGGCCAAGGCCAAGCAGCTCAGGGGCACCGTGCAGGAAACCGCCGGGCGCGTCACGGGCGACCCGAAGCGGGAGGCCCGGGGGCATGTCCAGAAGCTGGAGGGCAAAGCACAGGAAGCGGCCGCCAAGGTCAAGAAGCTCCGCAAGTAGCAGTCATCCCGTGGCGCGTGCACGAAGCCGCCACACAACTAGGAGATCGTCATGATCATCCTCGGGCTCATCCTGCTCATCGTCGGATTCCTGCTGGGACTCAACATATTGTGGACGATCGGCATCATCCTGGTCGTCATAGGCCTCATCCTCTGGGTGCTCGGGGCGGCCGGCCACGCCGTCGGCGGCCGGCGGCACTACTGGTAGGAGGCCGGGCGAAGCTCAGGCGCCGTCCCACGGGCCGGCGAGACGGGCGGCGCACTCCAGCATCAGCGCGTGGACGAACGCCTGCGGAAGGTTGCCGCGCATCTGGCGCTGGGCGATGTCGTACTCCTCGGAGTACAGGCCGGCCGGGCTGCACGCGGCGCGGTTCCGCTCGAACCACCGGAACGCCTCGACCTCCCGGCCCTGTTGGTGCTCGGCCAGAGCCGTGACGAAACCGCACAGCAGGAAGGCTCCCTCGGCCTCCTGCAGCGGACGTTCGTCGTGGCGGAAACGGTAGGCGAAGTAGTCGTCGGTGAGTTCCCGGATGTACGTCCCCAGGGTGGCCACCGTCCGCGGATCGTCGCCCGGGACGGCTCCGCGGATCGCGGCCAGCAGCAGCGAACCGTCCAGCCCGGTGTCCCCGGGCGAGCGCTGCCAGCGTCCGGACGGGTGCAGGCACCGGTCGGCGGTGTAAGTGACCAGCCGGTCGGCGAGCCGTAGCCAGTCGTCGGAGCGCCCGTCCAGGATGCGTTGGGCCGCGGCCGCACGCAGGCCCGCGGCGCAGACGAGCCGGCTGTGGGCCCACAGCTGCGGCCGCAGTTCCCAGATGCCCGCGTCCGGCTCGGTCCAGCGCTGCGCGATGGCATCGGCGGCGATGGCCACCGCGCGCCGGCCGTCGGCGTCCAGCCGGTCCTGCCGGGCGGCCGCACCGAGGAGCAGCAGGGCCTCGCCGAACACGTCCAGCTGGAACTGCGTGCTGACGTCGTTGCCCACGATGTCGAAGCCGCCGGGATATCCGGGCAGGTCCAGTCGGCGCTCGCGCGGGACGGTCCGGCCGCCGGCCGTGTAGGCCGGCGCCAGCCGGGGACCGTCCTGGTGCAGACGTGCCGTCACGAAGCGCACGGCGTCGTCCAGCAGCGCCGTGGCACCCACGGCCGCCACGGCCTGCCCGGCATAGCACTGGTCGCGGATCCAGACGTACCGGTAGTCGTAGTTGCGCCCTTCCTCGGCACGTTCGGGGAGGCTGGTCGTGACCGACGCGACCATGCCACCGGACGACGCCGTCAGACCCCGCAGCACCGTGTAGGCGTGCCGGGCGTCCGCCGGTGCGACGGTGTGCCTCAGCTCCGGGACCGCGCTGTGCCAGGCGGCCTCGGTGGCCCGCCACGTCTCCTCCGGGTCGGGCGGCCGGGCCGGCAGCGGCCGGTCGCCGATCTCCAGGACCAGGTCGTGACAGGAATCGGGCTCGACGGTCAGCTCCGTCGTCAGCCGGCGCCCCCCGTCCTCCGTCCCGCGAAGCTGGCCCGTACAGCCCGACCAGCGGAGCCACAGGTCGCCGACGCGAGCGCACCAGACCCCCTCGCCCTCCTGGGCCAGCCCCCTCAGGTGCTGCCGGCCGTCATCGGTACCGAGCTGCAGGGCGACGGACATCCGGGCCGTGCCGTGCTCCGCGACGATGCGCCGGAGGACGACCGCGCGGTGCCGGTCCCCCGGGAAGGCCAGGGCCTCCCGGCTGGTGACGACGCCGTCGTCGGTGACCCAGCGGCTGCGCCAGATCAGCGTGCAGGCCTCGTAGTAGCCGCCCCACACCCCGCGGGCGAGCGGCACCACCACATACTGACCGGGGCCGCCGATCAGCGTGGAGAACACCGCATCGGAGTCCCACCGGGGCGCGCACATCCAGGCGTGGTCGCCGTGCGGCCCGACCAGAACGCCCCGCTCGCCGTCCGCCAGCAGCGCGTACTGCCGCAGCGGCTGCGGCGCCACGAGCGTGGCACCCAGCCCGGGGACGGCCGACGCGGTGTTCATCCGCGCCCCTCCTCGGTTGCTGTTCCGATCCGTCGAAGCTCCCACAGCCACACACCTCTACCAGTGCCGTTTTCCCGGACACGTACCTCCAGCGCCTTCCCCGGCATGGCTCACCCGCACAGCCCCTCGCCCCGGCCCCTTTGCAACCGGGCGGAACGCCCCACACCATGGAGGGGAGAGGCGGTTCCGCATTCCCTTCCGCGGAGGTGACCCGCGATGGTGACGCGTGCACGCACGGGCGAGGGGACACGGGCCCGCGGCACGCTGGCGCAGCAGTTGATTGCCGGTCATCTCGTCGACGGCCGGATGGAGCCGGGCCGGGAGATCGGGCTGCGGATCGACCAGACGCTCACCCAGGACGCGACCGGCACCCTGGTGATGCAGGAGCTCGAAGCGCTCGGCCTGGACCGGGTCCGTACCGAGGTCAGCGTCCAGTACGTGGACCACAACCTGCTCCAGGCCGACGAGCGCAACGCCGAGGACCATGCCTTCCTCCGCTCCGCCTGCCGGCGCTTCGGCATCTGGTACTCCAAGCCGGGCAACGGCGTCTCCCATCCCACCCACATGCAGCGGTTCGGCGTCCCCGGCAAGACGCTGGCGGGTTCCGACTCCCACACCTGCGCCGCCGGGTCGCTCGGCATGCTCGCGCTGGGCACCGGGGGCCTCGAAGTCGCGCTCGCCATGGCCGGGCGGCCGCTGCACGTGACCATGCCGGAGATCTGGGGCATCCGGCTGATCGGCCGGCTGCCGGACTGGGTCAGCGCCAAGGACGTGGTCCTGGAACTGCTGCGGCGGCACGGCGTCAAGGGCGCCGTCCACCGCATCCTCGAGTACCACGGCCCCGGCCTGGCGGCACTGACCGCCATGGACCGGCACGTCATCGCCAACATGGGCGCCGAACTGGGCGCGACCGCCTCCGTCTTCCCCGCCGACGCCGCCGTGCGCGACTTCCTGCGCGCCGAGGGCCGCGAGGCGGACTTCCGGGAACTGTCCGCCGAACCCGACGCCGTCCACGACGCCGAGGACGAGATCGACCTGTCCGCGCTGGAGCCGCTCATCGCCCGCCCCACCTCGCCCGGCAACGTGGTGCCGGTGCGCGAGGTGGCGGGCGAGCCCATCGGGCAGGCGGTCATCGGCTCCTCCGCCAATCCGGGTCTGCGCGACTTCGCCGTCGCCGCGGCCATCGTCGAAGGCCGCCAGACCCACCCGGCCGTCAGCTTCGACATCAACCCGACCTCCCGCGAGATCCTCGCCGACCTCACCCGGATGAGCGCGACGTTCGCGCTCATCACCGCGGGAGCCCGTATCCACCAGGCCGGCTGTCTCGGCTGCATCGGCATGGGCCAGGCCCCGGCCGCAGGCCGCAACAGCCTGCGGACCTTCCCGCGCAACTTCCCCGGCCGCTCCGGGACCGAGCAGGACGCGGTCTGGCTCTGCTCGCCGGAGACGGCCGCCGTCTCCGCCCTCACCGGCAGGATCACAGACCCCCGCCGGTGGGCCGAGGAGGAAGGCGTCCCCTGCCCGGTGCTGCACCTGCCGGAGCGTGCATCGGTGAACACCGCGATGCTGGAACCGCCGCTGCCGCACGAGCAGGCGGCCTCGGTGGAGCTGGAGCGCGGCCCCAACATCTCCGGCCTGCCCGACTTCGACCCGCTGCCCGACGTGCTCGAAGGGCCCGTCCTGCTGAAGACCGGCGACGACGTCTCCACCGACGAGATCTCCCCGGCCGGGGCGCAGGCGCTTCCGTACCGCTCCAACATTCCGAAGCTCGCCGAGTTCACCTTCACCCGCATCGACCCCGCGTACCCGCGGCGCGCCACGGAACTCGGGCCAGGCGGTCGGCACTTCGTCGTCGGCGGGGAGAACTACGGCCAGGGCTCGTCGCGGGAGCACGCCGCGATCACCCCGCGCCACCTGGGACTTCGGGCCGTCGTCGCCAAGTCCTACGCGCGCATCCACTGGCAGAACCTCACCAACTTCGGCGTTCTCCCACTGGAGTTCACCGATCCCGGCGACTACGACCGCATCGACGCCGACGACCGCCTGAAGCTGGAGGGGCTGCACGGGGCCCTGGCCCCCGGAGCCGAGGCCCGGCTGCAGCTGCTCAACACCACGAAGGGCGAGACGTACGAGGTGGGTCACCGCCTCTCCGACGGCCGCCGCCGCACCGTCCTGGCGGGCGGCATCATCCCGGCCCTGGCCGGCGACGCCGGCCGGGTGGGGGACCCGCAGAAGTAGGGACCGCCGCCCGGCGCGCGGGGTACTGGATACTCGTCCACGACGCGTCCGCCGCCCACTCCGGCCCGAGGAGGTCCCGCCATGGCGCCAGCCCCTCCTCCGCTGCCCGGGTTCCTCAGCGAGCTCGCGCCGGTCCTGGACCACTGGGGCTATGCGGCCGTCGCCGTCCTGGTGTTCATCGAGGACTTCGGGGTTCCCGTGCCCGGCGAGACCGTGATGATCGCGGCCGCGGTCTACGCGGGAGCGGAGCGGCTGAACGTCGTGGCGGTCGCCTGCATCGCCTTCTCCGCCGCCGTCCTGGGCGACAACGTCGGCTACGCCATCGGCCGCTACGGCGGCCGGCCGCTGGTGACCCGCTACGGCCGCTACGTCCTCCTCACCGAGGAACGCCTGCACAAGGCCCAGGCGTTCTTCGTCCGGCACGGCGGCCAGATCGTCACGGTGGCCCGGTTCATCGAGGGCCTGCGCCAGATCAACGGCATCGTGGCCGGGATGAGCGAAATGCCCTGGCGGCGGTTCCTGGCCTTCAACGCCCTGGGAGCCGCCCTGTGGGTCGCCGTCTGGGTCGGTCTCGGCTACTTCGCAGGGCAGCACCTGGACACTGTCTACCCGGCCGTCGAACGCTCCGAGCTGTATCTGCTCGCGGCCGTGGGCGTGGCCGCCGCGGTGCTCATCATCCGGCGGATGCGCCGGCGGAAGGGCGGTTGACGGGGGTGAAGAAGTTGACGAGGTTGCCGTCGGGGTCCCGGAACAGCAGCGAGCGGTTGCCCCAGGGCATCGTGGTGGGCTCGTTGACGAAGTCGGTGACGAAGCCGGTCAGGTTCTCGTACACGCGGTCCACGTCGTCGACGAGGAACTCGGTGATCACGCTGTGGTTGTCCGCCGGGCGGGCGGAGCCCGGGGCGAACAGCGGGACGGTGCGGGTGCCCGCGATCGCGAGGGTCGCACCGCCCGCGGTCCTGAGTTCGGCGAAGTTCTCGGTGGCCCACGCCGCCCGCGCCCCGGTGGCGCGCTCGTAGAACGCGACGAGGCGCGCCACGTCGCCGGTGATGATGCGGATCGAGACGAAGTCCATGGGAATCTCCTTGGCTGTGCTGACGTCGTGCGCTCCGCAGGCTAGGAGAAATAGGGGACAGAATCGGTCCGGTATCCGGGTTAGGTTGTGCCCATGCCTCGACCTGCCGGCCGCGTACTGACCCTCCTGGAGCTGCTGCAGTCGGGCGGCACCCGTACCGTGGCCGAACTCGCCGACCGGCTCGGCGTCGACGGGCGCACCGTGCGGCGGTACGTGAACCAGCTGATCGACCTGGACGTGCCCGTGGAATCGGTGCGCGGCCGCTACGGCGGCTACCGGCTCGCCCCCGGCCACCGTCTGCCTCCGCTCATGTTCGGTGACGAGGAGGCACTGGCCGTGCTGCTCGGCCTGGTCGCCGGCCGCCGGACGGGGCTGACGACGACGGAGCGCACGGCGAACGAGACGGCAACGGCGAAGATCCGGCGGGTGCTGCCCCGGCACATCGCCCGCCGGCTCGACACCCTCCTGGAGACCCTCGCCTTCACCGACCAGCCGGGCGAGTTCGACACCCCGGACGCCGGGGTCCTGCTCACCGTCGCCGATGCGGTGCGCCACTGCCGGCCCGTCTCGATCCGCTACACCGACCGCGAAGGACGGTGCAGCGAACGCACGCTGCACGCGGACGGGATCGTCGCCCATGCGGGCCGGTGGTACGTCACCGGCGAGGACGCCCGGACCGGCGAGGACCGGACCTTCCGGCTCGACCGCATCGCGGACGCCAGGACCCTGCCCGGCTCGTTCGAGGCGCCCACGGGTCCCCCTCCGGCACAGCGCCTGCTGGCAGGTTTCGCCACGGCCGCGTACCGGCACGAGGTGACCTTGCGGGTCCACGGGACGGTGGAGCAGATCCGCGCCCGCCTGCCCGCCGCTGTCGCGACCCTGGAGGCGTACGAACCCACCGCAGGCCACGACCGGACGGCCGAGCGCTGGCTGCGCGTCGAGTTGAGGGCGGAGCGGCTCGACTGGCTGCCTCCGGTACTCGCCTCGCTCGACCGGCCGTTCGTCATCGAGCGCCCCGACGAACTGCGCGACCTCGTCGTCGCGCACGCCGACCGCCTCGCGTCGTACGCCCGGGCGACGTGAGAACGCCGCCTCGGATCAGTGGTGTTCGTCCAGCTCCATGAGCAACGAGGGATTGACGATGCGCACGATGCCCTCGATGTCGTCCCTGTTCGCGGCCGGCCACAGCACGTCGCGCGCCGCGCGGTACTTCGCCGCGAGGCGGTCCCGCTGTTCCTGCGGCAGCCGGGCGGCCCGTTCGGGGCGGGAGTTGTGCGCGTTGTCGGCGATCTTCACGAGGGTCGCCTGTGCGTCGCCGGTGATCCGCCGGATCTTCTCGGCGTGCGTCAGCCCCGCCTCGTTGGTCACCGCCTCGACGATCCGGACGACCCGGGGCGGGACACCGGCGGCACGCAGACGCCCGGCGGTCCAGTCGGTGTCCTCGATGACGTCGTGCAGCAGCCCGGCCATGACGAGTTCCTCGCCGAACGGCGCGAGACCCGCGGCAACCGCGCGCACATGCTCGATGTACGGCACGCCCGTCTTGTCCACCTGCCCGGCGTGCGCGTCATGCGCCAGGGTCTCGACCTCGCGGACGGACTTCATCGTTCACTCCTTCGTTGCGGTGGGATGCACGGTAGCCGGAGCCGGATCGGCCCGTGCAGGGCCCGTCATCCCCCCGCGGCGACGATCCCGGACATGGCCCGCTCCGCGAGCGCGGTGATCATCAACGACGGATTGGCCCCTCCCACGTTGCCGGGGATCAACGAGCCGTCCAGGACGTAGAGTCCGGGCTCCCCGTGGACCCGGCCCTCCAGGTCCGTGCACTCCCCGATGGCGCACCCACCCAGGGGGTGGGCGGTGAAGGGGGCCGGGTAGTTCAGCGCCACGGTGGCCAGTCCGGGGTTGGCGGACAGGATGTCCTCCTGGTACAGCGCGAGCGACCGGGCCGAGGGCCGCTGATGGGCCGGGTCCCAGTCCGCAAGCCCCACCGTGCCGTTGCGCGCGTGGTGGACGAACCTGCCGCGGTTGTCGCGGTCGACGGTGAGCAGCAGCGTGAACAGCAGCGGGCTCCCGTGTGCGCCCAGCCACTGCCAGCTCTCCACCCGGACCGGCTGCGGGTACCTCGCGGGGAAGAAGAAGGTGGACGCGCACGGAGCCCCCTGGGACGGGCCGGTGCGGTCCAGGAGCGTCGAACGGGCGCCCATCTGGTCGCCGTTGGTCCCGAACCCGGTGCCCACCGCGGCGGGCAGGCCGGGCAGCTCGCCGCGGTCCCGGGCCGCCACCAGCAGGCGGTTGGTGTTCAACGTGCCTGCGCACACGAACAGCAGGTCGCAGGTGTACTCGTCGGTGCCGGCCGTGGCCCCCGCCGGGTCGAGCCGCCGCACCTGCAGGGCGTAGCCGCCGCGCGGCCGGCGACGGATCGTACGCACCTCGTGCAGGGGCCGCAGTTGGACGTGACCCGTGGCCAGTGCTCTGGGGAGGTAGGAGCGGGTGAGGGACTTCTTCGCCCCGTCCGAGCAGCCGAAGTCCGTCTCGCCCGCGATCGCCGAGGGGCGGACCGCGCCCCGCAGTTCGGCGCGCAGCACGTCCCAGTCGAAGGTGGAGAGCGCGGGGACGGGAGGGTGTCCCGCGCGCCGCATCTGCCGGTCCCACAGCCGGGAATGGGTGAAGGGCGGGGAGGCGTAGATGTCCTGCGGCATGACACCGGCTCCCAGGCCGGCCACGGCCCGGGGGAACCAGCGCGCCGCGAACTCGTCGTAGGACAGCTGCGCGGGGTAGAGCGCCTCGAACCCGGAACGGGGCGGCGCGACGGTGACCCCGGTGTACATGATCGAACCGCCGCCGACGGCAGCGGCGCACAGGATGTCCAGGTTCCGTTCCTCCGACACCTCGGCCAGGCCCGGCTGCGGCCGCACGGGCACGGGCAGCACACCGGGCCACCTGGCGACGGAACGGAACCAGAACATGCGCCCGCTGACCCGCTCCTGCGAGCCGAAGACCGCACGGGTCGGGCTGGTCCCCCACTCCTGGCCGCGCTCCAGCACCAGCGTGTCGACCCCCGCCTCCCCCAGCCGCAGCGCCGCCACCGCCCCGCCGAAGCCCGAACCCACGACGACGGCGCGGAAGTGGGTGCGCCCTGCTGCAACGGCCCACGCCCTGCTGCCCGGAGAGCCCAGGGTCAGCGTGGTGAGGGCGCTCAGGGCACCCCCGGAGCACAGTCCGGCGAACTCACGACGTGACGGCACCCCGTACCCCCTGCGAGCCGGCGGGAAGGCGGACGGCGCACCACGCTAGACGCCGAGCGCGGCGGGCAGGCCGGGGGCGGCCGCACTACGCCCCATCAGGTGACGACGTGCGCTGTGCACACACCCACAGCAGGAGCCCGAGGCAGCTGAACGCGGCGCCCAGTGCGCAGACGGCGCCCCAGCCGGCCGCCGCGTAGAGGGCGGTTGCGGCGAGGGCGCCGGTGGCACTGCCGATCGAGTAGAAGACCATGTACCCGCCGATCAGCCGGCTGCCCGCGTCCGGGTGCAGGGCGTGGATCAGGGTCTGGTTGGTGACGTGGACGGCCTGCACGGCGAGGTCGAGGAGGACCACCCCGCCGGCCAGGGCCCAGAGCGAGCTGCGGGTGAAGGCCAACGGCAGCCAGGAGACGGCGAGCAGGGCCAGGGCGATGCCGGTGGTCCGCCGGGAGAGCCCGCGGTCGTTCAGGCGGCCGGCCACGTTCGCGGCGAGGGCGCCGGCGACACCGATCAGGCCGAGCGCGCCGATTGCGCTGTGCGGCAGGAAGTACGGGGCCTCGCCGAGCGGCAGCGCGATGCTGCTCCACAAGGTGCTGAAGGCTGCGAAGACCAGCAGACAGTACAGGGCCCGGAGCCGCAGCAGGGGTTCCCGCGCGAACAGGGCGACCGTCGAGCGAAGAAGCTGTCCGTAGCGCAGAGTTGATGCCGGCGGTGCGTCGGTCCGGCGCGGCAGCACGCGGTGCAGGACCAGGGCGAGCAGAGCGGTGAGCGCCGCCGAGGCGGCGTACACGGAGCGCCAGCCCGCGAGATCGGCCAGGAGGCCGGATACGGTGCGGGCGAGCAGGATCCCGATGACGACTCCGCTGGTGACCAGACCGACGACCCGGCCGCGCGCGGCCGGAGGGGCCAGCGAGGCCGCGAAGGCCACCATTGTCTGCGTGACGACGGCGAGAAGCCCCGTCGCGGCCATGCCCGCGAGCAGGACCGCCGCCGTACGGGCGGTGGCCACGACGGCCAACACGCCTACCAGGAAGAGTAATTGGGCGACGATGAGGCGTCTGCGGTCGGCCACGTCGCCCAACGGCACGAGGAAGAAGAGTCCCAGCCCGTACCCGACGTGCGTGAGGGTGACCACGCCGCCGACGAGCGCCGGGCTCATGGCGAGGTCGTGACCTATGGTCACCAGGAGCGGCTGGGCGAAGTAGACGTTGGCCACCGCCGCCCCGCAGGCGACGGCCAACAGGGCGACGAGTCCGCGGGAGAGAACCGGCCCGGAACCTTCCCTGCCCCGGACCTCGGTCCGTCGTGTCACAGCCATCGGCACCCCTCCGCCCATCCGGTTTCAACTTGCCACCAGTTCCGTGACGGTAGCCTGGCCGGTAGCATGTTGCAACCATCGTGAGAGCGGGAGTGAGGGACGCCATGGTGACCAGGACGCGCTTCGACGACAGCGACTGCCCCGTCGCCCGGTCGGTGGACGCGATCGGCGACTGGTGGTCCCTGCTGATCGTGCGGGACGCCTTCGACGGAAGCCGGCGCTTCGGGGAGTTCCAGCGCAGCCTCGGCGTGGCGAAGAACATCCTCACCGCGCGGCTGCGGGCGTTGGTCGACGGCGGCGTCCTCGCATCCGTCCCCGCCTCGGACGGCAGCGCGTACCGCGAGTACGTACTGACCCCGAAGGGCAAGGCACTCTTCCCCGTCATCGTGGCGCTGCGGCAGTGGGGCGAACAGCACTTCTTCACGCCCGGCGAACCGCACTCGGAGCTGGTCGACCGCCGGCACGAACAGCGCCTCCGCGCACTGGAAGTGCTGTCCGCGGACGGGCGACGGCTGGAACCCGACGACACCGCCGTGCGCAAGGTCTCCACCGGCTGATCCGAGCCGGGCCGGCCCCGGCAAGTCCCCCTTCCCCCATCCGAGTTCGACGCTGTACGCATGGTCTGTCCGTTCGCCGTCAGGGAAGGGGACCACATGCGTACGCACGTTCCGGGCCGGAGGCCCGTGGCCGCGAGGACGTCCGCCTCCGCGCCGTCACCGGTCGGGCCCGGCGGCCCGGCGGCGGCCGTCCTCCTGGATCTGCAGCGCAGGGCGGGGAATGCCGCCGCGGCCCGGATGCTGGGGCGGGGCAGGCCGGGGTCCGGCGCCGCCCTCGGTGTCCTGCGCAGCCCCGGGCGGCCGTTGCCGGTGCCGCTCAAGGAGGAGATGGAGGACCGGTTCGGCGCCGACTTCTCCGACGTGCGGCTGCACACGGGTGCGGCGGCCCGGCGGTCCGCCGACGGGCTCGGGGCGCGCGCGTACACCGCCGGCAGCCATGTCGTCATCGGCGAAGGCGGCCTCGACCGGCACACGCTGGCCCATGAGTTGATCCATGTGCTGCAACAACGGTCCGGCCCGGTGGCCGGCACGGACCGGGGCGACGGCATCAGGGTCAGCGACCCCGGGGACCGCTTCGAGCGCGCGGCGGAGGACGGTGCCCGGCGCGCGCTGTCCGGGCGCGCCGAGCCCGTGCCGTCTCCCCCAGGAGGTGCACAACAGGAGCCGGTGATCCAGCGGATGAAGTTCTACCGCGGGGTGTCCGATGCCGACGCGGACGCCCTGGTGGCGAGGAGGGGCGACGGAGGGGCCGGGAGCACGGTGCGCGAGGGGCGTCTGCACCCCTCCGGGAGCGGCGAGTTCGGCAAGGGGGTCTATTTCTGGGAGGAGGATCGCAACGCCGCCCTCGTGACGGCCCTCCAGTACCAGGCCCGGGAACGGGCGTGGGCGGTCGTCGAGTACGACGTCCCCGACGAGCTCGTCCGCCGGACGGCCGCGGACGACCGTGCGGCGGGAAAGGAGTGGCTGAGCTTCCCGCACGATGCGCAGACCCCGCCGTCGAAGAACGCATTCGTGGCGATGCAGACCGATGTGCCGCGGCCGTACGAGGAGTTCACCGCCGAGGATCTCGCGCAGGGACGCCACCCGCATCCCCTCGTCCGGCATCCCGTGGAGGGCGGGGCATGGACGACGAAGAAGGACGGCACCCCCGTCACATCCGCTCCCATGAACGTCAAGCAGTTCTACAACGTCAACAGCGACCCGAAGAAGTACGGCCTGGACGACCTGCCCGCCGACAACATCGAGTGGACGAACCACCCTGTCGCCACGGGGATGTCCGCCGCCGACTACTCCGGCGATGCGCCCCGGCAGGCGCGCTTCCTGGGCTCCGGGATCGACATGCTCAACCTGACGGGCGAAGGCATCAGGATCACCAAGGTCCTGCACGGGGTCCAGGCCACGAACCACTCCCAGATCACCTGGGTCCGGGGGCTCGGCATGAAGGACCGCGCGACCGCGGAGCGTGACGCCAGGGCCAAGAAACTCCTTGGCTAATACGGCCGTTCGAATTTCCGGGCGCATTCTGATAGCTTTTTCCCGCCAAGGGGCCGTGCAATCCGCGCCGGAAAAACGGTTCCCGACGGAATTCCGGCCATCACGCCCGGCCGGAACGACAGGGCTCGCGCGCTCTTGACACGCGCGAGCCGGTCGGCATCGCACGGGAGCACAAACGGAATTCCCGAGGCCAAATGCCCGTGTCCGCAGTCGGAAGGCCCCGGAGGCCCGGAAGTGCGGATCTGCTGTCCGGAAGCCGCAGGCACAGGCCAGGGGTGGCCGGTTCGCCCGGGTGCGCGGGTAGTGCTCACGGCATAGTCTCGACCACCCGAACGCGCCCCCTGCGCGCACCACCGGGTTCCACACCACTTTTGCCGTCGCGCACGGCTCCCGACTGCCGTGCGCACCGGGCGCGTTGAAAGGCATCGGCCACACGACCGGAGGAGATATCCCGTGCCGGACAACATCCAGGAATATCCCCTTGTCGGGAACTACCGGCCCCACTCACTGGCCCAGGGGAACCGGAACTACCTCTGGGTGACCACCAGCGACAAGGCGATCATCCGTGTCCATCCCGGCGCGGGCAACCAGCAGCTGGTCGTGAACCATTCGGCGATTCCACAGCTCAGCGCCGGAATCATCAAGGATCCCAACGGGCTCCAGCGGGTGTGGTTCGCGGCACCGGCCCCGCCGCGCCAGCAGGACCCGATCGTGATCATGGAGACCACGGCCGGCAACCCCGTGACGTTCTACCCGCTGGAGGACGACGCCAAGGCCGAGAGCATCAAGCTCCGGACGACCAACACGGGCACCGATCAGACGCCCGTCTACGAGTACAGCCTGCTGTTCGCCGAACCCGAGCACAGTTATGTCGGCATCCTCACGCCCAGCATCGGGGGCCACATCGACCGCATGCCGGTCAGCCAGAGCACCTGGCTGTGGGACGTGGCCGTGAGCACAGCGGCCGACGGGAAGACGCACACCTATTGGGCCACGGGTCAGACCAGGGCCAGCAACCCGGTCAGGAACGAGAACGGCCTCTACCGCCGCCGCCCCGGGGACACGCAATGGGAAAGGATCCCGGTGATCCCGGCCGGCCAGAAGCCCTCCTACGTCATCGCGGACACGACCGCGGTGTGGCTGACCGCGACCAACCCGAACCAGGTCATCCGCTTCGACCTCAACTCGGGCACCACGCGCACGGTGAATCTGGGCACGGCGGTTCCGGAGCAGTTGACGTTCGGCCCGCTGGGTGACCTGTGGGTGGCCTCCAGTGCAGGGCTGCACGAGTTCGACAAGAACCTGCTGGGAGGCGGGTCCTTGGTGAGCCTGCCCAACGGCGGCAAGGCCAAGGGTATTTGCGTCGCGGCCGACGGGTACATCTGGTACACCAACCCGGACCGCAAGTCCGTCGGCATGTACGAGGTGGTCCCGCCCCCTTACGGAGCCGCCTCGCTCATGGGCCGGACCCAGGTCGTGTACCAGGGGGAGTCGGAGGTTCACGTCAAGGACCACGTCGCCCACCCGCTCGTCGTCGACTACGTGGCCAATGGGCACCCGGTGCCGGGAGTCCCCCTCACCTGCCGGATCGACGCGGAGGGCGCGGCCTTCGAGGACGGCACCCACGAACGTGTGATCATCACCGACCAGCGGGGCCGGGTCGCCCTGCCCCCCGTGGTCGCAGGCGACATCCAGGAGGACGCGGTCATCAGCGTCGGCCTCGGTGACACCGAGCCGCACGTCGCCACGACGCTCACCATCACGCCGTCCTAGGCCCACACCCGCACCACCCGGTCCGTGTCCGTTTCCCGCTCCGCAGCAAGGAGAAGCAGCATGCCGACCGCAGCGCCGCCACCCGTCCCCGACTCCGACTCCCACTCCGACTCGGACGAGTTCCCCATCGGCGCGACCGCCGTCGACGTGGCCTGGCTGGGCGACGACGAGAACGTATGGTTCGTCACCGCCCAGGGCGTCATCGGCTACTTCGAACCCCGCAGCCCCTGGGGCAACGTCGTCCTCACCCCCGGCCCGGGCATCACCGGCACCGCCAACTCCCTTGTCGCCTGGCCCGGTCACGGAGCGTGGACGTTCCTCGCCGCGGAGAACGGCCCGGCCTTCGTGAAGTGTGCCGACGGCCAATACCAGGTCTATCCCCTGAACAGTCCGACGGACTGCCGGGCCCTGGCCCTCGGCAAGAACCGTGACGGACGTACCCGCATCGTCGCCCCGCTCACCTGGGGCCAACTGGCCTTCGTCGAGTCCGGTGGCAGTATCTCGACCTCCACGTTCCACGACAACGACCTGTACGGCATCGCCATCGCCCCACGGCAGCAGGGCCGTTACTGGCTCACCTCCCCCAAGGGCAAGGCCCTGCTCGACTACGACGTCAGCACCGGGGTCTTCGGCTCGCCCATCGGCCTCGGTTTCGAGCCCCGGGACGTCACGGTCACCCCGGCCGGCGATGTCGTCTGGATCGCCACCACCGACAAGGTCGTCCTCAAGTACGCCGTCCGGAGCGGCACGTTCACGCGCGTCGAGACGCCGTTTCCCGCCAACCGCATGCTGGCGACGGCCGACGGCACGCTGTGGTTCGTGAGCACCGCCGGCGACGCGGTCGGCTACGTACTGCCCGACAAGAACCGGGCGTCCGCCATCCCCACGGGCCAGGGTTCCCGCCCGACAGGCCTCACCGTGTCCGGCGACAGCCGGCTGTGGGTCGCGCTGTCCGGGCGGCAGGGACTGCGGCGCGTCTCCCGGCACCGGCTCGCGGTGGTGTCCGGAGACGGGCAGAAGACCTCGGTCGGCAAGCCCTTCGGCAAGCCGTTCGAGGTCAAGGCGACGCTCCTGGACGGCACTCCGATCGGCGGGCAGAAGATCGAGTTCTCCGTCGCGGAGGGCTCGGGCGTCTTCGAGAACGGCGAGCACACCGAGACCAGGTACACCGGGACCGGGAGCGACCGGCTCGGCGTCGCGACCAGTTCCCGGCTCACACCGCTCAAGGAAGGCCCCTGCCCCGTCACCGCCCGCTGGACGGAGACGGACGCCGTCGCCTCCTTCACGCGGCTGAACGTCACACCGCAGCCGGGCACCGCGGACCGCGTGCGCTACGTCTCGGGCGCGGGCCAGACCGTGCCCGCGGGAAAGTCCTTCGAGCACCCGATGAAGGTGATCGCGGAGGACGCCCAGGGCAATCCGGTCGAAGGCGCCGAGATCACCTTCAAGGTCCGCGGCGAGCGCATGGCCACCTTCCCCGGCGGCACGGACACCGCCCGGGTGACCAGCGGCAGCGACGGCACCGCCGAGTCCCCCATCCTGACGGCGGGTGACGGTCCGGGCGGATTCGCGGTCCAGGTGTGGGCGGACGAGTCGTTCATGAGCCTGCTCCTCCAGCAGAACATCCACTGAGGTCCGGTCCTCGTCCCCGGCCGCCCGGCCGGGGACGAGGCCGTGCGTACTCCCGAGGGAGGGAACCGCCCCGCATGCCCGAGAACGGACCGGCGCTGCGCACCACTTACGACTTCGAACTCCCCAACGGCTACGTGGACGGCTCGGGAACCGTCCACCGCAACGGCTCCATGCGGCTGGCCACCGCGCGCGACGAGTTGTCGCCCCTGATCGACCAGCGCGTCCGGGAGAACCCCGCCTATCTCGGCGTCGTCCTCCTCAGCCTGGTCATCACCCGGCTGGGCACGCTCACCGACATCCACGCGGGCGTCGTGGAGCAGCTCTTCGCCCAGGACCTCGCCTACCTGCAGGACTTCTACCGGCGCATCAACGGTCTGGACTCCGGGCACGGCGCCGTCGCCTGCCCCTCCTGCGGGACCACCTTCGCGCTGCCGTCGACGGCGCCCGGCGGCCGCCTGGGGGAAGCATGACGCACCCGCCGCGCCGGCTCCGCGAGGAATCCGCCTGCATCGCCTACCACTTCCACTGGGCGTACGGGGACATCCTCGGCCTGCCGCACGAGGAGCGGCGCGCATGGGTGCGCGAGATCGCCAGGCTCAACGGGGCCGCGGGGGACGGGCGGTGAGCCTCGTCGGCGTGCTGAGGAGGGCGGGGCTCCGGCGACACCGTCCGGCGCCGGTGCCGGTGTCGGTACCGGTACCGGTGCCGGTACCGGCGGCATCGGCGGGTTGGCACGACGTGGCGCCCGTCGGGCTGCTGCATCTGCCGCTGCTGTCCACCAGCGGGCACATCGCCTTCCGGGAGGGCCTCGCGGCCTGGCGGCCGGCGCCGCTCGTCACGGCGGGTACGCGACTGCTGCCACGAGGGGTGCCGCTCGCGCTGGGGGCGGGGGTCCTACGGGGCCTGCTGGCACCGGAGTTGCCGGCGGGTGCGGTGCGCGAAGGGGTACGTCGCTGCGCGACCGGCCACGACGCGCCCGCAGCCGAGGGGCTCCCCCTGCCACCCCTGGTACCCCGGCCCCTCGGGGGCAGTGCATCGGCTGCGGGCCGGTGGGGGCTGGTCGCGCAGTTCCCCGCGCCCCTTACGGGGCGCCGGGAACCCGGTGCGCACGCGCAGGGGGAGAGCGAGGACATCGTCCCGACACCCGGCGACGCACCGCGCGTCTTCCGTCGGGCCCCGGCGGGGACTGCGCCCTTCGCAACACGCCGTGGCGAAGGAGGATTTGGTGCGTTCCACCCGCCAAAAGACGCCCGGCCGCAAGACACGGACCGGTCCCCCGATTCCCCCGGACCCGCGGGGAGTCAACCGCGCAGCGCGGACCGGCACTTCAGCCTGCCCGACACCGCACCGTCACGGGCGGCCGAAGGCTTCCCCGCAACGCAACCCGCCCCCGGCCCGGACCGGCCCCGTGGCCTCCCCGGCCTCCCCCTTCCCGGCACCACACCACCACCGCCGACGGACAACCGGCCCGCAGGGAGCCAACCCCGCAGCGCCGACCGGCGCTTCAACCAGCCCGACACCGCACCGTCACGGGCGGCGGACGACCGGTCCGCAACCCAACCCGCCCCCGACCCGGACCGGCCCCCCGGCCTCCCCCTTCTCGTCGCCGCACCGCCACCGCCGACGGGTGCCCGGGGCGTTCCCGACACCGTCCCCCGGCGGCACCCCGACAGCGGCGAGCGGTCCACCCAACCCCCGAGCCGGCATGAGACCCCCGCGCCGGGACCGGCCACCGCCCCCGCACCACCACCCCAACCCCAACCCCAACCCCAACCGCGCCCGTTTCCCCGCCCGCGCCCGCTGCACGCGCCCCGTCTCCGCGTCGGCGAACCGGTCGCCCAAGTGCCCGCAACCGCGAGGCCGTTCGCGTTCCCTCCGTCCAGCGCGGAACGCACCGGCCCACCGCCCACCCCGGGGCAGGGTTTCGTCCCACCCCCCGCAGCACCCCCGCCCCCGTCCCACCCGGACGTGGCCGCCCTCGCCCGGGAAGTCGCCCGTCGGCATGCCGGCGTCCTGGCCGATGCCGTGCTGCCGGCCCTCGGACCGGCAGCACCGACACCGCCGGCCCCGCCAGCAGCACCGGGCCCGCCCCCACCGCCACTGCCCTGGCCGCCGCAGCCCCAGTCGCCACCCTGCGGCGGCACCTGGGGATCGTCCGTACCGCGATGAGACTCCTTGCCGACCCACGGAGTGCCCGCCATGGCCGACCAGCCGTTCGCCGTCAGTTCCCACTTCCAGCTCTCCATCGGCACCCACGCCCTCGGCTCCTTCACCTCGTGCGACGGGCTCGGCTGTGCCATGGAGGTCGAGGAGCGTGTCGAGGGCGGCACGAACGGGCACGTGTGGCAGCTGCCGACGCGGCTGCGCTACACCAACGTCGTGCTCGGCAGGCCGCTGTCGCAGGAGACCGTGCTCGTCTGGGCCTGGCTGCAGCAGCAGGTGAACGAGCCGATGCGGCTGCCCGGGCAGCTCGTGGCGCTGGGGCCGGACCGGCGGCCGCTGGTGCGGTGGCTGCTGGACGGAGTCCTGCCCGTCCGCTGGAGCGGGCCGACGTTCGACGTCGAGCAGTCGCAACCGGCCCGCGAGACCTTGGAGATCACCCACAACGGGTTCCTCGGGATCACCGTCTGACGTCAGAGAGGACCGCATGGCGTTCGAGTTCCCGGGTGGCGCACCGGTGCGTGCCGCCCTCGTGATCTACGACCCGCCGACCGGGACGGGCAGCACGCCCGGGCCCGAACGCGACCGGGTCCGGCTCCAGTTCAACCCGGACCGCATCCAGGTCGGCAAGCAGGCCCGCTGGGACCGCAGCCGCTCGCCGTCCAACGGCGAGGCGGCGCGCGCCCAGTTCGTGGGCGCACAGCCGCGCACGATGACGCTGGAGGTCTTCCTCGACGCCCACGGCACGTCGGAGGGCGTCCAGGAGCGGGTCGAGAAGCTGCTCGGCTGTTGCGCACCGACCGCGCGCAGCACCACGTCGAAGCCCGCCTCGGCGCCCTGGGTGCGGCTGGAGTGGGGGCATGCCCGCACGACCGCCTTCCTGGCGCTGGTCACGCAAGTGGACGCCTCCTACACCAGGTTCGGGCACGACGGGACGCCGCTGCGCGCCGTGTGCAGCGTCTCGCTGGAGGAGGCGGGCGGGTCGGTTCCCCGGCAGAACCCGACGTCGGGCGGCGACGGTCCGGTGGACACCCATCTCGTGGTGGCGGGCGACAGCCTGGCCGGGGTGGCCTGGCAGACGTATGGCGATCCGGGGCGGTGGCGGGAGATCGCCCGGGCGAACGGCATCGACGACCCGGCCCGGGTTCCGCCGGGCAGCGTGCTCGTCCTGCCGGTGATCCAGGAGCGGCTCGCGGGCGGTGCGGGATGACGGAGCGGCTGTACGCGGCGGAGCCGGTCCTCGCGTTCGGTTCCCCGTTGCGGGAGGAGTGGGCCGACCAGCTCGTCGAGGCGTCCGTGGACACGGCGTTGGGCCTGCCGGCCCGGGTCTCCCTGCGGTTCCGGGATCCCGCCCACCGGCTGCCGGCCGCGGCCGGCATCGCCGTGGGGGTCCCGCTGACCGTGTCGGTGGCCGCGGCGCGCCGCCGGACCGAGGTGCAGATCTTCGACGGCGAGGTCACCGCGCTGGAGACCGAGGTGGACGCCGACGGGAGCTTCACGACCGTGCGGGCCATGGACCGGGGCCACCGGCTGATGCGCGGGCGGCGGGTGACCGCCTACGTCGACACGACCGTGGCCGAGGTCGCCGAACAGGCCACGGCCCGCCACGGCCTGAAGGCCGGCCGGATCGACGCGGAGCGCACCCGTATCCCGCACCTTGCCCAACCGAACCTGACCGACTGGGAGTTGCTCAACCACCTGGCCGACCAGCGCGGGCTGCGCCTGTCGGTCGAGGGCGGCACCGTCCACATCACTCGCCCCGAAGCGGCGGGCAGGGCACCCTCCCCCGGCACGGGGGCCGACCGCAGCCCGTTCGTCCTGGAGTACGGGGAGAACCTGCTGGCGCTGCGCGCCTCGGTGTCGTCCGAGGGCCAGGCGGCCGGGGTGGAGGTGCGTGGCTGGGACCCTGCGGGCAAGACCCCGTTGTCGGTGCGGGCCGACGCGGGCAGGAGCTCGCGGCTGCAGCTGGGCATCACACCCGCGCAGCTCGGCGGGGCGTTCCCCGGCCCGGCGCCGGACCTGCTCGTCGGCGGCCGGGGCGGCACCGCCCCGCAAGTCGACGCAGCGGCCCGCGCACTGGCCGAGGAGGCGGCCGCCGCGATGGCGGCGCTGTCCGCCGAGGCCGTGGGCACCCCCGAGCTCGCCGCGGGCGTGCCGGTGACGCTGGCGGGCGTGGGCGAGCCCTTCGCCGGCAAGTACACGGTCACCGCCTGCGGGCACCGCTTCGACGGCGACCACGGCTACCGGACCCGGGTGCAGGTGGGCCCGCTGCCCCCGCCCGTCCTGCCGTACCCGCCGCCGCTGTGCGCCCTGGGCGTCGCGGTGGGCACCGTCACCGACATCAAGGAACCGGGCCAGGGCGAGCGCGGTGCCGTACGGCTGCGCCTGCCGTGGCTGTCGCAGGACTACGTGACCGACTGGGTCCGTACCGTGCAGTGGGGAGGTGCCGGCGGTGGCGGCGTGTTCGCCCCGGAGGCCGGGGACGAGGTGCTCGTCGGCTTCGAGCACGGGCGCCTGGACCGGCCGTACGTCCTGGGCGGCCTCTACAACGGCATCGACGCCCCCACGGACCACGGCCTGCCGCTGGTCGATCCGAACACCGGCCGCACCAACCGGAGTTCGCTGGCCTCCCGCTCGGGGGACCGCCTCGAACTGCTCGGCGCCGCCGACGGCCCCCAGGGCGTCCGGCTCCGGACGGGCGACGGGAAGCTCACCGCCCACCTCGACCGAAGGGACAGCTCCCTCGTCCTCACCGCCGGAGAGGGCAGGACCGTGCTGCGGGTCGCTCTGGACGCCCGCGGCAACGGCACCCTCACCGTCGACGCGGGCCCGGGCGGCAGCCTGGTCCTGAAGGCGGGCACGGTCTCCGTCACGGCCGACAACGGCGAGGGAGGCGGCGCGCTGACCCTCAAGGGCGCCACCGTGACCGTCGAGAGCACCGGGAAACTCACGCTCGACGGAGCGCGGACCGGCATCACCGGCAACACCGTCGACATCAACTGACCCCCTGCGGGCGGGAGGACGAGCGTGGACATCATCGGCGCGGGGTGGGCGTTCCCCGCCGTCATCACCGGCACCGGGCGTGTCGGCCTGGCGAGCGGCGGCCAGGACGTGGAACAGGCGCTGCGCATCATCCTGTCCACCGCACCCGGCGAGCGGCCGATGCGGCCGGAGTTCGGCTGCGGCATCCACCATCTGGTCTTCGATCCGCTCGACGCGACGATGCTCGCCCGCGCCGACGTGGAGGTGCGCCGGGCACTCGACCGCTGGGAACCCCGGATCGAGGTGGACGACCTGCTGTTCAGCACGGATACGGACGACCCCGGGGTGCTCTACATCGACATCCGCTACCGGCTGCGCACCACCAGCGAACCCCGCAACCTCGTCTTCCCCTTCTACACCCTGCCCGGAGACTCCCCCAGTGAGTGACCTCCCCGTACCCGACCTGGACGACCTGCGGTTCCAGCCCCTGGTGGACGCCGCCAAACGCGCCCTGCCGCAGCGCGTCCCGGAGTGGACCGACCACAACGTCTCCGACCCCGGCATCACCCTCGTCGAGGCCTGCGCCGAGCGGACCGACCAACTGCTCTACCGCGTCGGCCATATGACCGCCCGGCAGCGCTCCGCCCTGCTGCGCCTCATGGGCATCACTCCCCTCCCGGCCTCCCCGGCGCGGATCGTGGTCGTCTTCACCCGGACCGACGGTTCCACCGGGCGCCGTGAGATCCCGGCGCACACCGAGGTGCGGACCGAGGGCGAGGAGCCGGTGGTGCTGGCGACCACCGAGAAACTCGTGCTTGCGGAGAAGCAGTCGACCGGGACGGTGGAGGCCGTGGAGCAACCCGCCGCGGTCACCGAGGTGTTGGGAATCGCCGACGGCCGCCCCGGCGGCCGTTTCCCGACCGCGCACCGCCCCTGGGGGCCGAACACCCCGGTCAAGGAGCCGCCGTTCGGCCCGCCGCTCGTCGTCCGGGTCGGGGACGCGGAATGGGAGGCGGTGCCCACCTTCGCCGAGGCGGGGCCCGAGAGCCCGGTGTACTGGTGGGACGCCGCGTCGTGCGAGGTGGTCCTCGGACCGCTCGTCCCCGTAGGGGGCGGCCCCGGGGAGCAGCACGGGAAGGTACCGGCGGAAGGCGAGAGGGTCAGTGCGCAGTACGGCGTCTGCCGCGGCCGCAAGGGCACCGTCCAGGCAGGCCGGCCCCTGATCGTGATCGCGCAGGACGGGCTGGGCGCCGCCGTGGACCACGTCGTCACGCCTCCCGAGGACGCGGAGGACTGGCAGCAGGCCCTCGACCGCGCAGGCCTGGACCTGGCGCCGCTGCGCCGCGCGGTCACCGCCGCCGACCACGAGCAGCTGATCGGGGAACATGTACCGGGCCTGGCCCGCATCCGCGTCACCGCCCTCACCCGCCCCACCGACTCGCGCGTGCCGACAGCCCTCCAGGCACCGCCCCGCCCGGCCGACGTCCTGGCCGGCCTCGTCGCCGCCCGCGATCCCCGGCGCGCCGTGCACTATTACGACAGCAGTGGAACCATCACCCCGTGCGTCCTGGACCTGCGCGCTCCGGACGGGAGCTCCGGCAGCGGTGACGACGTGCCGGATCCCGTGCGTCGAGCGGGGCGCCTGGACGCCGTGATCCGCACCGGCGAGGGCAGCCCCAGGCTGTGGTTCTACGGGACGACGTGCCTGTGGGACGGCGGGACGGAGCAAGTCGTTTCCGAGGAATTCCCGTTCGTACCCGGTGAGTTCACGTCGAACCTCGACGCGGTCACGTTGCTGGCCGCTCCCTCCCCCGCCGACGCGTACGAACTGTTCTTCTTCAAGGGCGAGACCTTCTACCACCGTGCCTGCACCTACACCGACCGGAAGTTCGTGCCGCAGGACGGCAGCCGCGGCGTGACGTCCCTCATCTCGGAGGCGTTCCCCGGCCTGTCCCCCCAGTGCCAGCAATCCCCCGACGCCGTCGTGGTGTTCGGCGGCGTTTTCTTCTTCCTGAAGGCTGCGCGGACCGAACCCGCGCTGTGGCGCCGCGAGGACGACCCGCTCCACGTCCTCCTGGTCCCCCGCACGGCCGGGGACCCCGGCGAGCGGCCGCCCGACGACGCCTTCGCCATCCCTCCGAGCACCCTGACCGCGGTGAAGAACGTCGTCGACGCCTCCCGCCTGCTCGGTGAACGCCTGCTCGTCGGAGAGCCCCGCTACCACCCGTTCGGCATCGCCGCGACGGTGCGCCCCTGGAGCAGCACGCAGACGGATGTCGACCGGGCGAAGAAGGCCTCCGAACGGGCCTTGCGGCGCTTCTTCCACCCCACGGCCGGCGGTCCGGACGGGCGGGGGTGGCCATGGGGACGCCGGGTCCACGCCGGCGATGTCTTCACCGTGCTGGAAACGGTCCGCGAGCACCGGGGCACGACCGCCGTGGACCTGTACGAGGAAAGGGGCGGCGGGACCGTGCCGTCCGTGGAGGTCTCGGACGGCGGCCTGGTCCGCCTGGGCGCTGTGGAAATCGAGGTGGACACCACCGACGGCTGAGACGTCCCTGTCCGCACGCACCGCACGAGAGGACCGCGTATGCCGCCTTCCCCCGCACGTCCGCTCCCTCTGCCGTCCGTCTACGGCCACGACACCGTGGCACAGGCCTTCGCCACGGCGATCGGCGAGACCATGGCCCCCGTCGAGGAGCGCATCGACGACCTGGACGCGGTGCTCGACCCCTGGCGCGCGCCGCCCGCCTTCCTGGACTGGCTGACCGCGATCACCGGCGCCCGGGTGGAACCGGGCTGGGACGAGATCCGGCGGCGCAAGGCGATCGACCTCGCGCCCCGCCTGGCCGCACACCGCGGGACACCGTACGGACTGCGGCTGGAGGCCCGGGAGATCCTCGGCTGGACGCCACCGGCCCACACGCTCGACATCCGCGACCCGGGCGACGAGGACGCCCCGCCCGGCGCCGGACGCATGCTCACCGTCACCCTGACCGCCCCCGCCGGGGAGGACCAGCGGGCGCTGGAGAGCCGCCTGACGCGTCTGGTCGCGGCGCACTGCCCGGCACACCTGCCGTTCAAGGCCGTCGTCACCCTCGCCCAGTCCTCCGACGGAAGGCCATCGCCAGGATGAGTCCGCAGACACCCGAGTACGACGGGCGCACCCGCGACGAGGTGGTCGACACCGCCGTCGCCGCCGTGCACCGGCAGGTGCGGACCTGGACCGGCCGGGACCTGACGGACCCCGGGCGGGGCCTGATCGAGACGTGCGCCGACATGGTCACGGCCCTGCGCGACCGGCTCAACCAGGCTCCCGACCAGCGCCGGCTGCAGATGCTGCGCCTCCTGGGCGTCCGGCCGTACCGGCCCGCGCCCGCGCAGACCGAGGCCGTCTTCCAGCTCGCCGCCCCCTCGCCCGAACCGGTCGTCGTGCCCGCGGGCCAGGAGGTGGCCACGCGGCCCGCGGGGGACGAAGAGCCGGTCGTCTTCAGCACGTTGACGGACGCGGTGCTCAACCCGTGCGTCCTCTTCGCGGCCGGGGACTTCGCGGAGTCACGCGCGGCCGGCGGCGTCCTGGAGGGGAGGCTGACCGGCTTCGGTTCCGGGAACCCCGTGGAGCCGGGCACGTCCGCCGCGGCCGGGCCCGCCTTCCGGCTCAATCTGCCCTATCTCGGCGACTTCCCCGTCACCGAGGACGTACCGGCGGCTCCGGGGACGGCGGACCCGTACGCCCTGCTCGTCCTCTCGGTACCGGTGCCCAGCACCCGCGTGACGCTGGACGTCCTGCTGGGACCGGCACTGCAGAAGGGCACCGGAATCGAGCGGGGCCACTGGGAGGCCTGGCAGGGCACGCACTGGAGCAGTTGCCAGGTCGTCAGCGACACGGTGACCGCCCCGGGCAGTCCCGGCAAGGTCACGCTCGACGTGCCGCCGGCCCACGCGCCGGCCCAACTGCTGCTCCGACGCCCGGACGGGCAGGGCGGTTTCTTCGTCCAGCGGCTGCGGGACGTCGGCCTGATCCGCTACCGGACGGACGCCGGTCGGAACCGTGTGGGGCAGGCCGCGCTGCAGCCGGTCCTCACCGTCCCCGTCCCGGTCGTCCAGGCACGGCTGGTGCGCGACGAGACCCTGGGCACGGCGAGCGGCGTCCCGGGCGAACGCCTCCGCTTCGCCCATCCGCCGCTGCCCCGCAGCACGGACCCGCTCGTCGTGGACGCCGTCCTCGACGGCCGGACGGCACAGTGGACGTACGTCGCCTCCCTCGCCGGATCGGGGCCGGACGACCGGCACTTCACCCTGGACCCCCGCACCGGGGAGGCCGTCTTCGCCCCCGCCGTCGCCGGTGCCCAGGGGCTGCGCCGGCACGGGGCGCCGCTGCCGGCGGGCGCGGCCGTCCGTATCCGCCGCTACCTGACCGGCGGCGGCGCCCGCGGCAACGTGCCCGCCCGCACCCTCACCGTGCTCCGCACCCCGCTGCCGTACGTCTCCTCGGTGACCAACCCGGCTCCCGCCACAGGTGGTACGGAGGGCGAGAGCGCCCTCGCGTACTCCGAACGCCGGCCGCTGGGGGCCCCGGTGCCCGAACGGGCCGTCGTCCCGGCCGACTACGAGCAGCTCGCGCTGGCCGCGTCGGCGGGAATGGCCCGTATCCACCACGTCCGCGACGTGCCGCACCAGGCACTCGACCCGGCCCGCAACTACCTGCCGTGGAAAGCGGCGAAGACCGATGTCGTCTTCACCCTGGCTGCCGGTACGCCGAAGGTCGCCGAGGGGACCGAGGTCACGACGGCGGACGGGCAGACCGTCTTCACCACGACGCAGGAAGCCGAACGCCTGCCGCCCGAGGCCGCCGGTGCGGCACCGCTGCGGCTCACCGGTGGGGTCACTGCCGCCGTCGACATGTTCACCGCGGGCGACTACGAGGCGGACGGCACTTTTTCCGGGCCGTTCAGGGTCGGCGGCGCGCTGGTCCTCGCCCTGGTGGAGATCAAAGCCACTCATGACCCGCGCCACTTGACGCTCTGGGTGACAGCCGACGGCGAACGGGAGGCGCAGGATCGCGTCGCGGTGTCGGTGTTCGCACCGCGGAAGGGTACGCCGTGGTGGGACACTTCCGTCCCGCTCGTGTACGCCTCGGCCCCCGCACAGCCGGTCACAGGCCGCCCCGGGGTCGCCGCCCATCCCGTTCCGCTCGGCGCGTCGGCACGCTGGCAGGCCGCCGTCGAGCAGGACGCCTTCGCCAAGACGGCCCAGGACGCCGTCACCCGCCTGACGGGAGCCTTCCCGACGAAGCCTGCCGCGTGCTGGATCGCCGTCCAGATCATCGACCCCCACGGCACGAGCACCACGAAATACACCGTCCACGCCGACTCCGGCACCACCGGGACCGTCCCCGCCCTGCAGTACGAGCAACAGGACCATGGCGACGGGCCGTTCACATCCACGGGCGAGCCGGGCCAGTTCTTCGACCTGCTCCACGCGCCGGTGTGCGGGCAGCAACTGCCCACCGTGTACGTCGGCTCGGAGCCGTGGACGACCGTCACCTCCTTCGAGCAGTCCGGCGAGGACGCGCCACACGTGGTCATCAATGCCACTACCGGACGAGTCCACTTCGGCCCAAAGGTGACGGGCGGCACCTCGGGCACCCGGCAGTACGGCAAGGTCCCGCCCAAGGACGCGGCCATCACCGCGCGCGGCCCGTACCGGACCACCCGTGGCGATGCAGCGAACGGCATCGCGCGGGGCGCGATCTGCCGGTTGAAGAAAACCGACCCGCACATCCTCGGCGTGCACAACACCACCCCGTCGCACGACGGCAAGAACGGCTACACCGACACCAGCGGCGGCAGCACCCGGGCCGGTGTGACACTGATGGTCGTCCCCTTCGTCACCACCGATGAACGGGGCTGGTTCCCCTACCACATGCTCACGCCCACCGCCGACGCCTGCGACACCCTGCGCCGCGCCCTGCGGGCCTGCCAGCCCGAGGGGGTCCCGGTGTGGCTGGTGACGCCCGGCTGTCACGGCATCCGCTTCGACGCCCGCATCGTGCCCGCCGACTACCGCACCGCCGAGGAACGCGCCGAACTCCGCGTCGCCGCGGAACGCGCCCTCTACCGGTACTTCAGCCCTGTCGGCGGCGGCCCCGACGGCACCGGATGGCCCCTGGGACGTCCGGTGTACGCAGGTGAGGCGTTCCGCGTGTTGGAAGGCGTACCCGGTGTGGGTCGGGTCGCCACGGCCGAGCTGGTCCCCGTCGATCCGGAGACCGGCACGGCCTCCGATCCCGTCCCCCGGATCGACTGCGGGCCGGGCGAGACCGTCTACTCCGTCGAACACCGCATCACCGTCGCGGAGGTGCCCTCGTGAGCGAGCACGACAACGACCACAACAGCGCGGCGGCCCGGCTGGTGGCCCCGGCCTGGGGTACGGACGGCCTGGTCGTGGCCGGCCTCGCCGCGCCGGAACAGCCGGAGGTCCACGTCACGCCGGTACAGAGCAACCCCCGTGCGGTCGCCGTCAGTTCGGACGGCACCCGGGCCTACACCGCGAACCACGACGCCGGGACGCTGTCCGTCGTGGACCTGGGCCCGGCCGTCCCCGCGGTGCTGCGGTCCCCTTCGGCTGGCAAGAACCCGTGCGCCGTGACCGCCGGGCTGGCCGGTGACCAGGTCTGCGTGGCCAACTGGGCGGACGACCAGGTTGCGGTGTTCGACAAGGAGGGGCTGTCCTCGCCCGTCACCGTCGACGTCGGCAAGGGCCCATGTGCGCTGGCGGCGGCCCCCGGCGGGCAGGCGCAGCACGTCTGTGTCGTCAACGAGACGGACGCCACGGTGTCGTTGGTCGACGTGGGGACATCGGGCTCGCCCTCGGTGACGGCGACGGTCCCGGTCCCCGGGGTCACCCGGGCGATCGCCGTGGCGAAAGGCGGGCGCTTCGCGTACGTCGCGAGCAGGGGGGACGGGACGGCCAACGGGCACGTGACCGTGCTGGACGTCGATGCGGAGGGCGATCCGGTGGGGGATCCGGTGTCCGTGGGTGCCGAGCCCCGTGCCCTGGCGCTCAGCGTCGAAGGGGACCGCCTCTGCGTGGCCGCTTACGGCTCGGCGTCGGTGTCCGTCGCCTCCGTGAACCCGACCACCGGGCGGATCGAGACCCCGGTGTCCATTCCCGTGGAACCGCACCCGGTCGCCGTGGCGTTCACCCCGGACGGCAGCCTGATCCTCGCCGTGAGCCGGACCTCGGGCCGGCTTACCGCCATCCGCACGGACACGCTCACGCCCACGACGCTCGACGAGCCGGTGGGGGCGGTCCCTGCCGGGGTGGTGCCCGGCCCGGACGGCCGGTTCGCGTACGTGAGCGACCAGGCCAGCGGCACGCTCGTCACCGTGCGCACCTCCCCGCGGAAGACGGTCGAGGTCAGGACCGGTACGGGGTCGCAGCCCGTCAACGTCGCGGTGGCGCCCGACGGTTCATGGGCCTACGCCGCCGACTCGGCCTCGGGGAACGTGGCGGTGCTCGACCTCGGCCAACTCCAGCCGGGCACACCCGTCCCACTCGGCGGCGCGCACAAGCCGTGGGACGTGGCCATCGCACCCGACCGCACCTTCGCCTGCGCGACCAGCCCGGGCACGGCAGCCCTCCTCGTCCTCACCCCTGCCCAGGGGGAGGTCCTCACCTTCGGCGGCGCGGTCACCGTGAAGGCGATTGCGCTGGCGCCGAACGCCGAGCCGCACGGCGTCGCCATCACCCCGGACGGCCACTACGCGGTGACCGCGGACGCGGGCACGGCGACGGTCTCCCTCGTCGATCCCAAGGGCGGCAAGTACACCATCGAGGCGGGCGTCGTGGGCTGCCAACAGCCCACGGGGGCCGCGCTGTCCAAGGACGGCACGACGCTCTACGTGTCCGACTTCGCCAGTGGGTCGCCCAATGGCCAGATCGCCGTGCTGACCCGCACCAGCCCGGGGACCTGGCAGCAGCAGACGCCGATCGACTCGGTGACCGGCCACCTCTCGGGCCCGCACGAACTGGGCCTGTCGGCCGACGGGCTGCGGCTCTGCGTCGCCAACTACCAGAACGGTACGGTCTCCGTCCTCCAACGCGCCACGACGGGCGACCGCTGGGCCTTCCACATGACCGTGGACAAACCGGCCATGTTCCACCCCTACGGGCTCGCCCTGACACCCGACGGCAGGACCCTCTACGTTTCCAACGCCGCCGGAAACAACGCCACGGTGGAAGCCTTCGACATCTCGGGGAATCCGGCGACGCACCAGCGCACTATCACGGTCGAGAACGGCGACTCGATCCCTCCCGGGCTCGCGCTCTCCCCGGACGGCCAGTATCTCTACGCGGCGGTGTCGAAGGCGTGGTTGAGCGACGACGCACCTTTGGGCATGGTGTACGGGATCCGGCTGTCCGGGGGCGGCACCGCCATGACGCCCGTCGCAGCCTCCCCCGCGGCCGCGCACGTCGACCGGCCCAACGGGATCGTCTGCCCGGACAACCAGACCCTTTACGTGGTGAACCAGGGACGCAGGGAGACTCCCGTACGCGACGCCTTCCTCGCCGTGATCACCCTCGACGCCTCGCGCCTCAAGGTACAGAAGGTCGAGCAACAGGCCCTCGACAAGGACGACACGCCTTACTCGATCGCCATCGCCCGCGATGACGGCACCTGCTGCATCGCCAACGCCACGAGCGGGACGGTCACCGTGTTCACCTCCAACGTGACCCCCGTCAAGGTGGGCGAACCGGCCACTTCCCGGCCATGGGACGTCGCCGTCTCCGACGACGGCGTCTACGCATGCATTTCCGACCGCAAAGCAGCAACCGTCCACTGTCTGCGCCTCGCCGACCGCGAGGTGTTCCCCGTCCCCGTGCGCGCCGACCCCATGGGCGTCGCCTGCGCCCCCGGTGGCGCCCGCGCCTATGTGGCGAACCACAAGGACAACAGCATCACCGTCATCAGCCTGAACGGAACGCAGGGCAGGCCCGAGGAGACCGCCACCTGGAAGCACGAGCTCATCACCAAACCCGAGTCCGTATCGGTGTCGGCCGACGGCACCTGGCTCTTCGTGACCACCGAGAACAGCGGAGCCGTCCTGATGCTCGACGCCACAACCGGAACCCCCCGCTTCACGGTGCCGGCCGGCCGGGCACTCGCTGCCGGCGCACCAGATCCACGGGCCGCAACGCCCCTGGTGTACCTCGCCGACACGGCGGGCGCAGCCGTGTCCGTCGTGAACACCACGGCACTCGGCCGTGTCGGCGGCACCGAGGCGGCGCTCGACCTGCGGCAGGCCGTCGTCGTCCCGGCCGGCCTGAAGGGGGCGGACCGGTGATCCAACTCGTCGACCAGGCACTGAAGTCACGCGTACGGCAGGACATGACCTGTCTGCCGCCCGGATTCCCGGTCACCTTCCAGCCCCCGGGCCGTGACACCGGCCTCGGCGAGACCACCGGTTCCGAGGCGGTCGGCATCTACCTCTACGACATCCGCGAGGCCCTGGAGCGACGCCAGACCGGAACCGTCTACCAGTACGCGGGACCCCCCGGCGACCCCGAACTGCCGTTGCGGAAAAGCGCCCAGTTCGATCCGCCCCGCTACGCCCGCCTCTCCTACCTGGTCGCGGCCTGGGCGCCAGACGCGCTCATCGCCCACGCCATGCTCGGCGACCTCCTCGTCGGATTCGCCCGCAGCCCGCAGCTCCCCGTGCAACTTCCGCCGGAACTGGAGGACATGGACCTCGCGGCACTCCTGGACGTGGGACACCCTCCGAGCGAGGACCGCGCCCTCACCGAGCTGTGGAGTGCAGTGGGGCACACCCTCGTCCCCACCCTCAACGTCACCGTGACCCTGCCCCTGTTGTCGTTCGTCCCGCAGACCTACACCCACTGGGTGACCGAGGACCCGGTCGTCACCGAGCACATCATCGACGAGCAGGCCGAGGGAAACCAGCAGGCGGAGGGAGACCGGCAGTGACCGCACCGGCCACCGGCACCACCCGGGCATCCGCACCCACCGCCGCGGACTGGCTGCTGGCCCGGCTGGCCGTCGTCGAGTCCGCGGTGCGCCGGGCCATCGCCCTGCGCACCGGCGAGGACCCCGCGGACCCGCCGGACCTGCGGGAGTTCGCCTTCGACCCGTTCCAGGGGCTCTACGTCTCCGACGAGATGGCCACGCACCTCCTGGACGCGCCCACCGGCCCGCTGCCGCCCGCCGCCGCCGAGGACGCCCTGGCCGCCGTCGTCCGCGCCCACGAGGACACGGCGACGGCGGCGGGGGCCGTACCGCCCCTGCGGCGCCTCGCCGAGGAGTTCGGCCTGGACGAACTCGCCGTGGGTGTCCTGCTGATCGCGCTCGCACCCGACGTCGACGCCCGGTTCGAGCGCTGCTACGGCTACCTCAACGACGACGTCACCTGCCGGCACGCCACCATCGGGCTCGCCCTCACGCTGTGCGGCGTCCCGGCCGCGTCCGCGACCGCCCGCCGTCTGTTCTCCGCCGACGCGCCCCTGCGAGCCGGCGGTCTCCTCCAACTCCTCGACACCTCGCGCCCGTACCCGACGCGGGGGCTCCGCGTCCCCGACCGGGTCACCGCGCACCTGCTGGGCGACGACGGCCCCCCGGCCCCGCCGGACGTGCCGCCGCCGGGCGACGGCCCGTTGGCCCGGACCGCGCACCGGCTCGCGGGGCTGCTCGCGCACCCCTGGCCCGTCCACCTGCGCGACAGCGGCGACGGCGCCGCCGGGACCGCGGCCCGGGCGGCGCTGGCGACGGTGGGCCGGCCCGCCCTCCACCTGGATCTCGCGGCGCTCGACCACGAACCGCAGCCGGCCGAGTCCGTGCGGGCCGTGCTGCTCGAAGCCCGACTGCGCGGCTGCGGGTTGATCGCCGGGCCCGTCGGTTCCGCCGACACCCGGCGCGTGCACGCCATGCTCGCCCCGCTCGCCGACGCGCCGGTCCCCCTCGTCCTCACCGGAAGCCGGCCGTGGGACGCCCGCTGGACGGACACGCCCCCGGTCCTGGCCGAGTGCCCTCCCCTCACCCGGGCCGAGCGCACCGCGCTGTGGCGGCACGAACTGCGCACCCGCAATGCCCCGTTGCCGACGGCCGGCGAGGCAGCAGCCGCCGGAGCCCGCTACCGGGCCGGGCCGGCCCGCATCCGCGCCATGGCCGCGGCCGCCTGCCAGCAGGCGGCCGCACAGGGCACGGCGGTGGACGCGACCGCCGTCCGGGAGGTGGCCCGCTCCTGGCACGGCAGCGCACTCGTCCGCCTCGCCCGGACCGTACGGCCTGCCGTCACCTGGGACGACCTGGTCCTGCCCGAGCGGACCCACGGGCAACTGCGCGACCTCGCCCGGCGCGTACGCCACCGCGACCGGGTCCTCGGCGAATGGCGGATGCGGCCGGGCGGGGGCCGCGGGCACGGCGTGAGCGCACTGTTCAGCGGCGGCTCCGGAACCGGCAAGACCCTGGCGGCCGAGGTGGTGGCCGCGGATCTCGGTCTCGACCTGTACATCGTCGACCTGGCCGGCGTGGTCGACAAGTACATCGGGGAGACCGAGAAACACCTGGAGCAGATCTTCACCGCGGCCGACGCCGACGAGGCGGTCCTCCTCTTCGACGAGGCCGACGCCGTCTTCGGCAGGCGCACCGCCACCCAGGACGCCCACGACCGCTACGCCAACACCGGCACCTCCTACCTGCTGCAACGCCTGGAATCCTTCGCCGGGCTGGCCCTGCTGACCACCAACATGCACGCCAACATCGACCCGGCGTTCCTGCGTCGCCTCGACCTCGTCGTCCCTTTCCCCGCCCCGGACGAGGCCCTGCGCCGAGCCCTGTGGGACCGCTGCCTGGGCCCCGCCGTGCCCCGCGCCCAGGACATCGACCGGGCCGGACTGGCCTCCCTCGCCTCGGCGTTCGACCTGTCCGGCGGCGCCATCCGCTGCTGCGCCGTCACCGCCGCCTACCGCGCGGCCGACGACGGCCGCCCGGTGGCCATGGCGGACCTGCTGGTGGCCGTCCGCGAGGAGTACGCCAAACTCGGCCGCTACGTGGACGAGTCGGCCTTCCTGTCGGAGCCGGAGGTACGGCCGTGAGCCCCGGCCCACTGCACGCACCGACCGCCACCGTCACGGACACCCCCGGCCCGGAAACGACTGCCCCGGCGCCGGCCACGACCCTGGCCGAACGGCTGCGCAGTCTCCAGCAGGAGGCCGGCAACGCCGCGACCGCGCGAGCCCTCACGGCATCCCCCCGGCAGGGCGCGCCGTTCGGCCACCGCCGGCTCCTGGCCTCACCAGGCTGGCACCAGCGGGCCGAACTGTACGAGCAGCGGCTCGGGGCGGCCCTGGCCGCCGCTCCGGAGGTGCGCCGCGCCGCCCGGACCGCCGTGCTGCGGCTGTACGAGGTCCTGAGCCGGGGGTTCACCCCGGAAGCGGCCGCGGGCGCGTTCGTCCACGACGACCCGCACAGCGCAGGACAAGTGGGCACCGAAGGCGATCCCGGCACCCGGCTCCTGCAGTGGACGGCGCCGGACTCGAACGCCACGGTCCGCGAGCTCGTCACCGCGTTCTACAACGCCGCCTACTACAAATACGGGCCGCAGCCCGGGCCGCACCCGGACGAACGCGCGGTGTCGCTCAAGACGCTCCTGCACCGCATCGTCCTCGGCGGGGACCTGCACCTGGCCCGCGAACTCGGCCTGGACGCCGAGGCCCTGTCCGCCCAGCACGCGTATCTGACCGGTCACTCCCGTGCCGTGCTGGGCCGTCTCCCGCACGACGTGCGGCGGCTGTTCGCCGAGGACGTCTTCGCCCTCGGCAACCTGACGCTCCAGCAGGGCGCGGGCACGGCCCTCTCCATGGGGCGCAGCCAGCGCGGCCGTTCGGAGCGCCCGGACCCGGACACCGCCCCCGGCAAGCGGACCCTGCGCGACTACCGCGACCTGGGCGTGCCGTTGAGCGAGGCCGAGGCCGCCCACGCCCGGCGCAGTACCGCTCCCCTGTCCGTCGAGGGCCTGACGGACGACCTCGCCCCGGCCCGGCACGAGGTCACCGCCGAGGCCGTGTGGGAGGCGATGACCGAACCGGGCCAGGAGGGACCGGAGTTCCCCCTGCCATGGGCCCCAGGCGAGGCAGCCTTCGCCATGAGCACCAAGGACGACTGGTACCGCAAGCATCACGGGCGCGGCGCACCCCTGGTAGCGGGCATCTCGGGCACGACCACCCGCATGCTCAGCGCGTTCCGCTGGCTGCAGGTCGTACCGGGCTCCGGCGCCGCGCAGTTGGCGGAACGGGAGTTCTTCCTCGCCGTCACGGCATGGATGCTCACCGGCCGCGACCACTCGCTGTACGAGATCCTGCGCGGCGCCAAGGCGGCGGGCCTGCGCGGCCTGGCGCACCTCACGGCGTCCTCCAAGGACGTGCCACGGATGTACCGGGACTTCGACGCGTTCGCCCGGGACGTCCTGCCAGCGTCCGCCCTGCCCGAACTGCCGTACGCCGCCCTGTACGAGGAGAAGGCGCGCGCCGCACCCGGGGACGGGGGCCTGGTGACCGTGGACGACCGCACGGTGGCCACGGCGCGCCGCGCCCGGCGCGCCCTGCTCCGGCAGCAGCCGAGCGCGGACCTCACCGAATGGCTGGCGGGACAGGACCTCTCGGGAACGGACGCGGACGCGGAACGCGCCCGGCTGGGAGCCGAGCTGCGGCTCCCGTACCTGCTCGCGCTGGCGGAGTACACCGGCGGCAACCACCAGCTCGTCAACCGCGTCCTCGCCACGCCGTCGCCCGTCGCGACGACGGGTGTGCACCGGCTCGTCGACGAGATGATCTCGCTGTTCACCGAGGGGCAGACGGTCGAAGTGCCGTACGCCACCTGGCGCGACGCGGAACTCCAGCGGCTGATCGACGCCTACCGGGCGCCGGGGCTCGACGACGCGGAGCGCAGGGAGCGCCTGGAGCCCGTCCGCAGGCGTATGCACGCCCTCGCGGAGACCCTGCGGTCCGAGGCCAAGTCCCACGCCGACATGCTCACGGAGGCTCTCGGCAAACTGCCGCCGGTCAGGGGGCTGGTCTACCGGGCGGGCTGGGAGCTGCTGCCCCGGAAGCGGATGACGTTCAGCGGCTTCACCAGCACCAGCCGCGAGCGGGAGGAGGCCGAGAAGTTCCTGCCGCTCCAGCACCCGCCCGCCGGTGGCCGCCGGGTGCTGTACTGCCTGGAACTGACCGGCCACAGCGGACGGGACATCGCCTTCTTCTCGCGGCAACAGGACGAGAAGGAGGTCCTGCTCCTGCCGCAAGCGGCCTTCACGGTCAACATGCGCAACCGCGGCGAGGGCACGGTGGTCGGTGGCCAGCACGTGCGGTACGACTTCGTGTGGGCGACGGAGGTCGCGGGCGCCGCGGGCTGACTGCGCTCGCCCGACTCCCACGACCTCCGGCACCGTGCCTATCCGGCCGTCACCGGGCGCGTGCGGGGGCAGGTGAGGGTCGCCGAGCCCTGGTACTCGGTCACCGGATCCGGGCTGCCGGCCGGATTGCTCGCCGGGGTCAGGACGGTGAAGTGCACTTCGAGGGGGCCACCGTCGACGACGACCTCCACCGTAGCGTGGCCCGTCCTCGCGTACTTGGCGCGGTTCGCTGCCGGAACCCTGAACCGGGCGCGGAGGGTTCCGGACGTCGGGAAGGCCGGCGTCGAGTAGGGGACGGGCGGGATCTCCATGGTCTCGATGTCATCCGGTACGCAGGCGGGCAACCCTTCGACCTGGAATCCCGCCGTGCCCCGCGGAATGGGAATCGGGGGCGGCGGGACGAGCGTTGCCGGAGGCGTCAGGGCCGGCATGAGGGTGATGGTGTCGCTCTGCCGCACGATGACCTTCTGCATGCGCGCCGCCTCAGCTGGTCTTGCCGGGCTGGCCGGCGATCTGGGTGATGGTGAACTGCACGAATTCGGCCGGACGCACCGGTGCGACGCCGATGTCGCAGATCACCTGACCGGCATCGATCGTGTCCGACGTGTTGTTCGTCCGGTCACAGATGACATAGAACGCCTCGTCCGGCGTACGCCCCAGCAACGCGCCCTGACGCCACTGATCGGTCAGGAAGCTGACAACTGAGTGCCGCAACGTCGCCCACAGACGGTCGTCGTTGGGCTCGAACACAGCCCAAGTGGTGGACTGACGAATGGAGTCGGAGAGGAACGAGACGAGCCGGCGCACGTTGAGATACCGCCAGTCGCGGGACGTGGACCGGGTCCGCGCACCCCACACCAACAACCCCCGGCCCGGGAAGACGCGGAGGCAGTTGACGCCCTTGTCGTTGAGTGCTCCGTTCTGGTCGTCGGTCAGCAGGGTGGGGATGCTGAGCACGCCGCGCAGGTTCTGGTTGGCGGGAGCCTTGAACACGCCTCGCTCGGTGTCCGTACGGGCCCAGACCCCTGCCAGGTGCCCCGACGGCGGCACGGTGCGGCGCACCCCGTCCACGCCTGGGACCTCGACCCATGGGTAGTACAGCGCGGTGAACGCCGCATCGTCGGAATCCGGTGAGGCGAGTGTGCCGACGAACTCTGTCAGTGGGCCGACCAGTTGTTTCGGTGGTGCGTCGACCACCGCAAGCCTGTTGCGCAGTTGGGTGCAGTGCGCGAGCACTTTGTCGATGAGCCCCTTGCCGGTCGGCAGCACCGGGGACGGTGGGGTCGCCTCGTCGTTCGCGGCCACCGTCATGTCCCAGAGGCTGGGCACCGCCACCATGGTGACCTCCGGCACGGTCTCCAGACCGCCCAGTCCCGTCCGGGCCTCGGCGTTCCCCCCGAGGACCGAGTCCGTCACCGGCGTGTCCGGGTTCAGGAAGCCGACGACGTAACAAGAGGTGCCGCCGTTGGCGAAGAACCCGTACACCGCCTCGGCGAGCGTGAAGCACCGCTGGAGCACCTGGATCTTCTTGAGGTCACCGGTGACGAGGGTGTTCTCCTTCTGCTTCTTCAGCAGGGCGGCCAGTTCGGCGCCCAGCTCGTTGATGCTGTAGCGGTCGACGAACTCCTGCCAGCCCTGGATGGGTTGGGGAATCTTGCGCTCGTCGTCGGTGAACGGCGGGTTCGTCCGTTCCGGGGGCGCGCTGTCGGCCTGCTTCGTGTATCCGAGGAAGGCGGGCGTCGAGGTGCCCACTCCGACGATCATGCGGACACCGCTGGACTTCTCGGTGACGTAGACGCCCGGGGGCTTCGGCTGCGTTGCCACGCTGATGCTCCTTCCGGTTCCTGGGGGTGGGACCTGCGCCCCGAAGGGGCGCGGGGAACTGCCCCATCGGACACGCCCTGGTCGGGCTGCCCGGCTACTCGACGGTGATGTCCTCGTAGGTGACCGTCACCTGCTCCGTAGCGGTGCCGGAATTGGCCGCGCCGAGCTGGGGCCCCTCCCAGCGGGAGGCCCAGGCGTTGGTGAGGTGGATGCGGCGCACGGTCTGCTTCTGTGCGTCCTTCAGAGCGATGGTGATGTTCTGTCGGGCACCGGCCAGGTCGGCGTCGACCAGTGTGGCCTTGATCCAGTCGGTGAACGCGGTGCTCTTGTCCATGCCACGGGTGATCGTGATCTCGCCGGTCTTGCGCGCGCCCGGCTGTTTGCGGACGATCAGCTCCCCGGTCGCGGACACCTGGCGGGTCTCGACGACGTCCTGTTCGAGGGTCAGTCCCGAGACGTCCTGGACGGTCTCGACCTGGAACTTGCCCAGTTCGATGGCGAAGGTGTTGCTGCTGAAGGTGTCACCGGTCAACACGTGCGTGTGCCTCCCTGGATCCGGGGTGTGCTCAGCTGGTCCTGCCGGGCTGGCCGGCGATCTGGGTGATGGTGAACTGCACGAACTCGGCCGGACGCACCGGTGCGACGCCGATGTCGCAGATCACCTGACCGGCATCGATCGTGTCCGACGTGTTGTTCGTCCGGTCACAGATGACATAGAACGCCTCGTCCGGCGTACGCCCCAACAGTGCGCCCTGACGCCACTGATCGGTCAGAAAGCTCACGACAGAGTGCCGCAGTGCGGCCCACAGACGGTCGTCGTTGGGCTCGAACACCGCCCAAGTGGTGGACTGACGAATGGAGTCGGAGAGGAAGGAGACGAGCCGGCGCACGTTGAGATACCGCCAGTCGCGGGACGTGGACAGCGTCCGCGCACCCCACACCAGCAACCCCCGGTCGGGGAAGATGCGAAGGCAGTTGACGCCCTTGTCGTTCAGCTCGCCGTGGCGCTGGTCGGTGAGCCGGACGGGCAGCGCCAGGACACCGCGCAGGTTCTGGTTGGCGGGAGCCTTGAAGACTCCGCGCTCGGTGTCCGTACGGGCCCAGACCCCTGCCAGATGCCCTGATGGCGGCACCGTGCGCCGCATCCCGTCCACGCCCGCGACCTCGACCCACGGGTAGTACAGCGCCGTGAACGCCGCATCGTCGGAATCGGGAGTGGCCAGCCGCGTCCGGAACGCCAGCACATCGGCGGGTGCAGTATCGGGCGGAGGCTCGCACAGGGTGAGCCGGTTGCGCATGACGGCGCAGTGGCCGACCACCTTGCCGAGGATCTCCGCGCCGTCCTTGGCTGTCGTGCCCCGGCTCCACAGATCCGGCACCGCGACCATGGTCACGTCCGGCACGCTCTTCAGCCCGGCAAGACCGGTGCGCTTGTCGGGGTTCCCCTCGACCTCGCTCGTCAGGGGCTTGGTGGGGTCGAGCCGGAGGACGTAGCAGGAGCTTCCTCCGTTGGCGAAGAAGCCGTAGACGGCCTCGTGCAGGCTCGCGGTACGGGCCTGCGCGAAGCACTCCGCCAGCAAGGCGAGCTCGTCCCGGCGACGCTGCAGGGACACGCCCTGCTCCCCTGCCGCGATCCACAGGCCGTACTCGTCGGGGAAGGCCGGCTTGACCTTGTCCTCCACGGCCTTCGCCGCCTGCCGGTCCGGATCGCTGACGCCGTCCCCGGCCCAGTCGGCCGTCTGCACTTCGACGAGCTTGTCGAATTCCGCTTCCGTGACGACCGGCTGGCCGCCGGTGGTGGACTTCTGCCGGAGCTCCCCCTCCCTTTCCTCCAGTTCCTCTGCGGCCTCCCCGATGGCCTCGCTCAGCCTCTCCCGCTCGCGTTCCAGCTCCTCCGGACCCATCGGCGACCGGAAGTGGAACGTGTCCACGAACTCGGACCAACTGCCCACCAGCGTCGGAGGCATCGACGACTCGATCCCTCCGACGGTGTAGCCGAGGAACGCGGGTGTGGACGTACCCGCTCCGGTGATCGTTCTGACCCCGCTCGGGCGCTCCGTGACAAACACTCCGGGCGCCAACGGACGAGCAACCATGCCCCGTTTGCCCTTCTCTTCAGGAATGCGTACGTTCAGCGAACCAGCCGCGGGGACATCGCGCACGCAAAGAAGGGAACCTACGTCAGATGATGTAGGGGCGCGCGCTCCCTTCCTGCGCGAACAAGCCAACTTCGGACGGTGGTCGGCGAGTTCGGGCTCTTTGTTCCGCCTCGGCAGGAGGGTCACACTGCAAGACCCGTCGGCCCGCAGCGCGAGAGTGGGGGATCCATGCACCTGCACAAGGACCGTTCAGACGCCAGGGCGGCCGACAGCGCCGCGGAACAGCCCGCAACCCCGGGAACCGCTCCCGCTCCGTCCCGGCCTCACGCACTGCTCCACACCCTGCACTACACAGCAGGCAACGCCGCGGTGGCTCAGATGCTGACGGTGCAGCGGGCACCGACCGTTCGGGATGCGGCCACCGCGGAGCAGATGATCGAGGCCCTGGAGGCGAGCGGCCACAGCGGCGATGACGCCTACGGCCTCATGGGGCATCTGACCCGCGAGGCGTTTCCGCCCGGTCCGGGTCAGAGCCCCTTCGACATGAACGACCACATCAAGTCCGCGGGGCAGGCCCGTATCGCACCGATCAAGGCGAGGCAGTCGGCCCAACTGCTCGACAAGAAGTGGACGATCCGCCACTACAGCGGTGCCGACCGCAGTCGGCCGCCGACGTTCAACGACATCGCGTCGACCTACGACAATGCACTCGCGGGCCGGGTCTCCAGTCACACCAACATGGCCGACTGGCGTTCGCTGGGGAACATCAAGTTCACCTTCTATCTGGTCGCGATCGACGGCCGGGTACCGAAACGGCCGTTCCTCAACGATGTCCACTGGTATGCCGAGTGGAATCTCGACGACATCCGCGACTGCTGGTTCTCCCGAGACCTGCTGGGCTCGATGAGCAAGGCCAGGGACGCGGGAGAGGCTCAGTCCGCGCTGGCGGACGTCAAGGCGTTCCGCGGATCGGGAACGGAAATCAAAAAGATCCTCGCGGCCTCTGTCTTCGGCGCCGGCAACGACCCCGCGGAAGCACTGGACAATGTGGTCGGCGGGGCCTTCGAGTTGAAGGTTCCCGGCGGGCTTCCTGTGACGCGCTGGGAAAGGAAGACGTGAGCCACTTGCGTGCGCGCCCGACACCGCCCGTTCAAGCCAATCTCCCGATGCCCGGTTGCCCGGCACCCGCGCCGGGCCGATAGCATCCCATGTCGAATCATTTCGGCCGGAAGGCACACTTCACTCTCGGGCGGCACACCGAAGGAGTGGTTCGGAATGCAGGACTCCGGAGAACCGGAAGAATATCCTCTCCTCAAGGACGGCAGCGGAAAGGGCACCGTCACCCCGCACTCCGTCGCAGTCGGACCGGACGGATACCTCTGGGTGACGACCCACGACAGCACGCTCGTCCAGGTAAATCCGTCAAGCCTTGCCAATCAGCTCAAGGTCACCAGGGACATCCGCACCCTCTCCGCCGGAATCATTCCGGACCCCTGTCCGAACCGGGCGGACGGGAAGAAAGTCGTGTGGTTCGCCTCCCCCGCGCACGAGCAGGACTACGACCCGGTCATCGAATACGACATCGCGAACCAGAAGCGACTCAACGAGTTCAAGCTGGCCGATGACGCCAGGGCGCAGACCATCGCGTGGCTCCTGCTCAACACGGGCACCGACGAGGCTCCCGTGTGGGCCTACTGGATCATGTTCGCCGAGCCCGTGCACACCATGGTCGGCTACTGCGATCCGGAGGACGAGTCCAGCACTCCCGGCACGTATCCGTTCCCGGACGCCAAACAGAACCCGGTCTACGACACCTGGCTCTGGTCGGTGGCCGTCACCGCTCCGAAGGAAGCGAAATCGCTCAAGGACTGCGTCTATTGGGCGACGGGCCAAGTCAGCACCACGGGAAACTACGAGCGGAAGACGAACAGCCTCTACCGGTACGCCCCGCCCCACGACGACCAGCCGAAGCCCATTTCGCTCCCCGGGGGAAGCGGTCAGAAGCCGGTCCACGTCGTCGCCAGCCCGAACGGCGACGCGGTATGGGTGGGCGCCGAAAATCCGAACCAGATCTGCCGGTACGACACAGAACTCCGCAGCTGGACGCGGCGGGACATCTCCGGAAGCGGAACTCCCCGGCAAATGATGCTGGGCACGGACGGAAACCTCTGGGTGGCGTGCAGCAATGGAATCGCACGGTTCCGTACGGACAAGAGCATCACCCAGCTCCCGGGCCCGGCCCTGCCGAGCGGCGGCGACGCCATGGGGCTGTGCCTGGACAAGCACGGCAACAAATGGGTCTGGTACACCAACCCGACCAACAAGTCGATCGGGAAGTACCCGATTCCCCCTGACCCCGGAAGCGCCGGCGGGAAAACCCAGTTCATGGCGCAACTGGTGAGCGAAACGGCACCGGGTCGGCTCACCGGAATGCCGGGCGTGGTCCAGTACATCAGCAAGGGCCTCCCCATCCCCGGGGTGCCGCTCACCTGCCGCGTCGTCTCCGAAGGCGGCACGACGTTCATCGACGGATCGACGGAAATCCTCCTGACCACGGACGCCCGTGGCCGGGCCGCACTCCCGGCACTGCGGGCCGGCCGGGAGGAGGACCAGGTGGTGCTGGAGGTCGGCCACGGGCTCTCGGAGCCTCCCACCACGTTCTCCGTCTGCGTGCGGTGCGAGTCGGACGAGAGCCCTGAAGCGGATGAATCATGACTCCTCCGGAGAAGGTGAATCCAGCGATGCCGTCCACAGCAGGCGACGAATCCACCGGTCCTCGCTATCCGTTGGCCGGCTCGGCCAAGCCCGCAGCCATCGTCCACAACCCGCATGACCGGCAGATCTGGTTCGTCACCCGGGACGCCCAGTTCGGCAGGTTCGCCACCGAAACACCTCACGAGAGCAAGGTGTTCCCCTCGCCGGATCCGGGCAGGAGCGCGAAAGCCCTCGTGGCCTGGAACCAGGCCGTGTGGATGTACACGGTGGCAGCCGGCCAGGGCTGCGTGGTCAAGTGCACGCTCACCGGCGGCGGTGACGGTCACTATGACAACTACGAGAGGGGCACGGCGGCAGCATGCCCCGCCATGGCGATCGGCTCCGACCCGACAGGCGCCGAAAGGATCGTCGCGACCCTTTCGGGCATGCCGTCACTGATGTTCATCGGTGCGGACGGCGACATCCACACGTCCGACGCGTTCTCCCTGTCCGGTGGTTCACCCAGCCCGTTATACGGGCTGGCGATCGCGAAGAGGACCTCTCAGGAGTACTGGCTGAGCTCTCCCACGGCGGGCTGTGTCGTCTCCTTCGACGCCAAGAGCGGCGAATTCTCCAAGACCCCCGTACGCCTTGACGGCACGGCGGCGCCCGGACACCTCGCCATCACCGAGACCGCCGAGCGGGAGCGGGCCCTGTGGGTGGCGACCGACGACACGTACCTCATCAAGTACGACCTCGACCGCAAGTCCCAGCGGAAGATCGTCACTTCCGCCGTCCCGGACCGCCTGTTCGCGATGCCGGACGGCTCGCTGTGGTTCACCATGCCCTCCGCCGACGCGGTGGACTGCGTTCTCCCCGGTGCCACGCACACGTCCGGCAGCATCAGCACCGGCAAGGGTTCGAGGCCGTCGGGAATCGCGGCGGACACGAACTCCCAGTTGTGGGTCGGGCTCGAAGGAACCGGGGAGATGTTCCACATCTCGAAGTTCCGGCTCACCCCCAAGGGAGGACAAGGCCAGGAGGCGGCAGTCGGCACCTCGTTCAAGAATCCCCTTCGGGTCCTGGTCGGCAATCTCGACGGAACCCCGGTCGGCAAGGCGACCGTCAAGTTCGTCCTCAAGGGGGATCAAGCACGCTTCGTCGGAGGCGGGACAACCGACATCAAATCCGTGCAGGAGTCCGGTGATGAGATGGGCATCGCCGAGAGCGCGCTGCTGGAGGCGAAGCAGCCCGGGCAGGTGGACGCCTCGGCCGAGTTGCTGGAGGAGGACGCCTTCACGCCGTTCGAGGGCATTGTGGTCAAGGAGACGGTCGGACCACCGGACCACCTGGGGTATCACTCGGGCGCGGGCCAACGCACGGCAGTGGGCAAGAAGTTCCCCGCACCGCTCAGCACCGTGGTGCGGGACAAGCACGGCGCGGCCGTGAAGAAGGTGAAGGTCGTCTTCAGGGTCATGGACGATATGGCCTCCTTCGGAAACGGCTCCGCCGTCACGGAGGCCACGAGCGGCGAGGACGGCGTGGCCACCACCGCACAGCCCCTCGTCGCGGGCCCGGTGGTCGGCAGGTTCAGGGTCCAGGCGTGGGCAGAGGGCACCGAGGCGGGCGTGGTGTTCAACGAGTACGTCACCGACTGCTGACCTTCAAGGCCAACTGCACCCATCAACTGCACTCATCAACCGAGCGGCCCCGATTCCTCAGCCGGAGGGATCGGGGCCGTCTCGCACTGTGTCAGGCTCACGGAAGCCGGACGAGTCAACGTGGCGATCGACGCGTTCCTCACGGCCCGTCCCGCTGCCTGGCACATGGAAGGAGAAGAACGATGACGCAGGATGCTGTTCCCGCCCCCGTGCCGAATTGGGTAGGGCAGTTCATGCACGAGATCGACACCCTCGATTTCGGCGAGGGTTTCGCCCGGACGACCGACGACACCGAGATGTTCTTCGGCACCGCCCACGTGGTGGGAACCGAGGCCATCAAAGCGTTCTTCGTCAAGATCGATGAGCCGCTGCACATCGATCACACGGTCCTGGAGTGCTGGGACGCCCCGAACGGGGTCCTGTTCCTGCGCGGGGAGGCCACCATGGCGAAGAAGACCGACCCGGACACCACCGTACGGGCTCCGTTCATGCACCTGTACCGCCTTGACGACAGCGGGAGGATTCGCACCATCCACATCACTGCCGGCCCGCTGCGGACCGATGCGGTGATGTGAGGGTGGGGCCGGAAATCCCGTGATCATCCGAGGTGTTGAGCCTCCCGTCAGGACCAGTCGTGTGAAGGGACTTTCGTGCGCGCGCCATACAGATCGATCGCTTCGGCACCCCCGGCGTCCTCGACGTCGTCGATGCTCCCGAGCCCGAACCGGGCACCGGGGATGTACTGATCCGGTCCGTCGCGACCAGCATCTCCGGCCGGGGGACCTGGGCCGACCTGGTGGCGCTTCCGGCGCAGGCCGTCGCGGCTGCGCCGCATCAGAGCTTGGTGTGCCACCCGCCCCGGGCGAGGATCGTCCGTCCCTCGGCGTTGACCAGTACCCGGGCGCCGCGCACTGGCAGTTCGCCGTGGTTGAGCCAGTAGGCGCGTACCTCGTCGAGGGCATCCCAGAGGCGTCGGGGGCCGCCCTGGTGGACGGTCGGCCGGTCGATGCCGACCGCGGTGGCGCGGGCCCATGATCCGTCGGCGTGCGCCATGATCGCAGTTCGGTTCTCGCCGTCCTGGTGGTAGCGGTGGACAATGCCGGGGGTGGTGACGCTGAGCATGGAATCGAGGTCCCATGCCTGCTCGACGTCCACGACCGGGTACGGGCCCGTGGTGACATCCTCGCCGTCCTGGTGCTCCGCGGCGGCGAGCAGGGTGTCGAGGCCGGGCGGGTAGTCGTCGCCATGGCGGGCCGTCATGAACCCGGCCCGGTCCCACAGCACTCGGCCCGTGGCGCCGCCGTCGGGATCCCTCTCCGCGGTGACGAGCAGGGACGTACCGGCGATGGTCGTCACCAGCCGGCCGCCGGGGCACAGGGCCTCAAGCCAGCTCGGCGGGATGGTGCGGACCGAGACCATGGACACGATGCGGTCGACGGACCCCGGCCTGACGGGCAGGGAGCCGGTTGCGTCGACGGTCTCGACTCGGGGGCACAGACCGATCTCGCCAAGGCGGTCGCGTGCGGCTTCGACGAGGTAGGGGTCGACGTCCACGCTGGTCACTCGGTCGGGGTGAGCCAGGTAGCGGGAGGCGAGGGCGGTTCCGTACCCCGAGCCGGTACCGACGTACAGCAGCATGTCGTCGGGGTCGAGGCAGGCGTGCCGGTGCATGGTGACGACGAGGCTCGGGAGGGTGGCCGAGGAGGTCGGCCGGCCCCTCGGGCGGTCGTCGGGTGTGGCGAGGTCGGCGTGCAGGGGACCTACGCGGGTGATGAGGGATGTGTCGGCGTAGGCGGCCGTCAGCCACTCGTCGTCGTTCTGGGGGATGCGCAGGGCGTAGGCGTCGCCGTCGCGTTGCCACCACCGGGGGATGAACAGGTGCCGGGGTGTTTCGGCGACGGGGGCACGCCATCGTGACGAGCCATGTGTGGCTGCTTCGGCGAGTGCTTCGGCGTGGTGCTGCCAGTTCACGCGGTGGCCTCCAGAGTGGTTGGGGCGGTGGCGGTGCCGAGCTTGGGGAAGGAAGGGAGGCAGGCCGGGGTCGAGGCGGGGTTGCAGTCACTGGAATCGGCCGGCGGGCAGGCGCCATTCGCCGCGGTCGGGGCGAACTCTTCCTCTTCGTACGCGGGGTCGCAGGCTTCCGTCGAGGCCGGGTCGCAGTCGTTCGAGTCGTCCGGCGTGCAGGCGGCGCGTGGCATGGGAATGGTCGCGGTGATCTCCTCCCATCGGTCGCTGTTGAGGATCTCGATGAGACGCTGCTGCCGGACGTTACCGGCGTCGATGAACCGCGACAGGATGCAGCCCGATACGTTCCCGTCCGGGTCGACGGATACGCGGTGGCGGAAACAGTGCCCGCACAGGTCGGCGGTGGTGGGTCCGTTGCCGTCGGGGGTGGCGGCGCGGCCGATGGGCCGGGCCTTGTCGATGTTGATCAAGCGGACGCCGAGGGCGCGCAGTTCGGCCTCGGCTTCCTTGACGCGTTGTCCGTCGAATACCTCGACGATGCCGACGCGGAGGGGGATTCCGCGGGCAAGGGCGGCGATGATGTTCGCGCGGGTACGGGCATGGCTGCCCTTGCCCTTGGTGACCTTCTCGTGTTCCTCGGGCTGATCGGAGTAGTAGGAGGTGGCGAGGCGGGCCCCGGGGCGGGAGAGGGCTGCCCAGAGGGCGGGGCGGATGTGGGTGAGGTTGCTGTAGACCTCGACCTTCAGGCCGGCGTCGATGGCCTGGGCGATGTAGTGGGGGAGGTAAGGCGAGAAGGTCGGTTCGCCTCCGATCAGTTGGGCGGTGGAAATACCGAGGGCGGCCACGTCGGCGATGACCTGCTGCCAGTCTTCGCGGGTCATGGCGCCGGGGCCGGTCTTGGGGCTGGAACTGGTGCAGCAGTGGGTGCAGTTGAGCTGACAGGTCCCGGTGATCTCCAGCTCGACGGAGCGGATGCCGACGGGAGCTGTGATTGGCTTGCCGGTTTCAGAGATGACGAGGGTCATGCGTACCTCTCCTGTGTCCGGTGGTGCGCCTGTTGTGGCTGGAATCGGCCCCGCCCTCCCTGGACCTTCCTGTTGACGGGTGGGGCCGGGGCTGCGCCCGATACGCTTGCGGCGAGCGGGTCGACCCGGGGTGTATCAGACTCCGGGGCGGCTCGCTTGCTGGTTCAGCCGCTGTCCGCAGCGGATGTTCGTGGATCCCCATCGGATCGTGCCGGCCTTGACGGCGGCATCGACGAACTGCCCCCACTCCTGTTGGGTGCGGTGACTGCGGGACGGCTCGAACGCGACGAGCAGGCGGAGAGGGCCGCCGTCGGTGATGTGCTGCAACCAGGCCCGGCCGGGGTCAGGAATGCAGATGCGCCACTCGCCTTCGCCGTAGTCGAGTTGGGCGACTCCCCGGTGCACGGAGAGCCGCGGCCCCACGTCGATTGGTTCCTCGGAGACCGGGACAAGGCCGAGGCACGCGGCGAGGGCGCGCATGCCCGCGTCGATCCATTCGACCGTCTCGCCGGGGCGGCGGGGCAGCGTGTGGGTCATGAGGAGCTGCGCCACCGCGCCGGTGTCTCCGTAGTGGATGCCGACGGTGTGCGTGAGGTCGGCGAGGAACGCGATGCTGGGGCTGGCCCTGATGGACGGAATATTCTTGATGTTGTTGAGTGCGCTTGTCACCGGCCCGGAACCTCCGCCCACACGAATTTTCCTTTTCCCATCGGTCGTGTGCCGGTGCCCCAGACAGCAAGGGCATCGACGATGTGAAGGCCACGGCCCCGGCGGCTTTCGGTGTTTCCCGGCTTCATCCGAGGCCGCTGACGAACGCTGTCGTGAACCTCGATGCGGGTACGGGAGTCGTCGGCGTCGAGGACGACGAGCATGAGGCCGTGGTTCTCCGTCCCGTATCGGACGGCGTTGGTCACGAGCTCGGAGACGACGAGGGCGACGTCGTCCAAGTGGTCATCGTCGGGGTCGTTGAGGACATGCTCGACAAATTCACGGGCGTAGGCGCGGGCCGCGGCGGGAGCCTCCTTGTCGGCTTCGAGAATGAGCTGCGACGGGAGGCCGACGGGCAGACGCCGGGACGGTTCACGCCATTTCGGGGCTGAGGTCACCATGCGTGTCCCATCGTTGGCATGGGCTGCGCGGTGGTCACGCTGTCCCCTCAATCGCATCGAGCGGCGATCCGTCCCCGCAGACCAGGCGGGAGAGGTCGCGCACCAGCTCCTCGGCGTCCGAACCGCTCATGATCAGGTGCCCAGTCGCAGGCTCGTCGTCCATGAAGATGCGCAGGGGGATGAAGAATCGGCCGGCCTTCGTACGGCCGAGCGGCTCATCGGGCAGGCGCTCGATGCGCAGCCCGGTGCGTCGGTCAGCGGACATGGGTTCCCTTCGGCTCCGCGTCAGGAGTTCACTGGCCGTCAGACCGTAGGACCAACAAGGAAAGGCACCCCGGAAGAAGTTCCGGGGTGCCTTTTTTCCGGGGTGAGGGTCAGCCGGCGAGCACGCCGACATACGCAGCATGGTCGCGCAACTCCGCCCGGTATGAGGGGCGTTCGCGCTTGAGGAGGTCGCGCACGGCCTCCCGGACGAGGGGGAAGAACTTGACCTCTTCGGGTGACGCCTTCCTGATGCGCCCGACCATGTACAGCGTCGCGTAGTCGTCTTGCTTCAGCCGGTTGGCGTTCATGACCTCGACGAGATACCGGGTGCGCCTTTCCAGCGGCAACACGGGGTTGTCGTCGTTGATGCTGTCGGCGAGGCGTAGCGCCTCGGTGGCGTCGCCCTCCTCGCCGGCCAAGTGCACGCCGTGCATGGCCACGTTCGTCGGGCCGAAGGATGTGCGCCAATCGTTACGGTCGGTGCCGACACGGCGGGCGACCTGGTCCGCTGAGTGAAGCAGGTCCCACGCAGTGGCTGCCCGGTTGTCCCGCATGGTGGCGACGGCCGCGGCCAGGTGCAACGCCCCATGGACGGAGAGCAGTTCCGGTGAGGCATCGTCCCCGGGCGCGGTGATCTCCATTGCCGAGCGGGCGAGGTCGGCTGATTCGGCGACGTCTCCGGTACTCGTGAGCACGCTGCACATGTTCCATGCGGATGCACCGATCAGGACGGGGTCGCCGATCTGGTCAGCGAGCTGTAGCGCGCGGTCTGCTGCGACGCGGGACAGGATCCGTTCCCCTACTCGACGGAGGTAGACCTGCAACAGGTGATAGAGGCCGATCTCCGCGCGGGCGACTTGTTCCTCGTCCGGACCGGCGGCATGGCGGGATGCATGACGCGCCTCTGCGAGCAGCTGGGGCAGTTGAGGGCCGACGATGGCGTACCGATCGACTTCGTGCTCGTAGGCGTGCCACGCTTCACCGATCCGCTGCTGCAGCTCATCAGGCGTCAAGGGGGTGCCGGGCAGGTCGGCTCCGAGACGGGACGAGATCGCGGTCAGGGCGTGCCGGATCGCGGGCACCGAGTCGTGTTCCGGTGAGCTGTGGACGGTGAGCGCGAGGTTCCGGCCGGTCAACTCCACCAGTTCCCGAATGTCGAGCACGCGGGCGAGGTCGAGCAGAACAGACAGTTTGTCGACGGGGATAACTCCTCGTTCGACCTTGCTCACCCAGTCTTCCGAGCGACCGATCAGACCGGCGAGCGCGGACTGTGACAGGCCCTTGCGCTGGCGGTACAACTTGATGCGGTCCCCGGTGGTGAAGTCGTGCGCGTAACTGTTCACCGGTACCCCTTATGGGACGTGACGACGCAGGTCTACTGCCAGAGTACGCGGGTGCTTCGAGGGACCGGAGCCGGCGGGTGGAGCAACTCGACGCCCCGGGGGCGCAGATACGGCGGGCGGCGATCCGACTCCCGGTCCGGGCGTGATGCGGCGCCTCAGAACCCGGGCGGCGTCTCCGCCCAGACGCACACCGCCGGCTCGGTGCCCGGATTGTGGTAGCGGTGCGGGGTGGTGGAGGGAAAGCTGACGGTGTCGCCGGGGCGCAGGCGGTGGTGAACTCCGTCGACCCAGTAGTCGAGTTCACCGCTGAGCAGCACACCCGCCTCCTCGCCGACATGCGTGTGCGGCCGGTCCCCCGAGGAGGCGCCGGGGGCCAGCTCCAGCATCATCAGCTCCAGGCGGCCGCCCGAGGCCGGGTTGAGGAGCGTGTACGTGACACCGTCGACCCCGGCCCGGGTGAGCTCCACCCGCTGGTCGGGGCGGGTCACGACGCGGCGCTCGCGGCGGTCGATCTCGTGGAAGAGACGGCTGAGCGTGATGCCGAGGGCGTCGACGATCGTCCGCAGCGTGTTGATCGTGGGGCTGTTGACGTTGCGCTCGACGTTGCTGAGGTAGCTGCGGGACAGCCCGGTCGCCTCGGCGAGACGCTCCAGGGTGAACCCCTTGTCCAGGCGCTCGCGGCGCAGGTGCTGCCCGATCCCGGATTGGTCGGTTTGGTCGGTTTGGTCTTCCATCGGCCGACGCCCTCCTCGTTCGCCAACGTCTAGGATAGTGGACACAGCATACGAGATAGTGGAGAACGTGAATGACCGCTGAGCTGCGTCTCGACCTGGCCGCCCTGGATCACAACACCGGCCTCATGGCCCGCTGGTGCCGCGAGCGCGGCCTCGAACTGTGCCCCCACATCAAGACCACGATGACCCGGGAGATCGTCGAACGGCAGCTCGCCGCCGGCGCCTGGGGCGTCACCGTGGCCACCGTCGATCAGGCCGAGGTCGCCCTGGAGTGGGGGATCCGGCGCATCATGATCGCCAACGAGGTGGTGGACGAGGCGGGCCTGGCCCGCATCCGGACCTGGCTGGAGACGACGCCCGGCCTGGAGCTGTACGCCTTCGTCGACTCCGGCACCGGCCTGGCCCGCGCCGTCACTGCGCTGGAAGGCGTGCGCACCCCCCTGCGCCTCCTCGTGGATGTGGGCGCCGAGGGGTGCCGCACCGGAGTGCGGGGAGCGGAAGCGGCCTCCGACCTCGGCCGTGCCGTGGCCGCGGCACCCGGCTGCGTCACCCTGGCCGGCGTCGCCGCCTACGAGGGCGTACGCCCCAACCGTCGCGACCCCGCCACGCTCGCCGCCGTCAGCGATCACTGCCGCACCGCCGTCGACGTCTTCCGCGCGCTGGCACCCCTGGTGACCGCGGGACCGCCGGTGTTCACCATCGGCGGCTCCGCCTTCCCCGACCTGGCCGCCGACGCCTGCCGCGAACTGGCCGATCTCACCGAGCCGGCCGAACCTGGCGAACAGCCGCCCGGCCACAGGCCAGTGTGCGTCCTCCGCTCGGGCTGCTACGTCACCCACGACCACGGCACCTACCAGCAGGTCACCCCCATCCCCGGCCTCCGGCCCGCGCTGACCGTCCGTGCGGCCGTGGTCTCGGCACCCGAACCGGGACTGGCCGTCGTCGGCGCCGGCAAGCGTGAACTGCCACACGATGCAGGCCTGCCGGTAGTGGTGGGCCCGCCCGGCGCGACCGGCACCGCGGCGCAGATCTTCGACCACCACCTGGTCCTCACCGATCCGCACGGCCTGGCCGTCGGCGACTTCGTGGACCTGGGCATCTCCCACCCCTGCTCCGCCTTCGACAAATGGCGGGAGATCAACGTCATCGCCCCGGACGGGTCCGTCCACGAGGTCTGGCGCCCGCGCTTCCGGCCCAGTTGATGACGGCCGGGCCTACGTCACCAGCTACGTCGGGCCGAGAAAAGCCACGTCCTCGGGCGGGACGACGTCCCCCCGCTCGTCGACGAAAGCGACATCCACCCGCTGCCCGGTGGAGCATGAACGCCGCACGGCGTACGGGCCCGACGGGCACGGCATGTGCCGGTCGCCCCATTGCTGGATGGCGGCCAGGACGAGGCGAAGGTCACGGCCGGCGGGGGTGAGATGGTAGGCGTCGCGGGCCCGGCAGCCGGGGTCCTGGTACGTGCGGGTTTCCAGCACGCCGGCTGCCACGAGGGCCTTGAGGCGCGCACTGAGGACGTTGGGCGCGACGCCGAGCGCCTCGCGGATGTCGGCGTACTTGTTCTTGCCGGCGAAGACCTCGCGGAGGATGAGCAGCGTCCACCGTTCGCCCAGCACCTGAAGGCTGCGCTCGATCGAGCAGCCGGACGTGCCGTCCGGTCCGGGGGCAGGGGTCTGCGCGACCATGACCGCCCTCCCTCCTTCGCCGTCGCGGGCACGGGTGTTGCCAGGGGCCACCCTAACCACCTGACTAGCTCAACACAAGTCAGCTCCTGAGTACTGTTGCGCAACTCAGCCCCGGTGGATACCGTCCCGATAGTCAGGCTCAGGCTGCCTCACTCTCCCCCAAGGAGCAGACCGCATCATGGACGCGACGCCGACCACCCCCACCGCCGACAACCACAACGCCGACCACCACAACCGAGCCGCGCTTCTGCTCGACCGCCCCTTCACCCTCAACGGGCTGAACCTCAAGAACCGCATCGTGATGGCGCCGATGACCCGTCGCTTCTCGCCCGGCGGCGTGCCCGGCAAGGACGTCGCCGCCTACTACGCCCGCCGGGCGGCCGGCGGGGCGGGGCTGATCATCACCGAGGGCACCTACATCGGTCGCGACGCCGCGGCCGCCTACCTCGACGTCCCGCACTTCCACGGCGAGGACGCCCTGGCCGGATGGGCCCGCGTCGCCGACGAGGTGCACCGCGCCGGCGGCCGCATCATGCCGCAGCTGTGGCACACCGGGCTCGCCCGGACCCCGGACAGCCGGCCGGCGTGCCTGCCGAAAGCCCTTCCGGCATCGGCCTCGACGGCACTCCGCACGGCAAGGCCATGACGCTCCAGGACATCGACGAGGTCATCGCCGCCTTCGCCGAAGCCGCCGCGGCAGCCGAGCGCGCAGGATTCGACGGCATCGAACTGCACGGCGCACACGGCTACTTGATAGACAGCTTCCTGTGGGCCGGCACCAACCGGCGCACCGACGCCTACGGCGGCGACACCGCCTCCCGAGCCCGCTTCGCGGCCGAGATCGTCGCAGCGGTGCGCGCCGCCGTCTCCCCCGGTTTCCCCGTCGTCTTCCGCCTGTCGCAGTGGAAGGCCGAGCACTACGACGCCCGTCTCGCCGGGACGCCCGAGGAGCTCGAGCAGCTGCTCACCCCGCTGGCCGCCGCGGGAGTGGACGCGTTCCACGCCTCGACCCGCCGCTACTGGCTGCCCGAGTTCGAGGGCAGCAGCCTCAACCTCGCCGGCTGGACCAGGAAGTTGACCGGCAAGGCCGCCATCACCGTCGGCTCGGTGGGCCTCGACCAGGCGTTCAGCGGAGTCCGCGGCAACATCCCGCAGGCCCGGACCACCGGCATCGGCCCGCTTCTGGACCGCTTGGAGCTCGACGAGTTCGACCTGGTCGCGGTGGGGCGCGCACTCCTCGCCGACCCCGACTGGCCCGCCAAGGCACTGACCGGCCGTCTCGACGAGACCGTCCCCTACGACACGGAACTGCTCAAGACCCTCGCCTGAGCCGGGCGGCGGAGTGCCGAGGTCACGCTGTCAAGGTCTCGCCGTCCAAGGTCACGCCGTCACGATCCGCGGGTGCGCGAACACCGAGTTGTCGATGACGACATCCATCATCGGCAACGGGTCGACCTCCTGAAGATAGATGCGCTCGGCCACCAGATACCGGTCGCGGTGGACCGACTCCCCTTCGGTTCCGGCCCGGTCCTGATCGCGCTCGGCACCTCGCCGGACGGATACTTCCGCATCCACCTGCAACCAGATGCGGAAGTCCCAGTACACGTCGATCTCGGGGCGGAAGGCGAAGACGCCGTCCACGATCAGCACCGCGTCCGCCCCGAGCGGCGTCACCTCGGATGAGCAATCCCGTTGGGTCAGCGGGTCGATGCTGCACAGTGCACAGCTTGTCGCTCCGGGTGCCCGGCAGGGATCCAGCAGCAGGCGCTTGACCGCTTCGTAGTCGTACGCATTGCGGTAGTACCCCTCACCCGACTCCCGGTCGTAGAGATGCCGGTCCCTCCACGGCTTCTTGAAGTCGTCGAGAGTCGCCCGGAGCACCGGCCGCCCCTCGGCACTGATCCGCCCGGCCAGTTCATGCCCGAAGCTCGTCTTCCCGGCAGCGGTGAAGCCATCGATCCCCACGAGCAGACGGCCCTGGCCGAGCGACAGAATGCGCTTGGCGATCTCTTCGACCAGCATGCTCCGCTCGGCGGAAGCCGCCGGCGGGCAGGGCTGTTGCCAGGACGAAGCCGAGTGGTACACGTCCGCCTGTGGTGATGTCATGAGGCCGAACCTATCGGCCCGTTCAGCAGCCGAGGACAGGGGCAGGGACGGGGACAGGGACTACTGGTGGTCCAGCACCGCCTTCATGACCGCCTTGGCGATCGGCGCGCCCAGCCGGCCGCCCGCGATGTCCGAGCGGGAGATGTCCATGTCCGCGGGGTCGACGAGAACGGCGACCGCGACCGGGGACGACCCGTCCGGCAGTTTGGCGTAGGAGACGAACCACGCGTAGGGACGCTCGTCACGGACGTCGGCACCGTGCTGGGCGGTGCCCGGCTTGCCGCCGACCGTGACACCGGCGATCCGCACCTTGTCGCCCGTGCCGTCGGTCACCGTGTACTCCATCATCTCCTGCACCTTCTTCGCGGTGCCCTCGGAGACCGCCTGGTCGAGCACCTCGGGCTCGGTCCTAGCGACCGTGGACAGGTCGGCGCCGCGCAGCTCCTCGACCATGTACGGCTTCATCACCTTGCCGTTGTTGGCGAGACCCGCGGTGACCATGGCCATCTGGAGCGGTGTGCTCGCCAGGCTGCCCTGCCCCATGCCGGTCAGCGCGGTCTGCGGCTTGTCCAGCTCGCCGGGATAGGCGCTCGCGACCGTGCGCACGGGCGTGAACTGCTCCTTGTTGAAGCCGAACTTCTCGGCCGTCTCGCGCATCTTGTCCTTGCCGGTTTTCAGCGCCGCGTCGAGGAAGACGTTGTTGCACGACCACTGCATGCCGGTCTTCAACGAGACACGGTCGCACTGCGCGTCGGGCACGACGCTGCCGACCTTCGTCGTACTGAGCGGCAGCTGGTACGGAGACGGGGCTCCTGACGAGGCGTTGATGTCGGTGACGGCACCGCTTTCGAGGGCGGCCGCCGCTGTGAGAATCTTGAAGGTGGATCCGGGCGGATAGGTCTCGCGGATCGCGCGGTTGCTCAGCGGTTTGTCCTTGTCCTTGTCCAGCTTCTGGAAGATCTCCCCCTCCTTCCTCGACATGCCGGCGAAGACGGACGGGTCGTAGGACGGCGTGCTTGCCATGGCGAGGATCCTGCCGGTCCGCGGATCCAGGGCGACCACGGCGCCCTTGGCGTTCAGGTCCGTCAGCCCTTTGTAGGCGGCCTTCTGCGCTGCCGGGTCGATCGTGGTGACGACGTCGCCGCCCCGGGGCTTCTTACCAGTCAGCGCGTCCAGGGGTCCGGTGTACAGCCGGTCGTCCTTGCCGCTCAACAGGCCGTTGTGGACGCCTTCCAGGAACGTCGCGCCTTGTGCCTGGGAGAAGTAGCCCGTGATCGGCGCGTACAACGGGCCGTCCTTGAACACCCGCTTGTACTTGAAGTCCGAGTCGGGCGTCGCCTCGGAACCGGTGACGGCCTCCCCTCCGACGATGATGTCGCCGCGCGGCCGGGAGAACGCCTCGATCTGCACCCGGCGGTTGTGCGGATCACCGGCCAGGCGGTCGCCCTCGACGAACTGCACCCATGTGGCCCGGAGGAGGAGGGCCATCACCATGACTCCGCAGAAACCGGCTATGCGTCTGATCGTTCGGTTCATGACGGATCACCGGCAACGTCCGAGAGAACACTGCGGACGACGGGCCCCGCCGAGGCGCCGCCGGTCTTCCCCTGCTCCACGACGCACGCGATGGCGACATTGCCCCGATGGGCCACGAGCCAGCCGTTGTTGGGGGCGTCCTCGGTGACCTCGGCGGTGCCGGTCTTCGCGCCGACGTCGCCCGGCAGACCGTCCAGCACCTTCGCCGTGCCGTCGGTGACCGTCGCACGCATCATCTGCCGCAGCCGCTCGACCACGTTCTGCGGGAGGCGGGAGGTCGTCGTCGTGTCCTTGTTGCCGCGCGTGATCGTGGGCTGGTGGAAGGTCCCGGAGACCGCGGTCGCAGTGACGGACGCCATGATCAGCGGGTTGGCCAGCACCCGGCCCTGCCCGATCATCGAGGCGGCCTTCTCCGTGTCGTCGCGGGGCGCCGGAACGGACCCGTCGAACGACGGTATGCCGGTGTGCCATTCCTGGCCGACGCCGAAGTATTTCCTGGCCACATCGCCGAGTTCGCGGTCGCCGAGCTTGTCGCGCAGGCTGATGAAGGCGGTGTTGCACGACTCCGTGAAGTCCTTGAGGAACGTCGCGTTGCGGTGCTCGGACGTTTCGACATTGTGGAACTGCTTGCCCACGGTGAGGTACTTCGGGCAGTCCACGATGTCCTCGGGCTTGACCGCGTCCTTGAGCAGCAGTGCGCTGGTGGTGACGACCTTCCAGGTGGAGCCGGGCGCATAGGTGCCGGAGACTGCGCGGTTGAATCCGGAAGGGGAGTTCGCCACGGCCAGGATCTCGCCGTTGTCGACGCGCAGGGCGACGAGCGCGGCGTTCTTGCCGTCGGTCTTCGCGGCCAGAGCCTTCTCCGCGGCTGTCTGCCAGGCGGAGTCGATGGTGGTCCGGATGGGCTGGTCAGCGGTCCGGGACGGCTGCTTGCCGAAGGTGGCCTCGGTCCCCTTGATCTCTCCGGTGGCGCGGTCGACGCGCCGGATCGCACCGCCCGGACCGGCTCCGGCGGCGCGGGCGGCCTGCGCGAGCACGGGCGCCAGGGAGGGGTGCGTGTCCTTGGACAGCGCGCGGCCCGCCCGGTCGGTGGCCTTGGGGCCGTCGGCGCCCTCGCGGTCGAGCCGGAACTTCTCCGCGTCGCTCAGGTGCGGGTGCACGAGCGAGAGCGTCCAGGCCACCTTCCAGGAGCCGTCGTCCTGCTTGCGCAGCGGAACGGTCCCGTCGTAGGTCCACGTGCCGAGGTCGGCTACGGGCATGGCGGCCGTAAACGGGACGTCGACGGTGCCGTCTTGGGCGATCCTCGCCGAATGCGCGGTCAGGGTCGGTTTGTCGACAGCGAGTCCGGTGGTGAAGTTGCGCAGCACCTCCTGGGCCTTGCCGGGGCTCGTGGTGCGCCCGCCCGCGTCCGCCAGACGTCCCTGGGCCCAGTCGGCCAGGAAGGCCCGGGCCTGGGCCGTGGCCTCGGGGTCGGGCACGGGCGGGCCCGGGGCGAAGGGGCCCAGTTCGGCGACGTACGCGCCGCCGGCGACGACGGCGAGGGCCACGGCCACCGCACCGGCCGTCCGGATCACCGGGCCGGTCCTGCGGCGTTTCCGGGTGGGGCGTTCGGCTTCGGGCATCGGCGGATCTTCGTTCGTGCTCACGCAACGAGAAGAGCAGCAGCCGACGCGGCATGTCCAAGATTCTTATCGGTCTCACATCGATAAGAAAGCACTATGCTTGCTGGTCATGGACCTGATCCGGCACCTGGAATGCTTTGTCGCTGTTGCAGAAGCGTCACATTTCGGCCGTGCCGCAACGCGGCTGGGCATCGCCCAGCCGCAGCTGTCGCAGCGCATCCAGCGCCTGGAACGCGAGCTGGGGGTCCGCCTGTTCGAGCGCACGAGCCGGCAGGTGACGATCACCAAGGCCGGGACGCTGCTGCTGGACGAGGCACGCGAACTGCTCACCCGCTCCGAATCCCTCATGGCCGCCGCCCGCCGCATCCGGGACGGGGAGAGCGGACTGCTGCGCGCCGCGCTGCCACCGGACCTCGCCGGCGAGACCGTCGCCGCGATCCTCGAAGGGTTCCGGCAGCGCCACGCCGGCGTCGAACTGGAGCTGCACGAGCTGTCCACCGCCCAGCAGCTCACCCGGCTCGCCTCGCACGAGCTGGACGTCGGGCTCGTCCACCACCCCTGCGACATCACCGGCCTCGAACTCGGGCCCGTCCTGCGCCGCGAGGTGGGCGTGCTCCTCCCGCGCCACTCCCCCGCCGCCGCCCTGGACACGGTCCCGCTCGCCGCCCTCGACGGACACGACCTGGTCCTCTTCCCCCGGTCCGCTTCACCGGCGCTCTACGACGACATCCTCACCACCTGCGCACGCGACGGCTACACCCCCGCCGCCGTCCGGCAGGGCCAGGGCGCCAGCTTCGTCCGCGGTCTGATCCTCTCGGCGGGCGCGGTCGCCTTCAGTCCGCAGGACGCCCGCAGCACGCATACCGCCGAAGGGGACCCGGACATCACCTGGCGCCCCCTCGCCGGTGCCCCCTTGAACTGGCGGCATTCCGTCGCCTGGCCCCGCGGGCGCGGCGACGCCGCCGTCGGTGCCTTCGCCGAAGCGACCACACGCGCCCTGCTGGACGCGGCCGCAGGCGGCACGGACGAACCCGCGGAACCCGCGCGACCGCTGTACCTGCGCCCGGCATCGGAGTACTGGCTGTGACGACCGCGACCACCACCAGCCGCCGCATCCACGCGGCCTTCGCCGAAGCCGGCGTCACCGGCCGGCTGCACGCACTCGACATCGACTCCGGCGCGGAGATCGACGCGGGCGCGGACGAGGCGGTCGTGACCGCCAGCGTGCACAAGCTCTGCCTGCTCGTCGCCCTCCACCAACAGGCCGCGGAAGGACGCCTGGACCTCACCGAGCAGATCGACTGCCCGCCAACCGGCCGCACCGCGGGCCCCACCGGGCTCGCCGCCATGCTCGATCCCGTCCGCATGTCCCTGCGCGACACCGCCTACTTGATGACGGCCGTCAGCGACAACACGGCCGCCGACCTCCTCCTGCACCGCATCGGCCTCGACGCGGTGAACTCCGCCACGGCGGGCCTGGGGCTGACCCGGACGCGCGCCGTCCACACGTTCCACGACATGCTGGCCACCATCCGGGACGACGCCGGTCCCGGCCGGGCCCGGGCATTGACCGATCCGCAGGTCGTCGCCCGGCTGACGGCTCTCGATCCGGCCCGTACCAACCGCAGCACCCCGCGCGAGATGACCCGTCTTCTCCGCGCCGTGTGGCGTGACGAGGCCTGCCCCGCCGAACACGGTGCGGCGATCCGCCGCCTGCTGGGGCTGCAGGTCTGGCCGCACCGGCTGGCCTCCGGCTTCCCCTTCGACGACGTCCACGTCGCGGGCAAGACCGGAAGCCTGCCCACGGTGCGCAACGAGGTCGGCGTCGTCGAGTACCCGGACGGCGGCCGGTACGCCGTGGCCGTGTTCACCCGCGCCGCCAGCACCGCCGCCACGCTTCCGGCGGCGGACGCCGTCATCGGCACCACCGCCCGGATCGCAGTGGATGCGCTGCGCGCCACCTGAGCGGGTCCGGGGCGCTGGCCCCGGCAGGTGCCCCCAGCGGTAGCTGGGGGAGGAACTGCGCGACCAGCCGCCCGACCCTACCGGTTGAGCTGCCCGGTGACCGTCCCCGACGTTCCTCTCCGCCTACCCCGCCTGGAGGGCAAGGGTCGGCGAGAGCCGGGCCGCGCGGACCGCCGGATACAGTCCCGCCACCGACCCGATGAGCAGGGTCGCGGCGAAGCCGCCACCAACTGCCCACAGGGGCACGACCCACGGCATGCCGCCCGAGGCGGCGAACACATACGTGGCCGCGGAGCCCAGCAACACACCGGCCAGTCCGCCGAGTCCGGACAGCAGCAGCGACTCGGTGACGAACTGGATGCGGATCTGTCCGCGGGTGGCGCCCAGGGAGCGGCGCAGGCCGATCTCGTGGCGGCGTTCCAGCACCGAGATGATCATGGTGTTGGCCACGCCGACGCCCCCGACCAGCAGGGCCACGCCGCCCAGTCCGAGCAGCAGGCTGTCGAACGCGCCCTCGGTGGCGGCCTTGGCCTGGAGCGCTGCGGACGGGTTGGACACCTTGACGTTCTGCGGGTTCTGCGGGTCGGCGGTGCGTGCGAGCAGCTTGCCGACCGACTCGACGGAGGCGTCCGAGGAGCGTTCGTAGATCTGGGTGGGGTGCCCGTCGAAGTCCAGGAGGGTGCCGGCGGCCTGCCATCCGACCAGTGCGGCCCGTTCGACCTCGGGCACCAGCGGCAGCGGGTCGAGGATGCCGATGACCGTGAAGTACTGGCTGCCGATGAGGACTTGCTGACCGGGCGCGGTGATGCCCAGCCGCTCGGCGGCAACGCTCCCGAGCACCACCGAGGGGTAGCGTCCGTTCGCGTCGTTGAGCCAGGTGCCCGTACCGACCGTGCCGCCCAGGGCCTTCAGCAGGTCCTCGCCCGCAGCCTTCACGGAGAGACCGCCGGTGTCGTCCTTGGAGATCTTCTCGCTGCGCCGGACGGTTTGTTTCAGGTCTCCGACCGCACCGACGTGTTCGACGCCGGGGATGCGGCCGATCATGCCGGGCGCTTCCTTGGGCAGCTTGGCCCTCTCGCCGCTGAACAGGTCCTCGCCGGGGGCGACCTTGAGCATGTTGGTGCCCAGTTTGTCGAGCTGCTGGAGCAGTTGGGCCTTGCTGGAGGCCGAGATGCCCACCACCGCGATCATCGTGGCGATGCCGATGGCGATGCCCAAGGCGGACAGCACGACCCGCATCGGCCGGGCGCGCAGGCCCGCCGAGCCGACGTGCACCACGTCACGGGGGCCGAGGCGGGCCGGGGTCAGTCGGTCGCTCGGCACTGGTCCTCGCCTCCTGCCGGCTCCAGCGGCATCGTCTCCGCGTCTTCCGGCCTCGCCTGTGCGTCTTCCGGCGTCGTGCGCGCGTCCTCGACGATCCGGCCGTCGCGGATGCGCACCTGGCGCGGCAGGGCGCCGGCGATCTCGCCGTCGTGGGTGATCACGGCGATGGTCGCCCCGTCGGCGTTGAGGTCGTGCAGCAACTGCATGACGGCCTCGCCGGAGGCGGAGTCCAGGGCGCCGGTGGGTTCGTCCGCCAGCAGCAGATCCGGCTCGCCGACCACCGCCCTGGCGATGGCCACCCGCTGCCGCTGCCCGCCGGACAGTTCGTGCGGGCGGTGGTGCATCCGGTCGCCGAGCCCGACGCGTTCCAGGGCCGTGGCGGCGCGCCTGCGGCGCTCGGCCCGGGCGAGGCCGGAGTAGAGCAGGCCCTCGGCGACGTTGTCCTGGGCGGTGACCCCGGACACGAGGTGGAAGGACTGGAAGACGAAGCCGATGTGCCGGGCGCGCAGGGCGGACAGCCGGCGGTCGGAGAGGGCCGCGACGTCATGGCCCGCGATGGCGACGGTACCGGCGGTGGGACGGTCCAGGGTGCCGACGATGTGCAGCAAGGTGGACTTGCCGGACCCCGACGGGCCGACGATCGCGAGCAGTTCCCCGCGCTCGATGCGCAGGTCCACCCCGCGCAGAGCCGCGACCCCGCCCGGGTACTCCTTGGTGACCTGGTTCAGTTCGACGACAGTGTTGGCGACGATGGTCATGATGTGGGCACTCCGACCTTCATGCCTTCCTGGAGGCCGGACCCGCTGATCCCGCTGACCTCCACCCTGCCCTGCCCGAACAGGCCGAGCCTGACCGGGACTTCGCGGGCCTTCCCGTCCTCCACGACCTGGACGCCGAAGCCGCCGGCGGGCAGGGCGAGCAGCGCGTTGACCGGGACGGTGAGCACGTTCTCGTGCGTCTCGCCCTTGAGCTCGACGGTGACGGGCGCCTGGTCGATCCCCTTGACCTCGGACGGATCGGCGAAGGTCACCCGGGCGGTGACCTTGGCGGACTTGTCCTGCCCGCCGCCCGGTCCCTTGTCGTCGCCGTCCGGACCGGCGCTGCGGTCGACGGACGCGACATTCCCCTTCACCTTGTCGCCGCCGGGAAGGGTGACCTCCACACGGGTGCCGGGCTCGGCGAGAGAGGCATCGGACACGTCGAGCTCGACCTGCACCTCGCGCTCGGCCCCGGTGACGGTCAGCACCGGCTTGCCGGGAGCCACTTGGTCACCGACAGCCGCCTCCTTCTTCTTGACCCGCACCGGACCCGGCGCGAAGGAGATCTGCTCCGGACCCGTCTCACCGGTCTGCTTCAGGCCGTGGGACTTCTGCCAGCGCTTGAGCGCTTCCGCCGTTCCGGAGGTGAACTCCTCGTCCACGGTCAGGCCGGCGCCGTAGCCGAGGTCGCGCAGGTTCTGCTTCAACTGCCGGACGTCCGGCCCCTTGTCCCCGGCCTTGAGCTTCCGGTACATGGGCCGCTCGCCGTACAGCAGCCGGACCTTGGCGCCGTCGGCCTCGTAGAGCGCCTCGTTCTGTTTGACGACCGCGCCGTTGTCGGGCAGCCAGGTGACCGTGCCCTGCGCTCCGGCGTTGAGCTTGCGCTCCTTGGAGTAGCCGAGGGTGCCGTCCACCTGGGTGCGGCTGCTCAGGTCCTGCCGCTTGACCGTGTCGGTCTTCTGCGGCAGCCCGTCCACGTGCCGCTCCCGGCCCTTGCCGTCGTCGCCGCTCACCGAGACGACGGCGGCCCCGCCCACCAGCGCACTCGCCACGACGAGCGAGGCGATCACGTATTTTCTCGGGGGCCGACGGCTGCGCTCACCGGCCATTCTGACCACTGCACGCCTTCTGGGCCTTCTCCAGCTTCCCCTTGTCGACGGTGGTGTCTCCCCGCTGCGCGGTCAGCTTGCCGTCCTGCATCTGCGGGTCCGGCATGTCGACACCGTTTTCGCGCATGCACTTCGCGAACTTGACGGCCTCGTCGAGGGCCTTCTCCTGCTCTTCCTGGCTCATTTCCTTTCCGGCACCGGGCAGGTCCTTGCAGGCCTCCTGGGCCTTCTTGAACGCCTTCTCGTCCTTCACCTCGATGCCCGCAGCCGTGTCGCCCTTGGGCTCCGCCACCTTCACACCGTTGTCGCGCAGGCACTGGCGGTATTTGTAGGCGTCGTCCTCCTTCTTCCCCTCGCCGGACGCACCCGCCCCCCGGGCACCGCTGTCCTTGCCGGAATCCGCACCGCCCCCGGTGCAGCCCACGGCGAACAACGCCATTCCCGTGACCAATGCAGCCGCCATGCCGTACCTGACGTTCCCCATGGAATTCCTCCGTATCCGAGACCCGGTGGCCGACGGCACGGAGGCTGGCACGAGCCCGTGTTTCGTTTCCCTCAACGAGGATGTTTATGCCGACGAAAGGCGGCTCTCGGGTATACGTGGATGTCATGCGCGTGCTGGTCGTGGAGGACGAGGAATTCCTGGCGGAGATGATCGCCGAAGGGCTGCGGCGCGATGCCCTGGCCGTCGACGTCGCCCACGACGGCCTGACGGCGCTGGAGCGGCTGCGCCTGGGCGACTACGACGTGCTCGTCCTCGACCGCGACCTGCCCGGCCTGCACGGCGACGAGGTGTGCCGCCGCGTGGTCGGGGCGCGTCTGCTGACACGGGTGCTGATGCTCACCGCCGCCGATTCGGTGCGCGAGCGGGTCGAGGGCCTCGGCCTGGGTGCGGACGACTACCTCTCCAAGCCGTTCGCCTACGAGGAACTGCTCGCCCGCGTGCTGGCCCTGGGCCGCCGTGCCCGGCCCGCCCTGCCACCCGTCATCGAACGGGCCGGCATCACCGTGGACACGGCTCGCCGACAGGCCTTCCGGGACGGCCGCTATCTCGCCCTGTCGCGCAAGGAGTTCGGGGTGCTGGAAGTACTGATGCGCGCCGAGGGCGCCGTCGTCAGCGGTGACGATCTGATCGAGCAGGTGTGGGAGGAGAACACCAGTTACCGCACGAACGCGGTACGGGTCGCGCTCAGCAAGCTCCGCGCCAAGCTGGGCGAGCCTCCGGTCATCGAGACCGTGCCGGGGCACGGATACCGCATCGGCGGGACTGCATGAACCGGTCCTCCACACCGCACAGACGGCCGATGCGGCTGCCCGGCGGCGAACGGGCCCGGCTGACGATGCTCTACGGCGGGCTGCTGGTGCTTGCCGGGGCCATGCTCATCGGCCTGATCAACTTCCTCGTGTCCCAGGGCCTGTACACCACCATCACGGCAGCGGTGGCCCGGAACAACCCGGACGTCGCCCCTGCGCATTCCGGCCCTGTCCCCTCCCCCGCCGCTGTCCCCGCTTCTCCTGGCCCCACGCCCGTTCAGCGCGACCAGGAGGCCACGACGGTCATCAGAACGTTCACACGGGCCGCCGAACAGGCCACACAGAACCAGCTGCTGACCATCTCCCTGATCACCCTGGCCGTCTTCTCCATCGTCTCGGTCGCGCTCGCCTGGTGGATGGCCGGGCGGGTGCTGCGTCCCGTCGGAGTGATCACCCGTACCGCCCGGCGGCTGTCCGGGGAGAACCTCCACGAACGCATCGCCCTCGACGCTCCCGCCGGCGAGCTCAAGCAACTCGCCGACACCTTCGACGACATGCTCGACCGCATAGAGCATCTCGTCGGCGCGCAAAAGCGCTTCGCCGCCAATGCCGCGCACGAACTGCGCACGTCGCTCGCGGTGCAACGGGCCGCGGCCGAGATCGGCCTGGCCACCTCCGACCCGGCGGCCGTCGCCCGCATCCGCCGCAAGCTGATCGAGGTCGCCGACAGCAGCGAACGGCTCATCGAAGGCCTGCTGCTGCTCTCTGTCTCCGAACAGGGCCTGGACCACCGCGAACCGGTCGCCCTGGACGAACTCGTCCGCTCCGTGACCGCCGAGCACGCCGTCACGCAGCAGGCCCGCGACCGCGGCATCACCGTCCGGGCCCGGGCCGCGCCAGTCACGGTGCAGGGCGACCCGGTGCTGCTGACGCACCTCGTACGCAACCTCGTCGGCAACGCCCTGCGCTACAACCACGACGGAGGCCACGTCACCATCACTGCGCACGGCCGGGCCCTGGAGGTCGACAACAGCGGCCCCCGGGTGCCCCCGGAGACCGTCCCCTACCTCTTCGAACCGTTCCGCCGCCTGGAAGAACGCCGGCACGCCCGCGGCGAGGGCGCCGGGCTGGGCCTGTCCATCGTCGCCTCGATCGCCCGCGCCCACCAGGCCCACGCGGAGGCAGAGGCGAACCCGGGCGGCGGGCTGACCGTCCGGGTCGTCTTCCCCGGTCCCGAGGGGGGTTCATGACCGGAGTCGGCAACTGTGGGATACCCCACGTTATTTGGCCTTGATGCACCATTTCTGATAGCCCGTTGACTATGTCCCCCAACACACGCATACGCAGTCACCGGAAACCCAGCCGTCCCGCGATGCAGTCGTGGGCGGTCCGCACGGGTGTTGCCGGCGGCGTCCTCAGCACACTGGCCGTCGCCGCACCCGGCTCCGCCACGGCCGCCGAGAAGCCCGCCGAATCGACCATGGAGATGCCGACGTTCGACGTCGGCCTCTCCGCCTCCATTGCGCAGAGCGCGGACGCCACACAGCAGGCCGCTGCCGGCTACCAGGCCCGGGCGCAGGTGGACGACGCGATCGAGCAGGCCAGGAACGACGCCAGGAAGGCCGCCAAGAAGGCCAGGGAGGAGGCGGAGCGGAAGGCCGAAGCGGAGCGGAAGTCGGCCGAGGCCGAGAAGAAGCGAGATCAGGAGCACGAGCAGGAGCAGGAGCAGAAGCAGTCCGAGGACAACGCGCAGTCCCACGGCTCACGTTCCGCGGACCGGTCCCGGCCGGCCGGGAGCGGGAGCACGGCCAAGCCCACACCACCGTCCTCGTCGTCGGATTCCTCGTCCTCCGCTACCGGCAGCGCCGCAGCCATGCTCGCCTTCCTCAAGTCCCAGGTCGGCAAGGCCTACGTCATGGGCGGCACCGGCGCCTCCGGCTCGTACGACTGCTCCGGCCTGGTCATGGCGGCGTACAAGCAGATCGGCATCGACCTTCCGCGGGTCTCCGGCCAGCAGTCGACGGCGGGCCGCCAGGTGAGCCTCGACAGCCTCAAGCCGGGCGACATCCTGTACTGGGGTTCCGCAGGCAGCGCCTACCACGTCGCCGTCTACACCGGCGGCGGCAAGTTCATCGGCGCGCAGAACCCGCGCACGGGTGTCGTGGAGCGTGACATGAAGTGGGACATGCCGACCGGAGCCGTTCGCGTGCTGTGACTACTGCGCGCCATATCTGATGAGTTCAGGGGCGGCGGACCTCGGCCCACCGTGCGTCCGCCGCCGCACGAACAGTACGGTGAGGGCGCGATGCACCCCTACCGCACGCAGCAGCTGCTCAAGGCGCGCGGGAAGGACCAAGTGGTCAACGTCGGGCAGCGCGCCAGCCTGTACCGGACGATCGACCGGCTGTGCAGAGCCGGTCTGATCGCGGTGCACGAGGTCTCCCGCGAGGGCGCACGGCCGGAGCGGACGGCCTGCTCCCTCACTCCGCAGGGCCGCGCCACGTGGCGGGAATGGATGCTCGACGCCCTGGCGACGCCCACGAAGGAGTACCCGGCGTTCCCGGCGGCGATCGCGTTCATCCCCATGCTCCCTCCGCAGGAGGTGCTCCGGCAGCTCGAACGGCGCCACGATTTGCTCGGCGCCGAACTCGCCGGGATCGACGCCGAATTGAGCGCAGACGGCGTACCCAGGCTGTTCATGCTGGAGATGGAGTTGCTCAGGGCGACGACCGGGGCCGAGCTGGCATGGGTCGCGTCGGTCATCGAGGACCTGCGGGCCGGCGTGATCGCCTGGAGCGAAGACCAGTTGCGTGCGCTCGCCACGGCCACGCAGGCGGACGGCCGGGATCCGGCCGAACAGCACGGCACACTTTCACCTGCCGGGGAGTAGCACCATGTCCACATCACCCTTACACGTCATCGTGATCGGAGGCGGCACGGGCGGCCTCTGCCTCGCCCAGGGACTCAAGCGCGCCGGCGTCGGCGTCGCGGTCCACGAGCGCGACCGGACCCGCAGCGACGGTCTGCAGGGCTACGGCGTCGGCATCGACGCCGACGGCAAGCGCGCCCTGCGCGCCTGTCTCTCGCCAGAGCTCTACGACACCTTCGTCGCCACGTGCGCGAAACGGCCCGTCTACTTCAACCAGTACACGGAGCAGCTGTCGCAGCTGTTCTCGTCCGGCCCGGAGATCTTCAAGGAGCCGCCCGACTTCGACGAACTCGACCTGTACGAATCCGTCAGCCGGATGACGCTGCGCCAGGTGCTGCTGACCGGGCTCGAGGACGTCGTGCACTTCGAGAAGCGCTACACCCACTACGAACAACGCCCGGACGGCAAGGTCACCGCGTTCTTCGACGACGGCACCTCGGCCACCGGTGATGTGCTCGTCGCCGCGGACGGCAGCAACTCCAAGGTACGCGGACAGTACTTGCCGCAGGCGAAGCTGCTCGACGCCGGGCTGACCGGCATCACCGGCAAGACGCTCCTGACCGACGAGACGCGCACACTGCTGCCCCGGCGGATCCTCGACGGGGTGACGATGCTGCAAGGCCCCAAGGGCTTCATGTGCATCATCCACGTCATGCAGTTCCCGTGGGACACCGACGGCGAGCCGAAGGACGGCATCGGCCGCACGGAGGCCGAGCTGATCAGCCAGTGGCCCGGCCTGCTCCACGACAACTCGCGCGACTACATCATGTGGGGCTTCGCGGCCGCCGATCACCGGCTCCCGGCGGACACCATGCAGCGCAAGGGCGGGGAGGCTCAGCAGCTGGTCCGGCAACTCACCGCGGACTGGCACCCGAACCTGCGCAGGCTCTTCGCGCTCGGCGACCCGAACAGCTGCTTCCCGCTCAAGATCCGCACGTCCGAACCGGTCGAGCAGTGGCAGACCACCAACGTCACACTGATCGGCGACGCCATCCACACGATGACACCCGGCCGGGGCGTCGGGGCCAACACGGCTTTGCGCGACGCCGCGTTGCTGTGCAAGAACCTGGTGGCCGCACAGGAGGGCAGGACCGGTCTTCTCGACGCGATACGCGACTACGAGACCAAGATGGTCGCATACGGCTTCGAAGCCGTGGCCAAGTCCCGCCGGAACATGGACGGTCATTCGGCCGCCCACAAGGACGGTGTGACGGGCTCGCTGGTCCGCGGTCTGATGCGCACCAGCATGCGCGCCATGAATCAGATGACCTTCGTCAAGCGGAAGATGGCGATGTCCGAGGCGGAGTTCCGCGGCGCCGGCCGGCAAAAGGAGGACTGACCACCCCCTTACCCGCCCTCTTACTCGGTTGCGCAATGTCGTCCCTGCCGGCATTTCCTTGTTAAAGTCTCGGTCAAGTGTCGCTTGACCTGGTGATGGTGAGCGCGGCGGTGTGACGTAGGCGTCGGCCCATATGGCCGGCGCCTACGTGTTCGCGTGAGGGTAAACACGCCCGGTCCCCGGCGGCTCTCTCGTTCTGCGGGTCGATGCGACAGGTGACGAGAGAGACAGATGAGAGCAGTTTCCAAAAGATCGATACGAGTGCCGCTGGTCGGCGCACTCACTGCAGCCGCCCTTCTGGGAGGCATCGCCCCCGCCGCGTCGGCCGCACCGGCTTCCGCACTGCTGCCTGCAGCCGCCGGCTCCCGGGCAGCGCCCGCCTCCGGTCTGCCGGCCGCGGGCCAGACCCTTGCGGGCTATGAAGTCATCGAAGTCGAGGGGTTCAGGGAACACCTTCGAGCAGTCCGCATCCCCGTCCCCGGCTCGAAGGTGCCGTCGAGCATCACGGTTGCCTTGGACAGGCAGAGCATCGAGGGGCACACCATGCCCTACGAGCGGGAGCCCGGCGGGGCGATGAAGGCCGAGGCCTTCGTCAAGCGGATCGCGGAGAACCTCAAGAAGATCGCCTCCCGCAGCAAGGGGAAGACCCTGCTGGAGGGCGTCAGCCTCATGCGTCCACTGGACGTTGCGAGCGAACAGGCCCGTGCGGCGACGGGACGCGCAGACGTCAACACCATATTCTTCCGGGGATTTCCAGAAGACCGGAGCACATGGCCGGACGACGTGAGGAAGGAATTCGAGAGCCGTTCCCCGAGGGAACGGAGCGAAACGATCGACTCGTTCCTCGTGAACGACCCCGGCGCGATCGCCTTCGACGTGAGGCGCAGGAGCAACGGAATCGGCTCCGAAAGCATGATCGCGATGCCGGACGACCCGTTCGTGCTCCTCGGATATCAGCCGGACGGAAAACGGTTCGCCCTCGACGAGCCCCTCGCGGTCGCACACGAACTGATCCATGCCGCCCACAACCTGCAGGGCGCGGACGCCACCTTGCCGGACAACGGGGAGATCCCGGTGGAGGTGACCTACAAGGACCCTCGCGGCAGGGACAGGACCGACACCGCCTATACCGACGCCGAAGAGCTCGGAACGCTGGGCGGGAAGGCCCGCAAGAAGTACCTCGCGAGCGCTACGGGCGATTCGGGCAAGCGCCGTTTCGCGTACGAGCACTTGAACAGGTCGTGGGAACAGGTCAAAAAGGCGGTGAAGGAATCCTCCGGAGCGGTGCAGAAGGCCCTGAAGAGAGCGAAAGAAGGCCGCCGCAAGACTCTCGACCTCACCGAGACCGATCTCGCCGGGGAACGGGGCGTGCCGGCTCGCGAACACTATGCGCTCCCCGACGGGTTCTGGGCGGACTGGCCCGACCGGTACGAGGAGTTGGTGAAGCTGCCGCCCGGCCTGGTCGTCACCGACAAGGACCTCAAGAATCCGGACGCTCTTGTGGAGCGGATCGAACAGGCGCAGCGGGCCGTCCTGCGGTCCTGCTCCCCGGGCAGGCGCTCGATGGCATGCCGCCTGAACGGCCGCCCCGAGAACGTGTCGGAGGAGACGAAGCGCCGCATCGAAGAAACCGGGCGGCTGCTGAAGGAAGAGCCGGACGCGCCGGACGCGTTGCCCTGGGAGGACGACGCCGTAGCGGACCGGGAGCAGATACGCAACGAGGCCGTCGCCGAGGCGAAGAAGCTGCCAGGCCGGGCACGGGAGCGGGCCGAGGAGCTGTGTGCCACGTCCGGGCTGGCCTCGTGCCTGGAGACCGTGGACTGGAAGAAGGTGGCCGAGCAGGAGCGGGCAAAGGTCGAAAAGATAACGGAATTGAAGCTGGCCGGGGTGGAGAACCTTTCGGACGTCCGGTTGGCGAAAGACCTCAAGACGGTGACGGAGGACCCGTCCGCGTTCTACGTGCCCTACGAAAAGACGCGCACCGAGCTCGGAGGCAACCGCTTCGACTGGGAACACGTCATCCATGCCGGCGGTGCGGTGTTGTGGGCGCACGGAGTCGTGGAGGCGTTCTCGGGCGAGTCGACCGACCTGGACAAGGCCGCGGCGGTCACCGCACTCCTTCCTGTGGTGGGCAGCCTGCTCCAGGTCGGGGTGGACGTCCAGGACAAGGACTTCGCCGGGGCCGGGGTCGACGGTTTCGCCCTGCTGGTGGAGGGCCTGGAGGTGGCCGGCGTCGAATCGGCCGTCGGCGGGCCTGCGTTCGCACTCGCCATGGCCTACCACCTGACCAAGGCGTGGACGGACCACATCCGGACCAGTGAGCAGGAACTGCTGGGCCTGCCCGCCGAGCGGGACAAGCAGTGGAGGAAACTGCTCGACCGGTATCTGCAGGACGGCAAGCAGGGGTGGCCGGCCAAGAAGGGCGGCACGGAAGCCGTCGCAGCCGGCATCGGGCTCGTGCAGGCCATGGAGATGCAGCGTGCCGCGGTCAAGGGCCTGGCCCATGCGGCAAGCACGGCAACGGAATCCGGCACGGTGGATCCTGACGAGGCGCAAAGCCAGGAGTGGTCCGGGTCGGAGCAGTTCAAGAAGGCCGACGCCAAAGTCGACGACCTGACCGGCAGCACCCCCGAGCTGGTCCGCTCAGCCTTGGCGAAGGCGCTGAAGAACGGCTTCGACGCCGTGTGGAGCGAGAAGACCGGCCAGGACTTCAACCAGCAGTTCATCGACAAGGCCAACGGCTTTGCGACCAGCACATGGTGCGCACCGGACATCGGCAACCACGGCGGCGGCGGACGCTACGCCCAGTGCCTGGAAACGATGCGGGGAGAGCAGCGCGGCGTCGTCGACAAGCTGAAGTCCACTCCCCCGGCCGGGCTGTCGGTGGCCGAGATCGAGGACGTCCTCGAGGCCATGGGAATGTCCGACCCCGGCTTTCTGCAGCCGGTCGACACCCCGCGCCACCTCCAGCTGGCCACCGGTGAAGCCGCGCGCTATCTGTCCGTTGCGGCAGGGGGCGGCGCGGTCGAGCACCGCGCGTCGCTGGACCGTCCGGATCTGCAGACCTTCGTGTTCCATCCCACCGGGCGGATCAGCACTCTGGACGGCGAACGCTGTCTCGTCGCCGGTGACTCCGCGGGCACCGCGGTGAGCACGGCGGCGTGCGAGAACCTGCGGAAGCAGCGATGGCGGCCGGACGGCGACGGGCGCCTGTTCAATGTCGCCACCGGGCTGCTCCTGGGAACCGAACCGGCAGGGCGTGTGGTGATGGTCGCCGACAACGAGCAGGCCTCCTCACTCGCCCTGTGGAAAGCGGTGGTTCCGGCACGCGATGCGCGGCCGCAGAAGGACTCCCCTGCGCTGGCCGGTCTGCTGGCGGCCAAGGGCGCGTCGCGCCGGGTGGATGCGGTCATGCCCGCGCCGGGCCTGGAGCGGGAGTACTGGGTCTTCTCCGGAAACCAGTACCAGCGGATCCGCCTCGACGAGCCGGACGGCACCACGGTGGCCGCGACGGTCACCGGCAACGGCGCTCCCGCCGCGATCACGGACAACTGGTCCTCCCTGGCGGCGTTGCTGGCCGCCTCGAAGGCCGGCCGGGTGGACGCGGCCATGCCGGTACCCGGTTCCGACCGCCGCTTCTACGTGTTCTCCGGCGACCGGTACACCCGCATCCGTCTCGACGACGATCTGAAGGACGACAACGAGGGGTACGACTCCCGCAGCCTGGATCAATGGGCCTCGCTGAAGGACCTGTTCGGCAAGTCCGGGGTGACGCGGGTGGACGCCGTCCGGCCGGTATCCGCCGACTCCGGCGAATACCAGGTGTTCTCCGGGGCCTGGTTCACCACCATCCGCGTGGAGGGCGACGACACCCACAAGGACACCCAGGTGGTGCCCCCCAGGCGGATCGCCGACGGCTGGTCCCTGTTCGCCCTGAACACCGGCACCGACCGGATCCAGGCCCTGCTGCCGGTTCCGGGGACCGACGGGGACTACTACGCGTTCACCGACGACAGCTGGACCCGGGTCAACGGCCGGGGACTGCGCCTGCCCGCCCCCGCCGGCGTCACCGCGGACGCCCGGGTGAACTTCCCCGACACCTTCGGGGAAGGCTACGTCTACTGGGGTGACGCTTCCGTCCCCGCAGGGACACAGGTGGTGATCCGGGCGTACGGCCTCCGCGACGAACGCACCTACCCGTTCACGAAACACGGAAGCGACCGGTTCAATGTGCCGAAGGGGCTGATCGCCAACACGGTGAACTACGGCTTCTTCTACCGGTACACGCACCCGGACGGCGTGATCGAGGATTCGCCCGAGGCGAGTGTGCACATGTGGTGCAGCACGTTCGAGTGCGGGGGCATGCCACAGCACTGAGCGATCGCTCGACCGGGGTCCGTCCGATCCATTGGATCGGACGGACCCCGACGTGCACGCTCAGGCGCGCGACAGGCCTACCAGACGCTCGCGGTCGCGCCACGCGCGTTCCCACTGACGGGTCAGTGCCGGGTAGACGATCAGGTGGCGGAACGGTTTGATGCCGGCCATGTACAGCCGTCCGAACCGGCCGTTGGGTTTGACCAGGGCCGCCATCCGCAGTTCGTACTCACCGTTCTCGGCCTGAACCCACCCCAGGTGGCAGACGGTATGGACGGTCTTGTTGGCCAGCTCGTCGGCGCATTCGTCGTGCAGCTGGTACACGGTGGTGAACGGGGTGTCCGGTCCCGCCGTGGCCGTCAGGGGCCCGCGCAGGTCGTCCGGCAGGCGGTCGCACAGCGACCGTACCCGCCCGTCGAGGCCGGCCCCGGGAGCGTCCCAGCCGAACAGGGCGCCGAGCTTCCAGCGCACCGCGAACAGCAGGCGGGTCAGCGGGGGTTGCGTGCTGAGCCCGCCCGCCGCTCGCAGCGCGGTGAGCAGCGTGGGGAAGTCGTCCGGCCCGGCTCCGGGAGTACGGAAGGACCACACGTCCTCCACGCGGAAATCGGGGGTGAGTTCATGGATCCGCCACGGCCGCGAGGTGTGGGCGGTGCTCGGGAGCCTCATCGTTCGCGGACCCCCTGCCCGGACTCGAGGTGGTGGACCAAACCGACGGCCATGGAATCTCTCCTGCGTCGCTGTATACGGTGGCGTACAACGAAGAGGCTAGCCCGCTTATACGGTGCCGTATAGAAGGGGCGGGACGTGAGAGGAGACACACCATGGGCGCGAAGCGCACGCCGCGCGAGGCGTGGGTCGAGGAGGGGCTCCGGGCGCTTGCTTCCGGAGGCGTGGACGCCGTACGGGTCGAGGCGCTCGCCAAAGCACTTGGGGTCACCAAGGGAGGCTTCTACGGGTACTTCGCCGACCGCAATGCGCTGTTGGAGGCGATGCTGGACGCCTGGGAGCGGGAGAGCGTCGACGAGGTGCTCGAACGGGTCGGGGAACTCGACGGCGATCCACGGGAGAAGATCCGCCTGGCCGGTCAACTGACGCTGTCACCGGACCACTTGCTGCCGATCGACCTCGCAATCCGCGACTGGGCACGACGCGACGAGACCGCCGCCGCACGCCTGCGCCGGGTGGACAACGAGCGCATGGCCCTGCTGCGCGAGACGATCGGCACCTTCTGCGAGGACCCCGACGAGATCGAGGCCCGCAGCCTGCTCGCCTTCAGCCTGGCCATCGGCAGCCACTTCCTCGCCGCCGAACATCCCGGCCGCACCCACACCGGAGTACGCGCCATGGCGGCCGACATCGTGCTCGGGCGGCCCCGCAGCCGCTGAACCCGGTAGCCGGGTGGCCGGCTGTCGTCGGGCGGAGCGTCCGATGCCGTTTTGCTGAGTATCACCCGGCCCCCTGCGGGTACCCGCGAGGGTGCACACACTGAGGTACACCCGACACGAAAGGAGTTCCCCGTGGGCCACGGCGGCGACGTCATCCAGGAACTGACCACAGACCACCGCGAGGTCGAAGAGATCTTCAGCCGCATCGAGACCCTTCCCTCCGGAGCCGAGCAGCGCAAGGACCTGGCCGACCAGGCCACCATCGAGCTCGTCCGCCACTCCGTCGCCGAGGAGATGCACCTCTACCCGGCCGTGCGCCAATACCTCGCCAACGGTGATGCGCTCGCCGACAAGGAGATCGAAGACCACGCCAAGGCCGAACAGATCATGAAGGACCTCGAGGGCTGCAAGCCCGGCGAACCCGACTTCGAACGCCTCGTCACCGCTCTGATCAGCGAGGTCCGCGACCACATCGAGGACGAGGAACTCATCCTCTTCACGCAACTCCGCCAGGCCGCCGGCGCCGAAGAGCTCCAGAAGCTGGGCGACAAAGTACGCACCGCGAAGAAGACGGCCCCCACCCGGCCGCACCCTTCCGCCCCCGACACACCTCCCGGCAACAAACTCCTCGCCCCTGGTGCGGGACTGGTCGATCGGGTACGCGACCTGTTTTCCGGACGCGGCACCGACGGCTGAATCCGCAGGCGATCTTTCCGGGGCACCACGTGGCGGCCCCTTCGGACCGAGCGGACAATGGCGGCGTGAGCACGGAGAAAGCCGTGCGGGTGACCAACCGGAAGCCGGGCAGCGGGCCGTGCTCGTCCCCGGCGACCTCGCCGGGCCCGCCCACTGCCGTGCGGTGATCGCCAAGGCCGTGGATGAGGGTTTCGCGACGCACACCCTCCCGCTGGAAGAGGGGCCGCAGGCGTACAAGACCTTCCAGGCCAAGGAGGACGGCATGGTCAAGGCCCTGCTGAACCCTTGAGAAGGTGCCGGACAGCCGGACAGTGCCCGGGCGAGGGCGAAGTTCGGCTGCCTCTCGACCGAGCGCATGAGAGCCGGCCCCCGCCCGGCTGTCGTACCCCGCCCCTAGCATGGCGCGCATGAGGGGATCGCAAGACAGTTCGGCCGCCCACGTGGTGCGCACCATCCTCGCCTCGTCGCAGGCGGGAGAGGGCCCAGAGGACGCAGGTGAAGCCGGGAGCGCGGGGGACGACGCACTCCGGGTGCTCGAGTCGGCCCGCCCGGCGCGCACCGCTGCGGCGCGGATCGCCGCCGCGGGCGGAGTCGGCGAGGAAGCGGCGCGCCGCCTCCGTGAGTTGGTGGAGCATCATCTCGGCGACCGCGCCGAGCGGTGGCTCGGGGTGCACGATGCGCTCGCCGTCCATCGCGGCACCGTCCCTGCGCTGCTGGCCGACGCGCCGCTTCCGGCACCGCCCGCCGCCCCGGGAGAGGTCCGCACGCCCGCGCCCCGGAGCGTGCGCGACACCCTCGCCCTCCTGCTGGACCAGGCCCGGCCCGAGCACGCGGCCGTCGCCCTGACCGCGCTGCCCGACCGCACGGTGGACGGGCTGCTCGCGGGCGGCACGCTGCCCGGGCCGGGCCTGGTCACCGCCGTCACGGAGCACGGCGACTCCCGTACCCGCGCCGCCCTGGCCCGCCACCCCAGGATCGACACACGGGTGCTGGCCCGGCTGCTCGCGACCGGGGACGCCCTGGTGGGAGCCGCCGTCTACCGCAACCCGCGCGCCACACCGTCCCTGCGCCGGGCCCTTGCGCACCGGACCGGACCGGTTGCGATGGACCCGGCTCTGCGCGCCGAGCTGACCGACCCGCGCCGCGAGGCGCCGCGCACCTGGCTCGCGCCGCTGCTCGGCTCGGGCGATCCACAGCTCGTGGCCAGGGCGTTGAGCATCGGCGTGCGGGGCATGGCGCAGCAGTACGCGCTGGTCCGGGTCTGGGAACGCACGGGGCCCGAGGCAGTACGCAGCCTGCTCGACGATCCGGCCGTCGTCCGGCACCTGAGCCGGCCCGTGATCGCCACCGTGACCGACGCACTGGCCGAGGAGGACGGTTCGGGCGACGCGCTCCGCCGGCTGAGCGAGCGGTGCGAACCCTACGAGGACCCCGCGCGGCTGCCGGGCCTGCTGGCCGTCACCCGGGGCACCAGCAGTCTGCGCGACCTGCTGTCCGAACCGTACGTCCACGATCTGCAGGCCCTGTCCGAGGCTCACGCGAAGAGCCCGTTCATGCCCGCGGCCGGTGCGGAGCTGGCCCGCCACGAGGAGGCGAGCGACGCCCAGCGCCTGGCGTTCAGGCTGAGTGTCCTCAACGAGCCCTGGCGCGTGGCCGGTCGGCGCGTCGGGAACGTCACCCTGCCTCACCAGCGCCTGGCCGAGGAAGCGCTCGACGATGACGCCGCCTGGTGGGCGGAGGGCATGGTCCGGGCCGGGCTGCTCGATCCGGTCGAGCTGATCCGCACTGCCCGGCCGGCCGTCCATGCGCTGGCCGCGCTCGCCCTGCTCGCCGAGCAGGGCCTGCTCACGGGTACGGCCGTGGCGGAGCTGCAGTCACTGGCCGACGCCCGGCTCGGCGACCGCCCCGAGGCGTGGGCCGCCCTCGACCGCCTGCTGCCGGATCACCAGGGAAACCTGCGGGAACTTATCCTCGAAGCGGGCAGAACCGCCCCGGCCGAATCCGGAACGACCGCGGTGCCCGATGACACGGGCGCTGCTGCCACGGTCGACCCCGGGCTCCGGGAGCGGACCGCACCGCCCCGGACTCCGCGCAACCCCGGCGAGCGGGCCGCCCTCGCCGCCGTCGACATCCTCCGTTCCCTCTCCCCCGCCGACGCCCCGCTCCCTGCCGACCCCGGCGTCCTGACGTTCCTCGCCCACCACGGCCGGCACGACGCTCCCGGCCTCGCCACCCCGCAGTGGCTCGTACAGGCCTGCGCGTCCCACGGCATCGACCCGCCGGACAAGGGCTCCTGGCACACCGCGCCCTCCCTCGCAGCGGTGCGATCGCAGCCTCCGCAGTCCTGGGGTTCCAGCGCCACGCTCACCGAACTCGCCTACACCCAGGGCCTCCTGCCCGCCGAAGGGCTGCTCGCCTGGCTGCCCGCGCGCCGCATGCTGCTCCTTCCCCACGACTGGCAGCGGCTCGCGTTCCCGGCCGCGTGGCGCGCCGCGCTCGGGCGCCTGCTGCGCGCCGAGCTCGGCACCGACCCCGACGCCTGGCTCCGGCTGGCCGAGACGGCTCGGACGGCAGCCGGCGCGGACTCCGGCAACAGCGGCCCAGACGGCCCGAGTTGGACGGACCTGCTGCCCCTCGCCAAGTCCGCGCCGGCAGCCGGGGAGACGGGCGCCACCGGGCACCGGCCACCGGAGGAACCGGCGCTGAGCACTCACACTCCCCGCCCGCGCACTCCCGACGAGGCGCTCAGGCTGCTGGAGCGCGGCAACCACCTGTGGGCCTGGCCGATGGGCACCCTGCTGTGCCTGGCCGGCGCCGAGGTCCTCGACGCGGTCCTGCCCCGGCTCGGCCCCGACGGCTCCTGGCTGCTCGCCGCATACCTGCTGCGCCACGACCACACCCCGCGCCCGGTCTTCGACCGGCTGCTCGCGGACCGGGATCCCGACGCGCTGCGGATCCTCGCCTCCCAGTCCCGGTGGCTGGAGAAGGGCCTGGTGGAGCGGCTCGCCGACCTCGACGATCCGGAGACGGACCTGGCCCTGCTGCGGCACGCCGGCGCGCCGCACATCACCCGCCGGATCGTGGCCCGCTCCCGGCGTTCCGGGCCGGGGTCCGACCCGGTCGCGACGCAGGTGCTGGCCGAGTTGCGGGCCGATCCGGCAGCACGCCCCCTCGGGGGCCGGCTCTGGCTGTGCTCGGCCGAACCGGATCTGATCGAGGAGATATTCGTCCGCCAGGGCACCGAACTGGGCCTCGCCCACCAACTCCTCGGCTGCCTGTACCTGTTCGAGCACGGCGGAGCAGGCCGACTGGCCGGGCTCGTCGGCCGCGGTCTGCTCGGCCAGGCCGCCGCCAAACTGTGCGTCAAAGCACTGGCCGCCGACGACCCGGCCGCCGTGATCCGCGCCCGGCTCGACCGCGAGCTGGACCCGGCCAAGCTCGTCAAGAAATTGCGCCGGTCCCAGGGCCACTGGCAGACGACGAGTGCCGTGGCGGCACTCCCGGTCGGCGCCGACTGGCAGGCGCTGGCAGCCGCACACGAAGAGGAACCGCTGCCGTACTGGGAACAGTTGATCAATCTGCCGGACGTCCCCGCGGAACTCCGCATCCGGTACGCGGCATTGATACGGGAGCCGGGACCGAACGGCCTGGCCGAGGGCGTGGAACAGACCCGGGCACGCGCCCGCCACGGCCTGGGCGGCCTGTTCCACTGCGCGACCGTCACACAGCTCGACGGCCTGCTCGACTCGGACATCCTGTCCGGGGCCGACCTGTTGCACCTGGCGGCCCCGGCGGCGCTGACGCTCGCCTATCTCAACAGCGCCGCTCGCCGCACGGACGCTCCGGCCGGGGCGCACACCGCGTTGACGGAACTCGCGGATCTCGTCCGCTCCCGGCTCGGGACCGATGCGGAGGCGTGGGCGCGCGTGATCGACCGGCTGACGGGGCGCGACCCCGCGTGGGAACCGATGTCTCCGGTGGCCGCGTTGCTGTCCTGAGCGTTTGCCGCCGCCGAGGGCGACCGGATCGGCGTTGCCGGTCGACGCCTGGTGAGGGCGTCGACCGGACCTCGCGTGACGTCAGTGCGTGACGTCAGTGCGTGATGATCCCCGGGTCGCTCACCCCCGGCTCGCCGTTCTCCACGTGGCCGGCGAAGCGGCGCAGGAAGCCGGGGTCGGTGTCGCAGGACACCGACAGGTCGTACCACCGCTTGCTGTGGCCCAGGCCGACGGTGTGCACCGAGCGGGCTCCGGGACGCAGCGTGAACGTCTCGTGCTTGCCGCCGTAGGCACTGGTGACCGTCAGCCGGCAGGTGGTGCTGCCCGCGTTGGTCAGGGTCAGCTCCAGCCCCTTCTTCTTGTGGCGTGCGGTCACCTCGGGCCCCTGCGCCTTGCCGGACCCCTTGAAGGTGCGCAGGAAGCCGTTGGGGCCGAAGACCGACAGGTCGTAACCCCCATGGGAGTAGGCTGTGTTCCAGGTGTCGGAGATCTTCTTGCCCGCCGAGGCGGTGTAGCTCCAGGGGCCGTCGGTGCGGTTGGCCGAGGTGACGGTGAAGCACGCCCCGGCGGCGTCGCCGCCGGCGAAGGTGAGGGTGATGCGGCCGGTCGCCGCGGTCACGGCGGCGTCCACCAGGGGTGCGTAGGGCAGCGGCCGGGTGGGCCGGGAGCCGGCCTCCTGCTTGGGCAGCGAGGGACCGGCGGGCGGCTTGGGCACGTAACTGCCGTGCCGGTCGTGGTCCTTGGGGACGTAGCCGGAGGTGTCCGGCAGCTCCGGGTGCCCGGTGCGCCGCAACCGGAAGTCGAAGGCCGAGGTGAGGTCACCGCAGATGGCACGGCGCCAGGGCGAGATGTTGGACTCGTGCACGCCGAAGCGGCGCTCCATGAACCGGATGATGGAGGTGTGGTCGAAGACCTCGGAACAGACGAATCCGCCCGTGCTCCACGGCGAGACGACCAGCATGGGCACCCGCTGACCCAGCCCGTAGGGGCCCTCGGCGTAGTGGGCGTCGCCCCGGAACCAGTCCAGCGAGGTGTCCACGGTGGAGGCGCCCCGGTCGGCGTTCGCGGGCGGGAACGGCGGCAGGACGTGGTCGAAGTAGCCGTCGTTCTCGTCGTAGGTGATGAACAGCGCCGTCCTGCTCCACACCTCCGGGTCGGAGGTGAGCGCGTCCAGCACCTGGGAGACGTACCAGGCGCCGTAGTTGGCAGGCCAGTTGGGGTGCTCGCTGAACGCCTCGGGCGCGGCGATCCAGGAGATCTGCGGCAGCTTGCCGGACTTCACGTCCGCCTTGAGGATGTCGAAGAAGCCCTGGCCGTTCTTGGCGTCGGTGCCGGTGCGGGCCTTGTCGTGGAGCGGGTCGCCGGGCTTGGCGTTGCGGTAGTTGTTGAAGTAGAGCAGGGAGTTGTCACCGTAGTTGCCCCGGTATGCATCGTTGATCCAGCCCCAGGAGCCATGCGCGTCGAGCCCGTCGCCTGCATCCTGGTAGATCTTCCAGGAGATGCCGGCCTTCTCCAGGCGCTCGGGGTACGTGGTCCAGTCGTACCCGGCCTCCTGGTTGCCCAGGACGGGGCCGCCGCCCTTGCCGTCGTTGCCGACGTGGCCCGTCCACATGTAGTAGCGGTTGGGGTCGGTGGCGCCCATGAAGGAGCAGTGGTAGGCGTCGCAGACGGTGAAGGCGTCGGCGAGCGCGTAGTGGAACGGAATGTCCTCGCGGGTCAGATACGCCATGGTGCCGGTGCCCTTGGCGGGTATCCAACGGTCGTACTTGCCATGGTTCCAGGCCTGGTGGCCGCCGGCCCAGTCATGGTCCAGGCCCTCGATGAACTGCATGCCGAGGTCCTCGGCGTCCGGGTGGTACGGCAGGACCTCCTTGGTGCCGTCCGACTGATACCAGACCGGCTTGCCGCTGGGCAGCGTCACGGGGCGCGGGTCGCCGAAGCCGCGGACGCCGCGCAGGGTGCCGAAGTAGTGGTCGAAGGAGCGGTTCTCCTGCATCAGCACCACGATGTGCTCGACATCCTCGATGGTGCCGGTGCGGCGGCCGGCCGGGATGGCGGCGGCGCGCTCGATGCTTCCGGAGAGCGCGGCGAACCCGGCGGTGGCACCGGCGATCTGCAGGAAGCGGCGTCGGTTGAGTTCAGGCATGGGCGTGGGGAACCTCGTGGTGTCGAGGGACGACCGACCGTTGGTCGCGGACGCGGACAGAGTGCGCCAGAAGTGGCTGCAGGGGAAGACTTGAGAATGTCCGGCAGATGAACTACAGGTGCCGTTTCTGCGGGCCGGCAGGCGCCGCGCCCGGTCGCCGTCCCGCGGGGACAACCTCGGCCGCCCGGCGGGACGGCTGACGCCCGAGGCTGCACCTCAGGCGTGGGGCCGCCTCAAGTCCGTGATCGTGTTCGCAGGCGGCGTCGTCCAGCCCGTGGGCGTCCCAGGCGGGGAAGGCGGGCGCAACGCGGTGCCGATGAAGGCGAGTTTCTGGCCCCGTCCGCGAGCGGGGCTGCCAGGTCCCGCTGGGGCGGTGAGCCGGCGGCCTGCCGCAAGTTCGTCCGAACGCTCGGAGCTGCACCACAAGCTGCCCTGGAAGCATGCACAGCCGTGGAAGGCCGCCCAGCGGAACCAACTGACCGCCTCGAAGCGCACGTTCCGGACCGCGGGACGAGCGCACGCGAAACGACTGATATTACTGGGGCATGCAGGAAGAGATTGCACGCTCCGCGATCGACACGTTCATCTCCGCGTTCAACGCCTCGGACGACAGCTATGTGACTGCGCTGCTCTCCCAGGCTCTGACCTCGGACGTGGTCTTCTGGGGGCCGTTGGGTCGCAGCGAAGGAATCGCGGCGGTCGAGAGGTTCGTGCTGGACATCCGGCGCCACCCGGCGGGGACCGGCACGATGGTGCGCTGCTCGGCGGTGGACATGCCTGACGAGTGGGCCCGGTACCAGTGGGTCTTCACCACGCCGGATGGAGGTCCCTGCCTGGCGGGAACGGATGTCGTCCATCTGCGGCGGAGCCTCATCGACCAGGTCATCGTCTTTGCGGGGGAGATCGGACCGTCCGCCTCCTGAGTCGTCCTTCTGCCGCTGTCCCTCTCCTGAACTTGCCCCCTTCGGCGCTCGGGGGCTGCGGTGTCGAGGGGGCGTCCGCCCCAGAGGATGCCCTTCTCGCTGCGGACGCGGGCGCGTTCCTTGCGCTGGGCGGTGAGTACGTCGGGGTGGCGGGCGTTGGTATTGCGCCGGCGCAAGTAGCGGTGCAGTGCCTGGGTTTGCGCAGATCGACTTGAGCACGGCCAGGGTGTTGGCGGTGCCCTTGCGACGTCGGTCAATCCGGTCGAGCCCGGCGTCGCGATCAGGGACGGGCGACGCCGAGGCAAGCAGCATCATCCCGCGCCGGTAGCGCGAACCAGCGGGGGCACCGACGGCGGCCTGCTTCAGTTTGCCCTCGGTCCGCCCGACGGCGACCACCGTGGCTCCTTCGCGCCCGAAGCGATACACGGTGGTGGCGCCGATGCCGGACCCGCCTCCGGTGACGATAACGACCTTGCTGCCAGGGTTGAGGCGTACCGCCCGGTCCTGTTCCCTGCGACGTTGCGCTCCCCTGAACACTGTCGTCCCGCTCCTCGGATGAAGCCCAGGGCCGCGGCCGCCAAGCGGTCGTGGAATCAGCGGTGCCCGGGGTGACAAGCAGCCAACTCGGCCTCCGCGCGGCAGGATTGTCGGCGCAACGGAGGAGAGAAGAGGAGAGAAATGGCCGACCGCATATCAACCTTCAGCCCTGTCGGGTGGATGGCGGCGACCCGCGACGACGGCGGGCGGGTGCCGGGGGTCTGGACGAAAGAGCTGCTCAACTCCGCCCAGGGCGACTCGTTCTCGCTCCTGCGGCTCGCGGCGGGTGGCGAGTTCACCCGTCCAGGGTGCGGGGACGACCGTGTTCTCGTCCTGGACGGAAAGCTCTCGATCGCGGGCGGCACGACCGGACTCGTATCGGAGCACCGGACCGGGGCGTATGCCGCGCTGCCCGGGGACGGAGAGGTGGGCGCAGTCGTATCCAGCACCAGCGGCTCCACGGCCCTCGTCCTGGCCGGGAAGCGGCTGGGAACCCCGGCCGACGACGTGTTCGGCCCGGAGGGGTGGCTGGAGTCGGGCCCGGGACAGTGGTTCCGGCTGCTCCTCGACGTCGCCTTCGACGAGACCTTCGACGAACGGGTCGTAGGGCTGTCCCACTTCGAGCCGGGCTCCTTCTCGCCCCGGCATCCGCACCGCACGGCGCACCGCTTTCTGTTCCTCGACGGCGAGGCCGACGACGAGCTGGTGTTCCCCGACGGGACCCGGCACACGGCACACCGGGCCAGGGGCGACTTCGTCGACTACCCGTACCCCATCGAGCACCAGACCTTCAGCAGGACCGGCTGCACGATCCTCTTCCTGCACGAGCCGGTCCCGGCGACGGCAGGCTGACCTTGTACTCCTTGCGGATCGATGCGG
>NZ_JABBXF010000039.1 GCF_013030945.1 Streptomyces morookaense | reverse complement strand
CTCCCCCACTGACGGCACCCGGCCCACGCCGGCCCCGCCGGGCAGTCACCGGAACCGGGGGGGGGGCGGGGGTGCCCCCGCCCGCGCCCCGCCCCTCACTTCTCCGCAATCACCACCGCAGAAGCAACCCCCGCGTCGTGGCTCAGCGACACATGCCACGACGTCACCCCCAGCGCCTCCGCCCGTGCCGCCACCGTGCCGGTGACGACCAGACGCGGTCGGCCGCTGTCCTCCGCCACCACCTCCGCGTCCGTCCACAGCAGGCCCGCCGGGGCGCCCAGGGCCTTGGCCAGGGCCTCCTTGGCCGCGAAGCGGACCGCGAGCGAGGCGGTGCCCCGGCGTTCGCCGCTCGGCAGGTACAGCTCGCGCTCCACGAACAGGCGCTCCGCCATGCCGGGGGTGCGCTCCAGCGCCGCGCCGAAGCGCTCGATCTCTGCCACGTCGATACCGACTCCGACGATCATTCGACCGTCACCGACTTCGCCAGGTTGCGCGGCTGGTCCACCTCGTTGCCGCGGGCCGTCGCGAGCTCGCAGGCGAAGACCTGGAGCGGGACGGTCGCGACGAGCGGCTGCAGCAGCACCGGGGTCGCCGGGATCTCGATCAGGTGGTCCGCGTACGGGCGCACCGCCTCGTCGCCGCGCTCCGCGATCACGATGGTGCGGGCGCCGCGGGCCCGGATCTCCTGGATGTTGGAGACGATCTTGTCGTGCAGGACCGACCGGCCGCGCGGCGACGGCACCACGACCACCACCGGCAGGTCCTCCTCGATCAGCGCGATCGGACCGTGCTTCAGCTCGCCCGCCGCGAAGCCCTCGGCGTGCATATACGCCAGCTCCTTCAGTTTCAGTGCGCCCTCCAGGGCGACCGGATAGCCGACGTGCCGGCCCAGGAACAGCACGGTCCCCTTGTCCGCCAGCGAGCGCGCCAGTTCGCGCACCGGCTCCATCGTCTCCAGGACCTCGTCCACCTGTGTGGCGATGTCCGACAACTCCCGTACCACGGACCGGACTTCGTCACCCCACTTGGTGCCGCGCACCTGCCCCAGATACAGCGCCACCAGGTAGCAGGCCACCAGTTGCGTCAGGAACGCCTTCGTCGAGGCGACGGCCACCTCCGGGCCGGCGTGCGTGTACAGCACGGCATCCGATTCCCGCGGAATCGTCGAGCCGTTCGTGTTGCAGATCGCCAGCACCTTCGCACCCTGCTCGCGCGCGTGCCGCAGCGCCATCAGCGTGTCCATCGTCTCGCCGGACTGCGAGATGGCGATCACCAGCGTCCGCTGGTCGAGAATCGGATCGCGGTAACGGAACTCGCTCGCCAGCTCCGTCTCGCACGGGATGCGCGTCCAGTGCTCGATCGCGTACTTGGCGATCAGCCCGGCGTGGTACGCCGTGCCGCATGCCACGATCACGACCTTGTCGACCTCCCGCAGCACCGGGCCGGGGATCCGCACCTCGTCCAGCGACAGCGACCCGGCCGCGTCGATCCGGCCCAGCAGCGTGTCCGCGACGGCCTTCGGCTGCTCGGCGATCTCCTTGAGCATGAAGTAGTCGTAGCCGCCCTTCTCCGCGGCCGAGGCGTCCCAGTCGACGTGGTACGGCCGGACCTCCGCGTCCTTGCCCTCGAAGGTGGTGACCGTCACCGTCACGTCCAGGCTGTCCCGGCGGAGCTCGACCACCTGGTCCTGGCCGAGCTCGATCGCTTCCCGGGTGTGGGCGATGAAGGCCGCGACGTCCGAGGCCAGGAAGGCCTCTCCGTCCCCCACGCCCACCACCAGCGGGGAGTTGCGGCGGGCGCCCACCACCACGTCCGGGTCGTCCGCGTGCACCGCGACCAGCGTGAACGCGCCCTCCAGGCGGCGGCACACCTGCCGCATGGCCTCGGCCAGGTCGCCGCAGGAGGAGAAGGCCTCCGAGAGCAGATGGGAGACGACCTCGGTGTCCGTCTCCGAGACCAGCACATGACCGCGCTCGGCGAGCTCGGCGCGCAGCGCGGCGAAGTTCTCGATGATGCCGTTGTGGACGACCGCGACCCGGCCCGGATTGTCCAGGTGGGGGTGGGCGTTGGCATCGTTGGGCGCGCCGTGCGTGGCCCAGCGCGTGTGGCCGATGCCGGTGGGCCCTGACGGCAGCGGGCGGGCGGCGAGCTCCTTCTCCAGATTGGCGAGCTTGCCGGCCTTCTTCGCGGCCGCGAGCCCGCCGTCGGCCGGCACTGCCACACCGGCCGAGTCATAGCCGCGGTACTCCAGCCGCCGCAGCCCGGCGAGGACGACGTCGAGGGCGCACTGCCCTCCCACATACCCAACGATTCCGCACATGGAGTGCAGCGTACGGCTCCCGCCTCAACGTCCGCGCTCGATCCTGTAGATGGCCTCCTGGACCAGCTCCAGGTACTCGACCTCCTCGCAGCGCGGCTTGCTGCCCAGCACATACCGGTCCAGACAGTCGCCGAGCTCCTGCCCCAGGTCCTCCTCCGGCAGCTCGGCGGAGAGCTCGCCGCGCACCCGGTCGGCGAATACCTCACGGGCGGCCACGGTGCCACGCCCGGAGCGGCGGAACGCACGCCGGACCGAGTAGCGCAGATGGCGGTGTACGAGACGGAGAACGAACACGGGAGCCTCGCGCGGGGTGCGGAACCGGACCGGACGACGGAACAGGCTGCACAGACGGCACAGCAGGACGGGAACGTATTCCTGACCCGCGAGTAAGTACAGGCTCCCGGCCGAACTTCACCCACCGGCACCACACACGGCCCCGGTGTCGCCGGCGCCACACACCCCCGAGGTGATCACCGCCCGTGGCCCCCGCAGAATGGGGGCCGTGCCGACCACCACAGAGCAGCCGCAGCCCTCACCCCAGCGACGGCGTGCGGACTCCTCGCCCTTCGTCGACCTCACCCGGGCCGAGTGGAGCGCGCTGCGCGAGAACACGCCGCTGCCGCTCACCGCCGCCGAGGTCGAGGCGCTGCAGGGACTCGGCGACGTCATCGACCTCGACGAGGTCCGCGACATCTACCTGCCGCTCTCCCGGCTGCTCAACCTCTACGTGGGCGCCACCGGACAGCTGCGCGGCGCGCTCAACACCTTCCTCGGCGAGAAGGGGGCCCAGCGCGGCACGCCCTTCGTCATCGGGGTCGCCGGCAGCGTGGCGGTCGGCAAGTCGACCACGGCCCGGCTGCTGCGCGCCCTCCTCGCCCGCTGGCCCGAGCACCCGCGGGTGGAACGGGTCACCACGGACGGCTTCCTGCTGCCCAACGCCGAGCTGCAGGCGCGCGGCCTGATGTCCAGGAAGGGCTTCCCGGAGTCCTACGACCGGCGGGCGCTGACACGGTTCGTCGCGGACGTGAAGGCCGGCAAGGAGGAGGTCTCGGCGCCGGTCTACTCGCACCTGACCTACGACATCGTGCCGGGCGAGCGGCTGACCGTGCAGCGCCCCGACATCCTGATCGTCGAGGGCCTCAACGTCCTCCAGCCGGCCCAGCCCGGCAAGGACGGCCGGACCAGGGTCGGGCTCGCCGACTTCTTCGACTTCAGCGTGTACGTGGACGCGCGGGCCGAGGACATCGAGCAGTGGTACTACCACCGCTTCAGGAAGCTGCGGGCCACGGCGTTCCAGGACCCGGACTCGTACTTCCGGCGCTACACGGAGGTGTCGGAGGAGGAGGCGCTGGACTACGCGCGCCGGAACTGGCGGACCATCAACAAGCCCAACCTCCTGGAGAACGTCGCCCCGACGCGGGGCCGTTCGAACCTGATCCTGCGCAAGGGGCCGGACCACAAGGTGCAGCGGCTTTCGCTGCGCAAGCTGTAGCGCCCCGAAGGGGCGCTGGGGGTACCCCCAGCGGTAGCTGGGGGAGGAACTGCGCGACCAGCCCCCACCGGCCCGCAGCCGAAGCACCGCCCCAGGGGTCCGGGGCGCAGCCCCGGGGACCTCGGCTGCGGACACGTCGTGGCTGATCGCGCAGTTCCCCGCGCCCCTTCGGGGCGCCGGACAAGCTCTGGCTAGCCCAGCGCGGACTTCACCACATCGGCCAACCGCTGCGCGATGGCGCGCGCCTGCTCGATGTCGGCGGCCTCGACCATGACGCGCACCAGCGGCTCCGTGCCGGACGACCGCAGCAGCACCCGCCCGGTCGCGCCGAGCTCCAGCTCCGCCGTCTTCACGGCCTCCGCCAGCTCCTCCGAGGTGGCGACCCGCGACTTGTCGACGTCGCGCACGTTGACGAGCACCTGCGGCAGCCGCTCCATCACGCCCGCCAGCTCCGCGAGCGAACGGCCCGTGGCGGCGACGCGGGCCGCCAGCATCAGGCCGGTCAGCGTGCCGTCGCCGGTCGTCGCGTGGTCCAGGACGATGACGTGGCCGGACTGCTCGCCGCCGAGGGCGAAGCCGTTCGCCTTCATCTCCTCCAGGACGTAGCGGTCGCCGACCGCGGTCTGGACGAGGTCGATGCCCTCGCGCTCCATGGCCAGCTTGAAGCCCAGGTTCGACATGACCGTCGCGACGATCGTGTTCTTGCGCAGCGACCCGGCGTCGCGCATGGCGAGGCCCAGGACGGCCAGGATCTGGTCGCCGTCGACCTCGTCGCCCTTGGCGTCCACGGCCAGGCAGCGGTCGGCGTCGCCGTCGTGCGCCACACCCAGGTCGGCGCCGTGCTCGACGACGGCGGCGCGCAGCTTGGCCAGGTGCGTGGAGCCGCACTCGTGGTTGATGTTGAGGCCGTCCGGCTCGGTGCCGATGGTGACGACCTCGGCGCCGGCCCGTGCGAACGCCTCGGGCGAGACCCGGGCCGCGGCACCGTGGGCGCCGTCGATGACGACCTTGAGCCCGTCGAGGCGGTTCGGGAGGACGCCGATCAGGTGGGCGACGTAGTTGTCGAAGCCCTGGTCGTAGTCGCGGACCCGGCCGACACCGGCGCCGGTGGGCCGGTCCCAGGGCTCGCCGGAGGCGTGGGCCCGGTAGGTCTGCTCGATGCGGTCCTCGAGCTCGTCGGCGAGCTTGTGGCCGCCGCGGGCGAAGAACTTGATGCCGTTGTCGGGCATCGCGTTGTGGCTGGCGGAGAGCATCACGCCGAGGTCGGCGCCGAGGGCCCCGGTGAGGTAGGCGACCGCGGGCGTGGGCAGCACGCCCACCCGCAGGACGTCCACGCCCGCACTGGCCAGTCCCGCCACCACGGCGGCCTCCAGGAACTCCCCGGACGCACGCGGATCACGGCCGACCACCGCCACCGGGCGATGGCCCTCGAAGGTACCCGCCTCGGCGAGCACATGCGCCGCCGCGACCGACAGGCCGAGCGCGAGCTCCGCCGTCAGATCGGCGTTGGCGACACCGCGCACACCGTCCGTACCGAAGAGTCGTCCCACTGGTGTCCTCCGAAAACACTGGAGTGCGGGGTCCGTGCGCGGACCCCCGAACGTGAAGGTGTCGAGCCCGGGGCCAGGGCGTTTCCTCCAGGTATACGCCCCGGGCCGCCAATGGCCGAACGCCCCGGCGGCACATTTCGTGCCGCCGGGGCGTTCGGGCAGTGCAGCGAAGCCGCGGTTTAGCGCTTGCTGTACTGCGGAGCCTTGCGGGCCTTCTTCAGACCGGCCTTCTTGCGCTCGACCGCACGGTCGTCACGCGAGAGGAAGCCGGCCTTCTTCAGCGGGCCGCGGTTGTTGTCGATGTCGGCCTCGTTGAGGGCGCGGGCCACACCGAGGCGCAGGGCGCCGGCCTGGCCGGACACGCCGCCACCCGCGATGCGGGCGATGACGTCGTAGCGGTCGTCGAGCTCGAGCACCTTGAAGGGCTCGTTGACTTCCTGCTGGTGCACCTTGTTGGGGAAGTAGTCCTCAAGGGTGCGGCCGTTGATCTTCCACTTGCCGGTGCCCGGAACGATCCGGACACGGGCGATGGCGTTCTTGCGACGGCCCAGGCCGGCGGCCGGCTGGGGCTCGCCGAAGCGGGAGGCGAGGGACTCGGAGGTGTACTCCGACTCGACGACCTCGGTCTCCGTGGTGTACTCCTCGACGCCCTCGACCGGCATCTCGGCGGTGGTCTCAGCCACTGATTCTCCTCAGACTTTCTGGTTCGGCGGTGGCCGGGACTCAGCCCTGCTTGACCTGGGTGATCTCGAACGGGACGGGCTGCTGGGCGGCGTGCGGGTGCTGGTCGCCCGAGTAGACCTTCAGCTTCGAGAGCATCTGACGGCCGAGGGAGTTCTTCGGCAGCATGCCCTTGACGGCCTTCTCGACGGCCTTCTCCGGGTTCTTGTCGAGCAGCTCGTCGTAACGGACGGAGCGCAGACCACCCGGGAAGCCAGAGTGGCGGTAGGCCATCTTCTGGGTCTTCTTGTTGCCGGACAGGTGAACCTTGTCGGCGTTGATGATGACGACGAAGTCACCCATGTCCATGTGCGGGGCATACACGGGCTTGTGCTTGCCACGCAGCAGGGAGGCAGCCGTGGAGGCGAGACGGCCCAGGACGACGTCCTGCGCGTCAATGATGTGCCACTGGCGCGTCACATCGCCGGGCTTGGGGCTGAACGTACGCACGGTCGTAGCCTTTTCTCAGTTGAGTGGGTCCTGACACGGTCCGCACAGGACAAGTCACACGGCAGTGGCCGCACCACGGGGACGCAACCCGCGTGCAGGCCGCCGGCAACCAGCCCGACGGACAAGCGTAAGGGCCCCTCGCGTGAGAACGACCAAGCCAATACGCATAACGAACCCACAGGGTACCTGCCGCCGCCCGGCAGGGTCAAAACGCGGCGGCGCACCTTATCGCTTGCGTACGACCCGGCCCTCTTCCCACACCGGCTCGGAGACCTCACGCACGACCCCATTCTCACCGAAGACCAGGAACCGGTCGAAGGCCCGCGCGAACCAACGGTCGTGCGTCACCGCCAGGACCGTGCCCTCATAGGCCTCCAGGCCCTCCTGCAGAGCCTCCGCGCTCTCCAGGTCCAGGTTGTCCGTCGGCTCGTCCAGCAACAGCGCCGTGGTCCCCGCCAGCTCCAGCAGCAGGATCTGACTGCACATCCCGGGGGACGACCCCCGGACCCCCGGCCGACCACACGACCGCCCCCGCAAGGCCCGGCCGGACGTCCTCACCGCTTCCTGGCCACCCGGCCCTCGTCCCACACCGGCTCCGGCACCTCCCGCACGCGACCGTCCGCACCGAAGACCAGGAACCGGTCGAAGGCCCGCGCGAACCAACGGTCGTGCGTCACCGCCAGGACCGTGCCCTCATAGGCCTCCAGGCCCTCCTGCAGAGCCTCCGCGCTCTCCAGGTCCAGGTTGTCCGTCGGCTCGTCCAGCAACAGCGCCGTGGTCCCCGCCAGCTCCAGCAGCAGGATCTGACTGCACATCCCGGGGGACGACCCCCGGACCCCCGGCCGACCACACGACCGCCCCCGCAAGGCCCGGCCGGACGTCCTCACCGCTTCCTGGCCACCCGGCCCTCGTCCCACACCGGCTCCGGCACCTCCCGCACGCGACCGTCCGCACCGAAGACCAGGAACCGGTCGAAGGCCCGCGCGAACCAACGGTCGTGCGTCACCGCCAGGACCGTGCCCTCATAGGCCTCCAGGCCCTCCTGCAGAGCCTCCGCGCTCTCCAGGTCCAGGTTGTCCGTCGGCTCGTCCAGCAACAGCGCCGTGGTCCCCGCCAGCTCCAGCAGCAGGATCTGGAAGCGCGCCTGCTGGCCGCCCGACAGGCGGTCGAAGTGCTGGTCGCCCTGGCGCTCCAGTTCGTAGCGGCGCAGCGCCGACATCGCGCCCCCGCGGTCCTTGGCGTGTTCCGTCCACAGGATGTCGACGAGCGTGCGGCCGAGGAGCTCGGGGTGGGCGTGGGTCTGGGCGAAGTGGCCGGGGACCACGCGGGCGCCCAGCTTCCACATCCCGCTGTGCGCCACGTCCTCCCCCGCCAGGAGGCGGAGGAAGTGCGACTTCCCCGAGCCGTTCGAGCCCAGGACGGCCACCCGCTCCCCGTAGAAGACCTCCAGGTCGAACGGCTGCATCAGGCCCGTGAGCTCCAGCTTTTCGCAGGTCACGGCCCGTACCCCGGTACGGCCGCCGCGCAGCCGCATCCGGATGTCCTGCTCGCGCGGCGGCTCCGGCGGCGGACCCGCCTCCTCGAACTTCCGCAGCCTGGTCTGGGCCGCCGCATAGCGGGAGGCCATCTCATGGCTGATGGCGGCCGCCTCGCGCAGGCTGATCACCAGCTTCTTCAGCTGGGCGTGCTTCTCGTCCCAGCGCCGCCGCAGCTCCTCGAAGCGGGCGAAGCGCTCCTTGCGCGCCTGGTGGTACGTGGCGAAGCCGCCGCCGTGCACCCAGACGTCGCTCCCGGCAGGGCCCGGCTCGACGCTGATGATCTTCTCGGCGGCACGGGCGAGCAGCTCACGGTCGTGGGACACGAAGAGCACCGTCTTCCGCGTCTCCCGCAGCCGCTCCTCCAGCCAGCGCTTGCCGGGGACGTCCAGATAGTTGTCCGGCTCGTCCAGCAGCAGCACCTCCTCCGGGCCGCGCAGCAGCGACTCCAGCACCAGCCGCTTCTGCTCGCCGCCGGACAGCGTGCGCACCTGGCGCCACTGCGCCTTCTCGTACGGGACACCCAGCGCGGCCATGGTGCACATGTCCCACACGGTCTCGGCCTCGTAGCCGCGCGCCTCGGCCCAGTCGGCGAGCGCCTGGGCGTACGCCATCTGCGCGGCCTCGTCGTCGACCGTCATGATCGCGTGCTCGGCCCGGTCCACCGCCCCGGCCGCGGCGCGGATGCGCGCCGGCGCCACGGAGACCAGCAGGTCCCGCACGGTGCGCTCGTCCCGCACGGACCCGACGAACTGCGGCATCACGCCCAGCCCGCCGCTCACCGTGACCGTGCCGCCGTGCGGCTGCAGCTCCCCGGAGACCAGCCGCAGCAGGGTCGTCTTGCCCGCACCGTTGGCCCCGACCAGGGCGACCGAGGCGCCCTCCCCGACCCGGAAGGAGACGTCGCCGAGCAACGCCCTGCCGTCCGGTAGGCCGTACTCGAGATGCGCCGCCTCCACATGTCCCATGTGCCGCATTCTCTCGGCCGACCGGCCCGTGTCCAAGCGGTTTACGATGCCGGACATGAGTTTTGGGCAGGGGGGGCCGTACGGGCCCGAAGGCGGCTCCGGACCGGCGACTCCGCAGTGGGGACCGCCACCGCCACCGTCCCCCATGCCCCCGCACCAGCCGCCGCCCTCGGCCGGCACCCCGGACTGGGCGCAGCTCGCCGACGCCACGGCCGCACGCAGCCGGCGCCGCAAGCTGCTGATCGTCGGCGGCGGCGTGCTCGGCGCGGGCGCCGTGGCCGCCATCGTGGCCACCGCCGTGGTCATGACGGGGAAGAACGACAAGGCCGACACGACGAGCGGCAGGCTGCCCAGCGCCTCCGCCTCCCCCGAGCCGACCTTCGCCCCGGTCGCGCCGCCGTCGCCGCCGGACCCGCGGGAGTTCATATCCAGCGCCGACAAGGACAAGGCGCCGCTCACCACACAGAGCTTCTTCCCGCAGGCCCAGCCGGTGATGAGCCCCGGCGCCGCCTACCGGCGGACCGCCACCGACACCGCCGCCGACTGCACCGACGCCGCCGAGGGCGGCCTGGGCCAGGTCCTGCAGGACAACGGCTGCCGCCAGGTGCTGCGGGCCACCTACGTGCGCGACGGCGTCGCCGTGACGGTCGGCGTGGCCGTCTTCGACACCAAGGCCGCCGCCGACAAGGCCAAGGACCAGTACACGGGCAACATCACCCCGCTGCCCGGCGACGACGGCACCGCCTTCTGCCGCGGGACCACGTGCCGCAACTCCGCGAACACGGAAGGGCGGTACGCGTACTTCACCGTCGCGGGCTACACGAACGGCGCCGCCGTCCCCGCCGACGACACCAAGGCCCTCGCCGCGGGCCGCGACGCAGGCGGCTACGTCTTCCGCCGCATCCTCGCGCGGGGCAGCGAACAGGCCGCGGCGTCGGTGCGCTCGAAGACGCCCGGGCACTGATCCTTGCAACGTGACCCAAGCCACAATGTAGGCTGCCCGGGCAACCCAAATCCCTCTCAACGGTCTTAACCGACGGTGGGGAGACCTCGACACCCGGGCCAGGGGGAAGGACGGACGCAGCGCCTGCAGCGCGCCGCGGACACACCGCCATGAAGATCTCTTTCCTTTTGCAGAACGCGTACGGCATCGGCGGCACCATCCGCTCGACGTTCAACGTCGCGAGCGCTCTCGCGGAGCGCCACGACGTGGAGATCGTCTCGGTCATCAGAAGCGGGAAGACGCCGAGGCTCGCCCTCCACCCCAAGGTCAGACTGGTCAACCTCATCGACCAGCGCCCGGACGAGGGCGCCGACCGCGACCACGAGCTGCTCGCGCAGGAGAGCGCGTACATCCCCCCGGTCGAGGCCAAGGGCGCGCACTTCAGCGCCCTCACCGACCAGCGCGTCGCCGAGCACCTGGCCCGCACCGACGCCGACGTCGTCATCGCCACCCGCCCCGGACTGGTGATGTACCTCGCCGAGTTCGGCACCGGCCGCTACCTGCGCATCGGCCAGGAGCACCGGATCTACGGCACCCACGAGCCGGCCATCCGCGCCTACCAGGACGCCTCCATCCCGCACCTGGACGCGCACACCACCGTCTCCGAGGCCGACGCGGCCACCCACCGGGAGCACTTCCCCGACGCCAAGACGAAGATCGTCTGCCTGCCCAACGGCGTACCCGCCTCCGAGGTCGAACAGGCCGACCCCGACGCCAAGCTCGTCGTCGCCGCCGGCAGGCTCATCCCCGTCAAGCGCTACGACCTGCTCGTCAAGGCCTGGGCCACCGTCGCCGCCGCGCACCCCGACTGGAAGCTGCGCCTCTACGGCCGCGGCCCCGAACAGGCCAAGCTGCGCGCGCAGATCGACCGCCTCGGACTCAACGAGTCGGTCACGCTCATGGGCGCCCACTCCCCCATCGAGACCGAGTGGGCCAAGGGCTCCATCGCCGCCGTGACCTCCCGCGAGGAGTCCTTCGGCATGACGATCGTGGAGGCCATGCACTGCGGCGTCCCCGTCGTCGCCACCGACTGCCCGCACGGCCCCGGCGAGATCATCACCCACGGCGAGGACGGCCTCCTCGTCCCCGTCGGCGACAGCGACGCCGTCGCCAAGGGCCTGCTCGAACTCATCGAGGACGACGGCCTCCGCCGCCGCATGGGCGAGGCCGCCCGCGCCTCCGCCCAGCGCTACTCCCCCGAACGCATCGCGGACGCCTACCTCGCCCTCATCGAGGACCTCCGCCGCGACCGCGGCGAGCGCACCGGCGCGTCCGGGACCGGCAGCACGTCCGTCCCGCTGCGCAAACTGCTGCGCCGCGCCGTCGGCAAGCTCGTCCGGCGGCCCGTGGCCAAGCCGGCGAAGCAGCCGGTGAAGAAGGTCCTCAAGGACATCGTCGTCCGCAAGCCGCTGCGCCCCGTGGCCTCCTGCCGCGTCGACGCCGACGGCAACATCCGGGTGTCCGTCGACGGCAGCGGCGTCTCCGGCGACAAGCTCACCCTCACCGTCACCCGCCGCCGCGAGGGCAAGCCCGTCGCCGTGCCGCTCACCCCGCCGGCGGGCGGCAGGGGCGGCCCCTGGACGGCCGTTCTGGACCGGCGCAAGCTCCGCCTGGGCGAAGGCCGTTGGGACCTGCACGTCGTGCGCGAGGAGGACCGCGCCCGCCGCCGCGTGGTCTCCCACCTCGCCGAGGGCAAGGGCCTCCTCACGGTGGAGCCGCTGCCCGACGCCCCGTTCACCTGGTGGGTGCCCTACCCGACCGTCGACGGCTACCTGGCGCTGCGCGCCTGGCACCGCCCGGCCCACGCCGAGGCGCGCAGCATCCGCACCGGCGAGGACGCGTTCACGGTCGAAGGCACCCTGCACGGCGCCGAGTTCGGCGACGGCGGCACGCCCGTCCTCGTCGGCACCCCGCGCACGGACAGCGCGGCCGAGGTCACGGTGGACGCCGAGGCCACCGGCAAGGCGGCATTCCGGGTCACCGTCCCGTACGAGCGGCTGAAGGCCGCCCGCGGCGGCGACGAGAGCACGACCTGGGACCTGGCCCTGGTGCCGGCCCCCGGGGCCGAGCCGGTCAGGCTGGGCCGGCTCGTCGGGGACATCGTCGACCGCAACAAGACCGACATCTACCCGACGATCGCGGGCGTCCACCCGTACTTCACGATGTCGAGCGACCTGGCCGTCAACCTGCCGTGAGGGCCCCGGCTCAGCAGCAGCCCGAACTGCCGGGATGGGGGTACCGCCCAGCGTCAGCCGGGAGAGTCCGCTTGTTGCGCGCTTCCCGGTTGCGGGCCGCCAGCTCGGAGTCGGCCGGGTAGCCGACCTCTTCGAGCGTCAGCCCGTGCGGCCGCACGACATGCACCGCCGAGTCCCGCACCCCCGCCGCCAGCACCTTGCCGGGCCAGTCGACCGGCCGGTGCCCGTCACCGACGAACAGCAGCGCGCCGACGAGCGACCGCACCATGTTGTGGCAGAAGGCGTCCGCCTTCACCGTCGCCGTGATGACGCCGGACGCGTCCCGCACCCAACTCAGCTGCTGCAGCGTACGGATGGTGGTGGCACCCTCGCGCTTCTTGCAGTACGCGGCGAAGTCGTGCTCGCCGACGAGCTTCTCCGCGGCGGCGTTCATCGCGTCGACGTCCAACGGCCAGTCGTGCCACAGGACATGACCACGCAACAGCGGGTCGACGCCGCCGTGATGGTCCGTCACCCGGTAGGCGTAACGCCGCCAGACCGCCGAGAACCGCGCGTTGAAACCGGCCGGCGCCTCCTCGGCCTTCCAGACCCGGACGTCGTGCGGGAGCCGTCCGGCCAATCGGCGCAGCAGCTTGTCCTGGTGCTCGGCCCACACCTCGGCCGGCAGATCGACGTGCGCGACCTGCCCGCGGGCGTGCACACCGGCGTCCGTCCGCCCGGCGACGGTCAGTTCGTACGTCTCGGACGAGCGCGTCACCGTCCGGATCGCGTCCTCCAGCTCGCCCTGGACCGTGCGCTGCCCCTCGCGCTGCTTGGCCCAGCCCGAGAAGTCCTTGCCGTCGTACGACAGGTCCAGCCGCACCCGGACCTTGCCGGGCTCCACCTCGTCACTCACCGCAGAATTTCCTTCCACAAATGCGGGACGGGCCCGCCCCCGAAAGGGGCGGGCCCGTCCTGACACACGATGTGCGTCAGGCGTCCTTCGACTCCTCGGCCGGAGCCTCGGCAGCAGCCTCGGACTCCTTGACCGCACGCTTGGTGGCGGCCTCGGCCTCGGCGACGGTCGCCTTCTTGGCGATCTCGCCCTCGACCAGCTCGATCACGGCCATCGGGGCGTTGTCGCCACGACGGTTGCCGATCTTGGTGATGCGGGTGTAGCCACCCGGACGCTCGGCGAAGCGCGGAGCGATCTCGGTGAAGAGGGTGTGGACGACGCCCTTGTCGGTGATCGTCTGCAGCACCTGGCGACGGTTGTGGATGTCGCCCTTCTTCGCCTTGGTGATCAGGCGCTCCGCGACCGGACGCAGGCGGCGGGCCTTGGCCTCGGTCGTGGTGATGCGGCCGTGCTCGAAGAGCGACTTGGCGAGGTTCGCCAGCATCAGCTTCTCGTGCGCGGCGCCGCCGCCGAGACGGGCACCCTTGGTGGGACGCGGCATGGTGTTTCTCCTAGGTGTCTGCCCCGGCCGTACCAGGTACCGGAGTCAGTATCCGAGCAGGCGGTCGCCTGTCGGAGACCCCGCGCCCCGAAGGGCGCGGGGAACTGCGCGGTCAGCCGAAGCGGACCTGCAGCCGAAGACCGATCAGTACTGCTCGGTCTCCACAAAACCCGCGTCCGCGTCGTCGTCGGCGCCAAACGCGTCGGCGGCGGCGGTCGGGTCGAATCCGGGCGGGCTGTCCTTGAGGGCCAGGCCCATGCCGGCCAGCTTCGCCTTGACCTCGTCGATCGACTTCGCACCGAAGTTGCGGATGTCGAGCAGGTCGGCCTCGGAACGGGCGACGAGCTCACCCACGGAGTGGATGCCCTCGCGCTTGAGGCAGTTGTAGGACCGAACGGTGAGCTCGAGCTCCTCGATCGGCAGCGCCAGGTCGGCGGCCAGGGCGGCGTCCGTCGGGGACGGGCCCATGTCGATGCCCTCGGCGTCGATGTTGAGCTCGCGGGCCAGACCGAACAGCTCGACCAGGGTCTTGCCGGCGGACGCCATGGCGTCGCGCGGGCGCATGGCCTGCTTGGTCTCGACGTCGACGATCAGCTTGTCGAAGTCGGTGCGCTGCTCGACACGGGTCGCCTCGACCTTGTAGGTGACCTTGAGAACCGGCGAGTAGATGGAGTCGACCGGGATACGGCCGATCTCCTGGCCCACCTGCTTGTTCTGGACGGCGGAGACGTAGCCGCGACCGCGCTCGACGGTCAGCTCCATCTCCAGCTTGCCCTTGGCGTTCAGGGTCGCCAGGACCAGGTCGGGGTTGTGCACCTCGACACCGGCCGGCGGGGCGATGTCGGCGGCGGTGACCAGACCCGGGCCCTGCTTGCGCAGGTACATCACGACCGGCTCGTCGTGCTCCGAGGAGACGACCAGCTGCTTGATGTTGAGGATGAGGTCGGTGACGTCCTCCTTGACGCCCGGCACGGTGGTGAACTCGTGCAGGACACCGTCGATGCGGATGGACGTGACCGCCGCACCCGGGATCGAGGAGAGGAGCGTACGACGCAGGGAGTTGCCGAGGGTGTAGCCGAAGCCCGGCTCCAGCGGCTCGATGACGAACCGGGAACGGAACTCGTCAACGACCTCTTCGGTGAGGGAGGGACGCTGAGCGATCAGCATGCGAAGGATCCTTCAGTCATGGACACCCACTATTTGATGTCCTGAGGTACTACAAGGGTACGGGCGGCACGGCTCCGAAGAGCCGTGCCGCCCACACCCTCAAGGCAACCGCGAAGCGGCCGACGCGTCAGACGCGACGACGCTTCGGCGGACGGCAGCCGTTGTGCGGGGTCGGGGTGACGTCCTGGATGGAGCCAACCTCGAGGCCGGTCGCCTGGAGCGAGCGGATGGCGGTCTCACGACCGGAACCCGGGCCCTTGACGAAGACGTCGACCTTGCGCATGCCGTGCTCCTGCGCGCGACGGGCAGCCGACTCGGCGGCCATCTGCGCGGCGAACGGGGTGGACTTGCGCGAGCCCTTGAAGCCGACGTGGCCGGCGGAGGCCCAGGAGATCACGTTGCCCGTGGGGTCGGTGATCGAAACGATGGTGTTGTTGAACGTGCTCTTGATGTGCGCGTGGCCGTGAGCGACGTTCTTCTTTTCCTTGCGGCGCACCTTCTTGGCAGCGCCCTGGCGTCCCTTGGGGGGCATTCGATTCTCCCGTGGAGGTGGTCGGTCCTACAGCGAAGACCGCTGGTGAGCGTCCGCTGAGGACTACTTCTTGCCCGGCTTCTTCTTGCCGGCGATGGCGCGACGCGGGCCCTTGCGGGTACGAGCGTTCGTGCTGGTGCGCTGGCCGTGGACGGGCAGGCCACGACGGTGGCGCAGACCCTGGTAGCAGCCGATCTCGACCTTGCGGCGGATGTCGGCCTGGACCTCGCGACGCAGGTCGCCCTCGGTCTTGATGTTGGCGTCCACGTACTCGCGGATCTTGACCAGGTCCTCCTCGGACAGGTCACGAACGCGGGTGTTCGGGTTCACACCGGTGTTGGCGAGGGTCTCCTTCGCCAGGGTGCGGCCGATGCCGAAGACGTAGGTGAGTGCGACCTCCACGCGCTTTTCACGCGGGATGTCGACACCGGAAACGCGTGCCATTGACTGGCTCCAGATGTTCGTCGGAGGTCTTCCACAAGACCGCTCCCAGGGGCCGTATCAGGTACCGGCTGGGTCCCCGGCCTCCGAGCCGGGGGTGTCGCCCTCCATCACAGAGAGGGACGGGTCCTGCGTATGTACGTATTGCTCGCGTCGCGCGAAGAAACTGCTGAAGTGCAGGTTCTGCGTCAGCCCTGGCGCTGCTTGTGGCGCAGGTTGTCGCAGATGACCATGACCCGGCCGTGGCGGCGGATCACCTTGCACTTGTCGCAGATCTTCTTGACGCTCGGCTTGACCTTCATGGGATGCAGGTTCTCCGGGTCAGTGCCTTCACCCCACGGGAGGCGGGGCTATGGGCAAGATCTACTTGTAGCGGTAGACGATCCGGCCGCGCGTCAGGTCGTACGGGGACAACTCCACCACGACCCGGTCGTCGGGAAGGATACGGATGTAGTGCATCCGCATCTTGCCGCTGATGTGCGCGAGGACCTTGTGACCGTTCTGGAGTTCCACCTTGAACATCGCGTTCGGCAGAGACTCGATCACGGTGCCCTCGATCTCGATGGCACCTTGCTTCTTGGCCACGCTTCGCCTTTCGAATCGGCTACCTTGATCGACTCCGTATTCGCACCCCCACGCGGAACGCGGGCATGCGGATAGACGAGAGCCGACGCGTCAGTCTACGTCAGTGAAACGGGAAAGCCTAATCGAGGGTGATACGTCCACCCGTCTTCCGGCTCACCGGCTTATGGACGGCGCCCCGCCCGGACGTCAGGCCAGCGGGTCAGGCGCGGCCGTGATGCCCATCGCGGCCAGCTTGGCGCGGCCGCCGTCCGGGGCCGTCAGGACCAGGGGGCCCTCCTCCGTGAGGGCGATGGAGTGCTCCCAGTGGGAGGACCAGGTCATGTCGTCCGTCAGGACGGTCCAGTCGTCCTCCAGGACATGCGTCTTCGCCGTCCCCAGGCTCACCATCGGCTCGATGGCGATGCAGAACCCCGGCACCAGCTTCGGCCCCTTGCCCCGCTTGCGGGACACGTAGTTCAGCAGGTGGGGGTCCATGTGCATCTCGGAGCCGATGCCGTGCCCGCCGTAGTCCTCGATGATCCCGTACTTGCCGCTCGCGGGACGCGGCTGGCGGCGGATGTAGCCCTCGATGGCCTTGGAGAGGTCGACCAGGCGGTTGCCGTTCTTCACGGCGGCGATGCCGGCCCACATGGACTCCTCGGTCACCCGGGAGAGCTCGATCAGCTCCGGGGCGTGACCGGAGCCCACGAAGGCCGTGAAGGCCGCGTCCGCGTGCCAGCCGTCGATGATCGCGCCGGCGTCGATCGAGATGATGTCGCCGTCCTTCAGGACGGTCTTCGTGTCCGGGATGCCGTGCACGACGACCTCGTTCACCGAGGTGCAGATGGTGGCGGGGAACCCGCCGTACCCCAGGAAGTTCGACTTGGCACCGTGCTCGGCGATCACCTTGCGGGCGACGTCGTCCAGGTCCTTGGTCGTGGCACCGGGCACGGCCGCCTCCCGGGTGGCCGCGTGGATGGCGGCGACGACCAGCCCCGCCTCGCGCATCTTCGCGATCTGCTGGGGGGTTTTGATCTCCACCATGTGGGGTGCCTTTCTCGGCTCTCGGTTGGCTGGGCGGAAACAACACTACGGCCGCGGTGCCCGCAAGGGCACCGCGGCCGTGTACAGACCGTGAGGGTCAGGAGCTGCGCTCCAGGGCGTCCATCGCCCGTCCGGTGACCTCGGCGACCTTGCCGAGGGCCGAGATCGTCACCACCAGGCCCTGGGCCTTGTAGTAGTCGATGATCGGCTCCGTCTGCGTGTGGTAGACCTCGAGCCGCTTGCGGACGGTGTCCTCGCTGTCGTCGTCGCGCTGGTACAGCTCGCCGCCGCAGACGTCGCACACGCCGTCCTGCTTCGGGCGGCTGTAGGTGACGTGGAAGACGTGGCTGGAGTCGTTCCGGCAGATCCGGCGGCCGGCGATGCGCTTGACCACCTCGTCCTCCGGGACCTCCAGGTCCAGCACGGCGTCCAGCTTCACGCCGTCCGCCTGGAGGGCCTCGTCGAGGGCCTCGGCCTGGGCGACGTTCCGCGGGAAGCCGTCGAGCAGGAAGCCGTTCTCGGCATCCGGCTGGTTCATCCGGTCGCGGGCCATCCCGATGGTGACCTCGTCCGGGACCAGCTGGCCCGCGTCCATGTAGCCCTTGGCCCGCAGGCCCAGCTCCGTGCCCTGGCTGATGTTCGCCCGGAACAGGTCACCCGTCGAGATGTGCGGGATCGCGAGATTCTTGGCGAGGTACGCGGCCTGCGTACCCTTGCCGGCGCCGGGCGGCCCGACGAGGACGATTCGCATCAGCGGAGGAACCCTTCGTAGTTGCGCTGCTGAAGCTGGCTCTCGATCTGCTTCACAGTCTCCAGACCGACACCCACGATGATCAGGATGCTGGTTCCCCCGAACGGGAAGTTCTGGTTTGCGTTGAGTGTGACCAGTGCCACGGTCGGCACCAGCGCAATCAAGCCCAGGTACAGCGAGCCAGGCCACGTGATGCGGTTCAGCACGTAGCTCAGATACTCCGCGGTGGGTCGGCCGGCCCGGATGCCCGGGATGAAGCCACCATACTTCTTCATATTGTCCGCAACTTCTTCGGGGTTGAAGGAGATGGCGACGTAGAAGAAGGCGAAGAAAACGATCAGCAGGAAGTACGTGACGATGTAGACGGGGTGGTCGCCCTTGACCAGGTTGGTCTGCACCCACGTCGCCCAGCCCGCCTTGGAGCCGGTGAACTGCACCAGCAGAGCCGGGATGTAGAGGAGCGACGAGGCGAAGATGACGGGGATCACACCCGCCTGGTTCACCTTGAGCGGGATGTAGGTGGACGTACCGCCGTACGAACGGCGGCCGATCATGCGCTTCGCATACTGCACGGGGATCCGGCGCTGGGCCTGCTCGACGAAGACGACGAGCGCGACCATGGCCAGACCGCAGAGGATCACCAGGCCGAACTCCAGCCAGCCGCCCATCAGCTTGCCCTGCATCTTGATGCCCCACAGGGCGCCCGGGAAGCCGGCGGCGATGGAGGTGAACATCAGGATCGACATGCCGTTGCCGATGCCGCGGTCGGTGATGAGCTCACCGAGCCACATGATCAGGCAGGTGCCGGCGGTCATCGTGATGACCATCGTGATCGTGGTGAAGATCGAGTGGTTCGGCACGATCTGGTTGCCGACGGGGCAACTCCCGAACAGCGCACCGGTGCTGGCAGTGGCCACGAGTCCGGTGCCCTGGAGGACGGCGAGCGCGACGGTCAGATAACGCGTGTACTGCGTGATCTTGGTCTGGCCGCTCTGCCCCTCCTTCTTGAGGGCTTCCAGGCGTGGGATCACGACCGTGAGCAGCTGCAGGATGATGCTCGCCGTGATGTAGGGCATGATGCCGAGCGCGAAGATCGTGACCTGCAGCAGTGCACCACCGCTGAACATGTTCACGAGGCCGAAAAGGCTCTGGCCGCTCTTGGCCTGGTCGAGGCACGTCTGGACGTTGCGGTAGTCGACGCCCGGCACGGGGACATGTGCCCCGAGCCTGAAGAGCACCATGATGCCCAGCGTGAACAGTAGCTTCTTGCGCAGGTCGGGCGTCTTGAACGCCCGGGCGAACGCGGTGAGCACGGTGCCTCCTGCGCCTCTCACGCAGCCACGCGAGAGGTGACGGTCTTGAGGATCGACGAATACAAATCGGTCAAAGTCCGTACGGAAGCAGGCCGCACGGAGGTTAACAGCAGTGCACGCCACCTTACCGGCGACCGTGCCCCCCTTGGAACGACCAACCGGGGATGCCCCGTTATGGGACATCCCCGGTTGTCAGATCAACGAACTCAGATGAGCTCGGTGACGGTGCCGCCGGCGGCGGCGATCTTCTCCTTGGCGGAGCCGGAGACGGCGTCGACCGTCACCTGCAGCGCCACGGAGATCTCGCCCTGGCCAAGGACCTTGACGAGCTCGTTCTTGCGAACAGCGCCCTTGGCGACCAGACCGGCCACCGTGACCTCGCCACCCTGCGGGTAGAGCTCGGCCAGCTTGTCCAGGTTCACGACCTGGAACTGCTTGTGGGCGGGGTTCTTGAAGCCCTTCAGCTTCGGGAGGCGCATGTGGAGCGGCATCTGGCCACCCTCGAAGCGCTCCGGAACCTGGTAACGGGCCTTCGTACCCTTGGTACCGCGACCAGCCGTCTTACCCTTCGACGCCTCACCACGACCCACACGGGTCTTGGCGGTCTTGGCGCCCGGGGCGGGACGGAGGTTGTGGACCTTCAGCGGGTTCTGCTCCGCCATGTCAGTCGACCTCCTCGACCGTCACGAGGTGGCGGACGGTGTGCACCATGCCGCGGATCTCGGGGCGGTCCTCCTTGACAACCACGTCGTTCAGGCGCTTGAGCCCGAGCGAACGCAGGGTGTCGCGGTGGTTCTGCTTGCTGCCGATGTAGGACTTGACCTGCGTGACCTTGAGACGAGCCATTACGCGCTCACCCCTGCACGCGCCCGCAGCAGAGCGGCGGGGGCGACGTCCTCGAGCGGCAGACCACGACGGGCGGCGATCTCCTCGGGCCGCTGCAGGCCCTTGAGCGCCTCCACCGTGGCGTGCACGATGTTGATCGGGTTCGAAGAACCGAGCGACTTCGACAGGATGTCGTGGATGCCGGCGCACTCGAGCACCGCACGCACCGGGCCACCGGCGATAACACCGGTACCGGGGGTGGCGGGCTTGAGCAGAACGACACCGGCCGCCTTCTCACCCTGGATGGGGTGGGGGATGGTGCCCGCGATGCGGGGGACACGGAAGAAGTTCTTCTTGGCCTCTTCCACGCCCTTGGCGATGGCCGCGGGAACTTCCTTGGCCTTGCCGTAACCGACACCCACGGTGCCCTCGCCGTCACCCACCACGACCAGCGCGGTGAAGCTGAAGCGACGGCCACCCTTGACAACCTTGGCGACGCGGTTGATCGCGACTACGCGCTCAACGTACGCGGTCTTCTCGGCGGCAGCGCCACCGTCACGGCCCTTCCGGTCCCGCCGCTCGCCGCCACCGGCGCCGCCACCGCGGCGCTGGGGTCCAGCCATTGGAATTACCTCTCTCTGTTACGTCCGCTAGCTCCGGAACCGGGGCTTAGAACTTCAGCCCGGCTTCGCGGGCGGCGTCAGCCAGAGCGGCGATGCGCCCGGCGTACTGGTTGCCACCGCGGTCGAACACGACGGCCTCGACACCGGCGGCCTTGGCACGCTCGGCGACCAGGGCGCCAACCTTCTTGGCCTGGGCGCCCTTGTCGCCCTCGCCACCACGGATCGACGCGTCCAGGTGCGACGCCGACGCCAGGGTGTGACCCTTGAGGTCGTCGATGACCTGAGCGGTGATGCCACGGTTGGTACGCGTCACCACAAGACGGGGGCGCTCAGCCGTACCCGAGATGTTCTTACGGATGCGGATGTGACGGCGCTGCTTGGCGGCACGCTTGTAGGCGTCGCCCTTAGCAATCTTGACACCGTATGCCATGGCTTACTTACCAGCCTTTCCGACCTTGCGGCGGATGACCTCGCCCGCGTACTTGACGCCCTTGGCCTTGTACGGGTCGGGCTTCCGCAGCTTGCGGATGTTCGCGGCGACCTCGCCGACCTTCTGCTTGTCGATGCCCTCGACAGACAGCTTGGTCGGGGACTCCACCTTGAAGGTGATGCCCTCGGGAGCCTCGACCAGGATCGGGTGGCTGTAGCCCAGGGCGAACTCCAGGTTGGAGCCCTTCGCCTGGACGCGGTAACCGACACCGCTGATCTCGAGGTTCTTGCTGTAACCCTGGGTCACGCCGGTGATCATGTTCGCCACCAGCGTGCGGGACAGGCCGTGCAGGGCCTTGTTCTGACGCTCGTCGTTGGGACGGGTCACCTGAAGGGTGCCGTCCTCGCCCTTGACGATCTCGATGGGCGCGGCAACGGTGTGGGTCAGGGTGCCCTTGGGGCCCTTCACCTGGACCGTGCGGCCATCGATGGTGACGTCCACACCAGCGGGAACCTGGATGGGGAGCTTGCCGATTCGCGACATTGGCTTTTCCTCCGTTCCCGATTACCAGACGTAGGCGAGGACTTCCCCACCCACGCCCTTCTTGCTGGCCTGCTGGCCGGTCAGGAGACCGTGGGACGTGGAGATGATCGCCACGCCCAGGCCGCCGAGGACCTTCGGCAGGTTGGTGGACTTTGCGTAGACCCGCAGGCCCGGCTTCGAAATCCGCTTGATGCCCGCGATGGAGCGCTCACGGTTCGGGCCGAACTTCAGGTCGATGACGAGGGACTTGCCGACCTCGGCGTCCTCGACCTTCCAGCCGGCGATGTAGCCCTCCTGCTGCAGGATCTCGGCGATGTGCGCCTTGATCTTGCTGGCAGGCATGGCCACGGAGTCGTGGTACGCCGAGTTCGCGTTCCGCAGACGGGTCAGCATGTCTGCGATCGGATCGGTCATGGTCATGTTTGGCCTTCGGCCTCTCTCGCCGGGGTTTCCTATCTGCGCCATCCCTCTCCCCGAACAGTGTCGGGACGGGTGCGGCGCGGGGACCTACGGCGTAGTAAGACGGTCATGGGCGGCGGGCACCCAACCCTTCAACTCTACGTGAGTCGGGGCTGGGCCCCCGCCGTCCTTGATGCTTACCGAGAGCCCTGGTCAACCCAAGTGGGTTGTTACCAGGAGCTCTTGGTCACGCCCGGCAGCTCGCCACGGTGAGCCATCTCACGAAGGCACACGCGGCAGAGGCCGAACTTGCGGTAGACGGAGTGCGGGCGGCCGCAGCGGTTGCAGCGGGTGTACGCGCGAACCGAGAACTTCGGCTTGCGAGCGGCCTTGGCAATCAGAGACTTCTTCGCCACGGTCAGTTCTCCTTGAAGGGGAAGCCGAGGTGACGAAGCAGGGCGCGGCCCTCGTCGTCGTTCTTCGCCGTGGTCACCACGGTGATGTCCATGCCCCGGACCCGGTCGATCTTGTCCTGGTCGATCTCGTGGAACATGACCTGCTCCGTGAGACCGAAGGTGTAGTTGCCCCGACCGTCGAACTGCTTGGGGGAGAGACCACGGAAGTCGCGGATGCGCGGCAGCGCGAGCGACAGGGTGCGGTCCAGGAACTCCCACATGCGGTCGCCACGGAGGGTGACGTGGGCACCGATCGGCTGGCCCTCGCGCAGCTTGAACTGCGCGATGGACTTACGGGCCTTGGTGACGGCGGGCTTCTGACCGGTGATCGTGGTGAGGTCGCGGATGGCGCCCTCGATCAGCTTGGAGTCGCGGGCGGCGTCGCCCACACCCATGTTGACCACGATCTTGGTCAGGCCGGGAACCTGCATGACGTTCTCGTACGAGAACTCCTCACGCAGCTTGCCCGAGATCTCCTCGCGGTACTTCGTCTTGAGACGCGGAGTGGTAGCCATCAGATGTCCTCACCCGTCCGCTTGGCAACGCGGATCTTGTTGCCGTTCTCGTCGAAGCGGTAACCGACGCGAGTGACGACCTTCTTGCCGTCCTTCTCCACGATCAGCTGAACGTTGCTGACGTGGATCGGGGCCTCGGTGGTCACGATGCCGCCGGTCTTGGAACCACGGGCGGTCTGGCCGGCCTTGGTGTGCTTCTTGACCCGGTTGACACCCTCGACGAGGACGCGGTTCTCAGCGGGCATGGCCTGAACGACCTTGCCCTGCTTGCCCTTGTCCTTGCCGGTGATGACCTGAACCAGGTCGCCCTTCTTGATCTTCATGCTTACAGCACCTCCGGCGCGAGCGAGACGATCTTCATGAACTTCTTCTCGCGCAGCTCTCGGCCGACGGGGCCGAAGATACGGGTGCCGCGGGGGTCACCGTCGTTCTTGAGGATGACCGCCGCGTTCTCGTCAAAGCGGATGTACGAGCCGTCCGGACGGCGGCGCTCCTTGACGGTGCGAACGACGACAGCCTTGACGACGTCGCCCTTCTTCACGTTGCCACCGGGGATCGCGTCCTTGACGGTGGCGACGATGACGTCACCGATGCCCGCGTAGCGGCGACCCGAGCCACCGAGAACACGGATGCAAAGGATCTCCTTGGCACCAGTGTTGTCGGCGACGCGAAGTCGCGACTCCTGCTGGATCACGTCTATCTCCTGATCGTCTGCCGGTTCCCGGCAGGGGCTCCGAGGAGCCCCTGCCGAGCCTGGCGGAACTTATCCGAGGGAAACCCCTCAGAAATTACTTGGCCTTCTCGAGGATCTCGACGACGCGCCAGCGCTTCGTCGCGGACAGCGGCCGGGTCTCCATGAGGAGGACGCGGTCGCCGACACCCGCGGCGTTCTGCTCGTCGTGCGCCTTGAGCTTGTTGGTACGGCGGATGACCTTGCCGTACAGCGCGTGCTTGACGCGGTCCTCGACAGCGACGACGACGGTCTTGTCCATCTTGTCGCTGACGACGAGGCCCTCACGGGTCTTGCGGTAGCCGCGCTCGTTCGTCTCAGTCATGTTCTTCTCGCTCATCAGGCGCTCTCCACCGTCTCGATGCCGAGCTCGCGCTCACGCATCAGGGTGTAGATCCGGGCGATGTCCTTGCGGACGGCCTTCAGCCGGCCGTGGTTCTCAAGCTGTCCGGTCGCCGCCTGGAAACGGAGGTTGAACAGCTCTTCCTTGGCCTCACGCAGCTTGGCAACGAGGTCCTCGTTGTTCAGCTCACGCAGCTCGGTCGCCTTGGTACCGGCAGCCATCACGACTCACCTGCCTCGCGCCGAACAATGCGGCACTTCATCGGAAGCTTGTGGGCGGCTCGGGTGAGCGCCTCACGTGCAACCTTCTCGTTCGGGAAGGACAGCTCGAACATCACCCGACCGGGCTTGACGTTCGCGACCCACCACTCGGGGGAACCCTTACCGGAACCCATGCGGGTCTCGGCGGGCTTCTTCGTGAGGGGACGGTCCGGGTAGATGTTGATCCACACCTTGCCGCCACGCTTGATGTGACGCGTCATGGCGATACGAGCGGACTCGATCTGACGGTTCGTCACATAGGCCGGGGTCAGGGCCTGGATACCGTACTCACCGAAGGCGAGCTCGGTGCCACCCTTGGCCATGCCGTTCCGCTTGGGGTGGTGCTGCTTGCGGTGCTTGACCCTGCGAGGGATCAGCATGTCGGTCAGGCCTCCGTTCCGGTGGTCTCAGCCGGAGCAGCGGTGGCCTCGGCCTTGGGGGCCTCGGCAGCAGCCTGCTGCGGCTTGCGGCCGCGGCCACCGCGCTCGCCGCCACGGCCACCACGGGCCGGGCGCTCGCCGGCGCCACGCGACGGGCGGTTGCCCGCACGGGCCGCGGCGTTCTCCGCGCGGACCTCGGCGATGTTCTTGACGTCGCCCTTGTAGATCCAGACCTTCACGCCGATACGGCCGAAGGTGGTCTTGGCCTCGAAGAAGCCGTAGTCGACGTTCGCACGGAGCGTGTGCAGGGGCACACGGCCCTCGCGGTAGAACTCCGAGCGGGACATCTCGGCGCCGCCGAGACGGCCACCGCACTGGATCTTGATGCCCTTGGCGCCGGCCTTCATCGTCGACTGCATGCTCTTGCGCATGGCGCGACGGAAGGAGACACGGGAGGACAGCTGCTCGGCGACGGCCTGGGCCACCAGCTGAGCGTCCACCTCGGGGTTCTTGACCTCGAGGATGTTCAGCTGGACCTGCTTGCCGGTCAGCTTCTCCAGCTCGCCACGGATGCGGTCGGCCTCGGCGCCACGGCGGCCGATGACGATGCCCGGGCGGGCGGTGTGGATGTCGACGCGGACGCGGTCGCGGGTGCGCTCGATCTCAACCTTCGAGATACCGGCGCGCTCCATGCCCTTCGTCATCATGCGACGAATGGCAACGTCTTCCTTGACGTAGTCCTTGTACAGCTTGTCGGCGTACCAGCGGGACTTGAAGTCCGTGGTGATGCCGAGCCGGAACCCGTGCGGGTTAACCTTCTGGCCCATTACCGGGTTCCTTCCTTGCTGCTGACGACCACGGTGATGTGGCTGGTCCGCTTGCGGATCCGGTAGGCACGGCCCTGAGCACGCGGACGGAACCGCTTCAGGGTCGGGCCCTCGTCGACGTACGCCTCGCTGATGTACAGCGAAGAGGCGTCCGTGTGGTCGTAGTTGTGCGCGGCGTTGGCAATGGCGCTGTCCAGCACCTTGCCCACCGGCACGCTCGCGGCCTGCGGGGCGAAACGCAGGACCGCCTGAGCCTCCGTGGCGTCCATGCCACGGATGAGGTCCACCACGCGGCGGGCCTTCATGGGCGTGACGCGGATGTACCGCGCCTGGGCCCTGGCTTCCATGGTTGTCCCTTCGGTGTCAGTCATAGTCGTTCGCACCCCGCTTAGCGGCGCTTCGACTTGCGGTCGTCCTTGACGTGGCCGCGGAAGGTGCGGGTCGGCGAGAACTCGCCGAGCTTGTGGCCGACCATGGACTCGGTGACGAACACCGGGACATGGGTCTTGCCGTTGTGCACCGCGAGCGTGTGGCCGAGCATGGCCGGCACGATCATGGAGCGACGGGACCAGGTCTTGATGACGTTCTTGGTACCAGCCTCGTTCTGAGCGTCCACCTTCTTGATGAGGTGGCCGTCGACGAAGGGTCCCTTCTTGAGACTACGCGGCATCTAAACCCGCTCCTAGCGCTTCTTGTTCGTCTTGCGGCGGCGGACGATGTACTTGTTGCTCGCCTTCTTGGGAGAACGAGTACGACCCTCCTTCTGACCCCACGGCGAGACCGGGTGGCGACCACCGGAGGTCTTGCCCTCACCACCACCGTGCGGGTGGTCAACGGGGTTCATGGCGACACCGCGGACGGTCGGGCGGACGCCCTTCCAGCGCATGCGGCCGGCCTTGCCCCAGTTGATGTTCGACTGCTCGGCGTTGCCGACCTCGCCGACGGTGGCGCGGCAGCGGATGTCGACCAGGCGGACCTCACCGGACGGCATGCGCAGGTGGGCGTAGGCGCCCTCCTTCGCCAGCAGCTGCACGGAGGAACCGGCGGAACGGGCGATCTTCGCACCGCCGCCGGGCCGCAGCTCGATGGCGTGGATCGTCGTACCGACCGGGATGTTGCGCAGCGGCAGGTTGTTGCCCGGCTTGATGTCGGCCCCGGGGCCGTTCTCGATCCGGTCGCCCTGGTTCAGGCCACGCGGAGCGATGATGTAGCGCTTCTCGCCGTCCAGGTAGTGGAGCAGCGCGATGCGCGCGGTGCGGTTCGGGTCGTACTCGATGTGAGCGACCTTGGCCGGCACGCCGTCCTTGTCGTGACGACGGAAGTCGATCACACGGTAGGCGCGCTTGTGGCCACCGCCCTGGTGGCGAACGGTCACACGACCGGCGTTGTTACGGCCGCCCTTGCTGTGCAGCGGGCGGACCAGCGACTTCTCCGGCGTGGACCGCGTGATCTCGACAAAGTCGGCGACGCTGGAGCCACGACGGCCCGGAGTCGTCGGCTTGTACTTGCGGATACCCATTTTTCAGTCCTCGTCCGATATCGGACGACTCGGAACTCCGTTAGGAGACCGGGCCGCCGAAGATGTCGATACGGTCGCCCTCGGCGAGGGTCACGATGGCGCGCTTGGTGTTGGCGCGCTTGCCGAAACCGGTCTTGGTGCGCTTGCGCTTACCCTGACGGTTGATCGTGTTGACCCCGGTGACCTTGACCGAGAAGACCGCCTCGACGGCCTGCTTGATCTGGGTCTTGTTGGCGCGCGGGTCGACGATGAACGTGTACTTGTTCTCGTCCAGCAGCGCGTAGCTCTTCTCCGAGACAACCGGCTTGACCAGGAGGTCGCGCGGGTCCGAGAAGGTCTTGCTGGTGACGACGGCCTCAGTCATCAGGCCTCGCTCCCTTCGGTCTCAACGGCCTTGGGGCCAGACACGAAGGACTCGAGAGCGGCCTGGGTGAAGACCACGTCGTCGGAGACGAGCACGTCGTACGTGTTCAGCTGGCCCGGCTCCAGGATGTGCACCTGGGGCAGGTTGCGGGCGGACAGCCACGCGGCCTCGTCGGAGCGCTCGGCGACCAGGAGCAGGTTCTTGCGCTCCGAGATCTTGCCGAACAGGCCCTTGGCGGCCTTGGTGGACACCGCGCCGTCGACCACGCCGGAGACGACGTGGATGCGGGAGTGACGCGCCCGGTCGGTGAGGGCACCGCGCAGGGCGGCGGCCTTCATCTTCTTCGGGGTCCGCTGCGAGTAGTCACGCGGCACGGGACCGTGCACGACGCCACCACCGGCGAACTGCGGCGCGCGGGTCGAACCCTGACGGGCGCGACCGGTGCCCTTCTGGCGGTACGGCTTCTTGCCACCGCCGCGGACCTCGCCACGGGTCTTGGTCTTGTGCGTGCCCTGACGGGCAGCGGCCAGCTGCGCGACGACGACCTGGTGGATCAGCGGAACGCTGACCTTGGCGTCGAAGATCTCCGCGGGGAGCTCGACGGTCCCGGCCTTGTCGCCTGCCGGCGAAAGGATGTCAATGGTGCTCATCGGTTACCTCAGGCCCCCTTGGCCGCGGTACGGACCAGGACGAGGCCGCCGTTCGGACCAGGAACTGCGCCCTTGATGAGCAGCAGACCCTTCTCCGCGTCAACGGCGTGGACGGTCAGGTTCTGGGTGGTGACCCGCTCGTTGCCCATGCGGCCCGCCATGCGGAGGCCCTTGAACACACGGCCCGGGGTGGCACAGCCACCGATGGAACCGGGGGAGCGGTGCTTGCGCTGGGTGCCGTGCCCGGCGCCGAGGCCACGGAAGTTGTGGCGCTTCATGACACCGGCGAAGCCCTTGCCCTTGCTCTTGCCGGTGACGTCGACCTTGACGCCGGCCTCGAACACGTCCGCGGTGATCTCCTGACCGAGGGTGTACTCGGAGGCGTCGGAGGTGCGGAGCTCCACCAGGTGGCGGCGGGGGGTCACGTCGGCCTTGGCGAAGTGGCCCTTGAGGGGCTTGTTCACCTTGCGCGGGTCGATCTCGCCGAAGGCGATCTGGACCGACTCGTAGCCGTCGGTGTCGTTGGTGCGGACCTGGGTAACGACGCAGGGCCCGGCCTTGACGACGGTCACCGGGACGACACGGTTGTTCTCGTCCCAGACCTGCGTCATGCCGAGCTTCTCGCCCAGGACGCCCTTGATCTGCTTAGCCATCTCGCGCGTCACCTCAGAGCTTGATCTCGATGTCGACGCCGGCCGGCAGGTCGAGACGCATCAGCGAGTCAACCGTCTTCGGCGTGGGGTCGAGGATGTCGATGAGGCGCTTGTGCGTGCGCATCTCGAAGTGCTCGCGCGAGTCCTTGTACTTGTGCGGCGACTTGATGACGCAGTACACGTTCTTCTCAGTGGGCAGCGGCACCGGGCCCGCGACCGACGCACCAGTGCGGGTCACCGTCTCGACGATCTTCTTCGCCGAGGAGTCGATGACCTCGTGGTCGTAGGCCTTGAGCCGGATGCGGATCTTCTGTCCCGCCATGGCTACTTCGTAGTCCTGTCTCTCGTAACGCTCCGGAACTCGGCGGGCCGTGCGGCCGCACCGTCCCTCCCCGCTCCACTCTCCGACCCACGCGGTCGGGCGTGTCGCGCCCCTTCCAGCAGATCTCCCCGAAGGAAGATCCCTGCTCAAGGGGGTTGTGGGGGAAGAACACCCACCGAGTGCCTGGCCGGTACCCCGCTGACACTTCCCGGAAGATTCCCGTACTTCCGCCCCTGAGAAGGGACGACGAGTACTGCGGGACTCGCTTCCAGTCCTCCCGGCGGGAGGCGCGCAGCATCGGCACTCAACCGAGCAACCTGAACAGTGTGCCACACGGGCCCGAAGGGACGCCAATCGCAGCCGAAAAAGGTACCCCGAGCGGCTCAGTTGTCAAACCAACCCGCCGCTTTCCGGCGAGACTATGGGTCCCGGGGAGGCTTTGTGAGCGCTTGGGCAACCCGCCCGGACACTCTGCCGTCTCCCTCGTACGCGGGGACATCCGGGGGCTGCACGCTGCACAACGGGACGGAGTTTCGTCAGGTGAACATCGCACAGCGAGGGGTCGTCACGCGCCGCAGCGTACTCGCGGGGATCGCGGTCGCCACGGCCGCCTGCGCCACCGGGTGCAGCAGCGGCGGCGGCTCCGGCCCGTCCAAGCCCTCCGAAGCGCCCGTCACCGCCGTCGACCCGGCCTCCCGGCAGTCCTTCACCGGCGCCGAGAACCCGCTGCTGCTCCAGGTGATGGCGCACCCCGACGACGACCTGTTCTTCATGAACCCCGACGCCGAGCGCATCGTGCAGGCCGGCGTCCCCGTCGTCTCGGTCTACGTCACCGCCGGCGAATCCGTCGGGCAGAACTGGATCAAGGGCATGCCCAGGAGCAAGCCCGACAAGGCCGCCTACTCCTCCGCACGCCACCAGGGCCTGCGCCAGGCGTACGCGGAGATGCTGGGCGCGGACCGGTTCACGCCCTGGAAGAAGTCCGTCCTGGACCTGCCGGGCGGTGTGCGGGCCGAGACGAACGAGCTCGTCAACGGCAACCGCAGGGCCCGGCTGATCTTCCTCAACATCGCCATGCTCTCCCCCGGCAACACCCGCCTCCCCCACCTCTGGGACGCGCCCTACGCCGTCATGCAGAGCCTGGTCGCCACCGGCTCGCCGTGCACCAGCGTCAGCAAGTACGAGCACAGCACCCTGGTCGACGTGCTGGCGTCGATCATGGCCACATACGGGCCGACCGTGGTCCACACCATGGACCCGGACCCGGACTACCAGGTCCACGACGCGAGCCACCCCAAGGACAACGACTACGGGTCGTGCTCGGACCACCGCGACCACACCCCCACCGCGCTCTTCACCTGGAAGGCGCTCTCCCAGTGGGTCGCGGACACCACCCGCCGCAAGGGCCACCCGCCCCGCTTCACCACCACGTCCTTCCGCGGCTACTACAACCAGCGCTGGCCGCACAATCTCCCGCAGCAGATCGTCGAGGAGAAGCACAAGCTCGTCGCCGACTACGGCGGCGACCCCGGCTGGCAGTGCGGCAACGCCGCGGGCTGCGGCGACTACGGCCAGGGCGGCGACAAGCCGCTCACCAACCGCAAGGGCTGGATCCGCTCCACGCACTACCGGCACCCCGGCGCCATGCCCGTCGCCGTCAGCGACCGCGCCGGCCGCCTGGAGGCCTTCGGCGTCCTGGGCCTGCAGGCCGTGCGCTGGCAGGAGACCTCCGCCGGCAGCGGCCGCTGGGGCGCCCCGCAGAACCTCGGCGGCGGGCCGCTGGCCCCCGCTCTCGCCGCGGTCACGGACTCGGCCGGGCGGCAGCTGCTGTTCGGCATGCGCTTCGCCAAGCTGGAGGGCCAGGGCCGGGCGGACAGCCGGGAGATCGTCGTCCTGGAGCAGCACACCGCGGGCGGCGCCTCCCGGGCCTGGAAGGGCCTGGGCAACCCGGAGCACAAGGCCGAGCGCGGACGCCGCGTCGGCATGCCCGCCGCCGTCGCCACGCCCGACGGGCGCGTGTACGTCTTCGTCCGCAACGCGGGCAAGGGCGTCTCCTGCCGGATGCGCGCGGCCGACGGCAAGTGGGGCAAGTGGCAGAGCCTGCACGGCCAGGAGATCCAGGAGGGCCTCACCGCCGTCCTGGACAAGGACCACCGCGTCCACGTCTTCGGCATCGGCCGGGACACCGTGCACCACTGGAGCCAGGAGGCCCCGGACAAGCCGGTGAGCTTCATGCCGCTCAAGGGCCTGCCGGGCCCCGGCGGCGATCCCGTCGCCGCGGGCCTGGGCCCGGACGGCGCCGTCACCCTCGTCTACCGGGTCCCGGAGGCGGCGGAGCCCGTCTCGTACCGCCTCGCCGCGAGCGGCGACGGCACGGAGGAGGTCAGCGCCTCGGGCCTGCACGGCTTCTCGGGCTACGGGCCGCTGGCCGCCGCGCTGCTCCCCCAGCGCGGCAAGGACGCCCTGATGGTCCTGGGCCGCGCCATGGACGGCCGTATGCAGCTCGTCGACGCGGAGTCCGGCGGCTCCCCCGTCCAGGCCGGGGGCTCGTACCTGCCCGTGGGCACGCCGTCCCTCTCGGTCGACGCGGCGCATCAGCTGTGCGCCGTCGGCATGGGCATGGACGCAACGCCGTGGATCTGGCGGCCCGCGGCCGCGTAGGTTGGCCGCATGCCGCTGTTACCTGCGCCTTCGCTCCTCGCCGTCAGCGACCTGCACACCGGCGTCGCCGACAACGTGCCCATCGCCGAATCGCTGCGCCCCGCCTCGGACGGGGACTGGCTGATCGTCGCGGGCGACGTCGCCGAGCGGTTCGACGACATCGAGCGCACCCTGCGCCTGCTCGCCGGGCGGTTCGCCAAGGTCGTCTGGACGCCGGGCAACCACGAGCTGTGGACACCGCGCACCGACCCCGTCCAGCTGCGCGGCAAAGCCCGCTACGAGCGCCTGGTGGAGCTGTGCCGCGGCCTCGGCGTGGCCACGCCCGAGGACCCGTACCCGGTGTGGCGGGGCGAGGGCGGGCCGGTCGCGGTGGCGCCGGTGTTCACGCTGTACGACTACACCTTCCGCACGCCCACCGCGGCCACCAAGGAGCAGTCCCTGGCCGAGGCGTACGAGGCGGGGATCGTCTGCACGGACGAGTATCTGCTGCACCCCGAGCCGTACGCCGGCATCGACGACTGGTGCCGCGAGCGGGTCGCGGAGACCGAGGCCCGGCTGGCGGCGCACGACCCGGCGCTGCCGCTGGTGCTGGTCAGCCACTGGCCGCTGGTGCGCGAGCCCACCGATGTGCTGACGTACCCGCAGTTCGCCCAGTGGTGCGGCACCGTCCGCACCGGCGACTGGCACCGGCGCTTCGCCACGGCCGCCGTGGTCTACGGGCATCTGCACATTCCGCGTACGACCTGGTACGACGGCGTGCGCTTCGAGGAGGTCTCGATCGGCTATCCGCGGGAGTGGCGCCGCCGCGGCCATCCGCGCGGCCTGCTGCGGCGGATCCTGCCGTACAGCGCATGAAAAGCGAGCGGGCCCCGCATCCGGGAAGGATGCGGGGCCCGCTCAGATCTCGAGCAAGCGGAGCTTACTTGTTGATCTTGGTGACCTGGCCGGCGCCGACGGTGCGGCCGCCCTCACGGATGGTGAAGCGCAGGCCCTCCTCCATCGCGACGGGCTGGATCAGGGAGACGGACATCTCGGCGTTGTCGCCGGGCATGACCATCTCCGTGCCCTCCTTGAGGGTCACAACACCGGTCACGTCAGTCGTACGGAAGTAGAACTGCGGACGGTAGTTGTTGAAGAACGGGGTGTGGCGGCCGCCCTCGTCCTTGGAGAGGATGTACGCCGTGGCCTCGAACTCGGTGTGCGGGGTGACCGAACCCGGCTTGATGATGCACTGGCCGCGCTCGACGTCCTCGCGCTTGATGCCACGGAGGAGCAGACCGACGTTCTCACCGGCCTGGCCCTCGTCGAGCAGCTTGCGGAACATCTCGATACCGGTGACGGTGGTCGAGGTCTTCTCGGTCTTGATGCCGATGATGTCGACGGTCTCGTTGACCTTCAGGACACCACGCTCGATACGACCGGTGACGACGGTGCCACGACCGGTGATCGTGAAGACGTCCTCGATCGGCATCAGGAACGGCTTGTCGACGTCGCGCTCCGGCTGCGGGATGTTCTCGTCCACAGCGTCCATCAGGTCCTCGACGGACTTGACCCAGGTCGGGTCGCCCTCGAGCGCCTTCAGGGCGGAGATCTTGACGACCGGGGCGTCGTCGCCCGGGAACTCGTACTCGTTGAGGAGCTCACGGACCTCGAGCTCGACGAGCTCCAGGATCTCCTCGTCGTCCACCATGTCGGCCTTGTTCAGGGCGACGACGATGTACGGAACACCGGACTGGCGGGCCAGGAGCACGTGCTCCTTGGTCTGCGGCATCGGGCCGTCGGTGGCGGCCACGACCAGGATCGCGCCGTCCATCTGGGCGGCACCGGTGATCATGTTCTTGATGTAGTCCGCGTGACCCGGGCAGTCCACGTGAGCGTAGTGACGGGCATCCGTCTGGTACTCAACGTGCGCGATGGAGATGGTGATACCGCGCTGACGCTCCTCAGGGGCCTTGTCGATGTCCTCGAAAGGCGTGTAGGGGTTCAGGTCCGGGAACTTGTCGTGCAGCACCTTGGTGATCGCCGCGGTAAGAGTGGTCTTACCGTGGTCGACGTGACCGATGGTGCCGATGTTGACGTGCGGCTTAGTCCGCTCGAACTTCGCCTTCGCCACTGGGTCCTCCTACGGAGTGGTTCTGTACGCCTTACTCATCGGCGCCAGGTGATCTTTGCTGGGGTGCCGTCCGCCGGGGTGGCCGCCGCATTCCTTGCGGTTTGCTGCGGTACACCCCGACAGTCGGTGTAAAGCCTAAAGCGTGAGCTTCGCCTGTGAAGACGGGAGCCGGTTACTCGCCCTTGGCCTTCGCGATGATCTCCTCGGCGACGTTCCGCGGAACCTCGGCGTAGGAGTCGAACTGCATCGAGTAGCTTGCGCGACCCGAGGTCTTGCTGCGGAGGTCGCCGACGTAGCCGAACATCTCCGACAGCGGAACCAGGCCCTTGACGAGCTTGGCGCCGTGACGGTCCTCCATGGCCTCGATCTGGCCACGGCGGGAGTTGATGTCACCGATCACATCGCCCATGTAGTCCTCGGGAGTGGTGACCTCGACGGACATCATCGGCTCGAGCAGAGCCGGCGACGCCTTGCGGGCACCCTCCTTGAACGCCATGGAACCGGCGATCTTGAAGGCGAGCTCGGAGGAGTCGACGTCGTGGTAGGCACCGTCGAGCAGCGTCACCTTGACGCCGGTCAGCGGGTAGCCGGCCAGAACACCGAACTCCATGGCCTCCTGGCAACCCGCGTCCACGGACGGGATGTACTCCCGCGGGATGCGGCCACCGGTGACCTTGTTCTCGAACTCGTAACCGTCGCCCTCGAGGGGCTCGATTGCGATCTGCACCTTGGCGAACTGGCCGGAACCACCAGTCTGCTTCTTGTGCGTGTAGTCGATACGCTCGACGGCCTTGCGGATCGTCTCGCGGTACGCGACCTGCGGCTTGCCGACGTTGGCCTCGACCTTGAACTCACGCTTCATACGGTCGACCAGCACGTCGAGGTGCAGCTCGCCCATACCCGCGATGATGGTCTGGCCCGTCTCGTCGTCCGTGTGGACCTGGAAGGAGGGGTCCTCCTCCGCGAGACGCTGGATGGCGACACCCAGCTTCTCCTGGTCGCCCTTGGACTTGGGCTCGATCGCGACCTGGATGACCGGCGCCGGGAAGTCCATGGACTCCAGGATCACCGGGTTCGCGGCGTCGCAGAGGGTCTCACCGGTGGTGGTCTGCTTCAGACCCATGACGGCGACGATGTCGCCGGCACCCACCGAGTCGATCTCCTCACGCTTGTTCGCGTGCATCCGGTAGATCTTGCCGATGCGCTCCTTCTTGCCCTTCACGGAGTTCTGCACCTGGGTGCCGGCCTCCATGCGGCCCGAGTAGACCCGGACGAAGGTGAGCTTGCCGAGGTGCGGGTCGCTCATGATCTTGAAGGCAAGGCCGGCGAACGGCTCGTCGTCGGACGGCTTGCGCTTCACGACCTCGTCGGCGTCGTTGACCGCGTGGCCCTCGACGGCCTCGATGTCGAGCGGCGACGGCAGGTAGCGGACGACCGCGTCGAGCAGGGGCTGGACGCCCTTGTTCTTGAACGCGGTGCCACAGAACACCGGGGTGACGGTGACGGAGTCGCCGCCGCCACGCGAGGCGAGAGTGATGCGGCGGATGGCCGCCATCAGCTGCTCCTCGGTCGGCTCCTCGCCGCCCAGGTACAGCTCCATCATCTCTTCGTCGTTCTCGGCAACGCCCTCGAGGAGCTTGCCGCGCCATTCCTCGGCAGCCTCGATGTGCGTGTCCGGGATGTCGACGACGTCGTACATCTCGCCCTTGGCGGCCTCGGCGGACCAGACCAGCGCCTTCATCTGGACGAGGTCGACCACGCCCTTGAAGTCGGCCTCGGTGCCGATCGGCAGCTGCATGACCAGCGGAACCGCGCCCAGGCGGTCGACGATCATGTCGACACAGCGGTGGAACTCGGCACCGGTGCGGTCGAGCTTGTTGACGAAGCAGATACGCGGCACGCCGTAGCGGTCCGCCTGACGCCAAACGGTCTCGGACTGCGGCTCAACACCGGCAACGCCGTCGAACACCGTCACGGCACCGTCGAGCACGCGCAGCGAACGCTCCACCTCGACGGTGAAGTCGACGTGGCCCGGGGTGTCGATGATGTTGATGGTGTGGTCGACGTTGTTCAGCGGCCAGTGGCAGGTCGTCGCGGCAGACGTGATCGTGATGCCGCGCTCCTGCTCCTGCTCCATCCAGTCCATCGTGGCAGCGCCGTCGTGGACTTCACCGATCTTGTACGAAACACCGGTGTAGAACAGGATCCGCTCGGTGGTGGTCGTCTTGCCCGCGTCGATGTGGGCCATGATCCCGATGTTGCGGACCTTGGCCAGGTCAAGCGAAGTGGTGGCCATATGGCTCAGTCTTCTCTCGGTTCTCGATGGGGGTAGCGACTACCAGCGGTAGTGCGCGAAGGCCTTGTTGGACTCGGCCATCTTGTGCGTGTCCTCACGCTTCTTGACCGAGGCGCCGAGACCGTTCGAGGCGTCCAGCAGCTCGTTCATGAGGCGCTCGGTCATGGTCTTCTCGCGACGGGCGCGGGAGTAACCGACCAGCCAGCGCAGCGCCAGGGTGGAGGCACGGCCGGGCTTGACCTCGACCGGAACCTGGTAGGTCGCGCCACCGACGCGGCGGGACTTGACCTCGAGAGCGGGCTTGACGTTCTCGAGGGCGCGCTTGAGGGTGATGACCGGGTCGTTGCCGGTCTTCTCGCGCAGACCCTCCATGGCGCCGTACACGATGCGCTCGGCGGTGGAGCGCTTGCCGTGCAGCAGGATCTTGTTGATCAGCGAGGTGACAAGAGGAGAACCGTAGACCGGGTCGATGATGACCGGGCGCTTCGGGGCGGGGCCCTTACGAGGCATTCTTACTTCTCCTTCTTGGCGCCGTAGCGGCTGCGAGCCTGCTTGCGGTTCTTGACGCCCTGGGTGTCGAGCGAGCCGCGGATGATCTTGTAGCGGACGCCCGGCAGGTCCTTCACACGGCCACCGCGCACGAGCACGATGGAGTGCTCCTGCAGGTTGTGACCCTCACCCGGAATGTAAGCGGTGACCTCGATGCCGCTGGTCAGACGCACACGCGCGACCTTACGGAGGGCCGAGTTCGGCTTCTTCGGGGTGGTCGTGAACACACGCGTGCAGACGCCACGGCGCTGGGGCGAACCCTCGAGTGCGGGCGTCTTGTTCTTCTCGACCTTGTCCTGCCGGCCCTTTCGGACCAGCTGCTGGATCGTAGGCACCGTTTCTCCGGTTTCTGTGATCGCGATAAAACTAACCCGGGAGCAAACACCGACCCACGCGGTCGGGTGTGTCGAAGGCTGCAGACCCCCGCCGATGGCGGGAAGTGGCGCAGATTCCGGTGTCGCCGAAACGGTGCGGACCGCTCGGTTCCGGGCGTCCCGTACGGTTTGAAGGCACGCACGAGAGCCCAGGGACACCCCAGGCACAAGGTCAGAGCGTACCTACCGCATGGGCTGCGGTCAAAACAAATGCACACGCGGACGACGCCCCTGTGTACGGCCTCAGCCGCAGATCAGGGGCGCCCCGCCGGGGCTCTCCGGGGTGCCCCGTGGAAGGGCGGGCGGCGTGCGGCCGCTCCGCCCAACGGGTGATGCCCGATGGCGAGTTGCCTCCCCTGACAACCGTCCGGTTGCCACTCTCTCAGTGCCCGCTCAGTGCCCGGCCGCCGTCTTCCGCGGGTCCTCCGGCTTGGTGCCGCCCACGGCGATGATCATTTCCGTCATCTCGACGAACTGCCGGCGGTGACTGTCCGGGATGCCGAGCAGGTCGGCGGCCTCGGCGGGGGTCACCCGCCTGCCGCCCGGGGTCCGCTCCGGGCCCGCGGCCGCCGCGGCGCGCGGGGCGCCCGGCAGCGGCAGGTCCTCCGGGGTGACCTTGCCGGACTGGATGAGCATGTCCCGCAGCGAGACGCCGAGCACCCGCGCAAGGGCCCGCATGGTCTCCAGGTCGGGCATGCTCTGCCGCTGCAGCAGCCGGGTCACCGCCGCTCGGTGCACCCCCGCATCCTCCGCCAGCCGGGACCGGCCGCCGCCCCGGGGGCTGTCGATGTCATATCCGCGGTCCCGCATAAGACCTTCGACCCAGCCCGCGAACCGCTCCATCTCCGAGCCTTTTTCGCCCATAGCACTGCTCCCTCCGCAACTTCAGACCCTACCGTCCGATCGCGCACGCAATAACCAGAATGCTGTGCGCGGGCGCAACTTGCCACCTCGGGTGGGTAAATTCGCGCCGTTTGGCTGATCAATAGCAGTTCAAGTCCCAGGGAAATCCCACCAGATGGCGCGACGGGTGTGACGGGAGACACGAGAGGGAGGCAGGTTGCCAGTTGTTGCGATCGCGCACACAAGTCCGTAGAGTCTGATTGCGCCACCGCAACAACCCACCCTCCTGCTTCCCGCCCCCGTTCCCGAAGGGGACCGCCCCCGCATGCCCGCCCCCGCCCTCCGCGCCCCGCTCCCCCAGGACCGCTACCCCTCCGCCTCCCGCCGCCCCGCCGACTGGCGCTCCCTCGCCGCCTGCACCGGCCTCCCCGACCACACCGTCTTCGCCCGCCGCCCGAAGGCCGCCCTCCCCGCCCTGCGCGCATGCGCCGTCTGCCGCGTCCGGCGCCACTGCCTGGAGGCCGTCGCCCCGCGCGAGAGCTGGTTCGACGGCGTGTGCGCGGGGCGCCTGTGGCGCAACGGCCGGGAGGTCCGTATCCCCGAGGAGTACTGCTCATGACCGCGTCTTCTTCCGCGTCTTCTTCCGCCTTCTGGCTCGGCGTCCTCCTCCGCCAGTTCCCGGAGCTGAACCGGGAACTGGCCCCCAGCCGCACGGCCCGCCCCGCGGCGGAGAGGACGCCCCGCTCGGGCAGGCCCCCTTCCGCCCCCATCCGCCTCTTCGTCTCGGACACCATCCGCGACATCACGGACGGCGTGGTGGAACTGGAGGAGGCCGTCTGCGACCGCCTCCGCCTCCCGCACCCGCCGCGCGGCACGGTCGAGCAGCGCCTGCTGCGCCTGCTCGCCCTGCTGGACCGCGGCATCACGGCGGACCCGCTCCTCGCGGACCACGTCCGCGCCGAGTCCCGCCGCATGGCCCGGCGCTGCTCCCGCGCCCTCGGCGACGCCGAGACCCCCGTCCGCGTACGCGGCCGCTGCCCGCACTGCGACTCCGTCTCGCTGCGGGTGTTCCCCCACCGCGAGACGGTCCTCTGCATCAACCCCGGCTGCCGCTGCGCGGATCCGTCCTGCACCTGCACGACGGACGACCGTCACCGCCACGCGTGGCCGCGGGACCGCTGGCAACAGCTGACGGAGACGATCGCCGCCGACCTGACGGAACTCACGGCGGCGGCGGACGAGGAGGACTCGGCCGGATGACGACACCGACTTTGGTGACGACGGCCATAGCCGCCCAGGAGGCGGCGGTCTCCCCGGATGCCGTCCGCAAATGGGTCCAGCACAAACACCTCGCCCCGGCGGGCCGCCGGGGCCGCGCACACCTGTTCCGCCTGGAGGACGTGTTCGCCGCGGAACGGGCGACACGGAGGGGGCATGAGCGGGGGCCTTGTATATAGGGGACTTGTGGGTGAGGGGGCAGAGAGCCGCGGCTGTCTCAGCCGGGCCTCGGCGAGAATGCCTCAATGATCGTCAGACCCGCCCGCGAGCAGGACGCCCCCGGTTTCCTCGGCCTGGCCGCCCAAGTGGAGCACTGGTTCGGCGCGATGGTCGAGGACCCCGGTTTCCGTGCCGCGGTGGACAAGCACATCCGACGCGGTACGGCCCTCGTGGCCGTTCCCCTCGCCGGGCCCCGCCTCCTCGGCGGCATGCTGTTCGGCGCCAAGTCCCCGACGTACCACGTGCATTGGCTCGTCGTGTGCGAGCAGCAGCGCGGCACGGGCGTCGGCCGCGCGCTGATGGCGGAGGCGATGCGCAGGTTCGCGGTCGGCGGCCCCGGCACCGTCGAGGTCGTCACCTTCGGGGCCGACCACCCGGGGGCCGTGGCCGGCGGCGCCCGGGTCTTCTACGAGCGTCTGGGCTTCTCGCCGGCCGAGCCGGCGCCTCCCGGCCCGGAGGGCGGGTCGCGCCAGGTCTACCGGCGCCCCGTCTGAGTTCCGCGTCATTCCGCGTCACAGACTGCGGGCGGTGATGTCGCCGTACGAAGTGGTGGCGTGGATCCGGAGTTCGGCGGTGCCGTCGTTCCTGAGGGCGTTGCTGACGCGGCCGTGGCCGGTGCCGGCGTCGAGGGAGGCGGAGGTGCCGGCGGCGGCGTCGACCGTGATGCTGCCGGACTCGGTGCGGAGCACGACCGTGCCGCGCACGGCCTCGGCGACGCGGATGTCGCCGCGCGCGGTGCTGATCCGGGCGGAGCCGCCCAGCCGGCCGACCTCGACGTCGCCGTCGACCGCGGTGAGGTGGAGGCTCGCGGCCTCGTCGAGCTTGATCTGGCGGTAGGCGCCCTCGAAGGTGACGTCGCCGAGACGGCCGACGCCGCGCAGCTCGCAGCCCGCAGTCCTGGCCTCGATGCGGGAGCCGGTGGGCAGTTGGACGGTGACCTCGACGGAACCGGGGCCGAGGAGCTGGTTCTTGGGCTCGGAGGTGTGGATCCGGAGGACACCGTCGGCGAGTTCGACGACGGTCTGCTCGGCGGTCTGGACGTCGCGGCTCTTGGAGGGGTTGGCGGGCCGGACGTCGACGGTGGTGTCGGTGCGATCGGCGGCGATGACCTGGATGCGGCCGGCGGGGATGTCCAGGACGGCGGCGATCGGGGCGGGGGTGTCGAACGAGCGCATCACTTTTCTCCTTGTTCGGCGGCGGGCACTCGCTCGGCCCGCTGTTTCCAACACCGGAAAAGCTACGTTGTGTTCGCGCGTCTGGCAACGCTGCAGTTGCACCAACTCCCCATCTGCGCAGCTCATGGCCCGCAATTCATTGCAACCGACCAGAACTGAACGCAACGGACCGGGCACCCCTTTGTTGCAATGAGAAGAAAGCGAACGCTACGCTGGAGCCGCGCACGGACGGACGCACGCACGGACGGACAGACCATGAAGGAGGCCGCGATGCCGGGAGGCAGACTCACCCAGCCCGAACGCCAGCAGATCGCGCTGGGGTTGGCCGACGGCCTCGCCTACGCGGAGATCGCCAGGCGCCTGGAGCGCCCGACGTCGACCATTACGCGCGAGGTGATGCGCAACGGCGGCCCCACCGCCTACCGCGCCGACCTCGCGCACCGCGCCACCGAACGCCGCGCCCAACGCCGCCGGCAGACCGCCCCACGGGGGCAGGAGGCATCCCCGCAGGCCCACGGGCGCGACGCCGAGGCGGTGCGCGTATACGAGGACACGTTCACCACCGTCCTCATGCAGTCGGGCACGCCCAGGATGATGGCCCGGGTGCTGGCCTGCCTCTGCACCACCGACACCGGCAGCCTCACCGCCACCGAACTCGCCCGGCACCTCCAGGTCAGCCCGTCGTCCATCTCCAAGGCGGTGACGTACCTGGAGGAGCAGGGCCTCGTCCGCCGCGAACGCGACGAACGCCGCCGGGAGCGCTATGTGGTGGACGACGACGTCTGGTACCAGTCCATGATGGCGAGCGCCCGCGGCACCGCCCATGTCGCCGAAGTCGCACGCCAGGGCGTCGGCGTCCTCGTCCCCGGCACCCCGGCGGCGGTCCGTCTCGAAAACATCACCCGCTTCCTCGAATTCGTCTCGGAGAGCATCGCCCGCGCCGCGGACCAGGCCCGCGAGGTCCTCCACACGAAATCGGAAGCGGCTTCGGGCGGCACGCACAGGGGGTAGACGGGCACGTGAGTGGCCGTTTCCGGTGGCGGAAACCTCGATTTTCCGGGCTCGGAACCAAGGATTTGGGCTGTCGGAAGCACCCACTCCGGCGGCGCACCGTTCCATCTCCACAAGGAAGTTGACCTTCGCGATACCGGCGTTCGTGGGCCCGAACGGCGTGGCGTACGGCCGCCGCGTCACTGCCGGTGTACGCGTACGCAGCGGCCCGGGCATCCCGGATGAGCTGCGGGAGCAGCGCACCGATCTCACCCATCCGCCCTTCGCGCCGGACCGGCTGCTGCGAAGTCCTGCGGCAGAGGCGCCCGTTGCAGTACGGCTGACTACTCCTCGCCCTCCAGCGCTCCGGCCCCCCACGACGGCATCCGGTACACCTGTGCACCGGCGGTGCCGGTGCGCTTCTCCTGTATGACCTCGACCGCTTCCTGCCACCCGCTGACGAAGCCCCGTACCTCGGCGGCGTCGAACGCCTTCCCGGCGAGCTTCTGCACGACCGAGGTCAGCGCCTTGGCGACCTCGTCGGTGAAGGCCCCCGCCTGCCCGGATTCGGCGGCCACTTCCACCGTCGCAGCCACGACATCCGCGAGCTGCTCGCTGTGCACGCTCACTGAGTGGTCCCTCCGCACATCCCGACCTGCTCGCTCATGCCACCACCCCCAGGTGCCATCCACCGACTGATTTGCCCCCGCCAAGACTCATCCGGTGCATCTGTACGGGATACCCGGGAGTGTGTGCGATCGCCCACTTAATCTATCCCGTGGGTCTGACACTCCGTCGCCAGAGTGGCAGTCGACTGAAAGATCGCACGAACCTGTGACGGAGCCCTGCGGAAGGCCCGCGAGAGACGCCGGAACGGGGCGCGGCCGCGCTACTTTCCCATGGCGAAGCGGAGCAGGCTGTCCCGGTCGCCCTGCTGGACGGTGCCGCGCTCGTTGACGACCTCCAGCTTCCAGGAGGCGCCGACCCGGTACGCCTTGGCCACGGCGATGGCGTTGCCGGCGCCGAGCAACGACGGCCAGATGTCGGCGACCTGTGCCGTGCTGCCGCCGGTGCTGTCGTAGATCTTGAAGGAGATGTTGGCGGCGTGCTGGAAGTCGCTGCCCTTCTTGAAGGCGGCGCACACGAACACGATGGACGTCACCTGGGGCGGAACCTTGTCGAAGGTGACCTCGATGAGCTCGTCGTCGCCGTCGCCGCGGCCCGTCCGGTTGTCGCCGGAGTGCGTGATCCCGCCGTTCTTCAGCGGGTCGGTCACGTCCAGACCGGCGAACCGGACCGGTTCGTCGCCGCTCATCAGGATCGCGATCGCGTCGAGGTCGGTGCCACGGGCCTTCCGCAGCGCGCCCATCAGCCCGCCGCCGAGACCGGCCGTGGTGTCCCACGAGGCGCCGACACCCATCTTCGTCACGCCGTCCAGGTCGGCGGCTCCGTCCGCCTTGGTCAGGGTGATCACAGCAGGGGTGTTGGGCGTGGTCACGGCGCGAACCTTTCGTCGTTTCGGACGTCGTTTCCAGACACGGGCCGCACTCGACCCCACTTCTCCACAAAACGTAACACGCACATGATCATGGAAAGGAGTGGCCCAAAGGGCCCAAAGAGACAACGGGGCGGGAGTCATCATGTGGGGACGCAGGCGGGCACGGCGGCGCGAGCAGGAGTACGAAGCGGCAGTCGCCGAGGCACGGAGCGATCTGACGGAAGTCCTCCGCATCGCGGATGAGACGCACGCGGGCGTCGTGGACGTCTTCGGCAAGCTCCGTGACACCTACGTCACGATCGAAGAGCTGCTCGACCAGGGGGACGGCCTCCCGGCCAAGTCCGCGCGGGCCCGACTGGCCTGCCACCGGGAGGCGTGGGACGAGATGGAGGAGGGCATGGCCTCGTTCGCGGAGGCCCGGCGCGCCTGGGACGGCAGCCGGGCGGCCGACGCAGAGCTCTTCGAACTGACCGAGGCGGCCGCGTATTTCGCCGACTTCGTCTCCAACTGCGCGGAGACCATGGAGGAGATGGCCGGCCTCATGAGCTCGTTCCTCGACCTCTACCGGAACATGCTCGAACTCCGCGACAAGCTCGCCCCCATGCGCGAACGCGCCCACGCCGCGATCGCCGCCGCCGCGAACGAACTCGCGTGGGCGGGCCCCACGGCCCAGGGCAAGTTCGCCCTCGAAGTCCGCCTCCACGCGGCCGGAGACCGGCTCCGCGAACTGGACGCGGGACGGGTGGAGCTGGAGCCGGGTCGCAAGGTGACGGACTGGTACCGGGACGTCGAGTCGGAGATCGCGGAGATCCGCGAGGCGGTGCTGCGGCTGGGGTACTGACCCCCCGACCTCCCCCTCTATGAGCGAGCCCGCAACTTCTTGTTGCGATCGCGCACAACCTCGTTCACAATAGATGCAGCGGCGGAGCTGTGCCCCCAACTCGGGTACGGCGTCCGCCGCTTCGCGTTGAGCCGGCCAGTACGCCGGGCCACCTTGCACGGCGGCGCCGTCGACAGCGACGGGCCGCAACGGCCGACCGGAGACGACTGTGCGGCTCGACCGCCCGCACGCGACAGCGTGCGGGATTTCCCTCACCGGCCCCTTATGAATGGCGCATTCAAAAATGGCCAATACAGCCAAAGCACTGCTCGATGAGGCCGCCAAGCACATCGGGTACAAGGAAGGGCCGGACAACGACAACATGTTCGGCCGCTGGTACGGCGACAACAACCAGCCATGGTGCGCGATGTTCGTCTCGTACTGCGCCGCCAAGTCGGGCAACGACGACATCATTCCGCGCTACGAAGGCTGCTCGGCAGGCGTCGACTGGTTCCAGAACCGCAACCTGTGGAGCAGCACGCCGTCCGTCGGCGCCATCGTGTTCTACGGCCCCGGCGGCGGCGACCACACCGAAATCGTCGAATCCTTCGACGACAGCACCATCACCACCATCGGCGGCAACACCAACGACGACGGCTCCAGCAATGGCGACGGCGTCTACCGCCGCCACATCAGCCGCAACTCTTCCCGCATCTACGGATACGGCCACCCCAACTACATTGAGGACGACGACATGCCGAAGCGCGTTTCCCTTGCCCGCAAGACCGAGCTCGTTCTGAAGCGGAACACCGTTACCCAGATCCCGTTCATCGACGAGTACGCCGACGGCGGCGACCAGCACCCCGACAAGGGCGGCCCGGCCTTCATCTCCAGCAACTCGGACTACATCGCCACCGCCGCGGCCACCCTCAAGGACGTCAAGCCCGGCCTGACGATCCAGACCCGCTTCAACGAGATCAACTCCAAGGGCGAGACCGTCAAGGAGGGCCCGATCGAGGAGCACCAGGGCACCGGCGGCAACACCTACATCACCCAGACCCGCGCCGGCGCGGTCTGCGACCCGGGCAACCGTGTCGTCTGGACGATCGAGATCATCAACGGCGACGTCGACCCGACGCTGACCTACGCCGAGGTCCAGGCCAACTACTGGCCGCGATAAGGCGGGGCGCGCTCAGCGCCTGTCGAGCAGCAGGGGTGTCCCGGCATGCAGCGCATGCCGGGACACCCCTTTTCCGTATTCCCCAGAAAGGAAAACAGCATGGTCTCGGTCAGCGATCTGCTGCCGTACAAGCTCACGTACACGCAGGATCCGTGGAGCTTCGACGCCGACCAGCGGAGCAACGCCCAGGCAATTCTCGAAGAGGCGCTCAAGGCAGGCCTCGGTTACCGCGGCGCAGTCATCGGTGTTGCCACCGCGCTCCAGGAGTCGGGAATGCGCAACCTCGACCACGGCGACGCGACCAGCATCGGCATGTTCCAGCAGCAGGACTGGTGGGGCACCCGGGCCCAGCGGCTCGACCCGCACTGGACGTCCTGGAAGTTCTTCTCCGAGATGAAGAAGATCTGCCCCGGAAAGTTCGGCGCCGACTACCTCACCTCGGCGCAGCTCTACGAGGTGGCCCAGGCCGTCCAGGTCAGCGCGTACCCGACCTACTACGCCAAGCACGAGAAGGCAGCGGCCGAACTGATCGCCGAACTGGCCAACGCGCTCGACGACGCCCCCAGGCGCGTCAGCCTCGCCCGCAAGGCGGACCTCGTCCTGAAGCGGAACACGGTCACCGCGATCCCGTTCATCGACGAGTACTCCGACGGCGGCAACCAGCACCCCGACAAGACCGACCCCGCCTTCATCACGGGCAACTCCGACTACATCGCCACCGCTGCCGCCACCCTCAAGGACGTCGCTCCGGGCCTGACCGTCCAGACCCGCTTCGACGAGCTGAACGCCAAGGGCGAGACCGTCAAGGAGGGGCCCATCGAGGAGCACCTCGGCACCGGCGGCAACACCTACATCACCCAGACCCGCGCCGGTGCCGTCTGCGACCCCGGCAACCACGTCGTCTGGACCATCGAGATCATCAACGGCGACGTCGACCCGACCCTCACCTACGCCGAGGTCCAGGCCAACTACTGGCCGCGGTGACGGCGATGAGCGAGGCACTGCTGTCGTTCCCCGATGTGGAACGCCTGATCGTCGACAACCTCAAGTACCGGCCGGAGCTCGCGGGCGTCGTCGTCGACAACCGTCCGCCGAGCGGATTCGACGGTACGCAGAAGGTCGTGCTGGTCTCCCGGACCGGCGGCGCCTGGGTGGACGACCTTCATCTCGACACTCCGCTCGTCGAGTTGGAGGTGTACGGCCCCGACAAGACCACCGCGCACGCCGTCTCCCTCGCCGTGCGCGCCGCGCTGCTCCAGCTCCGCGGCACCGTCCACGGGACGGCCGTCGTGACCGACGTCGTGGAGACGGAGGCGGTGCGCTGGCTGCCGGACTACAACCGGCCCGCGGGCAACCGCTACCTCACGACGGTGCGCCTCTCCCTCCGCCCGGCGTGACGCATCCCCTTTTCCCCTTTTCCCTCTCCTCCTAGGAGTTCCCATGTCCGGAATGAACCCGAGCGAGATCCGCGTGGCCGGCACCGGCCGCATCCTGATCGCCAAGGTCGGCACCGACGCCCCCGCCGACACCACCACCGAGTGGGGTGCCGCCTGGCACGACCTGGGCTTCACCAGCACCGACGGCGTGAAGTTCGGCCGCAAGGGCAAGACCGCCAACATCGACACGTGGCAGTCCCTCACCCCCGCCCGCACGATCTACACCGAGCGCGAACTGACTCTGAAGTTCGGCATGTTGCAGCTGAACGAGGACACGCTGCCGTTCTTCTTCGGCGGCGGCGAGGTCGTCGAGACGGCCCCGAACTCGGGCCTGTTCAAGTACGAGATCCACAGCGACCAGGGCGAGGACGAGCGTGCGCTGGGCGTCGAGTTCAGCGACGGTGCGGATGTGCGCTACCGCTTTGTCGTGCCGCGCGGTCTGGTGACCGTCAGCGACGACATGGACCTCAACCGCAAGGGTGCGGTCAAGCTGGGCGTCACGTTCACGGCGATGGCGTCGAAGCCGGGGGCGCCGCTGGCGACGTGGCTGATGAAGGACAAGGCGTTCGCGCCGACGGCGGCGCCGGCCGGCAAGTAGGCGCAGCCCGCCACACCTGGGCGCCGCTCCTTCCCCGTCCCGGGGCGGCGCCCCGATTCCCCACTCACCTCAAGCACTTCAAGGAGCAGTTCCATGCCCGCTTTCGACGTCAACGCGGCCCGCGCCCAGCGCCTGGAGGCCCACGGCCGTTCGTGGTCCTTCTCGCTGGACGGCGACACCTTCGAACTCCCCACGGAGATCGGCCACCGCACGGCGCGTGCCCTGCGCGAGCTCGACGACAACGACGTGGACGGGCTGCTGGGCCTGCTGCTGGGCAAGGAACAGTTCGCGCGCTTCGTCGAGCACGACGTGACGATGCAGGACATCGCCGCGATTCTTGAGGCGTACGGCAAGGAGACCGGGCTCGGCCTGGGGGAAGACTGAGCCTCGACGCGTTCGTGGAAGAACACGCCGAGGCTCTTGAGGCCGATCTGCTGCGGCACTTCGGTGTGGATCTGCTGGACTGGCACCGGGGGGCGCTGTCTTCGCGGCGGCTGATGGTGCTGGTCAAGCACATGCCGCGGGACAGTGCGGTCAATCGTGATCTGCACGGCGAGGCCGTGGAGTGGGATGCGTCGACTCATCTGGTGGCGGCGGCGGTTGACCATTTGGCTGTCGCCAACTGGATGACGGCGACGATCAACGGTGGCGAGGACGGCGAGCCGCTGGACTATCCGGAGCCGGTGCCGCGGCCGCTGTCGCCGGACATGGCGCCCGCTGTCGCATACGACTCCGAAAGTGCCACCCCGCTGCCGGAACAGCCGACTCCGAGCCAGCTCGCTGCCTTCTTCGGTTAGCGGCAAGTGGCACAAGCCACCGCCCCGACCCGTCCCGTCATTTCAGCACCATGCCCTACTGTTGCTCCTATCTGACGGAGGATCAGGGCGGGTCGAAGAAACCCATCCGCAACAAAGGAATGACAATGGGCGGGGCAATCATACTTCTCTTCATATTCGGCATCCTGCTGCTTCCGGCCATAGTGTTCTGCCGGAGCGCGTTCCAGCTTTCTCGCCTACGAAGAAGCGGCATGAAAACCGAAGGGGTATGCACCCACCATCAGTGGGGAGAAGGTTCCGTTGCGTCGATTTTCGAGTATTCAACCCCGGATGGCAAAGTCTTCACCGTGTCATCGGAATACTGGCCGGTAAAGGTATTCGAAGCGTCCGATACGACGGAGATCGTTTTCGACCCGAAGAAGCCGTCGCGGGCCGCCATCATCACGGACCTGAGCAGCGAACTGCGCACATCATGGATAGGCGCACTCACCATGAGCGCACTTCTCCTCTCCCTGGCGACGGGGATTCTGATCGCCAAATGATTCCGCATTAGACGAGAGGGTTGGATATGCCAGAACCTGAACATCTCGCGAGCGAGGACCCGAGAGTGACGCAAGCGGCTCGGGACGCCGCACGATCAGAACTGGCTGCCGAGCTACCAAAGATCAAAGCTGAGCTCTTCAAGGACGCATCAGTCCAGGCAGTGAAGGCCGGCGACTTCAGCGGCGCCGCCCTCGGCGGACAGATCTTCAAGTTCGACCAGTCCCTGTTCAAGTGGGACGAAAAAGGCCTGACGTTTGCCGGACAAGAGGTGAAGAAGACCAAAAACCTCAGCCTGCAGCAGGCGATCCATGGAAGAAAACTCAAGGCGAAGGCGGAAAAGAAGGAGGAAGAAGAAAAGCAGAAGGAAGCAGCAACCAAGGCTGAGCTGCAGGAGATCAAGAACGACGCACACGCGGCACGAGAAGACGCAAAGAACGCCAAGAAGGACGCCGACGCAGCGCACAAGAACGCCAGACAGTCGATCGAGCACGCCGCCCGGGCCAAGCGCGATGCCGATGTGGCGAAAAATCTGGCGAGCTCAGCCAAGAGGAACACGCAGATCGCTGCAACCGGTTCTCGCGAGGCAAAGGCAAGCGCCAGCAACGCAAAGAAGAGCGCCGAGCAGACCAGGAAGGTGGCCGGACAGTTCCTGAAAGCCATGCAGCAGATAGATGTTCAGGCCGGAGGGAGCGCAAGAAATGTCGACAGTTTCAAGCGCGTACTGAAGGAATTGGAACGCGAGCTGTAAGGCTTCAGAGCCAGCACATTGGATGACACATGTCTCTCACGCAGTCATTTGGCCGGGCCGGCGGCGCGGCCAGAAATTTCAGAACCACCATCGACGCCGCCGCCCGCGCCGCCGGCACCCTCGGCCGGCAAGCCGGTACCGCCAACACCAACGTCAGCAGGATCAAGACCTCCGCCCAGCAGTCCACCCGTGAGCTGAAGGGCATGAAGACCGCCGCCGACCAGGCCGCCAAGTCCGTGGCCAAGGTCGGCAAGGAGGCCGGCAAGGGCGGGCCCGCCATGGCGAAGTTCCAGGGCGGGCTCAAGAAGGCCGACGGCGGGGTCAAGGGGCTCAACAAGTCCATGAAGGGCAATGTCATCGGGATGCTGCTCGGACTGCTCGCGCCGCTCATCGAGAAGGTCGTCGAGGTGGCGTCCCGCTCCAAGGCGATGCAGAAGATCATGAAGGTCGCCTTCGACGTCATCGGCAAGGTCGTGGGCACCGTCATGAAGGCCATCGGGCCGCTGATGAAGTCCACCGGCGCCCTCATCTCCAAGGTGTGGAACGGGATCAAGGCCGCCATCCTGCCGATCGCGCTCTGGATCGGCTCCGCCATCCCCGACGCCTTCCACGCGGTCAGCAGTGCACTCTCCAGCGCCTGGGGCGGACTCTCCTCCTTCGCCGGCTCCGTCTTCAACGGCATCCTGTGGGCCGTCAAGGCCCCGATCAACGGGGTCATCGGCCTCGTCAACAGCGCCATCGGCGCCCTCAACGGCATCAGCGTCACCATCCCGGGCTGGGTGCCCTTCGTCGGCGGCAAGACCTTCGGCGTGCACATCCCGTCCATCCCCATGCTCGCCGAGGGCGGCATCGTCGCGCCGCGCAGCGGCGGTGTTCCGGCGATCGTCGCCGAAGCCGGTGAGTCCGAGGCCGTCATGCCGCTGTCGAAGCTCGACCGGCTGCTGACGCGTACCGCCGTCGAGGCACGCCTCGCCGCCGCCGGCAACGGCGCCCGGCAGGCCTCCGGCGCCGGATTCCACATCGAGAACTACTACGCCACCCAGGCCGGCAGCCCCCGGGACACCGCCCGGGCCCTGATGTTCCTGGCCAAGGCCCGTGGGTGAGCCACGTGCCCGCCGTCGCAGCTCTCCCCCGCGTCCGTAACCCCCTCGCCGACTCGGCCGGTGCGTTCCGCACCTTCGGTTCCGCACTCGGCCAGGCCGCCCGCTCCGTACAGACCAGTCAGCGCGCCATCGCCTCCGCCTCCCGCGTCCTCGACCGCGTCAAGCAGTCGGCAACGCAAGCAAGCACCGGCATCAAGCAGTTCGGGACCGGCGCCACCACCACCGGCCGCGCCGCGCAGGCCCTCGGCAAGCAGGCCAGTACCGCCAACTCCGGCCTGCTGAAGACCAAGACCGGCTCCCAGCAGTCCTCCCGCCTCCTCAAGAACCTCAAGCGGCAGTCCGACACCACCACCAAGTCCCTCGCCCTGCTCGGCAAGGGCGCCGGCAAAGCCGGCGCCTTCACGGCCAAACTCGGCGGCAGTCTCAAAATCGCCAGTGGCGTGATGAACGTCGTCAACCTGGTGATGAAGGCGAACCCCTTCGTCCTCCTCATCACCCTGCTCGCCCCGTTCGCCGAGCAGATCGTCGAGTTCGCCCTGAACTCCGAGCTCGGTCAGCAGCTGATGGAGCAGGTCTTCACCACGGTCGGCCAGTTGATCGACACGGCCCTCACCGTCGCCGTACCCGTCGTCACCGCCTACCTCACCGTCGTCATCGGCTTCTGGAAGGGCGTCTTCAACGTCGTGAAACCGGTGGCCACTTGGGTGGGCCGGCACCTCCCCGGCGCGTTCCGCAAAGTCAGCTCCGCCATGGAGCGCGCCCTGCACGGCATGGGCGGCTTCCTCCAGACCGCGTTCCAGGCCGTCGCCGGTGTCGTCAAGGGCCCGATCAGCGGGCTGATCGGCTTCGCCAACTGGGTCATCGACGGCCTCAACAGCATCAGCGTCAACATCCTCGGCAAGAAGTTCGGCATCCACCTCCCCAAGATCCCGATGCTCGCCCAGGGCGGCGTCGTCGGCCCCCGCGACGGCGGCGTCCCCGTCGTCCTCGCCGAGGCCGGCGAGGCCGAGGCCGTGCTGCCGCTGTCCGCGCTCGACCGGCTGCTCACGCAGACGGCCGCGGCCGCCCGAACCACCTCCACCACACAGGCGGTCCCGCGCATCGACCACTACCACGAGCCCGAAGGCCGCGGCTCCCACGGCATCGCCGCGGACCTGCTCTTCCTCGCACAGACACGGCAGACACGACAGACGAGAAGGTGAGGGCCAACTCCCCATGCCCCCAGCACAAATGAACACCGTCGCCGACATCGACACCGCCATCGAACCCCCCGGCTCACTGATCACCCAGGACGGGCAGATCCAGTGGGCCGGGCTTCTTTTCGGCCCCGGCACGCCCTACCAGATCGACGCCAAGGGCCTGACCGGCTGGGACGACCTCCCCGAGCTCGACTCGGCCGACGTGCCCAAGCCCGCCCAGCACGGCTCCTGGCCCGGCGCCCAGTGGGCGAAGCCGCGGACGGTCTCCGCGACCGTCTGGCTGCTGCCCGACCGTCCGGACCAGGCGCAGGCCGTCGCCCAGGCCTTCCGCGCCGCCACGGGCGTCAACAGCGGTGAACAGTGGCTGGCCGTACGCCTGCACGGTCAGACGCTCGCCTGCCGGGCGCGCGTCGACCGCCGTGCGGCCACGACCGACCGCACGTACGTCACCCACGGCATCGCCTCGGTGTCGATCCAGTGGCTGTGCACCGACCCCCGCCGCCTCGGCATCACCGAACAGCGCGCCCGTACCGGCCTGCCCACGCCCGAGCCCGGGCTGCTGTGGGAGCCGGACAGCGGCCTGGAGTGGCCGCTGGAGTGGGGCGCGGCCGGCAGCACCGGCACGATCACAGCCGTCAACGCGGGCGACGCCCCGGTGAACCCGGTGATCGAGTTCCGGGGGCCGGCCGAGACGCCGTCCCTCACACGGCTCGGTGACGGGCGGCAGCTCGAGTACGACATCCAGCTCGCCGAGTCCGACGTACTGGCCGTCGACACCGTGGCCGGAACCGTCACCCTCAACGGCGCCGCCTCCCGGCTCTACACCGCCACCGCCCGCTCCACCCCGGAGCAGCTCTTCCAACTGGAGCCCGGCGTCACCTCGCTCGCCTTCCGCGCGGGCCCCGCATCCGACGACTCCCGCGCCTCGGTGACCGTCCGCTGGCGCGACGCCCACTGGTGACAGCACCCCCGCCCCGCTCCCCCCAACCCTTCACCACCCAACTCTCGGAGGACGAGATGAACAGCGTCCGCAGCGCATGGCTGCTCAACCGCACCGACGCAGGCGGCGGTCAGACCCGTGTCGACACCCGGCTCGCCCCGCTGGGCACCATGGCCCCGTCCGGCGTGCTGTCCTCGCGGGACGGCGTGATCCCCGGTTCCCAGTACGGCAAGTACGTCATGGACGGGCTGTACGTCTTCGGCGACCAGGCGGGCATGACCGGCAAGGTCTCGCCGGGCCGCGCCGTCGTCCAGAGCAGCGAGCAGGCCGGCGCCTACCCGGTGACCGTCACCGACTACGTCCCCCTCGTCTTCACCGACGGCGACGCGAACAACCCGCGCATCGACCTCGTCGTCGTGCGCGTCTACGACGCACAGCAGGACACCTCGAACCGCACCGAGGCCGTCATCGAGATCGTCCAGGGCGTTCCCGCCGCCACCCCGGCCGCGCCCTCGACGCCCGCCGGTGCGCTCGCCCTGGCCGAAGTGACCGTCCCCGCCGGCGCCTCCGCCGGCAAGGGCGGCATCAACTGGGACACCGCCGTCCGCGACCGCCGCCGCGCCACCGTCTCCGTCGGCGGCATCATCCCGCGCGGCTGGGGTCTGAACTTCCCCGGCGCCTACCCCGGCCAGTACCGCGACACCGGTACGGGCCTGGAGCGCTGGGACGGTGCGCAGTGGAAGGCGTACCCGGAGCCGCGGCCGGGCTGGCAGGACTACACGCCCGAGTGGGGTGCGGACAACGGGCCGAAGCCGGCCATCGGAAACGGCGCACTGTACGGCCGGTATCTGCACGACGGCGCGATCGTCCACTTCAGCGCGACGCTGAAGATCGGTTCGAGTACGAAGTGGGTCGACACGAACGGCAACTGGTGGCTCTCCCTGCCGGTCCGCCCGACCGGACCCGCCATCAACGGCCACCTCCGTTCGCGCCTCAACAAGGGCTACTACGCCGGAACGTGTTTCCTCGACACCACCCGCCACGCGAACGGCGCCGCGTGCGGCTGGACGACGAACAAGCCGAACGGCGAGACCGCCCCCGACTGGGCCGACGGCAACTTCCCGGAGACCGCCGCCGACGGCCACTGGTACACCGTGTGGGGCAGCTACGAGGCCTCCCAGTGATCACGCCCGGCCGGCCCGCCTACCGCGCCCTGTTCTGCGACCTGCGCACCGACCAGGTCGTCGACAGCCTGCCGCTGACGGGCGTCGAGTTCGACGACTACATCGGCAAGGCCGGTTCGCTGCGCGCCACGGTCCCCCTCCCCGACCAGGCGCTCGCCCAGCGGGCCCGTACCGCGCTCCAGCCCGGCCGCACCGCGGTCTGGCTGGAGCGCGGCGGCGAGATCTGGTGGGGCGGCATCCTGTGGACGTGCACGCCGACCGGTGACGAGCAGGGCCGGATGACGGCCGAGATCCAGGCCGGCACCTTCGACTCGTACCTGGACCACCGGATCCTCTCCAGCAGCCTGGAGGGCACGAACGTCGACCAGTTCGACCTCGTCCGCAACGTCGTCGACCACATCCAGGCACAGCCCGGCGGCGACATCGGCATCGAGTACGGGCCGGACGTCTCGGGCGTCACCCGCAGCCAGAAATACGCCTACACGGACGTCGCCCGGGTCCGCGAGATCCTGGACGGCCTCGCCGCCCTGCAGGACGGCTTCGAGTGGCGGATCCACTGCTACCGCGACCCGGTCACCGCCCGGCGCGTGAAGCGGCTCCAGCTCGGCCACCCGCAGATCCGCGTCGGCGCACAGGACATCGTGCTCGACCGCCCCGGGCCGCTGCTGTCCTACTCCCTGCCCAGCGACGCGACTCTGCAGGCCAACATCTGGGTCGCACGCGGGGATTCGGCCAACCGCAACCAGGCCGCGGACTCCGTCCCGACGATGTCCGAGCGGAAGACGGCGATCGCGGAACTGGACGCCGGATGGCCCCGGCTCGAAGGGACCTCCGACCACAGCTCCGTCAGCGACCGGGCCACCCTCAACAGCCTCGCCGACGCCGAACTCGGCCGTTCCCGCCGCCCCCAGATCATCCCCGAGGCCGTCATCCGGCTCGACGGGCGGATGCCCCCGGCCCTCCTCGGCGCCACGGTCCGGCTGCGCATCACCGACCTGTGGCATCCGGAGGGGCTCAGCGCCCGCTTCCGGGTGGTGGGCATGACCGTGTCGCCTCCGGAACGTGCAAAGGCCGAGACCGCCAAGCTCTACCTGGAAGGAATCTGATGGCCGCCATCCCCATGGACCTGCTGGACCGCATCCGCGACCTGGAACGGCAGGTACGCGCGCTCATGGGCAGCGCCAACACGCGGCCCAAGATGGACGAGATCCAGGGCGGCAAGGTCGTCATCGGCGACGGCGGTTCGCTGACGGTGCGCACCCCCGAGGGCAAGGAACTCGCCTACGTCGGCCGGGTCTCCCCCGACCGGCCGGGCGGCCAGTACCAGCAGGGCGTCGTCCTCCGGCGCGACGACGGCTCGCTGGCCTTCAGCGTGTGGACGGGCGATCCCGAGGACCTGCCCGTCCAGCCCATCCGCATGTGGGACCGCAAGGGCAACATCATCTTCGCGGAGGACGCCCGCAACTTCGGGCTGGCCAAACCGTTCCTGCCCTACCCGCTGCCCGTACCGGACGACGCCACCAAGTGGGAGTCCACCCAGTCGACGAGCTGGAAGACGCTGTACAGCAGCCACGCGGTCATCCAACACCCCCGGATCTACTGCAAGATCGACTACGCGTACGCGAACGACGGCGGCGAGATCCGGCTGCTCGTCGACGGCAAACAGGTCGGGCCCACCGGGAAGGGCAGCCTGTGGTTCTACGAATCCGTGAGCGCTGCATACGACGCCACCGTCAACTTCGAGGTCCAGGCGCGCGCCGCCAACGGCAACAGCACCGTCTGGTGCATTCCCCGCGCCCTGTACGGCGTTCAGTCCTGACCCGCTCCCGCTCCCTCTCCCCCTTTCATCCGCACAACAGGAAGACACCACCGTGCTCCCCAGTGCCATTCCCACCGTCACCGTGACCGCCCGGTACCTCTCCCCTGACGGCAACTCCCTCACCGGCAGCGTCGTCTTCGAGCCGCCCCCGCTGCTGACCCACAGCGCGAGCGACGTCATGCTCGGCGGCCCCGTCACCGGCGTGCTCGACGCCGACGGGCGGATCTCCGTCACGCTGCCCGCCACGGACACGCCCGGCATGAACCCGCAGAACTGGGCGTACACCGTCACCGAGAAGCTGTCCGGGGTGCGGGGTCGGGCCCCGTACAAGATCCTGCTGCCGGCCGCGCAGCCGAAGGCCGATCTCGCGGACATCGCGCCCACCGACCCCGGCACGCCCGACTACGTCGCCGTGGCCGGCCTCCCGGGCCCGCCCGGGCCGCCCGGACCGGCCGGCCCGGCGGGTGCGGTGCACTCCGTCAACGGCCGCACGGAGACCGACATCCGCCTCGACGCCAAGGACGTGGGCGCCCTCCCGGCCGACGGCGGCACGGTCGCCGGTCCGCTGGCGGTGACCGGTACGTTCACCGCGCGCGGCGCCGACGTGCAGGACGCGACGGGCGCCACCCGCGTCCGCATCGACCCGGCCGGCCGGCTCACGGCCACCGCCGACGCCCAGTTCACCGGCAACGTCCAGATCGGCGCCGCCGTCACCGACACCGCGGGCGGCCAGGCCGTCCTCGGCATCAAGAACGCCACCGCGGTACCGAACGGCAAGCCCACGGACGGCATCGTGCTCTACGCCAACGGCGGCACGCTGGCCTACCGCAAGCCCGACGGCACCACCGTCACCCTGGACGAGCGCGCCGCAGGCGTGCGCTCGGTCAACACCCGCAGCGGCGACGTGCAGCTCACCGCCGCCGACGTGGGCGCGGAGCCCACCGGGCGTGCCGTCCTGCTCGCCGGAGCACAGACCGTGGACGGCGCCAAGACGTTCAGCGCCGTGCCTTCCGCGAAGGCCGACCCGACGGCGCCCGAGCATCTGGCCCGTAAGTCCTACGTGGACGGGGTGGCACGCACCAACGACTGGGCACCCGCCGACCTCGGATTCGTCGCCTGGACCTTCGATCCGGGTCTCGGTGACGGCAAGAGCCCCATCAACTCCGCCTCACCCGGCGACATTCCGGCGAGCGGACGCATCTACTACAACGCCGTGATCGTACGGTCGCAGGTCACCGTCAAGGAGATCTGCACCCACACGCTCGGCTACTCCGGCGCATCCGGTGGCATCGGCGCGGGCTCCTTCGCGGGCATATACGACGCCACGGGCAAGCGGATCGCCCAGACCGCCGACCTGAGCATGGTCTACCCGGAGGCTCACGACATCGGCGGCTCGACCTCGTTCCTGCCGCTGAGTGCACCTGCGGTGCTCCAGCCCGGCATCTACGTCATCGCGCTGCTGCTCAACTACACCAACTCTGCCAACGCGCCCCGGATCATGACCGGCAACGGCGGCTACGACGTCCCGGGCCGCTTCGGCCGCCCCGGCGCAGTGCCGCGCACGGTCATGTCGCCCACGAAGGCCAACACCGCGCTGCCCACCGACGTCGACTGGGCCAACGGAACCATGGCCCTGGGCACCCGGTACTGGTTCGCGCTGGCCTGACAAGAAAGGACCTCACCTCTCATGACCACCCGTTCCCTCAGCGCCGTGGGCGCCATCAAGTCCATCGAGCAGACGACCAAGTCGTTCACCTTCCAGCACGAGTTCGAGGAGCAGCAATTCACGCTCCAGGTTCCGGACGGCGCAATGCTGCTCGGCGGCTGGCACTCGCTGATTCTTGACGGGAAGGAAGCGAAGTACGACCTCTCGAGCGGTCCGACCATGGACGGCAGAGGCTGGTGCCTGCGCATTCCTCGCAACTGGGAGTACAGCGAGACGTCCGAGTACAAGGCACAGCTCACTATCTCCGTCTCCTACGCCCTCCCCGCCTGACCCCCACATCGCCCCTCCGCCCCGCACCGCTCCCCGCGGTGCGGGGCGTCCGTATGCGCACCCCCTGGAGTGAACCCATGGCAACTCCCCTCACCGCCGACCAGTTCGTCACCGCGCTCCGCGCCGAAGGCGTCACCGTTGTCGAAGTCGACGACTGGCGCGACCACAACCGCAACCACAAGGGCGCCTGGGGCCCCGTCAACGGCGTGATCGTCCACCACACCGTCACCTCCGGCACCGCCTCCTCCGTCGAGCTCTGCTACGACGGCTACGACGAGCTCCCCGGCCCGCTCTGCCACGGCGTCATCGACAAGGACGGCGTCGTCCACCTCGTCGGCAACGGCCGCGCCAACCACGCCGGTACGGGCGACGGCGACGTCCTCTCGGCCGTCGTCGGCGAGTCCGCGCTCCCCCGCCCCACCGCCAACGACACCGACGGCAACGCCCGTTTCTACGGCTTCGAGTGCATCAACCTCGGCGACGGCGACGACCCGTGGCCCGCCGCCCAGCTCGACGCCATCGAGCGCGTCTCGGCCGCGCTCTGCCGCGCGCACGGCTGGGAGGCCGGGTCCGTCATCGGCCACAAGGAGTGGACGAACACCAAGGTCGACCCCGTCGGCTTCGCCATGGACGACATGCGCGACCGCGTCGCAGCCCGCCTCGGCGGCGAGCCCGCCGGAGGCGTCAACCCCCGCCCCGCCACCGCGAGTTACACCGTGCAGCTCGGCGACACCCTCACCACCATCGCCGAGTCCCACGCCACCACCGTCGACCGGCTCGTCTCCCTCAACGAGCTCCCCGACCCCGACACCCTCCACCCCGGCCAGGAACTGGCCGTCCCCGCCGCCGGCAACGGCTACGAGCCCTTCCCCGGCGCCGACTTCTTCCGCACGGCCCCCAACTCCCCCGTCGTCACGGCCATGGGGCGCCGTCTCGTCGAAGAGGGCTGCTCCGCCTACTCCCAGGGGCCCGGCCCGCAGTGGACCGACGCCGACCGGCAGTCGTACGGCGCCTGGCAGCGCAAGCAGGGCTTCAGCGGCTCCGACGCCGACGGCTGGCCGGGGCGCGTCACCTGGGACGCGCTGAAGGTCCCGCACTCCTCCTGACCCGGAAAGGCACAAGGCCATGACCGACGCCGCCAAGCGGACCCTCCGCACCCTCCTCCAGACCGCCGTCGGGCTCACCGTCGCACTCCCCGCGATCGTCGACGCCTCCGGCATCCCCGCCTCCCTGCCCTGGGTCGCCGGTGCCCTGGCCGTGACCGGCGGGCTCGCCCGCGTCATGGCGCTGCCCGCCGTCCAGGCCCTGCTGCCCGGCTGGCTGCGCACCGAGCAGCCAGGACACCCCGACGGCCGGGGTCGCGGATGACGAACGACCCCACCTCACCCGTCGCCCTCGAACTCGAGCGGCTGCGCGGCACCATGGAGGCCGGGTTCGCCCGCGTCGACGGGTCGCTCGCACTGCTCGTGCAGCGCAGCGACCAGACCGACAAGCAACTGGCCGATCACGAGGCCCGGTTGGACGCGCTGGAGCGGAACCGCTGGCCGCTCGCCGGCATCGGTGCGGTGACGGCGGTCGCGGGGGTCGCCGTCTCCGTGTTCCAGCTCACCGCACGGTGAAACGCCGCAGGGCGGCCACCCCGTATCGGGGTGACCGCCCTGCGCGCGGATCGATCAACTCACTGGTTGTACGGACCGTAGTCGTAGTCCTCCAGCGGCACCGCCTGGCCCGAACCCGTGCCGAACGGCGAGTAGTCGATGTCGTCGTAGCCGACGGCCGAGTACATCGCGGCCTTGGCCTCCTCGGTCGGCTCGACCCGGATGTTGCGGTAGCGGGACAGACCCGTACCGGCCGGGATGAGCTTACCGATGATGACGTTCTCCTTGAGGCCGATGAGGCTGTCGGACTTGGCGTTGATCGCCGCATCCGTCAGGACTCGGGTCGTCTCCTGGAAGGAGGCGGCCGACAGCCAGGACTCCGTCGCCAGCGAGGCCTTGGTGATACCCATCAGCTGCGGACGGCCGGAGGCCGGGTGGCCACCTTCCGTCACGACGCGACGGTTCTCGGACTCGAAGCGCGAGCGCTCCACGAGCTCGCCCGGCAGCAGCTCCGCGTCGCCGGACTCGATGATCGTCACGCGGCGCAGCATCTGCCGGATGATGATCTCGATGTGCTTGTCGTGGATCGACACACCCTGCGAGTTGTAGACCTTCTGGACCTCGCCGACCAGGTGGACCTGGACGGCGCGCTGGCCGAGGATGCGCAGGACGTCGTGCGGGTTGGTGGCACCCACGGTGAGCTTCTGGCCCACCTCGACGTGCTCGCCCTCGCCGACCAGCAGACGGGCCCGCTTCGAGATCGCGTACGCGGTCTCGTCGGAGCCGTCGTCCGGAGTGACGACGATCTTCTTGGTCTTCTCGGTCTCCTCGATCCGCACGCGGCCGGCGGCCTCGGAGATCGGGGCGACACCCTTCGGGGTACGGGCCTCGAAGAGCTCGACGACACGGGGCAGACCCTGGGTGATGTCGTCACCGGCCACACCACCGGTGTGGAAGGTACGCATCGTCAGCTGGGTACCGGGCTCACCGATCGACTGGGCGGCGATGATGCCGACCGCCTCGCCGATGTCCACCAGCTTGCCGGTCGCCAGCGAGCGGCCGTAGCAGAAGGCACAGGTGCCGACCGCGGACTCACAGGTGAGGACCGAGCGGGTCTTGACCGTCTCGACGCCGTGGGCGACGAGCTGGTCGATGAGCACGTCACCGAGGTCGACGTTGGCCGGCGCGATGACCTTGCCGTCGACGACGACGTCCTCGGCCAGCATGCGGGCGTAGACGCTGGTCTCGACGTCCTCGGCCTTGCGCAGGACGCCGTCCTCGCCCTTGGAGGCGATCGTCAGCTTGAGGCCGCGCTCGGTGCCGCAGTCCTCCTCGCGGATGATCACGTCCTGCGAGACGTCCACGAGACGACGGGTCAGGTAACCCGAGTCGGCGGTACGCAGGGCGGTGTCGGCGAGACCCTTACGGGCACCGTGCGTGGCGATGAAGTACTCCAGCACGGAGAGACCCTCGCGGAACGACGCCTTGATGGGTCGCGGGATGGTCTCGTTCTTCGCGTTCGACACCAGACCACGCATACCGGCGATCTGCCGCATCTGCATCATGTTTCCTCGGGCACCCGAGTCAACCATCATGAAGATGGGGTTCGTCTTGGGGAAGTTCGCGTTCATCGCCTCGGCAACCTCGTTGGTCGCCTTGGTCCAGATCGCGATGAGCTCCTGCGTGCGCTCGTCCTTGGTGATCAGACCGCGCTCGTACTGCTTCTGGACCTTCTCGTCCTGGGCCTCGTAGCCCGCCACGATGGCGCGCTTGGCCTCGGGGACGATGATGTCCGAGAACGCGACGGTGACACCGGAACGGGTCGCCCAGTGGAAGCCGGCCGCCTTCAGGTTGTCGAGCGTCGCCGCCACGATGACCTTGGGGTAGCGCTCGGCCAGGTCGTTGACGATCTCGGAGAGCTGCTTCTTGCCCACCGAGTAGTCGACGAACGGGTAGTCCTCGGGCAGCAGCTCGTTGAAGAGCGCACGGCCCAGGGTGGTGCGCAGGCGGAACGAGTCGCCCTGCTGCCACTCCGGCTCGCCCTCCTCCGCGACCGGGGGAACCCAGCCGCGCGGCGGGACGGTGCCGATCGGGAAGCGGATGTCGACCTTCGCCTGGAGCGAGAGCTCGCGGGCGTCGAACGCCATGATCGCCTCGGCGACCGAACCGAAGGACCGGCCCTCACCGATGACCTTGCGCTCTTCCTCGTCGGTGGTGAGGAAGAACAGACCGAGCACCATGTCCTGGGTCGGCATGGTGACCGGACGGCCGTCGGCCGGCTTGAGGATGTTGTTCGAGGACAGCATCAGGATGCGGGCCTCGGCCTGCGCCTCCGCGGAGAGCGGCAGGTGGACGGCCATCTGGTCACCGTCGAAGTCCGCGTTGAACGCGGTGCAGACGAGCGGGTGGATCTGGATGGCCTTGCCCTCGACCAGCTGCGGCTCGAAGGCCTGGATGCCGAGGCGGTGCAGCGTGGGTGCACGGTTCAGCAGCACCGGGTGCTCGGCGATGACCTCTTCGAGCACGTCGTACACGACCGTGCGGCCGCGCTCGACCATGCGCTTCGCCGACTTGATGTTCTGCGCGTGGTTCAGGTCGACCAGGCGCTTCATCACGAACGGCTTGAAGAGCTCCAGCGCCATGGCCTTCGGCAGACCGCACTGGTGCAGCTTGAGCTGCGGGCCGACGACGATGACGGAACGGGCCGAGTAGTCGACACGCTTACCGAGCAGGTTCTGACGGAAGCGACCCTGCTTGCCCTTCAGCATGTCGCTGAGGGACTTCAGCGGACGGTTGCCGGGGCCCGTGACCGGGCGACCACGACGGCCGTTGTCGAAGAGGGCGTCGACCGCCTCCTGGAGCATCCGCTTCTCGTTGTTCACGATGATCTCGGGGGCACCGAGGTCGAGCAGACGCTTCAGACGGTTGTTGCGGTTGATGACACGGCGGTACAGGTCGTTCAGGTCGGAGGTCGCGAAGCGGCCACCGTCCAGCTGCACCATCGGACGCAGGTCCGGCGGGATCACCGGGATGCAGTCCAGCACCATGCCGCTGGGGCTGTTGCGGGTCTGCAGGAAGGCGGAGACGACCTTGAGGCGCTTGAGCGCACGGGTCTTCTTCTGGCCCTTGCCGGTACGGATGATCTCGCGGAGGCGCTCGGCCTCCTCGTCCAGGTCGAAGGACTCCAGGCGCTTCTGCAGCGCGGCGGCGCCCATCGCACCCATGAAGTAGGTGCCGAAGCGGTCGCGCAGCTCGCGGTAGAGCAGCTCGTCGCCCTCGAGGTCCTGGACCTTGAGGTTCTTGAAGCGGTTCCAGACCTCGTCGAGGCGGTCGATCTCGCGCTGCGCACGGTCGCGCAGCTGCTTCATCTCACGCTCGGCGCCCTCGCGCACCTTGCGGCGCACGTCGGCCTTGGCACCCTCGGCCTCGAGCTCGGCCAGGTCGGCCTCGAGCTTCTTGGCGCGGGCCTCGAGGTCGGCGTCGCGGCGCTGCTCGATCTGCTGGCGCTCGACGGAGACATGGGCCTCCAGCGAGGGCAGGTCGCGCGTGCGGCGCTCCTCGTCCACCCACGTGATCATGTAGGCGGCGAAGTAGATGACCTTCTCGAGGTCCTTCGGGGCCAGGTCCAGCAGGTAGCCCAGGCGCGACGGGACGCCCTTGAAGTACCAGATGTGGGTGACGGGGGCGGCGAGCTCGATGTGGCCCATCCGCTCACGGCGCACCTTGGCGCGGGTGACCTCGACGCCACAGCGCTCACAGATGATGCCCTTGAAGCGGACACGCTTGTACTTGCCGCAGTAGCACTCCCAGTCCCGGGTGGGGCCGAAGATCTTCTCGCAGAAGAGCCCGTCCTTTTCCGGCTTCAGGGTGCGGTAGTTGATGGTCTCCGGCTTCTTGACCTCGCCGTGGGACCAGGTTCGGATGTCGTCCGCGGTCGCCAGGCCGATCCGCAGCTCGTCGAAGAAGTTGACGTCGAGCACTTTGTCGTCAATCCCTCTTTCAGGGTTCGTGCCCTCCCGCCGTGGCGGGATATGGGCTCTACATCAGTGGTCTGGGGGTCCGGATGGGGGTCCCTCCCATGCCGTTCAGGCAATGGGGGAGGTGGGGGGCTTCCCGGGGGAAGCCCCCCACCAGACCCGTCAGACCTCTTCGACGCTGCTCGGCTCGCGCCGGGACAGGTCGATACCGAGCTCCTCCGCAGCGCGGAAGACGTCCTCGTCGGTGTCGCGCATCTCGATGGACATGCCGTCCGAGGACAGCACCTCCACGTTGAGGCACAGAGACTGCATCTCCTTGATGAGCACCTTGAAGGACTCGGGGATGCCGGGCTCGGGGATGTTCTCGCCCTTGACGATCGCCTCGTAGACCTTCACACGGCCGGTGACGTCGTCGGACTTGATGGTCAGCAGCTCCTGGAGGGCGTATGCGGCGCCGTATGCCTCCAGCGCCCACACCTCCATCTCACCGAAGCGCTGGCCACCGAACTGAGCCTTACCACCCAGCGGCTGCTGGGTGATCATGGAGTACGGACCGGTCGAACGCGCGTGGAGCTTGTCGTCGACCAGGTGGTGCAGCTTGAGGATGTACATGTACCCGACCGAGATCGGGTCCGGGAACGGCTCGCCGGAGCGGCCGTCGAACATCCGGGCCTTGCCGGACGGGAGCACCAGGCGCTCGCCGTCGCGGTTGGGGATCGTGGACTCGAAGAGACCGGCGATCTCGTCCTCGCGGGCGCCGTCGAAGACCGGGGTCGCGACGTTGGTGCCGGCGGCGACCTCGTCGGCGCCGATCGCCTGCAGGCGCTTCATCCAGTCCTCGTCGCCCTCGACCTTCCAGCCGCGGCTGGCGAGCCAGCCGAGGTGGATCTCGAGGACCTGTCCCGGGTTCATTCGGGACGGGACACCGAGCGGGTTGAGGATGATGTCGACCGGGGTGCCGTCCTCGAGGAACGGCATGTCCTCGACCGGCAGGATCTTGGAGATGACACCCTTGTTGCCGTGACGGCCGGCGAGCTTGTCACCATCGGTGATCTTGCGCTTCTGGGCCACGTAGACGCGGACCAGCTGGTTCACGCCCGGGGGCAGCTCGTCGCCCTCTTCGCGGTCGAAGACGCGGACGCCGATGACCTTGCCGATCTCGCCGTGCGGGACCTTGAGCGAGGTGTCACGGACCTCACGGGCCTTCTCACCGAAGATCGCGCGGAGCAGGCGCTCCTCCGGGGTCAGCTCGGTCTCGCCCTTCGGGGTGACCTTGCCGACCAGGATGTCGCCGGCCACGACCTCGGCACCGATGCGGATGATGCCGCGCTCGTCGAGGTCGGCGAGGACCTCCTCGGAGACGTTCGGGATGTCCCGGGTGATCTCCTCGGGGCCCAGCTTGGTGTCACGGGCGTCGACCTCGTGCTCCTCGATGTGGATCGAGGAGAGGACGTCGTCCTGGACGAGGCGCTGCGACAGGATGATCGCGTCCTCGTAGTTGTGGCCCTCCCACGGCATGAACGCCACGAGGAGGTTCTTGCCGAGTGCCATCTCACCGTTGTCGGTGGACGGGCCGTCGGCGAGCACCTGGCCGGCGACGACGCGGGCGCCCTCGTCGACGACGACCTTCTGGTTGAAGGAGGTGCCCTGGTTGGAGCGGGAGAACTTGGCGACCCGGTACGTGTTGTACGTGCCGTCGTCGTTGGCCACCGTGACGTAGTCGGCGGAGACCTCCTGGACGACACCGTCCTTCTCGGCCTTGATGACGTCACCGGCGTCGACCGCGCAGCGGTACTCCATGCCGGTGCCGACGAGCGGGGCCTCGGCCTTGATCAGCGGCACGGCCTGGCGCATCATGTTCGATCCCATGAGCGCGCGGTTGGCGTCGTCGTGCTCGAGGAACGGGATCATGGCGGTCGCGACCGACACCATCTGGCGCGGCGAGACGTCCATGTAGTCGACCTCGGACGGGTCGACGTAGTCGACCTCGCCGCCACGGCGGCGGACCAGGACGCGGGACTCGGCGTAGCGCAGGTCCTCGGTGAGGGGGGCGTTCGCCTGGGCGATGACGAAGCGGTCCTCCTCGTCAGCGGTCAGGTAGTTCACCTCGTCGGTGACCTGGCCGTCGACGACCTTGCGGTACGGGGTCTCGACGAAGCCGAACGCGTTGACGCGGCCGTAGGACGCGAGCGAGCCGATCAGACCGATGTTCGGGCCTTCGGGGGTCTCGATCGGGCACATGCGGCCGTAGTGCGACGGGTGGACGTCACGGACCTCGAAGCCGGCCCGCTCACGGGACAGACCACCCGGGCCCAGCGCCGACAGACGGCGCTTGTGGGTCAGACCCGACAGCGGGTTGGTCTGGTCCATGAACTGGGACAGCTGGCTGGTGCCGAAGAACTCCTTGATGGAGGCGACGACCGGCCGGATGTTGATCAGGGTCTGCGGCGTGATCGCCTCGACGTCCTGGGTGGTCATCCGCTCGCGGACGACGCGCTCCATACGGGCCAGACCGGTGCGGACCTGGTTCTGGATGAGCTCGCCGACGTTGCGCAGGCGGCGGTTGCCGAAGTGGTCGATGTCGTCGACCTCGACGACGATCGAGGTGCCGTTCTCGCCGGCCGTCTCGACCTCGCCCGCGTGCAGCTTCACCAGGTACTTGATCGTCGCGATGACATCGTCGACGGTCAGCACACCGGCGTCGAGCGGGGCGTCCGCGCCCAGCTTCTTGTTGACCTTGTAGCGGCCGACCTTGGCCAGGTCGTAGCGCTTCGGGTTGAAGTAGAGGTTCTCGAGCAGCGTCTGCGCGGCCTCACGCGTCGGGGGCTCGCCCGGGCGCAGCTTGCGGTAGATGTCGAGCAGCGCGTCGTCCTGGCCCTGGGTGTGGTCCTTCTCCAGGGTGGCGCGCATGGACTCGTACTCGCCGAACTCCTCGAGGATCTGCTCGGTCGTCCAGCCGAGCGCCTTCAGGAGGACGGTGACGGACTGCTTGCGCTTGCGGTCGATGCGGACACCGACCATGTCGCGCTTGTCGACCTCCATCTCCAGCCAGGCACCCCGGGACGGGATGATCTTGGCGGTGAAGATGTCCTTGTCGGAGGTCTTGTCGATCGACGAGTCGAAGTAGACACCCGGCGAGCGGACCAGCTGCGAGACCACGACACGCTCGGTGCCGTTGATGACGAAGGTGCCCTTGTTCGTCATGAGCGGGAAGTCGCCCATGAAGACCGTCTGGGACTTGATCTCGCCGGTCTCGTTGTTGGTGAACTCGGCCGTGACGAAGAGCGGAGCCGCGTACGTGAAGTCGCGCTCCTTGCACTCGTCGATGGAGTTCTTCGGGGGCTCGAAGCGGTGGTCACGGAAGGTCAGCGACATCGACCCGCTGAAGTCCTCGATCGGGGAGATCTCCTCGAAGATCTCCTCCAGACCGGACTTGGTGGGGACGTCCTGACCACTGTCCAGCGCAGCCTCGACGCGAGCCTTCCAGGCGGCGTTGCCGAGCAGCCAGTCGAAGCTCTCGGTCTGCAGCGCAAGGAGGTTCGGAACCTCGAGGGGCTCCTTGATCTTCGCAAAGGAGATGCGCAGCGGGGCAGTGCTGGCGCCGTTGTTCGTATTGGCGGTCGAGGCGTTGCGCGAGGCGGCCAAGAGGGGGTCCTTCCGAGGGCTCGGACTCACTACGCGCGTACCGGTCCCACTACGTGCAGCACGGGGAGAAATCCCAGGTCAGAGGGTCTCTCTCAGCAATGCTCGGAAGTGGGCATGCCCCTGGTGACGGGCAGGGAGCAGCTAACAGGCAGCGCAAAGGGTCAGTGTAGCCACTTGGCCCACTGATGTCCAGAGCGGATTTCCCGAGACCGGTGCGATACCAATCTCTCCCTCCGGGATCCTGTTGTTCCTCGCCGTCCGCTGCGTCCGACCTGCGCCCGGCCCACGCCTGACGCGAGCCATGCGCCGGAAGCGCATGACGATACTTCCCTGCCCGCCCACGATCCATGCCTCGGACGGAGGATCGATGTGGCGACGCGTCCTGAGAATTGCGCGCGGCGTGCCGTTCGTCAAGGCCCCCGGCTCCCGGGCGCCCCCTCGAGCGCCCCGGACAACGAAGATCACCATACTCGCACCCTCCGACAGTCACACGCATCCGTCCCGGGAACGCCCAAGGGCGACCACCCGCATGGGTGATCGCCCTTGAGTTGTCCGGCCGGGGCCACAGGGGCCCGGGCCGGCAGGTGTTACTTGACCTCGACGGAGGCGCCGGCGCCCTTGAGGGCCTCGGCGGCCTTCTCCGCGGCGTCCTTGGCGACCTTCTCGAGGACCGGCTTCGGGGTGCCGTCGACGAGGTCCTTGGCCTCCTTCAGACCCAGGGAGGTCAGCTCACGCACGACCTTGATGACCTGGATCTTCTTGTCGCCGGCGCCGGTGAGGATGACGTCGAACTCGTCCTTCTCCTCCTCGGCGGCAGCCTCGCCACCGGCGACGCCGCCGGCAACGACGACCGGCGCAGCGGCGGCGGCGGTGACGTCGAACTTCTCCTCGAAGGCGGAGACGAACTCGGCCAGCTCGATGAGGGTCATCTCCTCGAACTGCGCGAGCAGCTCGTCCTTGGTCAGCTTCGCCATGATGGCGTTCCTTCCACTAATTCGGCAGGTGCCGGGATGTACATGTCGGCGGGCTGTACTGGCCCGCTGTGATCACCGCCCGGGGGCAGCGATCAATGTGCGAGCCGAATTACTCGGCACCGCCCTGCTCGGCCTGCTTGGCGCGCAGCGCGTCCACGGTGCGGACGAGCTTCGTCGGCAGCGCCTGGAAGAGCGAGGCAGCCTGGGACTGCTTGCCCTTCATGGCACCGGCCAGCTTGCTGAGCAGAACCTCGCGGGACTCGAGGTCCGCAAGCTTCTTGATCTCGTCGGCGGACAGCGCCTTGCCTTCAAGGACACCGCCCTTGATGACGAGAGCGGGGTTCTCCTTGGCGAAGTCACGAAGACCCTTCGCCGCCTCGACCGGGTCACCGGTCACGAAGGCGACAGCCGTCGAGCCACTCAGGTGCTCGTCCAGCGCGACGATCCCAGCCTCATTGGCCGCGATCTTGGTCAGCGTGTTCTTCACCACACGGTACTGAGCGTTGTCACCGAGCGAACGGCGCAGCTGCCTGAGCTGCGCAACGGACAGACCGGTGTACGCGGTCACGACTGCGGCGTTGGAATTGCGGAACTCGTCCGCAATCTCCGCCACAGCCGAGACCTTCTCGGTCTTCGCCATGAGCCTCGGCCTCCTTCCGGGTGATGAGGACCGCGCAGAAGGGGCTTGGGCAAATCAAACGCCCCGGCGCAGGCGCACGGGGCGTAACTCGACCGGACAACAATGCGTCCGGGAGCAATTCCTCGATGTCACCTGCGCGGGCCGTCCGCAGCTAGCGGATCCTTCGGCTTCCGTGTGCACCGACGCATACAGAAGCAACCAGCGGTCTTTGGCTTCCCGGACACGATAGGTGACCGACCTCCGGTCACGCAAATCGGTGCCGACCGGGCGGCTCAGAGGCTCTTGGAGGCCTCGCCCAGACCGCCGCCCAGACCGCCCGCCGGGCGGTCGCCCATGTCCGCCGTGTCGTCGGCCGCCGGGGCCTCGACGGTGACCGGCTTGTCGAAGTCCTTGAAGACCATGGTCAGGTCGAGCGGGCCCTTGTCGGCCTGCCCGCGCTCGCGCAGCTGGACCGGCCGGCTGTCCTTGTCGATCCACAGGTCGACATCGAGCTTCTGCACGCCCTGCTGCCGGAGCTGCTCGACCGACTTGCGGCGGCTCTCCTTGACCGCGTCGCTGCCGCCCTTGCCGACCTGCCCCTCCATCTCGTCGATCGTGACGGAGCCCGCGTAGTGCGTGGCCCGGGTGCCGGCGACGGTCTCCTCGCCTACCTTCTTGATGTTCCTGGAGCCGGAGAGCAGATCCGTCTGGGCGGACGGATCCTGGTGGGCCGCGCCCATCCCGTCCAGGGCGTCCTTCATCTTGCCGTTCAGGGGCAGCTTCACCCAGTGCTTGCCGTCCAGGTGGCCGGCTATCTTCTCGCTGCCGCCGAGGTACATGGCGTCCCCGACGAGCTTGAGCGTGAACCTGCCGCCCTCTTCCCCCCGGCCGGCGAGCTCCATGTTCATCTCCATGGCCTTGGGGGCCATGCTCATGGCCATGTCGGCCTGCATCCGCCCAGGAGCGCCCGGCACCGTACCGCTCATCTCGACCCGCAGGGACTTCAGCTCGGCGGCCTTCTTCGCAGCGGTCTGCACGGCGGCCACAGGGGCCCCGGAGGCGGCCTCGGCGCCGGCCGCGGCCGACGAGGCACTGCGCTTGCCGTCCGAGGCCGAGCAGCCCGTGACGGCCCCGCAGAGCAGCAGTCCTGCGGCCATACCGGCAGTGACGTGGAGCGTACGGCGATTCATGAACACAACCCCCCATGAACGATGTTGTACGGACGATATCCCCGGCCACCGACAGCGCGGCAACCGGATATCCGGTCCCGTCCCACCGCCCCGCACCAACGCGCCGGGCCCCGCACCCAGGAAGGGTGCGGGGCCCGGCGGAAGCCCGTTACAGGCGGTCTCAGACGGTCTCGTCCTCGACCAGCAGGTTGCGGGTGCGGTTCGGGTCCAGGGCGATGCCCGAGCCCATCGTGGTGGCCAGGGTCGCCTTCTTGATGTAGCGGCCCTTGGCGGCCGACGGCTTCAGACGGAGGATCTCCTCCAGGGCCGCGGCGTAGTTCTCCACCAGCTTGGTGTCGTCGAAGGACACCTTGCCGATGATGAAGTGCAGGTTCGAGTGCTTGTCGACGCGGAACTCGATCTTGCCGCCCTTGATGTCCGTGACAGCCTTGGCGGTGTCCGGGGTGACCGTGCCGGTCTTCGGGTTCGGCATCAGGCCACGGGGACCGAGCACGCGGCCGAGGCGGCCGACCTTGCCCATGAGGTCCGGGGTGGCGACGACGGCGTCGAAGTCCAGACGGCCCTTCGCGACCTCGTCGATCAGCTCGTCGGCACCGACGATGTCGGCGCCCGCGGCACGCGCGGCCTCGGCACGGTCGCCGGTCGCGAAGACCAGGACCCGGGCGGTCTTACCGGTGCCGTGCGGAAGGTTCACGGTGCCACGGACCATCTGGTCGGCCTTGCGCGGGTCGACACCCAGGCGGAAGGCAACCTCGACGGTCGCGTCGAACTTGGCGGTGGAGGTCTCCTTCGCCAGACGGACAGCCTCGAGCGGGGCGTACAGGCGCTCCGCGTCGATCTTGGCGTCCGCAGCGCGGAGGTTCTTGCTGCGCTTCACTGCTTCTCCTCAGTGTTCATGGAGTTCGTGGTACGGACCGCGCCGGCCCTCCCACGGGTACTGCGAGGTGGTGGCCGTCAGCCCTCGACCGTGATGCCCATGGAGCGGGCGGTGCCGGCGACGATCTTCGCGGCGGCATCCAGGTCGTTGGCGTTCAGGTCGGGCATCTTGGTCGTGGCGATCTCGCGGATCTGCGCCTCGGTGATCTTGCCGACCTTGGTCTTGTGCGGCTCGCCGGAGCCCTTCTGCACGCCCGCAGCCTTGAGGATCAGCTTCGCGGCCGGCGGGGTCTTCGTGACGAAGGTGAAGGAACGGTCCTCGTAGACCGTGATCTCCACCGGCACGACCATGCCACGCTGCGACTCGGTCGCGGCGTTGTAGGCCTTGCAGAACTCCATGATGTTGACGCCGTGCTGACCCAGCGCGGGGCCGACCGGCGGAGCCGGGTTGGCGGCACCGGCCTGGATCTGGAGCTTGATGAGCCCCGTGACCTTCTTCTTCTTGGGAGGCATTGCTCTCTCCGGGTCCTAGTGAGAGGTTCTTTGCCTGAGCACACTGCGCGCAGGCATACCGCACCACGATAACGGGTAACGTGGCCGGGCCAAAAACCGAGAGGCCAGACCGCCCTGGTCTGGCCTCTCGGAAGTGTTGAGGAACTAGTTCTTCTGGATCTGGTCGAAGCTCAGCTCGACCGGGGTCTCGCGACCGAAGATCTCGACGAGGCCCTTGACCTTCTTCGAGTCGGCGTTGATCTCGTTGATCGTCGCCTGCAGCGTGGCGAACGGGCCGTCGGTGACGGTGACCGAGTCGCCCACCTCGAAGTCCAGCACCTGGACCTCGACCTTGCGGGACGGCGCGGGCTTGCCCTCGGCCTCGGCGGCCTCGCGGGCGGCCTTCTCCTCCGCCTCCGGCGCGAGCATCTTGACGATCTCGTCCAGGGTCAGCGGGTACGGGTCGTAGGCGTTGCCGACGAAGCCGGTGACACCCGGGGTGTTGCGGACGACGCCCCAGGACTCGTTCGTCAGGTCCATGCGCACCAGCACGTAGCCGGGGAGCTTGTTCTGGCGGACGGTGCGGCGGTCGCCGTTCTTGATCTGGACGACCTCTTCCTGCGGCACCTCGGCCTGGAAGATGTAGTCCTCGACGTTCAGCGAGACGGCACGCTGCTCGAGGTTGGTCTTCACGCGGTTCTCGTAGCCCGCGTAGGTGTGGATGACGTACCACTCGCCGGGCAGGCCGCGCAGCTCCTCGCGGAGAGCGGCGATCGGGTCGACCGGGGCCTCCTCGGCGGGCAGCTCGGCGTCGGCCTCGTCGGCCTGCTCCACGGCGGCGGCGTCCTCGTCGCTGTCGACGTGCAGGGCGGCCTCCTCGGCCGGCTCGCCCGCGGCGGCTTCCTCGGCGTCGAGCTCGTCGGTGCCGTCGGCGTTCTCGACGATCTCCTGCGCGGTGTCGTCGCCCTCGACCTCGGCCGAGACGGCCGCCGCGTCCACGTCGGCCTCGGCCTTCTCGACGGAGTCGACGGCGTCGTTCAGGTTCGGGTCAGACACGTGGCTGCTTCTTCCTGGCTTCAAGGGGTGGAACGTGCGAAGAGGCGAACCTCCCTGGAGGCCGCCTTACGCGCGGGCTCAGCCGAAGACGTACTTGACGGCCTGGTTGAACCCATAGTCAATCACGGTCACCAGTCCAATGACGATGACAACGAAGACGATCACCACGGTGGTGTACGTCGACAGCTGGCTCCTGGTGGGCCAGACGACCTTGCGGAGCTCCGCGACCACCTGACGGTAGAACAGCGCGAGGCGGCCCAGAGGGCCCTTCTTCCCGCGCTTCCCGCCACGGCGGCCCTTCTTGGCGGCCAGCTCGTCCTCAGGACGACCGCTCTCAGGTGTCGCGGTGGAGCCCAGGGCTTCCGTCACTACGTCCTCACCTGAATCCGGGTCGTGGCCGTGCCGCGCCCGGTTCGAGCCGCACGGCGGTGCATCAGTACATCTGCACGCACGCACCTGGTGACGATGCGTGTAGCAGGGCCGAAGGGACTTGAACCCCCAACCGCTGGTTTTGGAGACCAGTGCTCTACCAATTGAGCTACGACCCTTTGTGGTTCCCCCCAACGTACCGCATCCGGCCGGACGCACGGAGTGCACGGGCTGGAGTTGCCGGTGAGGGGCCAACGACGGATGAGTGTACGTGGTCCGGAGCCCAGCGTCGAACGGCTTGCGGTGCAGAGGCCCGGAACGGGGTCCTCCGTGAACCTCCTGCGGGCCGTTGCGACGACCCGGATGACTGCTCTGCGAAACGTATGTGTCCGCTTCCTGCCGGGTCTGGGACGATGCCTCCATGAGCGCTGCGACTCCGCCCGTCCCCCCTGTCCAGTCCGCCACCGAGCGCCGGGTCTCCGCCCGCATCGGTTCGATCTCCGAGTCCGCCACCCTCGCCGTGGACGCCAAGGCGAAGGCCCTCAAGGCCGCCGGGCGCCCGGTGATCGGCTTCGGCGCCGGCGAGCCCGACTTCCCGACGCCCGGCTACATCGTCGAGGCCGCCGTGGAGGCCTGCCGCAACCCCAAGTACCACCGCTACACGCCCGCCGGCGGCCTCCCCGAGCTGAAGGCCGCGATCGCCGCGAAGACGCTGCGCGACTCCGGCTACGAGGTCGAGGCGTCCCAGGTGCTCGTCACCAACGGCGGCAAGCAGGCGATCTACGAGGCGTTCGCCGCGATCCTCGACCCGGGCGACGAGGTCATCGTCCCGGCCCCGTACTGGACCACGTACCCGGAGTCCATCCGCCTGGCCGGCGGTGTGCCCGTCCCGGTCGTGGCCGACGAGACCACCGGCTACCGCGTCTCCGTGGAGCAGCTGGAGGCCGCGCGCACCGAGCGCACCAAGGTGCTGCTCTTCGTCTCGCCGTCGAACCCGACCGGTGCGGTCTACAGCCGCGAGCAGATCGAGGCCGTCGGCCGCTGGGCCGCCGAGCACGGCCTGTGGGTGCTGACGGACGAGATCTACGAGCACCTGGTCTACGGCGACGCCGAGTTCCACTCGCTGCCGGTCGTCGTGCCCGAGCTGCGCGACAAGTGCATCGTCGTCAACGGCGTCGCCAAGACGTACGCGATGACCGGCTGGCGCGTCGGGTGGGTCATCGGCCCGCAGGACGTGGTGAAGGCCGCGACCAACCTGCAGTCGCACGCCACGTCCAACGTGAGCAACGTCGCACAGGCCGCTGCCCTGGCCGCCGTCTCCGGCGACCTGAAGGCCGTCGACGAGATGAAGACCGCCTTCGACCGCCGCCGCCGCAAGATCGTGCAGATGCTCAACGAGATCGACGGCGTCGTCTGCCCCGAGCCGGAGGGCGCGTTCTACGCGTACCCGTCCGTCAAGGGCCTCCTCGGCAAGGAGATCCGCGGCAAGCGGCCCGCCACGTCCGTGGAGCTGGCCGCGCTGATCCTGGACGAGGCCGAGGTCGCGGTCGTCCCGGGCGAGGCCTTCGGCACGCCGGGCTACCTGCGCCTGTCGTACGCCCTGGGCGACGAGGACCTCGTCGAGGGCGTCTCCCGCCTCCAGAAGCTGCTGGCCGAGGCCGAGTAGCCTGCCGCCCGCCCGCGCCCCTCCACGGGGCGCGGGCCCCAGGAAACGTTTTCGGACCCCTCCCCGATCAGGGCGATCGGGGAAAGTGCCTTCCCGCCGGCCCCCCTCCTGCGGCAGGATCGGGCAATGGAACGCGTGCGTGATCTCCGTCGACTGCCGAAGGCCCACCTGCACCTGCACTTCACCGGGTCCATGCGCCCCTCGACCCTGCTGGAGCTGGCCGACAAATACGGCGTGCACCTGCCCGAGGCGCTGAGCAGCGGAGAGCCCCCGAAACTGCGGGCCACGGACGAGCGCGGCTGGTTCCGCTTCCAGCGGCTCTACGACATCGCGCGGTCGTGCCTGCGCTCCCCCGACGACATCCGGCGCCTGGTCCGGGAGGCCGCCGAGGAGGACGTCCGGGACGGCTCGGGGTGGCTGGAGATCCAGGTCGACCCCACCTCGTACGCCCCCCGGCTGGGCGGGCTGATCCCCGCGCTGGAGATCATCCTGGACGCGGTGGAGACCGCGTCGCGGGACACGGGACTGGGGATACGGGTCCTCGTCGCCGCGAACCGGATGAAGCACCCGCTGGACGCCCGTACCCTCGCCCGGCTCGCCGTGCGGTACGCGGACCGCGGCGTGGTCGGCTTCGGGCTCTCCAACGACGAGCGGCGCGGACTCGCCCGCGACTTCGACCGGGCCTTCCAGATCGCCCGCGAGGGCGGTCTGCTGGCCGCCCCGCACGGCGGCGAGCTGGCGGGACCGGGCAGCGTGCGCGACTGCCTGGACGACCTGCACGCGGGCCGCGTGGGCCACGGCGTGCGGGCCGCCGAGGACCCGAGGCTGCTCCGCAAGCTCGCCCAGCGCGGTGTGACGTGCGAGGTGTGCCCGGCGTCGAACGTCGCCCTCGGCGTCTACGAGAAGCCCGCCGACGTCCCGCTGCGCACGCTGTACGAGGCCGGGGTGTCGATAGCGCTGGGGGCGGACGACCCGCTGCTCTTCGGCTCGCGGCTGGCCGCCCAGTACGAGCTGGCGCGGGAGCACCACGCCTTCACGGACGCGGAGCTGGCCGAGCTGGCCCGCCAGTCGGTCCGGGCCTCGCGGGCGCCGGAGGACGTGCGCCGGCGGCTGCTGGCGGGCGTGGACGACTGGCTGGCGGCGGACTGACGCCCAGCCGCCCCGAAGGGGCGCGGGGAACTGCGCGACCGGCCACGACGCACCCTCGGATGACGCACCGGACTCCCGGTGGAGCGCTCAGAGGCTGACGCCGACGGTGACCGGCTCGTTGACCAGCGTCACCCCGAAGGCCGCGTGGACGCCGTCGCGCACCTCGCGGGCGAGGGCGAGGAGCTCCTCGGTGGTCGCGTCGCCCCGGTTGGTGAGGGCGAGCGTGTGCTTGGTCGAGATGCGGGCCGCGCCGGTCCCGTAGCCCTTGGTGAAGCCGGCCCGGTCGATCAGCCAGGCGGCCGAGGTCTTGACCATGCCGTCGCCCGCGGGGAACGCCGGCGGCATGACGTCCGGGCCGAGCCGCTCGGTCACGCGGGCCAGGAAGGCCTCGTGCTCCGCCGCGGTGAGGACGGGGTTGGTGAAGAACGACCCGGCCGACCAGGTGTCGTGGTCCTCGGGGTCGAGGACCATGCCCTTGCCGGAGCGCAGCCTGAGCACCGTCGCGCGGGCGACGGCGGCGGGGACCCGGTCGCCGGCCTCGACGCCGAGGGCGCGGGCCGTCTCCGGGTACTTGATCGGCGCGGACAGCCCGCCCGCGTCCTCCAGCTCGAAGCGGACGCGCAGCACGACGTGGCGGTCCGGCTCCTGCTTGAAGCGGCTGTGCCGGTACGAGAAGCCGCACTCGGCGTTGGTGAGGGTGACGACCTCGCCGGAGCGGCGGTCGTAGGCGACGACCTCGGTGAGCGTCGCGGAGACGTCCTGTCCGTAGGCCCCGACGTTCTGGATCGGGGTGGCGCCCGCGGAGCCGGGGATGCCGGCCAGGCACTCGATGCCCGCCAGGCCGGCCTCGACGGTGCGGGCGACGGCGTCGGACCAGTTCTCGCCGGCGGCGAGCTCCAGCGACGTGCCGTCGAGCAGGAAGCCCTCGGTGGCGATGCGCAGGGCGGTGCCCTCGAAGCCCTTGTCGGAGATGACGAGGTTGCTGCCGCCGCCGATGATCAGCAGCGGGGTGCCGCTCGCGTCGGCCTCTCGGACGGCCGCGATCACCTCGTCGTCGGTGACGGCCGTGACGAGACGGGCGGCGGGCCCGCCGAGCCGGAAGGTGGTCAGGGGCGCGAGGGGGGCATCGTGGTTTTCCTGCACGCGCACAAGAGTACGGGGCCGGGCCGCAGGGGCCCGGCCCCTGCGGCTCAGGCGAGCTTGACGACCGCCCGCGACATGCCCAGGACCTTCTGGTCGGCGCACCGCACCACCAGGTCGACGCGGACCGTGCGGGCCTCGTCGTCCAGCTTGGCCGCGACCTTGGCGCTCACCTCGAGGAGCGCGCCCTTGTCGTCGTTCGGCACCACGACCGGCTTGGTGAAGCGCACGCCGTAGTCGACGACGGCCGCCGGGTCGCCGGCCCAGTCGGTCACCACGCGGATCGCCTCGGCCATGGTGAACATGCCGTGTGCGATGACGTCCGGGAGCCCGACCTCCTTGGCGAACTTCTCGTTCCAGTGGATCGGGTTGAAGTCGCCGGACGCGCCCGCGTAGCGGACCAGGGTCTCCCGGGCGACCGGGAAGGTCTGCGCCGGCAGCTCCGTGCCGACCTCGACGTCGGCGTACGCGATCGTGGCAGCCATCACGCCTCCTCGGCGGCGCGCGCCACCAGCTTGGTCTCGGCGGTCACCACGTGCTCGCCGTGCTCGTCGTGGACGTCACCACGGATCGTCAGCACATCGTTGCCCGCGAGGGACTTGATCGACTCGATGGTGGAGACGACCGTCAGCCGGTCGCCCGCGCACACCGGGCGGCTGTAGGCGAACTTCTGGTCGCCGTGCACCACGCGGCTGTAGTCCAGCCCGAGCTGCGGGTCCTCGATGACCTGGCCCGCGGCCTTGTATGTGATGGCGAACACAAAGGTCGGCGGGGCGATCACGTCGCGGTGCCCGAGCGCCCGGGCGGCCTCGGGGTCGGTGTACGCCGGATTGGCGTCGCCGATGGCCTCGGCGAATTCGCGGATCTTCTCCCGCCCGACCTCGTACGGGTCGGTGGCCGGATAGGTCCGTCCGACGAAGGACTGGTCGAGCGGCATCGCTCGGCACCTCCTGGACTGGGGGATTCGGTACGCCATGGGTACACACACGTACACCCGCGTACATCCATGGATACGCCATGAGGCCGCCCCCACCGGAATGGGGACGGCCTCATGAACGACGTATGCGTTTAGCGGGTCTCGCGGTGCGCAGTGTGAGAGTTGCAGCGCGGGCAGTGCTTCTTCATCTCAAGGCGGTCCGGGTTGTTGCGCCGGTTCTTCTTGGTGATGTAGTTCCGCTCCTTGCACTCCACGCAGGCCAGCGTGATCTTCGGGCGGACGTCGGTGGCAGCCACGTGAGTGCTCCTTGACGGAATGGACGGATTTAACGCAGACAAGAGTAGCCGATCGGAGGACCGACCCCGCAATCGGCTACTGTGTGTAGCGGTGACCGGACTTGAACCGGTGACACAGCGATTATGAGCCGCTTGCTCTACCGACTGAGCTACACCGCTGTGATGCGGGAGGGATTCCCCGTCCGAGGACGAGGAAACCTCTCACACCAGAGCCCCAAAACGGAATCGAACCGTTGACCTTCTCCTTACCATGGAGACGCTCTGCCGACTGAGCTATTGGGGCGAGCGAGGAAGACATTACACGGTCTGCCGCCGAAGGTGAAATCCGTATCGGGCCACCCCCGCGCAGCCCGCCCCGGTGCGACGCGCGGACCACACCGGTACGACTATTCGGCGCCTGCGCGAAGCGGCTGCACAGGGGTCCTACGCTCGGAGCACGCTGCGTGATCATGCATGCCCCGGCCCCCGGAGGAGCGCGATGCCCGACAGTCAGCCGCAGCCCGCCAGAAACCCCGACGGCGACGCCAGCAGACCGCCCGGCGGCCTGCCCGTGCCGCTGTCCGCCGGCGACGGTGCGCTGCTGCTCTGCGGCGCGCGGCTGGCCGACGGCCGCATCGTGGACGTGCGGCTGAGCGGCGGGCGCATCGAGGCCGTGGGCACGGCGGGCAGCCTCGCGCCCGGCCCCCGCGTCGACCTGGGCGGCTACCTGCTGCTGCCCGCCCCCGCCGAACCGCACGCCCACTGCGACACCGCGCTGACGGCCGACATCGGCGGCCCCGTCCCGTACTCCGCGGAGGACGTCCAGCGCCGCACCACGGAAGCCGCCCTGCTGCAACTCGGCCACGGCGCAACGGCGGTGCGCACCCACGTCCGCATCGGCGACGTCCAGGGGCTGCGCTCGCTGGAGGGGGTGCTCCAGGCCCGCCGGGCGCTGCGCGGGCTCACGGAGCTGTCCGCCGTGGCCGTGCCCCGGCTGCTGACGGGCGTGGCGGGCGCCGACGGGCTGGCCATGCTGCGGGACGCGGTGAAGATGGGCGCCACGGCCGTCGGCGGCTGCCCCGACCTCGACCCCGACCCGACCGGTTACGCCGAGGCCGTGCTGGACGTCGCTGCCGAGTACGGCTGCGCCGTCGACCTGCACACCGACGGCGAGGACCCCGTCCGTCTGGCCCGGCTGGCCGCCATGGCGGGCCGGCTGCGCCCCGGCGTCGCCCTCGGTCCGTGCGGCGGCCTGGGCCGGCTGCCGTACGACCAGGCCGTCCGGGCGGCCGAGCAACTCGCCGCCGCCGGTGTGACGGTGGTGTGCCTGCCGCAGGGCGACTGCCCCGCCGCCCGGGGTGCGGCCGCCGCGCCCGTCCGCCTGCTGCGGGCGGCGGGCGTGCGGATCGCCGCGGGCAGCGGGGCCCTGCGGGACGCGGCCAACCCGGTCGGCCGCGGCGACCCCCTGGAGGCCGCCTTCCTGCTGGCCTCGCGGGCCGAACTGCCGCCCGCCGGGGCGTACGAGGCCGTGGCCGGCCGGGCCCGCGCGGCGATGGGGCTGCCGGAGGTGCGGGTGGAGGCAGGGTTCCCCGCGGAGCTGCTGGCGGTGCGGGGCGAGGGGATCGCGGGGGTCCTGTCGCTGGGCTACAGCCGCCTCGTGGTGCACCGGGGGCGGGTGGTGGCCAGGACGAGCGCGGTGCGGGAGTTCTGCGACTCCCAGGCCGCGGTGGCCCTGGACCTGCCGCGACAGGCGCCGCGCGGCGCGGACCCGGCCTGACCGCCGGTAGCGGGCTACGGTCGGATCATGCGCATTGTCATCGCAGGTGGACATGGTCGGATCGCGCTGCGGCTGGAGCGCCTGCTCGCCGCGCGCGGTGACGAGGTGTCGGGTGTCATCCGACGCCCGGAACAGGCGGGCGATCTGCTCGCGGCAGGTGCCGAACCGGTCGTCTGCGACCTGGAGTCGGCGACGGTCGGGGACGTGGCACGGCATCTGGAGGGCGCGGACGCCGCGGTGTTCGCGGCCGGCGCGGGCCAGGGCAGCGGCGCGGAACGCAAGGACACGGTCGACCGCGGGGCGGCCACGCTCTTCGCCGACGCGGCCGAGGCGGCCGGGGTGCGCCGCTTCCTGGTCGTCTCCTCGATGGGCGCCGACCGCGAACCCCCGGAGGGCACGGATCCGGTCTTCGCCGCGTACCTGCGCGCGAAGGGCGCCGCCGACGCGGACGTCCGCTCCCGGTCCGGCCTGGACTGGACGATCCTGCGCCCGGGACGGCTGACGGACGGGCCGGGTACGGGCCTGGTGGCCCTGGCGGAGGCCACGGGCCGGGGCGACGTCACGCGCGACGACGTGGCGGCCGTGCTGGCGGCGCTGCTGGACGAGCCGGGGACGGCGGGCCGGACGCTGGAGCTGATCGGCGGCGGCATGCCGGTGACGGAAGCGGTCGCCAAGGCGGCGGGGGCCTGATCCGCAGGCCGTCCGGCAAACGGAAAGGCCCCCGATCCGAAGATCGGGGGCCTTGTCCGGTGGCGGCGCCAGGATTCGAACCTGGGTAGGCTAAGCCGACGGATTTACAGTCCGCTCCCATTGGCCACTCGGGCACACCGCCATGGGTTGGTCGCCTCGGGTCCCTTGCGAGATCCCCCGGGGCAACGACGTAAACCATACCCGATGACCAGGGGTGGTCCGCCACTCGGTTCGCAGCGCCCCTGCGGGGCCCGGGATGACTAGGCTGGCGCCGCGGCCGTCCCCGGCCACCGGCCCGGGTTGCCACCGGGCCGATCCCCTGATCGATCTATGCACGAGGAGCCAACTCGATATGGCCGACTCCAGTTTCGACATCGTCTCGAAGGTCGAGCGGCAGGAGGTCGACAACGCCCTCAACCAGGCCGCCAAGGAGATCTCGCAGCGCTTCGACTTCAAGAACGTCGGTGCGTCGATCGCCTGGTCCGGCGAGAAGATCGAGATGCGCGCCAACTCCGAGGAGCGGGTCAAGGCGATTCTCGACGTCTTCCAGTCCAAGCTCATCAAGCGCGGCATCTCGCTGAAGGCCCTGGACGCGGGCGACCCGCAGGCCTCCGGCAAGGAGTACAAGATCTTCGCCTCGCTCCAGGAGGGCATCTCCCAGGAGAACGCGAAGAAGGTCGCCAAGATCATTCGCGATGAGGGCCCCAAGGGCGTCAAGGCCCAGGTCCAGGGCGAGGAGCTGCGGGTCACCTCGAAGAGCCGCGACGACCTCCAGGCCGTCATCGCCCTGCTGAAGGGCAAGGACCTGGACTTCGCCCTGCAGTTCGTCAACTATCGCTAGCCGACTGCCGGTTGCGGCGACCCGGAGAGGGCGCGTCAGGGACGGTTCCGCCGTCCCCGACGCGCCCTTTTCCGTGAACGGCGGCCGACTTGCCGCTACCAGCGGCCGAACGCCTCGTCCGTGGACACGATTTCCCTGCCGAGCGGCATCAGCGACACCGGGATCAGCTTGAAGTTCGCAATGCCCAGCGGAATACCGATGATCGTGCAGCAGAGCGCGATTCCGGTGAAGATGTGGCCCAGCGCGAGCCACCAGCCCGCGAAGACGATCCAGATGACATTGCCGATGAGCGAACCCGCGCCCGCGTCACGCCGTTCCACCGTCGTGCGGCCGAACGGCCACAGGGCATACGAGGCGATACGGAAGCTGGCGATGCCGAAGGGGATCGTGACGATGAGCACGCAGCAGACGAGGCCGGCGATCACGTAGCCGATGGCCATCCACAGTCCGCAGAGGACCAGCCAAATTACATTCAGGATGAACCTCATAAATGACAGCCTTCCACGCGACCGGTTCTCCGGCCACTGAGACGCCGTAGCGCTCCGCTTCGGTTGCTCCTGGTCAGCGGGCCTCCCCGGGGGCGCCTTCCGGAACCAGGCATATCACCAGTCCTGCAAGGGCAGTTCCTGGGTATCGTCGGCATCGGCATGCACCCAGGGGGAACCTCATGCAGCCCTTCATCGAACACGCCCGCACCCTGAGGCGGCGCATCGCACGCAACGCCCGCAGGCGCGCCGAGTTCGGACGGCTCGCCGACGGGCAGTCGCCCACGGCGCTGTTCGTGACGTGCTCCGACTCGCGGGTCGTGCCGTCCCTGATAACCGGCGCCCGCCCGGGCGAGCTGTTCGAACTGCGGACGGCCGGCAACGCCGTCCCCGCGTACGACGACGCCCGGCCCAGCGGCGAGTCCGCGACCGTGGAGTACGCGGTGGACGTGCTCGAAGTGCCCGACATCGTCGTGTGCGGCCACTCGCACTGCGGCGCGGTCGGGGCCCGGGTGCGCGGCGAGGACCTGACCGCCGTGCCGGCCGTCGCGGGCTGGCTCAACTCCCAGCTGCCGGACGGCCTGGACCGGTTCGGGCACGAGGCGACCCCGGCGTGCACGCGGCGGTGCAGCGCAATGTGCGCGTCCAGCTGGACCGGCTGCGCACGTACCCGTCCGTCCGGGAGCGGCTGGCCGACGGGCGGCTGCGGCTGCACGGCTGGTTCTACGAGGTGAACACCGGGCTGGTGCTCGCGCACGACCCCGGGCTCGACGCATTCCTGCCGCTCTGACCGCCCGGCCCGCTGCCCCCGAATGGGGTAACGCAGCGAGCCGTCCGGCGGGGCGGCCGGTCATGGTGGGCGTGTCGCAACCCTGCGCATTTCCGCGAGGAGTCCCCATGTCCATACGCATGCCCGTACGGGCCCGGGCGGTCCGCCCCGCCGTCGTCGCCGCGGTGCTGGTCGCCTTCAGCGCACTCGGAGCCTCCGCCTCCGCCGTCGTCCCGACGGACACGGACTTCAGGAGCTGCTACAACGGCAAGGGCAGGCTCGGCGTGATCAAGGGCGGGCTTCAGACGCAGCCCTACTACACGCTGGTCTGCAAGGGGGGCGTCTTCGACGGCCAGACCGTCGTCTTCGCCGACGGCGACGACTTCACACTCGTCGACAGCGTCGACGGTGCCGCCGGCTTCACCGGCCTCGACGGCTTCGGCAAGGCCTGAGCTCCCGGCTACGGCCGGTGGTAGCCGGCCATCTGCTCCAGGCGGGCGATGCGCTCCGGCATCGGCGGGTGCGTGGAGAAGAGCTTCGACATGCCCTCCCCCGCCCGGAACGGGTTCGCGATCATCATGTGGCTCGCGGTCTCCAGACGCGGCTCCGGCGGGAGCGGCAGGCGCTGGGTGCCCGCTTCCAGCTTGCGCAGCGCCGAGGCCAGGGCCAGGGGGTCGCCCGTGAGGCGGGCGCCGGAGGCGTCGGCCTCGTACTCGCGGGAGCGGCTGACGGCCAGCTGGATGAGCGAGGCCGCGACCGGGCCGAGGATCATGATCAGCAGCATGCCGAGGATGCCGGGGCCCTCGTCGTCCTCGTCGCGGCCGAAGGGGATCAGCCAGGCGAAGTTGACCAGGAACATCACCACCGAGGCCAGGGCGCCGGCCACGGAGGAGATGAGGATGTCCCGGTTGTAGACGTGGCTGAGCTCGTGGCCGATGACGCCGCGCAGCTCGCGCTCGTCGAGCAGGCGCAGGATGCCGTCGGTGCAGCAGACGGCCGCGTTGCGCGGATTGCGGCCGGTGGCGAAGGCGTTGGGGGCCTCCGTCGGGGAGATGTACAGGCGCGGCATGGGCTGCCGCGCGGCCGTGGAGAGCTCGCGGACCATCCGGTAGAGCTGGGGCGCCTCGAACTCGCTGACGGGCCGCGCGCGCATCGCGCGCAGGGCCAGCTTGTCGCTGTTCCAGTAGGCGTAGGCGTTGGTGCCGAGCGCCACCAGGACCGCGACGACCAGGCCCCCGCGTCCGAAGAAGCTGCCGATGACGATGATGAGCGCGGACAGCCCCCCGAGGAGCACGGCCGTCCTGAGCCCGTTGTGTCGGCGGTGCACGGTACGCCCTCCAAGTGGTGCGGCAGGGGAACCCTTGAACCAGTGGAACCTTTCGAACTGGTCAACGCCAGACAGAGGCCGCCAGTTCCCTTGTGCACGCGCTCCGGGGCTGCCCCGTTCGGGTGATCACCGCTACAGGAGCGCCCCGGAGGCGAAGCGCAGGACCAGCTGCGGGGCGCCGGAGAGGGCGATGCCGAGGGCGGCCGCCAGGGCGATGGCGGTGGCCAGGGGCAGCGGGATCCGGCCCGTGGACCGAGGTGCCTGCGGCGCCTCCGCGTCCTCGCCGGCAGGCTGCCCCGCGGCCGGCTTGAACAGCACCGCCGTCCACTGCAGGTAGTAGTAGAGCGCGATCACGACGTTGACGGCCATGACGACCGCCAGCCAGCCCAGGCCCGCGTCCACGGCCGCGGTGAAGACCGTGACCTTCGCGAACAGGCCGATCACGCCCGGCGGCAGACCGGCCAGGCAGAGCAGGAAGAAGCCGAGGGCGAGCGCCGCGAGCGGGCGACGGGCGTACAGGCCGCGGTAGTCGGTGATGCGGTTGCCGGGGCTCGTGCGGGCGACGAGCGCGGCGACGGCGAAGGCGCCGAGGTTCACGGCGGCGTACATCAGGGCGTACGCGACGGTGGAGCCGATGGCGTGCCCCGGGCCGCCCGCGTAGCCGGCGGCCGCGATCGGCACGAGCAGGTAGCCGGCCTGGCCGACGGAGGACCAGGCGAGCAGGCGGACGGCGCTGCGGTCGCGCTCCGGGCGCTGGCGCAGGGCGGCGACGTTGCCGATGGTCATCGTCAGGGCGGCGAGGACGGCGAGGGCCGGGCCCCAGACGTCGGCGTACGACGGGAAGCCGAGGACCGTCACGAGGATCAGGCCGGTGAAGCCGACCGCCTTGCCGATGACGGACAGGTACGCGGCGACGGGCAGCGGCGCGCCCGCGTAGGTGTCGGGCACCCAGAAGTGGAACGGGACGGCCGCGGTCTTGAACGCGAAGCCGACGAGGGTGAGGGCGACGCCCGCCTCGGCGAGGGTGGCCAGGCGCGGGTCGACGTGGGTGAGGCCCTCGGCGACCTGGGCGAGGTGCAGGGTGCCGGTGGCCGCGTAGACGAAGCTGACGCCGAGCAGGGTGACGGCGGTCGCGGTGACCGACGACAGGAAGAACTTCAGCGCGGCCTCGGAGGAGCGGCTGTCACCGCGGCGCAGGCCCACGAGGGCGAACGCGGGCAGGGAGGCGACCTCCAGGGCCACGACGAGCGTGGCGAGGTCGCGGGAGGCGGGCAGCAGCGCGGCCCCCGCGGCGGAGGACAGCAGCAGGAACCAGTACTCCCCATGGGGAAGTTCGAGATCGTCGAGCGCGCTGAAGGACAGCAGCGCGGTCAGCAGTGCTCCGCCCAGCACGAGGAACTGGATGACCAGGGTGAAGTGGTCGGCCGTGTAGCTGCACACGCGCGTGCCGGTCGTCAGGCAGAAGGTGGAGCGGTCGCCGCCGAGCAGCGGGAGCAGGCTCAGCCCTGCCAGCACCAGTCCGGCGACGGCGATGCGCCCGAGCAGCGGCTTGCGCGCGTCCGGCAGGAAGAGGTCGGCGACCAGGACGGCCAGCGCCACGACGGCGGTGACGGTGGGCGGGGCGATGGCGAGCCAGTCGACGGACTGGACGAGGGAGCCCATCAGTTGCCTCCTCGGAGGAGCTGCTGTACGGCCGGGTCGGTGAGGCCGAGGAGGGCCGCGGGCCAGAGTCCGGCGAGGACGGTGAGGACGGCGAGCGGGGTCCAGGCGGCGAACTCGTACGTCCGGACGTCCGCGACGACGGGGGCCTCCTGCGTCGTCTCCCCCATGCACACGCGGCGCACGACGACCAGCATGTAGGCGGCCGTGAGCAGGGTGCCGAGGCCGGCGAGGACCATGAACGTCAGGTAGGCGGGGCGGCTGAGGCCGTCGGCGGGGCGGAACGCGCCGAACATGGCGAGCATCTCGCCCCAGAATCCGGCCAGTCCGGGCAGCCCGAGGGAGGCGACGGCGCCGAAGGCCAGGAGGCCGCCGAGCCGGGGGGCCCGGCCGTAGAGGGCCGCGCCGGTGGCACCGGAGAGGGTGTCGAGGTCGCTGGTGCCGTACCGGTCCTTGATCGCGCCGACCAGGAAGAAGAGGAGGCCGGTGATGAGGCCGTGGGCGATGTTGGCGAAGAGGGCGCCGTTGACCCCGGTGGGGGTGAGGGTGGCGATGCCCAGGAGGACGAAGCCCATGTGGCCCACGGAGGAGTAGGCGATCAGCCGCTTGAGGTCGCCCTTTGCGCCGGACCGGGCCAGCGAGAGGCAGACCAGGGAGCCGTAGACGATGCCGACGGCCGCGAAGGCGGCGAGGTAGGGAGCCAGGGAGTGGGCCCCGTCCGGGGTGACCGGCAGGACGATGCGGACGAAACCGTACGTGCCCATCTTCAGCAGGACGCCCGCGAGCAGCACCGAACCCGTGGTCGGGGCGGCGGTGTGGGCGTCGGGCAGCCAGCTGTGCAGGGGCCACATCGGGGCCTTGACGGCCAGTCCGACACCGATGGCCAGAGCCGCGACGAGCTGCGTCGTGTGGCTGAGCTTCGAGCCGTTGTCGGTGGCGAGTGCCACCATGTCGAAGGTGCCGCCCTTGATGCCGACGAGGAGGAGGCCGAGCAGCATCACGACCGAGCCGAGCACGGTGTAGAGGATGAAGCGCCAGGCCGCGCGCTCGCGGCCGTCGCCGCCCCAGCGGGCGACGAGGAAGTACATCGGGACGAGGACCATCTCGAACGCCAGGAAGAACAGCACCAGGTCGAGCACCGCGAAGCTCGCCAGGGTGCCGGACTCCAGCACGAGGATCAGTGCGACGAAGGCTTTCGGATCGGTTCCCCGCTCACGCGGGGGTGAACCGTAGCTGTACAGCGCGCAGAGGAAGGTCAGCAGCGCGGTCAGGACGATGAGGGGGAGGGAGACGCCGTCCACGCCGAGATGCATCCGGATGCCGAGGGCCGGGATCCAGCCGACGTCCGTGGTCGCCTGCATCCGCGCCGGGTGACCGTGGTCGAAGCCGGCGGCCAGGGCGACGGACAGCGCGAGGACGACGCCGGTGACGGTGACGCCGTGCCGCAGCACGGCCTGCTCGGGGCTCCTGCCCTTGAGGCCGGGCGGGGCCGGCAGCAGGGCGGCGACGGCTCCGAGGAGGGGGACGACGACGATCGCAGCGAGGAGGATCTGCAGAACGGTATGACTCACGGTCAGGCTCCGGTGGCTACGAGAACGGCGGCGACGGCCAGGACGACGGAGCCGGCGAACAGGGCACCGAGGTAGGTCTGCACATTGCCGGTCTGCGCCCGGCGCACGGCGGCACCGAGCAGCCCGGGGGCGGAGGCGGCACCGCGCACGTACGTCTCGACGACCTCGCGGTCGAGGAACTGCGCCAGGCGGGCGGCGGCGCGGGTGGGCCGGACGAACAGGGCGGAGTAGACGACGTCGAGGTGGAAGCCGGTGGCGGCGTGCCGGTGCAGGGGGCCGAGCAGCAGCCGGCCGGGGTCGCCGGGGTCCTGCGCGCCCGCGATGCTCCCGTAGGCCTGCTCGTGGGTGGCGATGGTCTCCGTCTCGGACACATAGGGGGCGGCGTCCGGGTCGGCGGCCACGGCGCCCATGGGGACGGCCGCGGTGACCGCGCGGGAGCGGCGCCAGGCCGCGTGGACGGCGACCAGGCCCAGCAGGGCACAGCCGGTGCCGAGGACGGAGGTGGTGAGGGTCGGGGTCAGCGCGTGTCCGCCGAACCAGTCGGGCAGCTTCCAGGCGGCCAGGCCCAGCGCGAGGGCCGGCACGAACAGCACCCAGAGCACCGCGTTTATGGCGACGGGCTCCCGGCCGTGGTCCGCGGCCTCGGGACCGGTGCCGCGGAAGGCCATGAGCCAGAGGCGGCCCGCGTAGGCGGCGGTGAGCAGGGCGGTGAGCAGTCCTGCGGCCAGCACGGTCCAGCCGGCCGCGCCGGGGATGCCGGACGCCTCGCCGCGGGCGGCGTGCTCCGCGGCGCCGAGGACGGCTTCCTTGGAGAAGAAGCCGCTGAAGGGAGGGATCGCGGCGAGCGCGAGCAGGGCGACGGTCATCGTCCAGTACGCGTCCGGGATGCGCCGGGCGAGGCCGCCCGTGCGGGCCATCGCGGACAGCGAGTTGGTGCCGGCGGCGTGGATGATCACGCCTGCCCCGAGGAAGAGGAGCGCCTTGAACGCACCGTGCGTGAGGAGGTGGAAGACGGCGGCACTGCGGTCGCCGACGGCGAGTGCGCCGGTCATGTAGCCGAGCTGGCCGATGGTCGAGTAGGCGAGGACGCGCTTGATGTCGTCCTGCGCGAGCGCGGCGAGCGCCGAGCCGACCATGGTGACGGCGGCCATCACGGCGAGCACGACGAGTGCGGCCGTGGAGGCGGTGAAGACGGGCAGCAGCCGGGCGACGACGTACACACCGGCGGCGACCATCGTCGCGGCGTGGATCAGCGCGGACACCGGGGTGGGGCCGGCCATCGCGTCGGGCAGCCAGGTGTGCAGCGGGAACTGCGCGGACTTGCCCGCGACGCCGGCGAGCAGCAGCAGCGCGTCCAGCGTCGGGTGCGCGAGGCCGCCGTTCGCGGCGGCGGTCAGGATGCCGTTGATCCGGAACGTGCCGGCGTCGGCGGCCAGCGCGAAGATGCCGATCAGGAAGGGGACGTCGCCGAACTTGGTGACCAGGAAGGCCTTGAGGGACGCCGCGCGCGCCTCCTTGGTCTCCCAGTAGTGGCCGACGAGGAAGTACGAGCAGATGCCCATGACCTCCCAGCCGACCAGCAGCACCATCAGGTCGCCGGAGTAGACGACGAGCAGCATCGCGGAGGTGAAGAGGGAGACGAGGGCCGCGTAGGAGGGGTAGCGCGGGTCGTTGCGCAGGTAGGCCGTCGAGTACAGCTGGACGCAGGTCGCGACGACGCCGACGAGGACGGCGGCGAGCACGGCGAAGCCGTCCAGGTGCAGGGCGAGGTCGATCGGCACGGAGCCGGTCGGGGTCAGCCGGGTGGCCGCGTCGACGGCCTTGCCGCCGCCCTGCTGCCAGGCCACGACGACGGCCAGCACGGCCGCGGCCACGGCCGGCAGCACGGCGAGGGGCCGGACGAATCCGGGCGCGCGGCGGCCGGTGAGCAGACCCGCGACGGCGCCGAGGAAGGGCAGCAGGGGGACGAGAACGGCGGTGGTCGTGGTCGTCACGCGGCGGCCTCCGCCTTCTGCTGGTCCTGCTCGGGTCGTTCGGGGCGGTCGTCCGGCGTCTCCTTGAGGTCGCGGAGCCGGTCGATGTCGGCGGTGCCGCGGTTGCGGTGGACGAGCAGGACGATGGCCAGGCCGATGCCGATCTCGGCGGCGGCGACGGCGATGACGAAGAGGGTGAGCGCCTGTCCGGCGTGGAGCGTGTCGCGCAGCCACACGTCGAAGGCGACGAGGTTGAGGTTGACGGCGTTGAGCATCAGCTCGACGGACATCAGGACCAGGATCGCGTTGCGCCGGGCGAGCACGCCGTAGAGGCCCACGCAGAAGAGGAGGGCGGCGAGGACGGCGGGATAGACGAGATGCATCAGTGCTGCTCCCCTTCTCCGCTTTCGCCGCGTCTTTCCCCCTGTCCCTTGCGGGACAGGACGATCGCGCCGACCAGTGCGGCGAGCAGCAGGACGGACAGGGCCTCGAACGGCAGCACCCAGTGCCGGAAGAGGATGTCGCCGGTGACCTTCGTGGTGCCCTGCGGGGAGCCGCGCAGGTCGATCCAGGTCGTCCGGAAGGCGTCCACGACGACCCAGACGAGCGCGGCCGCGGCCGCGACGGCCACCGTGAGGGCGGCCCAGCGGTTGCCCGAATCGGCGTCCGGGGAGCGGCCGATGGGGGCCTTGGTGAGCATCAGCCCGAAGAGGAGGAGCACGACGACGGAGCCGACGTAGATCAGCACCTGTACCCAGGCGATGAACTCCGCGGTCAGCAGCAGGTACTCCACGGCGAGCCCGCCGAGCGCCACCACCAGCCACAGGGCGGCGTGCACCAGCTGCCGGGTGGTGACGGTGATGAGGGCCGCGCCGAGGGTGACGATGCCGACGAGGAGGAAGGCGACCTCGACGCCGGAGGGGGAGAGGAAGCCGGGCGCCTGCGCGGCGAGCGTGTGGCCGGTCATGCGCTGTCCCCTTCCTCGGTGTTTTCCTTCGCCTGCTGTGCTGCCAGCTTCTCGGCCGTCTTGCGGGCGGCCGCGATCTCCTTGGGTTCCTCGGCCGCAGGGTCGAGCGCGGGCGGCTCGGGGACGGTCCACATCCACTCGCGGAGCCGGTCGCGTTCGTGGGTGAGCTCGTGGATGTCCGTCTCGGCGTACTCGAACTCCGGCGACCAGAACAGGGCGTCGAACGGACACACCTCGATGCAGATGCCGCAGTACATGCACAGCGCGAAGTCGATCGCGAAGCGGTCGAGGACGTTCCGGCTGCGTTCGCGGCCGCCGGGGACGGCCGCGGGCACGGTCTCCTTGTGGGAGTCGATGTAGATGCACCAGTCCGGGCACTCGCGGGCGCACAGCATGCAGACGGTGCAGTTCTCCTCGAACAGGCCGATGACCCCGCGGGTGCGGGGGGCCAGTTCGGGCTGCACGTCCGGGTACTGGGCGGTGACCGAGCGACGGGTCATCGTCCGGAGCGTGACGGCGAGGCCCTTGGCGAGGCCGGAGCCGGGGACGGGCATTACTGGATCGCCACCTTCACGATGCCGGTCAGCGCGATCTGCGCGAGCGCGAGCGGGATGAGCACGGTCCAGGCCAGCTTCTGCAACTGGTCCTCGCGCAGCCGCGGATAGCTCACGCGCAGCCAGATCACGACGAACGCGAGCACGGCCGTCTTGAGCAGCGTCCACAGCCAGCCGAGGCCGTCGGCCCCGAAGGGGCCGTGCCAGCCGCCGAGGAAGAGGACCGCGGTCAGGGCGCAGAGAACCACGATGCCCGCGAACTCCGCGAGCAGGAACATCGCGAAGCGCAGGCCGGTGTACTCGGTGTACGCACCGAAGATGATCTCCGAGTCGGCGACCGGCATGTCGAACGGCGGCCGCTGCAGTTCGGCCAGGCCGGCCGTGAAGAAGACCAGTCCGCCGACGATCTGCCAGGGCACCCACCACCAGTGGAAGGCGTCCAGGATGCCGGGCAGCGAGACGGTGCCGGCCGCCATGGCGACCGAGGCGGCGGCGAGCAGCATCGGCAGCTCGTACGCCATCAGCTGGGCGGCGGTGCGCAGGCCGCCCAGCAGGGAGAACTTGTTGGCCGACGCCCAGCCGGCCATCAGCGAGCCGAGGACGCCGACGCCCATGACGGCGAGGACGAAAAAGATGCCGGCGTCGACGAACTGCCCCACGGCGTTGCCCGGTCCGACCGGGATAGCGATGAGCACGAGCAGGTACGGCAGCAGCGCGACGACGGGCGCGAGCTGGAAGACCCGCCGGTCCGCTCCCGCGGGGACGACGTCCTCCTTCTGCGCGAACTTCACGCCGTCGGCGACGAGCTGCGCCCACCCGTGGAACCCGCCGGCGTACATGGGCCCGAGGCGCCCCTGCATATGGGCCATGACCTTGTGCTCGGTCTGCCCGACGACCAGCGGCAGCGCGATGAACGCGACGAACACGGCGAGCAGGCGCAGGACGACGTCGAGGGTGCCACTCATACGGTGTCGCCTCCGGCGGGGTTGTTCTGACGGGGTTCACCGGATTCGCCTGCGGCGGGCTCGGTCGGGGTACGCGGTTCGCCTGCGGCGGGCTCGGGGTCGGACTCCGGGTCCCGCTCCGGGCTGCTCCCGGCTCCACCGGGGGCCGGGCCTCCGGCCGGTTCGCCTGCGGCGGGCTCGTCGGGGGTACGCGGCTCCGGCGCCGCGGCCGGTTCGCCTGCGGCGGGCTCGGGGTCGGACTCCGGGTCCCGCTCCGGGCTGCTCCCGGCTCCACCGGGGGCCGGGCCTCCGGCCGGTTCGCCTGCGGCGGGCTCGTCGGGGGTACGCGGCTCCGGCGCCGCGGCCGGTTCGCCTGCGGCGGGCTCGGGGTCGGACTCCGGGTCCCGCTCCGGGCTGCTCCCGGCTCCACCGGGGGCCGGGCCTCCGGCCGGTTCGCCTGCGGCGGGCTCGTCGGGGGTACGCGGCTCCGGCGCCGCGGCCGGTTCGCCTGCGGCGGGCTCGGGGTCGGACTCCGGGTCCCGCTCCGGGCTGCTCCCGGCTCCACCGGGGGCCGGGCCTCCGGCCGGTTCGCCTGCGGCGGGCTCGTCGGGGGTACGCGGCTCCGGCGCCGCGGCCGGTTCGCCTGCGGCGGGCTCGGGGTCGGACTCCGGGTCCCGCTCCGGGCTGCTCCCGGCTCCACCGGGGGCCGGGCCTCCGGCCGGTTCGCCTGCGGCGGGCTCGTCGGGGGTACGCGGCTCCGCCGGTTCGCCTGCGGCCGGGCCGGAAGGTGGTTCGGGCGCCGCGGCCGGTGCGCCGGCACCGGGGGCCGGTTCGGACGCCGGGGCCGTGTGCGGCTCTGCCGCCTCGGGTCGTTCAGGAGAGTCGAAGGCCGGGCGGGCGTGGTGCCACGGGGCGTCCGACGAGCGCGGTTCTGCCGTGGCCGGCTGCTGGCTCGCCGAGCCGTCGGCCGCGCTGCGGGTGCGGCGCGCCGGGGCGGCAGCCGCCTGGCTCGCCGAACCCTCACTCGCACTGCGCGTCCGGCGCACCGGAGCCTCAGCCGCCTGACTTGCCGAACCCTCACTCGCACTCCGTGCCCGCCGCACCGGCGCCTCGGCCGCCTGGCTCGCCGAGCCCTCGCCCGCCGTGCGGGTGCGCCGCACCGGGCGGTCCGTGGAGGCACCCGGCGTGCGTGCGGCGCGAGCCGGCCTGGCCGGGGCCGGAGGGAGTTGGCCCTTCAGGGGGCCCCATTCGTTCGGGTCGGGGACGCCCGGCGGCAGCATCTGGCGGCGCTTCGGGCCGCCTTCCGCCGGTTCGCCCGGCTCCTTCGCGCCGGGCCACGCCTTGGCCACCCGTGCCGCCAGGACGAAGTCCTTGCGCAGGGGGTGGCCCTCGAAGCCCTCGGGGAGGAGGAGCGGGACCAGGTGCGGGTGGCCCGTGAAGTCCACGCCGAACATCTCGTGCGTCTCGCGCTCGTGCCACTCCGCACCGGCGTACACGCCGACCGCCGTCGGGAGAACCGGGGCCTCGTGCGGCACCGTCGTACGGACGAGCAGCCGGTGCACCCCGCCCGCGAGGCCCACCACGTGTGCGCACACGCGGAAGCCCGTGCCGGGCTCGTCCACGGCGCTCAGCCAGTCGAAGAACGTGCAGCCCAGCCGGTCGCGGGCGGTCTCCAGCGTGGTGATCCAGGACTCCGCGGGGACGTCCACCGTGAGCAGGCCGTACGCCTCCTCCGCGGTCGCGCCCTCTCCGAAGAGCGCCTCGGGGGCTTCCGGCAGCCAGCCGACAGCCGTCATCAGGCCCGCCCCCCGGCACCGGGCGCCGGCGGCGGGGTCACCAGGCCGCTGCGCAGCGCCGCGACCGGCGCGTCGGTGGTGTACCGCTTGCCGAGCGACTCCTCGGCGATCTTCTCCTGCAGCTTGAGGATGCCCTGCAGCAGCGCCTCGGGGCGCGGCGGGCAGCCGGGGACGTAGACGTCGACGGGGATGATCTGGTCCACGCCCTTCGTCACGGAGTACGAGTCCCAGTACGGACCGCCGCAGTTCGAGCAGGCGCCGAAGGAGATCACATACTTCGGCTCGGGCATCTGCTCGTACAGCCGCTTCACGGCCGGGGCCATCTTGTCCGTCACCGTGCCGGAGACGATCATGAGGTCCGCCTGCCGCGGGCCGGGCGCGAACGGGATGACGCCGAGGCGGATGAAGTCGTGCCGGGCCATCGACGCGGCGATGAACTCGATCGCGCAGCAGGCCAGGCCGAAGTTGAAGACCCACAGGCTGTAGCGGCGGCCCCAGTTCAGGATCACCTTCATGGGTTCGGGCGCCAGCCGGGCCAGGGTCCCCAGGCGGCGGGGCTCGGGGAGGTCGACGGGGGTCACGGGTGTCACGTCCGGTGTCACGTCCATTCCAGGACGCCCTTCTTCCATGCATACAGCAGGCCGACGGCGAGGAACCCGAGGAAGACGAACATCTCCACGAGCGTGGCCCCGCCGAAGCCCGGCGCGGCGAAGACCGTCGCCCACGGGAACAGGAAGACCGAGTCCACCGCGAAGATCACGTACAGGAACGCGTACACGTAATAGCGCACCTGCGTGTGCGCCCAGCCCTCGCCGACGGGGTCCACCCCGCACTCGTACGTCAGCAGTTTCTCCGGCGTCGGCACCACCGGCCGCAGCAGCCGCCCGGCGCCGAAGGCCACGGCGACGAAGAGGACTCCGATCACCGCGAGGAGGCCGACGACGGAATAGCTGTGGAAGTACTCGGCGGCAAGCCGGACGTCGGCACCACCGGCGCGCACGGTCGTCTCCGGCACGTCCGCCCCTCGCTCCCTGTCCTGTTTGTTCGACGATCTGTACGCCTGGGAGTCTAGGCCCTGGTGGGGTTGTCCCCACCCCTCACCACCCGCGGCCCCCATGGCGACAGGCCTCACCGGACGGGCAGGCTAGGGGCCATGAGCACCGACGACGACCACCTGCCCGCACCTCGTCCCGCATTCGACGCGCGGACATGGAAGGAGATCGCACACCTCCTGATCAACCTGCCGGAGGCCGTCGTCGCCTTCTTCTATGTCTCCCTGTGGCTCTACGCCGGCATCGGCCTGGCGGTCACCGTCATCGGACTGCCGCTGCTGGCCGCGGGCCTGACGGGCGCGCGGCAGCTGGGCCGGCTGGAGCGGCGCCGGGCCCGCCGCCTGCTGGGCGTGCACATCGACGAGCCGAGCCCGCTGGCCCGCTCGCGGGGCCGCTCGAACCGCGGATTCTTCGGCTGGTTGTGGACGACCCTGAAGGACCCGGTCGGCTGGCGCGCCACGCTGTACGGGTTCGTCCGGCTGCCCTGGGGCATCCTCACCTTCGCCCTCGTCATGGTCTCGCTCTTCGTCGCCTGGCCGGTCCTCGGGTACATCGCCCGGCTGCTGACCAACGTCGACCGGACCATGGTGCGCGGCCTGCTGTGCCCGTCGAGCGAACTGGAGCGGCGCATCGCGGAGCTGGAGCAGGACCGCGGCGTCGTCGTCGACACCGCGGCCGCCGACCTGCGCCGGATCGAACGCGATCTGCACGACGGCGCCCAGGCCCGTCTCGTCGCCCTCGCCATGGGACTGGGCCTGGCCAAGGAGAAGCTGCTGGAGGACCCGGAAGTGGCGGCGAAGATGGTCGACGAGGCGCACGGCGAGGTGAAGCTCGCCCTGCAGGAGCTGCGCGACCTCGCCCGCGGCATCCACCCGGCCGTGCTCACCGACCGCGGCCTGGACGCGGCACTGTCCTCCGTGGCGGGCCGCTGCACGGTGCCGGTCTCCGTCGCGGTGGACCTGGAGACCCGTCCCGCCCCCGCCATCGAGGGCATCGCCTACTTCACCGTCTCCGAACTCCTGCAGAACATCAGCAAGCACAGCCGGGCGCTCACGGCGCGCGTGGAGGTGTGGCGGTCGGCGGACCGCCTCATGCTCCAGGTCCGCGACGACGGGTGCGGCGGTGCGTCCACCGCCACCGGGAGCGGTCTGGCGGGCCTCGCCGAGCGGCTCGGGTCCGTCGACGGGATGTTCGTCGTCGATTCGCCGGTCGGCGGGCCGACCGTCGTCACGGCCGAGCTGCCCTGGCGGGATCGGTAGCGGCTGCCGGGGTCCGGGGGTGGGGACATCCCCACCCCCAGGACACCGATCCACCGGATGGTTCCGCTCCCCTCCTCCCGGAAGGGTGGACGTATGGCGATCCACCACGCAACCACCATCAGCCCCCGGGTGCCCGCCGCGCTGCGCGCACCGCTGGAGAGCCGCACCTGGCGGGAGTTCCTCCACCTGGTGCTCGGCTTCCCTCTGGCCGTCTTCTTCTTCTGCTACGCCGTCGTGATGACCACCCTCGGCACGGGCCTGCTCGTCACCTTCCTCGGCGTGCCGGTGCTCGCCCTGGCGCTCGCCGGCACGCGCGGGTTCGGCGCGCTGGAGCGTGCGCGGGCCCGCGCGCTGCTGCGCCTCGACATCGCCGAGCCCGAGCCGGTGAACCCGCGCATCCGCAACGGCCGCAGCGGCCCCCTGTCCTGGGTGGGTGCCCTGCTCAAGAGCGGTACGTCGTGGCGGCACATGCTCTACGCGGTGCTGCACTTCCCGTGGGCGGTGTTCGCGTTCTGCGTCTCGGTGACGCTGTGGACGTACAGCTGGGCGATGCTCCTGTACCCGGCCTGGCAGTGGGTCTTCCCCACCTACGTCGGCCACCCCGGCATCCAGCTCTACGGCAACGCCGACGGGCACGCCGTCTACCTCGGCGGCCCCTTCGCCATCGTGGCGACCAGCGCGCTCGGCCTGCTGCTGGTGCTGGGCACCGCATGGGTGATCCGCGGCTTCGCGCACGTGGACCGGCTGATGGTGACGGGCCTGCTGGGCCCGTCCCGGCTGGCGACCCGGGTGGCCGAGCTGGAGCAGGACCGCGGCGTGGCCGTCGACACCGCGGCCGCCGACCTGCGCCGCATCGAACGCGACCTGCACGACGGCGCCCAGGCCCGTCTCGTCGCCCTCGCCATGGACCTCGGCCTGGCCAAGGACAAGCTGCCGGACGACCCCGAGGCCGCCGCCAAGATGGTCGACGAGGCGCACGGCGAGCTGAAGCTCGCCCTGCAGGAGCTGCGCGACCTCGCCCGCGGCATCCACCCCGCCATCCTCACCGACCGCGGCCTGGGGCCCGCCCTGTCGGCGCTGGCCGCGCGCTGCACCGTCCCGGTGGGCGTCTCGGCCGACCTGGACGGCCGGCCCGCTCCCGCCATCGAGGGCATCGCCTACTTCACCGTCTCCGAACTCCTGCAGAACATCGGCAAGCACAGCCGGGCACGCGCGGGGCGCGTGGAGGTGTGGCGGTCCGGTGATCGCCTGATGTTGCAGGTGCTGGACGACGGGTGTGGCGGTGCGACCACCGCCACCGGGAGCGGGCTCGCGGGCCTCGCCGAGCGGCTCGGGTCCATCGACGGGGTGCTCGTCGTCGATTCGCCGGTCGGCGGGCCGACCGTCGTCACGGCGGAGTTGCCCTGGCGGGATCGGTAGTTCTGGTTCCCCGCGCCCCTTCGGGGGCGCGCTTGCTGCGATGCTGGGAGCGTGAACAGGCCTGAGAGCGTGGAGGACAGGGTGCGGGTGGTCATCGCCGAGGATTCGGTGCTGCTCCGGGAGGGCCTGACCCGGCTGCTGACCGATCGGGGGCACGAGGTCGTCGCGGGCGTGGGCGACGCCGAGGCACTGCTGAAGGTCATCAAGGAGTTCGCGGACGAGAACGCCCTGCCCGATGTGGTGGTCGCCGACGTCCGCATGCCCCCGACGCACACGGACGAAGGCGTGCGCGCCGCCGTCCGGCTGCGTCGCGAGCACCCGGACCTGGGCGTGCTGGTGCTCTCCCAGTACGTGGAGGAGCAGTACGCGACCGAGCTGCTGGCAGGCAGCACGCGGGGCGTGGGCTACCTGCTGAAGGACCGGGTCGCCGAGGTCCGGGAGTTCGTGGACGCGGTGGTGCGCGTCGCGCAGGGCGGCACGGCGCTGGACCCCGAGGTCGTCGCCCAGTTGCTGGGCCGCAGCCGCAAGCAGGACGTGCTGGCGGGACTCACCCCGCGGGAGCGCGAGGTGCTGGGCCTGATGGCCGAGGGGCGCACGAACTCGGCCATCGCACGGCAGTTGGTGGTGAGCGACGGTGCGGTGGAGAAGCACGTCAGCAACATCTTCCTGAAGCTGGGCCTGTCGCCGAGTGACGGGGATCACCGGCGCGTGCTCGCGGTGCTGACCTATCTGAAGTCCTGACGGAATGTCATACGTCGGGGGGTTCCCCAGGCCGGTTCCCCCCGTCCGGCACCAAGCGGAGGGGCGCTCCCGGCGGACGTAGGACCGGCGGACCGGGACCAATGGATTACTAGAACCGTGTGCCGACGTCGGCTCACGACGAGCATCCAGATCGCGATAAACAGGAACAAATACCCACCAAACCGCTCGACCGATCAAGCACTCCTCCCGAGGGACCCAAGGCCTGCCCCCGTACGATGGCCATGGGAACGCCGCTCGGCACCACCACCGGCGCGGCGCCGCCATGAGGGAGGTCCGAAGCAGTGACCAGCCAGGTCAGCAGCCCGGCCGGACAGGCCGATTCCGCCGAGCCCCGTGGGGACTCCCCGCCCGGGGCGGCCCCGCTCGTCAAGGAGATCCGCCGGCTGGACCGGGTGATCATCCGGTTCGCGGGCGACTCGGGTGACGGTATGCAGCTCACGGGAGACCGTTTCACGTCGGAGACGGCTTCTTTCGGCAATGACCTGTCGACGCTGCCGAACTTCCCGGCCGAGATCCGTGCTCCTGCAGGCACTCTGCCGGGCGTGTCCTCGTTCCAGCTGCACTTCGCCGACCACGACATCCTCACCCCGGGCGACGCCCCCAATGTGCTGGTGGCGATGAACCCGGCCGCGCTGAAGGCCAACCTGGGGGATGTGCCGCGCGGCGGCGAGATCATCGTCAACACGGACGAGTTCGCCAAACGTGCGATGGCGAAGGTGGGTTACGACTCCAGCCCGCTGGAGGACGGCACCCTGGACGGCTACAACGTCCACCCCGTGCCGCTGACGACGCTCACGATCGAGGCGCTCAAGGAGTTCGGCCTCTCCCGCAAGGAGGCGGAGCGCAGCAAGAACATGTTCGCGCTCGGTCTGCTGTCGTGGATGTACCACCGGCCGACGGACAGCACCGAGGCGTTCCTGCGGAAGAAGTTCGCGAAGAAGCCGGACATCGCCGAGGCGAATGTGACGGCCTTCCGGGCCGGCTGGAACTTCGGTGAGACCACGGAGGACTTCGCGGTCTCCTACGAGGTCGCCCCGGCGACGTCCGCGTTCCCGGCGGGCACCTACCGCAACATCTCCGGCAACCTCGCGCTGGCGTACGGTCTGATCGCCGCGGGCCGGCAGGCGGATCTGCCGCTCTACCTGGGCTCGTACCCGATCACCCCGGCCTCCGACATCCTCCATGAGCTGTCGAAGCACAAGAACTTCGGCGTGCGCACCTTCCAGGCCGAGGACGAGATCGCCGGTATCGGCGCCGCCCTGGGCGCCGCGTTCGGCGGTTCGCTGGCGGTGACCACCACCTCCGGTCCCGGTGTCGCCCTGAAGTCGGAGACCATCGGCCTGGCGGTCTCGCTCGAACTGCCGCTGCTGATCGTCGACATCCAGCGCGGCGGGCCCTCGACCGGCCTGCCGACCAAGACCGAACAGGCCGACCTGCTGCAGGCGATGTACGGGCGCAACGGCGAGGCGCCGGTGCCCGTCGTCGCGCCGCGCACCCCGGCCGACTGCTTCGACGCGGCCCTGGATGCGGCCCGTATCGCGCTCACGTACCGCACCCCGGTCTTCCTGCTCTCCGACGGCTACCTGGCCAACGGCTCCGAGCCGTGGCGGATCCCGGAGATGGACGAACTCCCCGATCTGCGCGTGCAGTTCGCCGCCTCCCCCAACCACGAGCTCGCCGACGGCACCGAGGTCTTCTGGCCGTACAAACGCGACCCGCAGACGCTGGCCCGCCCCTGGGCCGTGCCCGGCACCCCGGGCCTGGAGCACCGCATCGGCGGCATCGAGAAGCAGGACGGCACGGGCAACATCTCCTACGACCCGGCCAACCACGACTTCATGGTCCGCACCCGGCAGGCCAAGATCGACGGCATCGCCGTACCCGATCTCGCCGTGGACGACCCCACGGGCGACGCGAAGCTGCTCGTACTGGGCTGGGGCTCGACGTACGGGCCGATCACGGCGGCCGTGCGCCGGGTGCGCGCCGCGGGCGGCACCGTCGCCCAGGCCCACCTGCGCCACCTCAACCCCTTCCCGGGGAACCTCGGGGAAGTTCTCGGGCGTTACGAGAAGGTGGTCGTGCCGGAGATGAACCTCGGCCAGCTCGCCACCCTGCTGCGGGCGAAGTACCTGAAGGACATCCGCTCCTACACCCAGGTGAGCGGAATGCCGTTCAAGGCCGAGCAGCTCGCCGATGTGCTCAAGGAGGCCATCAATGACTGAGACGCTCCCGGGCATCGAAGCACTCAAGCTGGTGCCGAAGGCCGAAGCCGTGCAGTCCATGAAGGACTTCAAGTCCGACCAGGAAGTGCGCTGGTGCCCCGGCTGCGGCGACTACGCCATCCTCGCCGCCGTGCAGGGCTTCATGCCCCAACTCGGCCTGGCGAAGGAGAACATCGTCTTCGTCTCCGGCATCGGCTGCTCCTCCCGCTTCCCGTACTACATGAACACCTACGGGATGCACTCCATCCACGGCCGCGCCCCGGCCATCGCCACGGGGCTGGCCTCCTCCCGGCGGGACCTGAGCGTCTGGGTGGTCACGGGCGACGGCGACGCGCTGTCCATCGGCGGCAACCACCTCATCCACGCCCTCCGGCGCAACGTCAACCTCAAGATCCTCCTCTTCAACAACCGGATCTACGGCCTCACCAAGGGCCAGTACAGCCCCACCTCCGAGGTCGGCAAGATCACCAAGTCGACGCCGATGGGCTCGCTGGACGCCCCCTTCAACCCGGTCTCGCTGGCCATCGGCGCGGAGGCCTCCTTCGTCGCCCGCACCGTCGACTCCGACCGCAAACACCTCACCGAGGTGCTGCGCCAGGCCGCCGAACACCCGGGCACCGCGCTGGTCGAGATCTACCAGAACTGCAACATCTTCAACGACGGCGCCTTCGAGGTACTGAAGGACAAGCAGCAGGCGCAGGAGGCCGTGATCCGCCTGGAACACGGCCGGCCGATCCGCTTCGGGACCGACGACGCCAAGGGCGTCGTCCGCGACCCGGCAACCGGTGACCTGAAGGTCGTCGACGTGACCGCGGAGAACGAGGCGCAGATCCTGGTGCACGACGCCCACGCGACGTCCCCCACCACCGCGTTCGCGCTCTCCCGCCTCGCGGACCCCACCACGCTGCACCACACGCCCATCGGCGTCTTCCGCAGCGTCGACCGGCCCGTCTACGACACGCTCATGGCCGACCAACTGGAGGCCGCCGTCGAACAGCAGGGCAAGGGCGACCTCGCCGCGCTGCTCGCCGGCAACGACACATGGACCGTCGTCGGTTAGTCCGCACCGCTGCCGTGCCCCTGCCGGGGACCCGAATCGGGTGCCCGGCCGGGGCGTCTGACGGTGTTTCGGCCCGGGAACCGTTCTGATATGGCCATGGCCGACTCAAAAGCGCCCCTGGACGGGGACGGCGCGCCCGTCGTCATCCGCGACCGGTTCGCCTACCGCGTCAAACGCCGTCTCCTCGGCCCCCCGCTCGTCACCGAGCAGCTCGCCGCGGAGAAACTCTCCAACCCGCTGGCCCTCGGCGTCCTCGCCTCCGACTGCATCTCCTCCACCGCGTACGGCAGCGAGGAGATGCTGCGCATCCTCGTCCCCGTCGTCGGCGTCGCGGCGTTCACACTGCTGATGCCGGTGACCGGCGCGATCCTGCTGGTCCTGCTGCTCCTGACGCTCTCCTACCGGGACGTCGTCTCCGTCTACACCCGCGCCGGCGGCTCGTACGTCGTCGCCCGCGAGAACTTCGGGCCGCGCATCGCCCAGATCGCGGCCGTCGCCCTGCTCGTCGACTACATCGTCACCGTCGCCGTCCAGACCGCCGCCGGCACCGATGCGCTGATCTCCCTCGCCCACCTCGTGGGCAACGGCTACACCGGCATGGACCACCTCAAGCTCCCCATCACCGCGGGCGTGGTGGTGGTGCTGATGTACGGCAATCTGCGCGGCATCCGCGAAGCGGGCCGGGCCTTCGCCGCCCCGGCCTACCTCTTCATGGTGGCCGTCGCCCTGATACTGGCCGTCGGCCTGGTCCGCGCCCTGACCACCGGGCTGCCGCACGCCGACGTGCACGCGCACGGCGCCATCCCGCTCGGCACCTCCGGCAGCGGCTGGCTGTACGGCACCTCGCTGTTCATGGTGCTCCGCTCGTTCGCCAACGGCGGCTCCTCGCTCACCGGTCTGGAGGCCATCTCCAACGGCGTCTCCGCCTTCCGCAGCCCGCAGGGCATCAACGCCCGCCGCACGCTCACCGCGATGAGCATCATCCTCGGCATCATGGTGCTCGGCGTCTCCACCCTCGCCCACTTCACGCACGCGATCCCCTATGTCGACGGCAACCCGACCGTCATCGCACAGGAGGCCCACCTCATCTTCGGCAGCAGCTGGGCGGGCACGGTGGGCCTGGTGTACGTCCAGCTGGCGACGGCGCTGATCCTCTACACGGGCGCCAACACCCCTTTCACGGGCTTCCCGTTCCTCGCCAGCTTCGTCGCCGAGGACCGCTTCCTGCCCCGCCAGCTGACGCGGCGCGGTCACCGCCTCGCCTTCTCCAACGGCATCATCTGCCTCACGGTCGTCTCCCTCGCCCTGCTCTTCGTCACGGGCAGCAGCGTCGACAAGCTCGTGGCGCTCTACGCCATCGGCGTCTTCACCGGCTTCACCATGGCGGCCGCCGGCATGACCGCCCACCACTGGCGGCTCGACGAGCCGTACCGCCGCATCAAGATCGCGGTGAACCTGGCCGCGGCCGTGACCTCCGCGCTCGTCGTCGTGATCTTCGCGATCACCAAGTTCACGGAGGGCGCGTGGCTGGTCGTCGTCGTCTTCCCGCTCGGCGTCTGGGCGTTGATCCGCATCAACCGCCAGTACCGCGAGGAGGCCGAGGCGCTGGAGAACGTCCCGACGTTCACGGCGGACGGGCCGCGGTGGCGCCGGCACGTGGTGTACGTCCTCGTCGACGGCCTCGACCTGGCGACGGTCAAGGCCCTGCGCTACGCCCACGAACTGCGCCCGGACGAGGTCCGGGCCGTCCACTTCATGATCGACGAGGCGAGGGCGCGGCGCCTGATCGCCCGCTGGGACGAAACCCCGGGCACCACGGTCCCATTGGGAGTCGTCAACTGCCCGGACCGCCGCCTCCGCCGCGCCGTGGCGGAACTCGCGGCCCGCACGACGGAGGACGGCACGACGGCCCTCACCCTCCTGATCCCACGGCGCACCCATTCGACGCCCATGGGACGGCTGTTGCACCGCGACACGGGCAACGAGATCGCCCGCGTCCTGGAGCAGCTGCCCAATGTGGCGGTGACGATCCTGCCGTTCGACGTGACACGGGCGATGGAACGGTTCCGGACGGGGCGGAAGGTGGAACCGGAGGCGGATGTGTGAGGGGGGCAAGCCCTTCCGGCAGCGCAAATCCTCGTTCCTCACGGTGAAATTCGTGATTTGCGCTGTCGGAAGGGATGCGGCGGGCGTAAGTCCTAGTCGACCGTCCACTTCAGCGGCGCCGCGCTGAAGCCGCGGGAGTAGGTGACGGTCGTGAGCTTCTTGCCGTCCGGGACGATGAACGGCCGGCAGAAGCTGTGTTCGTCCCCCTTCTGCCATGTGGCCGTCGTGTCCTCCTCCTTGCAGTCGGCCGGCCTGCTGCTCAGGTCGCCTATGAGGATCAGGCCGGTGCCCGGCTCGTCGCCCTCCGACAGGACTCCGACGTCGCTGCCGATCATGGGGCCCTCGATGGGGGCGTCGCCGCCGACCAGTTTGGCGTTCACGTAGACCCAGGCCAGGGTCTTGCCCTGGTACTTGTCCTTGTTCTTGTCGTCGAGCTCGGCGAGGTCGGACGGCTTGCCCATGACCACGCGCTGCGGCGTGATGGTGAACTTGCCGGTCTTGCCGTTGCGTTGGACCTCCTGGGCCTGGGCGCTGGGCTGGCCGAGCTTGAGCGTCTTCTGCGGCTTGTTGTTGTCCGAGGCGTGGAAACCGGTGTCACCCCCCGAGCTGCCCGAGCTGCTGGACAATCCGCCGTCCGTGACGATCTGGATGATGAGGAGGGTGAACCAGATGATCGGTATCAACGCCAAATAGATGGCGGGCCGTTGCAGCAGCGGCTTGCCCGGGTCCAGCTGCTGACCCGGCTGGCCGGGGACCGGAGGCGCGAGCTTCTTCAGCTTGGCGTTGACGACCGCGTTCCAGATGAGCGTGAAGGGCGTGATGATGACGAGCGAGATCGGGCTCCACCAGCCCTGCCACATCGTCTTCGCCGTCATGTCGCGCAGCACGGCCGTACCGCACGTCCGGCAGAAGGGGCCGTCGAGCTTCAGGAACCTCATCATGACGAGAATGCCCTGGTGTCCCCGGACCGTTGCCTCGACTGTCGGTACGGCGCCGCACAGCCGGCAGCCCGAGTGCGGCGGCTGGGCGGCGAATCCCGGCTGTCCCCAGGCCGCGCCGCCGGGCGGCGCCGGCTGGGGCGGGAAGCCCTGCGGAGGGCCGAAGGAGGCAGGCTGCTGCTGAGGTTGCGGCGGAGTTGCCACGAATATCCCCCGAGTTGAACTCAATACATGGAATTGCCCGCGCGCTCCCTCGGGAACGTGCGGTTGTTTGTTCTATCAGAGCCGGCAATGTCATGACCGTCACGCGAGACGCGAATGACATCCACCCGCCCGCGGCGCTAACTTCGCTGGGTCGTATTCATCCGCCACCACCCAGGGAGGGACCTTGACGTCGAACCTGCCGTCCGCACGGAGTGAGACCCGTACGGGGTTGATCTGCAGCATCGCCGCGTACACGATCTGGGGTCTCTTCCCGCTGTACTGGCCGCTGCTCAAGCCCGCCGGCGCGGCCGAGATCCTCGCGCAGCGCATGGTGTGGTCGCTCGTGGCCGTCGTCGTCGTGCTGGCCGTGACGCGGCACTGGGGGTGGATACGGCCGCTCCTGCGGCAGCCCAAACGGATCGGGATGATCGCGCTCGGTGCCGTCTTCATCTCCGTGAACTGGGCCGTCTACATCTGGGGCGTGAACTCCGGGCACGTCGTCGAGACGTCCATGGGGTACTTCATCAACCCGCTCGTGAGCATCGCCTTCGGCGTGCTCATCCTGCGCGAGCGGCTGCGGACCGCGCAGTGGGTGGCCGTCGGGGTGGGCGCGGCGGCGGTGGTCGTGATGACCGTGGCCTACGGGAAGCCGCCGTGGATCTCCCTCGCACTCGCCGCCACGTTCAGCTCGTACAGCCTGGTGAAGAAGCGGGTGGGGCTCGGCGGGCTGGAGTCGCTCGCCGCCGAGACGGCCGTGCAGTTCCTGCCCGCGCTCGGCTTCCTCGTCTTCCTCGGGGCACAGGGGCACAGCACCTTCACCGGCCACGGCACCGGGCACGCGCTGCTGATGATGAGTTCGGGCGCGCTCACCGCGCTGCCGCTCATCTGCTTCGGCGTGGCCGCCGTGCGGCTGCCGCTCACCGTGATCGGGATGGTGCAGTACCTCGCGCCGGTCTTCCAGTTCGCCCTGGGACTGGCCGTCTTCCACGAGGCGATGCCGGCCGAGCGCTGGGCGGGCTTCGCCCTGGTGTGGCTGGCGCTGGCGCTGCTGGTCGGGGATGCGCTGCGGACGGCGCGGAAGGCGCGCGTCGAGTTGCGGGGCGCGCAGGAGAAGGCCTCGACCGCGGCCAACCCGCCCTCCGATAAGCGGAATCCGGTGTCCGAAATCCGCTCTTGACGCACGTCCGGGGGGCCACCCAGCATCATGCTCACGTCAAGCACTGAGTTGGGAGCCCCCCACATGCGTCCCAGAACCCACCTTGCTGCGGCGTTGCTCGCCGCCGCCCTCATCGGCTCGTCCTCCATACCGGCATCCGCGGCGCGCCCCGCAACGGCCGCCGACGCGCCCGACATACCCGTCGCCGACATCAAGGCGCACCTCGACCGGCTCCAGTCCATAGCCGACGCCAACGGCGGCAACCGCGCCCACGGGCGCAGCGGCTACAAGGCCTCGCTCGACTACATCAAGAGCAAGCTGGACGCGGCCGGATACACCACGACCGTCCAGCGGTTCACGTCCAACGGGTCCACCGGCTACAACCTCGTCGCCGACTGGCCGGGCGGCGACCCGAACCACGTCGTCTTCGCCGGCTCGCACCTCGACTCCGTCACCCGCGGCCCCGGCATCAACGACAACGGCTCCGGCTCGGCCGGCGTCCTGGAAGTCGCCCTCGCCGTCGCCCGCTCCGGCTACAAGCCGGACAAGCACCTGAGGTTCGGGTGGTGGGGGGCGGAGGAGCTCGGGATGGTCGGCTCCACGAACTACGTCGACAAGCTGTCCGGCGCCGACCGTTCGAAGATCGACGAGTATCTGAACTTCGACATGATCGGCTCGCCGAACCCCGGCTACTTCGTCTACGGGTACGACTCCCGGCTGCAGGGACTCTTCGAGAACTGGTTCGCGGCGAAGAACATCGCGACCGAGGTCGACCACGAGGGAGACGGCCGGTCGGACCACGCGCCCTTCCAGGACGCCGGGATCCCCGTGGGCGGGCTGTTCAGCGGGGCCGACTACATCAAGACGGATGCGCAGGCGGCGCAGTGGGGCGGGACGGCCGGGCAGGCATTCGACGCCTGCTATCACCAGGCGTGCGATACGTCCAAGAACCTGGACGACACCGCGCTCGGCACCAATACGGCGGCCATTGCCTCCGCGGTGTGGAAGCTGAGCAGCAACTCGTAACGGGGGCCGCCGGGGCCCCGGGGCCCCGGCTCCCTCACGCCGTCACGTCCCGCGTCGTGAACCTCGCCCACGCCGCCGAGCCGAACACCGCCACGTACAGCGCCTGCAGCCCCAGGTTGCGGAGCAGTTGTTCGCCCCAGACCGGGTCCCGCAGCAGGTCCGCGAAGCTCTGCCAGTAGTGCGGGAAGAGGTAGGGCTGCACCGCGTGCAGTTGCGGGAACTGGTCCAGGATCTGCACCGTGATCAGCAGGCCGACCGTCGTCGCCATCGCCGCGATGCCGCTGTCGGTGAGCGTCGAGACGAACAGGCCCAGTGCCGCCAGGCCGGTCAGCGATGCCGCCACGAGGCCCGCGATGGCCAGGGCCCGCAGCAGGCCGTCGCCGAAGGACACCGTCGTCCCGCTGATCAGGGTCACGTCGCCCAGCGGGAAGAGCAGGGCCCCGACCGTCAGCGCGGACACCGCCACGACCAGCGTCGCCGCCAGGCAGAAGACCAGCGTGGACGCGTACTTGGCGAGCAGCAGCCGGGTCCGGCCGGCGGGGGCCACGAGCAGGTAGCGCAGCGTGCCGGCGGATGCCTCGCCGGCGACGGAGTCGCCCGCCACGACGCCCACCGCCATGGGGAGGAAGAAGGGCAGCGTCACCGCCAGGGACGTGAAGACAAGGAACAGGCCGTTGTTGGTGACCTGGTTGATGAAGGCGGGGCCTCCCCCGCCGCCGTCGCCCCCGCCGCGCCCGGTCTCCAGCTTCACCGCGATGCCCACCAGCACCGGCACGGCCGCCAGCACGCCCAGCAGCGCCAGGGTGCGCCAGCGGCGGAACACGGTGACGGTCTCGTTGCGGAAGAGGGAGAGGCGCCACAGCGGGTTCGGGCGCCCCGGCCGTATCGGCAGCACGTCAGCCTGCGACATCGAAACCCTCCCCGGTGAGTGCCACGAACGCGTCCTCCAGGGATGCCCGTTGGGCGCCGAAGGCCCGTACCCGGACGTCCGCGCGGACCAGTGCGGCGTTGAGGTCCGCCAGTTCGCCGGCGGGCAGTTCGCCCGTCACGCGGTCGTCGGTGACCACCAGGTCGTTCACACCGTGCTCCTTCAGGACGCGCACGGCCTCGGCCGTGTCGGGCGTGGTGACGGACAGCCGGCCGCGCACGGAGGAGGCCAGTCCGGCCACCGTGCCCTGGGTGAGCAGCCGGCCCCGGGACATCACCGCCACGTGCGTGCAGACCTGCTCGATCTCGTCCAGGAGGTGGGAGGAGAGGAAGACCGTGGTGCCGCCGGCGGCCAGGTCGCGCACCAGGGTGCGGATCTCGCGCATGCCCTGCGGGTCGAGGCCGTTGGTCGGCTCGTCGAGCACCAGCAGCTCGCGCGGCTGCAACAGGGCTGCCGCCAGGCCGAGTCGCTGCTTCATGCCGAGCGAGTACGCCCGGGCCTTCTTGGCCGCGGCGTTCGCGAGCCCCACCCGGTCCAGCGCCTCGCCGACCCGGGCGGCCCGGGTGCGGGGGTCCGCGGCGGGGTCGGCGGAGTCGAGCCGGACGAGGTTGTCGCGGCCGCTGAGGAAGCCGTAGAGCGCGGGGCCCTCGATGAGGGCGCCCACCCGGGGCAGCACCCGCTGCCCCGCCCGCGGCATCGGCTCGCCGAGGACCCGGGCGACACCCGACGTCGGCTCGATCAGGCCCATGAGCATGCGGATCGTGGTCGTCTTCCCGGAGCCGTTGGGGCCGAGGAAGCCGAAGACGCTGCCGCGCGGCACGACGAGGCCGAGGCCGTCGACGGCCGGCCGGCCGCGGCCGTAGCGCTTGGTGAGCGCGTGCGTCTCGATCACCGGTTCGTCCACCACAGGTCTCCTTCCGCCGGCTTTCGCCGACGCGCGTGTCACCCCGGCCCGGCGACGGCCGGGGTGACATCGGGACACGGCTTACTTGGCCGCGTCCGCCGCCTTGATCAGCGCGTCCTTGGAGACCGCACCGACGTAGACCCTGCCGTCGTCCGTCATCAGGGCGTTGACGATCCGGGTGCTGAAGACCCGGCCGGAGCCGAAGTCGCCCGTCACCTTGGAGCCGAAGCTGTCCAGCAGCTTGGACGCGTCGCCGTTCTTGCCGGCGTTCTTGTCGGCGCCCTGGCTCCTGCCCTTGCCGGGGACCGCGGCCTTGTCGCCCTTGAACTCGGCGATGGACGCCCAGCCCTTGCCGATGACCTTCGAGCCGCCCTCGTGGCCGGCGCCGCCGGTCAGACCGTCGAGGCCCTCCGGGAGCCTGCCGCCCTTCGCCTCCTTGCCGACCTCCTTGCCGCCCTCGGTCACCTTGGCGCCCTTCGGCGGGGTGAACGAGAACGTGTCCGCCGCCGGCTTGCCGAAGTCCACCTTGGTGAACGACGCGTCGACCACGGCCTTGCCGCCGCTCTTCGGCGAGAGCGTGAACTTCAGCGGCACGCCGTTCTTCGCGTCCACCGCGATCCGGATGGAACCGACCGTGGTCTCGGACTGCTTGGGCTTGATCAGCAGCTGGTAGGTGTCCCGCCCGGCCACCTTCGCCGTGCCGTCGACCGTGACCGCCGTGGTGTCGTCAGCCGCGGCGAGGGCCTTCTTGGCCAGCTCCTGCGGCGAGGCGTCCTTCACGTCACCGGGCATGCCCTCACGGGAGTTGCTGCCGCCGTGCTGCCCCTGCTGCGCCTTGGAGTGGTACGCGGTGTTGCTCGCGCTGTCGTACGCCCACACCTGGTCGCCGTTGCGGACGACGCTGTACTCGGCGGACTGTTCTACGACCGAGAGCCGCTGCTTGTCCGGACCGTCGGAGGCCACCCGCAGCGTGTGCGTGCCGGAGGCGAGTTCGGTGAGCTTGGCCTGCGGGGAGGCATCGCCGCCCTTCCCGCCACCGCCCTTGGCGCCGCCGCCCAGCGAGAGGCCCGAGGGCAGGGCGGGCAGGCCGAGGTCCGTGCTGATCTTCACCGTGCCCGACATCTGCCGGGTGTCGGACGCGGCCATCTTCGCTATCAGGTCCTGCGCGCTGATCTTGGGAAGGTCGGGGGCGCCGGAGCTCGCGAGGGCGGAGCCGATCCCGATGGCCGACGCGGCGACGCCCGCCACCACGACCGGAACCGCGTAACGGACGGCCTTGCGGCGGCCCGTGGCCCCGGCGGTGCCGTCGGCCTCTGGTGTCGGCTGGATCCGTGCCATGTGCTCTACCTCCGTCGTCTGCGGCGGTCTTGCACGTCGTAAGACTTACGTGTGTCCCCACCCAAGGCTCAACAGTGGCCCGACCGCTCGGTGGTGGGGACGTCTTCCATTCCACCAAAGCGGCCGTGGACGGTCATCAGCCGACGGGATCAACTCGGCGTACGCCTCGGGTATGACACGGAACGATGACGGGCCCGCCGCGCGGCGGAACACCCGTCACCGACGCACCGTCAGCCCGTCAGCCCGCGCGGTGCACCACGGCGTCGCACAGCTCCTCCAGCGCGGCCTTCGCCGGGCAGGCGGGCAGCGGCGCCAGGATCGCGCGGGCCTCCTGGGCGTAGCGCACGGTGTCGCGCCGCGCCTGCTCCAGCGCCGGGTGGGCGCGCAGTCTGCGCAGCACCTCGGCGTGGACCGCGTCGTCGGACAGGTCGCCGTCGAGCAGCGCGCACAGCTCCAGGTCCGCGGGCGCGCCGGTGGCCTCGGCGTGGGCCCGCAGGTGCAGCACGGGCAGGGTGGGGATGCCCTCGCGCAGGTCCGTGCCGGGCGTCTTGCCGGACTCGTGGGAGTCGCTGGCGATGTCCAGGACGTCGTCGGCGAGCTGGAAGGCGGTGCCGAGCCGCTCCCCGTAGTGGGTGAGGATCTCGACGACACCCTCGTCCGCGCCGGACATCATGGCGCCGTAGCGGCCGGAGACGGCGATCAGCGAGCCGGTCTTGCCCGCGATGACGTCCAGGTAGTGCTCGACGGGGTCGCGCCCGTCGCGCGGGCCCGCCGTCTCCAGGATCTGGCCGGTCACCAGGCGCTCGAAGGCCTCGGCCTGGATGCGGACGGCCTCCGGGCCGAGATCGGCGAGTATCTGCGACGCGCGGGAGAAGAGGAAGTCGCCGGTCAGGACGGCCACGGAGTTGCCCCAGCGGGAATTGGCGCTGGGCACGCCGCGGCGCACCGCGGCCTCGTCCATGACGTCGTCGTGGTAGAGCGTGGCCAGGTGGGTGAGCTCGACGACGACGGCCGAGGGCACCACGCCGGGGGCGTACGGGTCGCCGAACTGCGCGGCGAGCGACACCAGCAGCGGCCGGAACCGCTTGCCGCCGGCCCGGACCAGGTGCTGGGCGGCCTCGGTGATGAAGGGCACTTCGCTCTTGGTGGCCTCCAGGAGGCCCTCCTCGACGGCGGCCAGCCCGGCCTGGACATCGGCTTCAAGAGCCTGGTCCCGCACGCTCAGCCCGAAAGGCCCGACGACGGTCACGAGGGGTACTCCTGTCTGCCTGCGACTACGGGGTTTGTCGATGTGTCGCTGTCTCCACCGAAAGTCAGCGTATCCGGTCGGCTGTCGATCACCCTCGGCGCCCGCCCTTTCCGGCCCGGCCGCCCCGTGGCGCAATCCTTTCGCCCCCTGCGTGGAGCGCCCCTTCCGGGGGCCGTCCACGCAAACGCCGGACGGGCTGGAAATACCCGTCCGGCGTTCGTGGATCCGGTTCTGCTACAGCGCCGCGACCGCCCGCGCGAGCCGCGGCGACGCGTACTCCGTCCCGCACACGAACCGCATCACCGGCCCGTAGCTGGCCGCCGCGGGCAGCCCGGTGAAGAAGAGGCCCGGCACCGAGGACCGGTAACCGGCCCCGAGCCGCGGTCCGCCGGCCGCCACCGCCAGCCGGGCGCGCAGCCCGGCCCCGAGGAAGTCGAGCGCGCCGAGGTCCATGCGGTAGCCGGTGGCGGCGATGACGTGGTCGGCGCGCATCTCGCTCGTGACGCCCCCGTCACCCGTCAGCGTGAGCACGGCGCGCCCGTCCTCCGTCCGGGCACCGGTGATTCGCCGCCCCTCGCTGACCTGCACCCGGCCGACGAACCGGTCCCGCAGCCACCAGGCCCCGAGCGGCCCGAGCACCCGGCGCACCAGGAAACCCCGGGTCGGCGACGGCAGATGGCGGAAGCGGTCCGCGTGGTACGAGAAGGCGTACAGCGACCAGGCGCGCCCGAACGGCGTGTCCGGCTTCAGCAGGGACTGCCCGTCCGGCGGCGCCCCGAAGCGCACCGCGCCGCGCCTGCGGGCGACCACGCGCACGGTCGCCCCCGCGTCGGCCAGCAGCACCGCGGTCTCCAGGGCGGACTGTCCGGCGCCGACGACCACGACCTCGCGCCCCGCGAAGCCGGACAGGTCGCGGTGCTGGGAGCTGTGCGAGAAGGCGGCACCCGGCGCGGGGCCGTCCGGGGCCGCCGCGGCCAGCTCGGGCGGCAGGTGCGCCAGCCCGCTCAGCCCGGTGGCGACGACCACCGCGCGGGCGGCGAACTGCTCGCCCGAGTCCAGCTTCAGCTCGAAGCCGGCGCCATGGTCGCGCCGCTCCACGGACACCACGCGCACCTGCTCCAGCGCGGGCACCAGCCGCTCCTGGAACCACAGTCCGTACCGGGAGAAGGTGTCGCCGGGGATGACGTCCCAGTCGGACTCGTAGCGGCCTTCTCCCGTGTCCAGGCAGAAGTCGGACAGCGTGTGGCCCGGCTGCGGGGCGTCGATGCTCGAGGCGACCGGGGTGGATTTGAGCAGCATCCCGGCGGGCATGTGCTCGCGCCAGCTCACCATCGGCGCGCCGAAGACCCGCGTGGGCACGTTGCGCGCTTTGAGGTGGGCCGCGGTCGAGAGGCCGTACGGGCCGGCCCCGATGACTGCTACCGGAAGTGTCACGTGCTCCCCCTCCAGGGCGTTCCTCGCTCCAGGGCCTGTGCGGGCCAGGGCTTATCGGGCGGACTGCTCGGCGGACTGCTCCACGGCCGCCGCGGCGGCGGCGCGGCGCCGGGAGCGCCACAGCTGCCGCAGGTGCCGGACTCCCGGCCGTACGAACCGGGCGAGCATGGTGAAGAAGGGCTTGATGTCGTCGCGCGCGGCCCACGCCAGCTCGGTGCCGCTGGCCCGGGCGGGGGCGTGCGGGGTGGTATAGCCGCTGCGGCGGTACGCGGCCAGGGCGGGCAGGTCGATGTTCTCGACGACGAAGCGGCGCCCCGTGAGCTGCTCGCCCTCGGGCACCTTGCGGCCGGTGAGGTCGAGGTGCTGGGCCCGGACGACGTCGATGCCGGCCTCGTTCTCGAACATGCGGAACTGGGCGCCCATCCGCGGGTTGAAGTCGAGCAGCTTGTACTGCCCGTCGCGGCGGTCGAAGCGCCAGTCCAGGTCGATGATCCCGCAGAAGCCGATGCGCTTGATGAACTGCTCGGCCATCGCGGCCAGTTCGGGGTTGTCGACGATGTAGGCGTTGGCCGTCATGCCCGCGTGCGGCGGCCAGGAGCGCACCTTCACGCCGGTGAACAGGGCCAGCGGCGCGGACTCGGCGTCGAAGTAGGCGTGGACGATCCAGTCCTCCGCCTCCTCGCGCGGCAGGTACTCCTGCAGGATCACGCCGGGTTCCGGGCCCCATTCCCGGGCCAGGTCCAGCAGTTCGCGGGGGCCGCCGATGCGGGTCGTGCCGTGCACGGCGGGCCTGCGGCGCCGCTCGAAGGCCTCGCGGTTCTTGGCGACCACGGGGAAACGGGCGACGGACGCGTACTTCTCGATCTCCTCGAACGAGACGGGGAACAGCGTGGCCGGGGTGGGCACCCCGTGTTCCGTGCACAGTTCGTGCAGCCCCTGCTTGCTCGCGAGTCTGCGGGGCAGCCCCTGCTCGACCGGGGGGAAGAGGAAGCTGCCGGCGAGTTCGGCGGCGTGCTCGGCGACGAGGACGGCCGCCTCCTCGTCCGTGGGCACCAGCACCGCGGGCCGGCCGATCCGCCGCCCGATCCCCAGCAGGCCGGCGACCAGCTCCTCCGCGGGCTCGGTGCCCGTGGTGGGCCAGACGAAGCCCGCGGTGAGATAGCGGGAGAGCGCCGCGGGGGTCCAGCGGTCCTCGGTGACCGCGTACATCGGGACCCCCAGCCGGCCGAGGCTGCGGATCGCGCCCACCCCGCCGTGGTGCAGGGGATAGTCACCGATCTTCACGATCAAACCTGGTACGGACCGGTCCGCCGCTACGGGCGCGCGCCTGATCGCCACCAGCACCCCCCTCGGCCACCCAGCCTCAGCGGCCCCCCAATGAGTGTGACCCGACTTAGGACGCTACTTCGGAATCGCCGCTTCCAGCAAGGAGTTACCGGACATTGCTCCCCCTTTAGCCAACGATCGGGCGGCCCCTCGAACACCTCTTGCCATGGAACATTCACGACGTAATGTGTGGACCGGCCCCCGGGGCCGAACCGGAGCGTCCGGACGTCCAGGAGAAGGCGAGGCAGCATCACCATGCACGTGCACAGCCCGAGCGAACTGCCCGAAGGCGACCCCTTCGGCGCGGCCACCCTTCCGTACGGAATCTTCAGCACGCCCGACGCGCCGGACCGCCCCCGCGTCGGCGTCCGCCTCGGCGACCATGTCCTCGACGCGGCGGCCGCGGCGGCCGCGCACGGCTCCGCCCACGCCGGGCTGCTCGCGCAGCCCACGCTCAACGCGCTGATGGCGGCCGGGCGTCCGGTGTGGGAGGCCGTACGGCGGGAGATCCGCGGCTGGCTGCAGGAGCCGTACTTCCTCCCGCTGGACGCGGTGACGCTCCACCTGCCGTTCGAGGTCGCCGACTACGTCGACTTCTACGCCAGCGAGCACCACGCCACCAACGTGGGCCGCATCTTCCGCCCCGGCATGGACCCGCTCACGCCCAACTGGAAGCACCTGCCCATCGGTTACCACGGGCGCGCGGGCACGGTCGTGGTGTCGGGCACCGACGTCGTGCGCCCGCAGGGCCAGCGCAAGGCCCCCGACGCCGAACTGCCCTCGTTCGGGCCGTCGTTGCGGCTCGACATCGAGGCCGAGGTCGGCTTCGTCGTCGGCACTCCGGCACCGGCCGCAACTCCTGTGCCGATCGGGGAGTTCCGCGAGCACGTCTTCGGCGTCTGCCTCGTCAACGACTGGTCGGCGCGCGACGTCCAGGCATGGGAGTACGTGCCGCTCGGCCCGTTCCTCGGCAAGTCCTTCGCGACGTCCGTCTCGGCGTGGATCACCCCGCTGGAGGCCTTCGACGCGGCCCGCACGGCACCGCCGGAGCGCACGCACCCGCTGCTGCCGTACCTGGACGACAGCGCCGCCGAACCCGGCGGCATCGACCTGCGGATCGAGGTGCGCATCAACGGGGAGGTCGTCTCGCGGCCGCCGTTCGCCTCCATGTACTGGACCGCGGCCCAGCAGCTGGCCCATATGACCGTCAACGGCGCCTCGTTGCGCACCGGCGACCTCTACGCGTCCGGCACGGTGAGCGGTCCCGAGCCCGACCAGCTGGGCTGCCTGCTCGAACTCACGCAGGGCAAGGGGCCGTACCTCGCGGACGGCGACGAGGTCGTGCTGACGGCGTGGGCACCGGGCGCCGACGGCGCGCGCATCGGGCTGGGCGAGGTCCGCGGGCGCATCCTCCCGGCGCGCACGGCGTAGGGACGGGCGCGGGGTGCGTACCGGAGTCGCGCTGCTAACTTGTCGTGTCCAGTTCCACGAGGACAACGGAAGGGCACGTAGTGCGCAAGGCAGTACAGATCACGGGGGCGGCGTGCATCGCCGCTGTGCTGATGACCGGTTGCAGCAAGAGCAGTGACAGCGGCGGCGACAAGAAGGCGGACGGCGACAAGCCGACCGCCAGCGCGCAGCCGGCTGCGCCGGGCAGCAACGCCCCGGCCCCGGACCCGGGTTCCAACAACAAGGCCGACGCCGCCGCGCTGAACGGCGGCTGGGCCGACCTCAAGTCGCCCGACGGCGCCGTCGGTCTCTACATCAGCGGCACCAAGGCCGCCGTGGTCAACGGCGCCCACAAGTGCAGCGGCGGCATCAACCAGGCCAAGCCGGCCGCGCTGGACCTGACCTGTGCCGACGGTGACACCAAGCGGACGCACGGCACCGTCGAGAAGGCGGATGGATCGTCGCTGACGATCGCTTGGGCCTCGGGGGTCAAGGAGACCTTTACCAAGGCGGGTGCGCCCGGGGGCGCTTCCGGTGGGCAGATGCCGCAGTTGCCGGACCTCAGCAAGATCGGGCACTGAGCGGTCGTTCTTCGGCTGCGGGTCGGCTTGGGCTGGTCGCGCAGTTCCCCGCGCCCCTTACGGGGCGCGGGGAAACGGGGTGCGGGGCGCGGGGTGTCCGTTCAGCGCACGAACGTCCCCGCCTGGCCCGCCAAATCCAGGAAGTACTGCGGGGCCACGCCCAGGACCACCGTCACCGCCACCCCGATCGCGATCGCCGTCGACGTCAGCGGGCTCGGTACCGCCACCGTCGGGCCCTCCGCCTTCGGTTCGCTGAAGAACATCAGCACGATCACCCGGATGTAGAAGAACGCCGCGATCGCGGACGCCAGCACACCCACGACGACCAGCGGTGCCGCCCCGCCCTGCGCCGCGGCCTTGAAGACCGCGAACTTCCCCGCGAACCCGCTCGTCAGCGGGATGCCCGCGAACGCCAGCAGGAACACCGCGAACACCGCCGCCACCAGCGGCGAACGCCGCCCGAGACCGGCCCACTTGGACAGGTGCGTCGCCTCGCCGCCCGCGTCCCGCACCAGCGTCACCACCGCGAACGCGCCCAGCGTCACGAACGAGTACGCCGCGAGGTAGAACAGCACCGACGAGACACCGTCGGGCGTCACCGCGATGACACCGGCCAGGATGAAGCCCGCGTGCGCGATGGACGAGTAGGCCAGCAGCCGCTTCACGTCCGTCTGCGTGACGGCCACGACCGCACCGATCAGCATCGTGACGATCGCGACGCCCCACATCACCGGCCGCCAGTCCCAGCGCATGCCCGGCAGCACCACGTACAGCAGCCGCAACAGGGCCCCGAAGGCGGCGACCTTCGTCGCCGCCGCCATGAAGCCCGTCACCGGCGTGGGGGCGCCCTGGTACACGTCCGGGGTCCACATGTGGAACGGCACCGCGCCCACCTTGAACAGCAGGCCCATCAGCACCATCGCGCCGCCGGTCAGCAGCAGCACGTCGTTGCCCATGGTCGATGCGAGCGCCGGGTCGACCGTCGGCGTCGTGCCGCCGACGACCTCGGCGATGCCCGCGTAGGTGACCGTGCCCGCGTAGCCGTAGAGCAGCGCGATGCCGAAGAGCAGGAACGCCGAGGAGAAGGCGCCGAGGAGGAAGTACTTGACGGCCGCCTCCTGCGAGAGCAGCCGCTGCCGCCGGGCCAGCCCGCACAGCACGTACAGCGGGAGGGAGAAGACCTCCAGGGCCACGAAGAGCGTCAACAGGTCGTTGGCGGCGGGGAAGACGAGCATGCCCGCGACTGCGAAGAGCAGCACCGGGAAGACCTCGGTCGTGGTCAGGCCCGCCTTCACCGCCCTGCGCTCGGCGTCGCCGCCGGGCACCGCGGCGCCCTCGGCGACGAAGGAGTCCACCGGGCGGCCGTGCGCGGCCGGGTCGAGCCGGCGCTCGGCGAAGGTGAACACCGCGACCAGGGAGACGAGAATGATCACGCCCTGCAGGAACAGCGCCGGGCCGTCGACGGCCAGCGCCCCCATGGCCGCGATATGCGCCTTGTCGGTCGCGTAGCCGTCGGCCGCCAGCGCGACGACGGCGGCGAAGGAGGCGGCCAACCCGACGACGGCCAGCACGACTTGGGAGATATGGCGGGCGCGGCGCGGCAGGAACGCCTCGACGAGGACGCCCAGGACCGCGGCACCGAGGACGATCAGCGTCGGGGACAGCTGGGCGTACTCGATGTGCGGGCCGGGGATCTTCCGTGGTGCCTCGGCCGCCACACTTGTCCACAGGCTGTGGACAGTCTGGGCGGCATGGACGGCCTGCACGGATGCCGGGTGACTCACTTCGCGGCCTCCACATCGTTCGCCTGCACGGGCGGCTTGGGATCGGTCCGGTCCACCTGCGCCATCGTGTGCGCGACGGCCGGGTCGATCATCCGGGTCAGCGGCTTGGGATAGACGCCGAGGAACAGCAGCAGCGCGATCAGCGGTGCCACGACGGCCAGTTCGCGCACCCTGAGGTCCGGCATGCCGCGCACCGGCTCGCGCACCGGGCCGGTCATGGTGCGCTGGTAGAGGACGAGGACGTAGAGCGCGGCCAGCACGATGCCGAGGGTCGCCACCCCGCCGATCACCGGGTGTCGGCTGAACGTGCCGACGAGCACCAGGAATTCGGAGACGAAGGGCGCCAGGCCCGGCAGCGACAGCGTGGCCAGACCGGCCACCAGGAAGGTGCCGGCGAGGACCGGCGCCACCTTCTGCACGCCGCCGTAGTCCGCGATGAGCCGCGAACCGCGGCGCGAGATCAGGAAGCCCGCGATCAGCATCAACGCCGCCGTGGAGATCCCGTGGTTGACCATGTAGAGCGTGGCACCGCCCTGGCCCTGGGTGGTCATCGCGAAGATGCCCAGGATGATGAAGCCGAAGTGCGAGATCGAGGCGTAGGCGATCAGCCGCTTGATGTCCCGCTGGCCGACGGCCAGCAGCGCCCCGTAGAGGATGCTGATCAGCGACAGCACCAGGATCACCGGGGTCGCCCACTTCGAGGCCTCGGGGAAGAGCTGGAGGCAGAAGCGCAGCATCGCGAACGTGCCGACCTTGTCGACCACCGCGGTGATGAGCACGGCGACCGGGGCCGTGGACTCCGTCATGGCGTTGGGCAGCCAGGTGTGCACCGGCCACAGCGGCGCCTTCACCGCGAAGGCGAAGAAGAAGCCGAGGAACAGGGCGCGTTCGGTGACGGTCGCGAAGTGCAGCCTGCCCGCGGCGCGCGCCTGGAGGATCTCCTGGAGGGAGAAGGTGCCGGTGCCCAGCTGGTGGGCGGTGACCGCGTACAGCCCGACGACCGCGGCCAGCATGATGAGACCGCCGGCCAGGTTGTAGAGCAGGAACTTGACGGCCGCGTACGAGCGTTGGGCCGCTGCTTCCTCCTCGGTGCGCTCCCCCGCCCGGTCCCCGAAGCCGCCGATGAGGAAGTACATCGGGATGAGCATGGCTTCGAAGAAGATGTAGAAGAGGAAGACGTCGGTGGCCTCGAAGGCGATCACCACCATCGCCTCGACCATGAGGATGAGCGCGAAGAAGCCCTGCGTGGGCCGCCAGCGCTTCGAGTGCGTCTCCAGCGGGTCGGCATCGTGCCAGCCGGCCAGGACGACGAAGGGCACCAGCACCGCGGTGAGCGCGATCAGCACCACCGCGATGCCGTCGACGCCCAGCTCGTACCGCACCCCGAAGTCCTTGATCCAGGCGTGCGATTCGGTGAGCTGGAAGGGCCCGGCCGCATGCGGATCGAACTGCGCCAGCTGCACCCCGGCGAGGCCCAGCGTGGCGAGCGAGAAGGCCAGCGCGAGCCACTTGGCGGCGGTGCGGCGCGCGGCGGGGACCGCGGCCGTGGCCACCGCGCCGAGCGCGGGCACCGCCGCCGTGACCGTCAGCAGAGAAGTCATGGCTTATACCGCCCTCATCAGCAGGGTCGCGGCGATCAGCACCGCCGCGCCGCCGAACATCGAGACCGCGTACGACCGCGCGAAGCCGTTCTGCAGCCGGCGCATCCGGCCCGACAGCCCGCCGACGGAGGCCGCGGTGCCGTTGACCACGCCGTCGACGAGCTTGTGGTCGACGTAGACCAGGCTGCGCGTGAGGTGCTCGCCGCCGCGCACCAGCACGACGTGGTTGAAGTCGTCCTGCAGCAGGTCGCGCCGGGCCGCCCGGGTGAGGAGCGTGCCGCGCGGCGCCGTGACCGGCACGGGCGAGCGCCCGTACTGCTGCCAGGCGACGGCGGCGCCGATCACGAGGACGACCATGGTGGCCGCGGTGACCTGCCCGGCGCCGACCGGCGAGTGTCCCTCGGCGTGCCCGGTGACGGGCTCCAGCCATTTCAGGAAGGCGCTGTTGATGCTGAACAGGCCACCGGCGAAGACCGATCCGACGGCGAGCAGGATCATCGGGATCGTCATGGTCTTCGGCGACTCGTGCGGGTGCGGCAGGTTGCCGTCCTCCGCGGCGGAGCCGCTGTCAGACACTGTCGGCTGCCAGCGCTTCTCGCCGAAGAAGGTCAGCAGCATCACGCGCGTCATGTAGTACGCGGTGATGGCCGCGCCCAGCAGGGCGGCGGCGCCCAGGATCCAGCCCTCGGTGCCGCCCTTGGCGAAGGCGGCCTCGATGATCTTGTCCTTGGAGAAGAAGCCGGACAGGCCCGGGAAGCCGATGATGGCGAGATAGCCGAGGCCGAACGTCCAGAACGTGACGGGCATGTACGAGCGGAGGCCGCCGTAACGGCGCATGTCCACCTCGTCGTTCATACCGTGCATCACCGAACCGGCACCGAGGAAGAGCCCGGCCTTGAAGAAGCCGTGGGTGACCAGGTGCATGATCGCGAAGACGTAGCCGACCGGCCCGAGGCCCGCGGCGAGGATCATGTAGCCGATCTGGGACATCGTCGAACCGGCCAGGGCCTTCTTGATGTCGTCCTTCGCGCAACCGACGATCGCACCGAAGAGGAGCGTGACCGCGCCGACCGTGACCACGGCCGTCTGCGCGTCCGGCGCCCCGTTGAAGATCGCCGAGGACCGGGTGATCAGATACACCCCGGCCGTCACCATCGTGGCCGCGTGGATCAGGGCCGAGACGGGAGTCGGGCCCTCCATCGCGTCCCCGAGCCAGGACTGCAGCGGCACCTGGGCCGACTTGCCGCACGCGCCGAGCAGGAGCAGCAGGCCGATGGCCGTGAGCTTCCCCTCGCCCGCCTGGTCCGCGTGGGCGAGGACGGGCGCGAAGGAGAAGGTGCCGAAGGTGGTGAACATGACCATGATCGCGATGGACAGGCCCATGTCGCCGACGCGGTTGACGAGGAAGGCCTTCTTCGCCGCCGTCGCAGCGCTGGGCTTGTGCTGCCAGAAGCCGATCAGCAGGTAGGAGGCGAGGCCCACGCCCTCCCATCCGGCGTACAGCAGCAGGTAGTTGTCGGCGAGGACGAGCAGCAGCATCGCGGCGAGGAAGAGGTTGAGGTAGCCGAAGAAGCGCCGCGGCCGCTCGTCGTGCGCCATGTAGCCGACCGAGTAGAGGTGGATCAGCGAGCCCACGCCCGTGATCAGCAGGACGAAGGTCATCGACAGCTGGTCGAGGTGGAAGCCGACGTCGGCCCGGAAACCGCCGACCGGCACCCAGCTGAACACCGTGACGTCCAGCGCCCGGTTGTCGCCCTTCCTGCCCAGCATGTCGGCGAAGAGCCACACGCCGAGCACGAAGGACACGGCCGCGAGCCCGGTGCCCACCCACGGCCCGCTGCGATCGAGCCGGCGCCCGCCGCACAACAGCACGCCCGCGCCCAGCAAGGGCACCAGGACGAGCAATCCGATGAGGTTCTCCACGTCTGCGTCCCCTTACAGCTTCAGCAGGCTGGCGTCGTCGACCGAGGCCGAGTGGCGGGAGCGGAAGATGCTCACGATGATCGCGAGGCCGACGACGACCTCGGCGGCCGCCACGACCATCGTGAAGAAGGCGATGATCTGGCCGTCGAGCGTGCCGTGCATCCGGGAGAACGTGACGAACGCCAGGTTGCAGGCGTTCAGCATCAGCTCGATGCACATGAAGACGACGATCGCGTTCCGCCGGACGAGCACACCGGCCGCCCCGATGGTGAACAACAGGGCCGCGAGGTAGAGGTAGTTGACCGGGTTCACTTGGCGGCTCCCTGTCCGTGCGCGCTCTCCTCGCCGCGGCCGCTCTCCAGCCGCTCCTGCGCGCGCTGCTCCAGCGCGGCGAGCTCGGCGAGGGCCTCGCCGGACACGTCGCGGATCTGGCCGCGGTCGCGCAGTGTCGGGCTGACGGTGAGCTCGGACGCCGTGCCGTCGGGCAGCAGGCCGGGGACGTCGACCGCGTTGTGCCGGGCGTAGACGCCGGGCGCGGGCAGCGGGGGGACCTGGGTGCCCGTGCGGACGCGCGCCTCGGACCGCTCGCGCTGGGTGGCGGCGCGCTCGGTGCGCTCCCGGTGGGTGAGCACCATCGCGCCGACGGCCGCGGTGATGAGCAGTGCGCCGGTGAGTTCGAAGGCGAAGACGTACTTGGTGAAGATCAGCGCCGCCAGCCCCTGCACGTTCCCACCGGAGTTGGCCTGGCCGAGCCCGTTGAACCGGTGCAGCGAGGCGTTGGCGATGCCCGCGGCGAGCAGGATGCCGAAGCCCAGGACGCACAGTCCGGCGAGCACGCGCTGGCCCTTGATGGTCTCCTTCAGGGAGTCCGCGGCGGTGACGCCGACCAGCATGACGACGAAGAGGAACAGCATCATGATCGCGCCGGTGTAGACGACGATCTGCACGATGCCGAGGAAGTAGGCGCCGTTGGCGAGGTAGAAGACCGCGAGGACGATCATCGTCCCGGCGAGGCACAGCGCACTGTGCACGGCCTTCCTTATCAACACCGTGCCGAGCGCCCCGGCCACGGCGACCACCGCCAGGATCCAGAACTGCACGGCCTCACCGGTGGACGTGGACGAGACGGCGTCCGCGAGGGCGCTCATGCGTCCGCCCCTTCCTCTTCGGGGTGTTCGCCCCTGGACACCGCCGGCTGCCGGACCGTGCCCGGCGCCGCCTCCGTCACCAGCCCCCGGTAGTAGTCCTGTTCGGTCATGCCGGGGAAGATCGCGTGCGGGGTGTCGACCATGCCCTCTTCGAGGCCGGCCAGCAGCTGCTCCTTGGTGTAGATCAGCGACTCGCGGCTCTCGTCGGCCAGTTCGTACTGATTGGTCATCGTCAGCGCCCGCGTGGGGCACGCCTCGACGCACAGGCCGCACAGGATGCAGCGCAGATAGTTGATCTGGTAGACGCGGCCGTACCGCTCGCCCGGGGAGTAGCGCTCCTCCTCGGTGTTGTCCGCGCCCTCCACGTAGATGGCGTCCGCCGGGCAGGCCCAGGCGCACAGCTCGCAGCCGATGCACTTCTCCAGGCCGTCGGGATGCCGGTTGAGCTGGTGGCGGCCGTGGAAGCGCGGCGCGGTCGGCTTCTTGTACTCCGGATACTGCTCGGTGAGCCGCCTCCTGAACATGGCCTTGAAGGTCACGCCAAAGCCGGCCACGGGGTTCTGGAAGTCAGACACTGCCCCCCGCCTCCTTTCCGTCACTCAGAGTGTCCACCCCGCCACTGACAACGGGCTCCCGCTCCCGGCGCGGCCGCCGCCGCGGCACGTGCGGCACCTCCTGGCCGGGCAGCGGCGGCACGGGGAAGCCGCCCGCCACCGGGCCGAACGGCCCTGCCCCCGGCCCGGCTTGGCCGGCGGGCACCCCGCCCGCGTGCTTCCCGCCGCCGTCCCGCTCCCGGAAGACGTCGACGAGGAAGGACAGCAGCAGCACCGTGAGCACCGCGCCGCCGACGTAGAGCACGATGTCCTGGAAGTCGTAGTTCTCGTTCCGCAGCGCCCGCACGGTCGCGACGAGCATCAGCCAGACCACCGAGACCGGGATGAGCACCTTCCAGCCCAGCTTCATCAGCTGGTCGTAGCGCACCCGGGGCAGCGTGCCGCGCAGCCAGATGAAGAAGAACAGCAGCACCTGCACCTTGATGACGAACCACAGCAGCGGCCACCAGCCGTGGTTCGCCCCCGGCCACACCGCCGAGAGCGGATACGGGGCCTGCCAGCCGCCCAGGAAGAGGGTGGTCGCCACCGCCGAGACCGTGACCATGTTGACGTACTCGGCGAGCATGAACATCGCGAACTTGATCGACGAGTACTCGGTGTTGAAGCCGCCGACCAGGTCGCCCTCGGACTCCGGCATGTCGAACGGGGCCCGGTTGGTCTCGCCGACCATCGTCGCGATGTAGACGAGGAAGGAGACCGGCAGCAGCAGGACGTACCAGCGGTCGTGCTGTGCCTCGACGATCGTCGACGTCGACATCGAGCCGGAGTAGAGGAAGACCGAGGCGAAGGCCGCGCCCATCGCGATCTCGTAGGAGATCATCTGCGCGCAGGAGCGCAGCCCGCCGAGCAGCGGATAGGTCGAGCCGGAGGACCAGCCGGCCAGCACGATCCCGTAGATGCCCACCGAGGCGACGGCCAGGATGTAGAGCACCGCGATCGGCAGGTCGGTGAGCTGCATGGTGGTGCGGTGGCCGAAGATCGAGATCTCGTCGTGCGCGGGCCCGAAGGGGATCACGGCGATGGCCATGAACGCGGGGATCGCGGCGACGACCGGGGCCAGGACGTAGACGATCCTGTCCGCGCGGCGGACGACCACGTCCTCCTTGAGCATCAGCTTGATGCCGTCGGCCAGCGACTGCAGCAGACCCCACGGGCCGTGCCGGTTGGGGCCGATGCGCAGCTGCATCCACGCCACGACCTTGCGCTCCCAGACGATCGAGAACAGCACGGTCAGCATGAGGAACGCGAAGCAGAACACGGCCTTGATCAGCACCAGCCACCACGGGTCGGAGCCGAACATGGACAGGTCCTCGGCGGCGAGGACCGTGTGCGGGACGTTCACGACTGCACCTCCGGAGTCGTCGCGGGGCCGATGCGGACCACCGCGCCGGGCTGGGCGCCGGTGTCGGAGGCCACGCCCCCGCCCGTGGAGTTCAGCGGCAGCCACACCACCCGGTCCGGCATCGCGGTGACCTTCAGGGGCAGTTGGACGGACCCGGCCGGGCCGGTCACCCGGAGCACGTCGCCGTCCTTGACGCCCGCCTCCTCCGCCGTCGCCGCCGACACCCGTGCGAGGGCCGCGTGCCGGGTGGCGGCCAGCGCGTCGTCGCCCTCCTGGAGCCGGCCCCGGTCGAGCAGCAGCCGGTGCCCGGCGAGCACCGCCTCCCCGGCCTGCGGCCGCGGCACCGGGCGCGCGGGCTCGGAGGGGCCGGACGCCCACTCGCCCCGCCAGCGGCCCAGCCGCTCCAACTCGGCCCGCGCCGACGGCACATCGGGCAGTGCCAGGTCCACGTCCATGGCGGCGGCCAGCATGTGCAGCACGCGCGCGTCCGGCATGGGCTGCCGGGTCGTCGCCTGGTCCGGCCGGACCGCCGCCTCGAACGGGCGGGCCCGGCCTTCCCAGTCGACGTACGTGCCCGGCTTCTCGGCCACGGCCGCGACCGGCAGCACCACGTCCGCCCGCTCCGTCACCTCGCCCGGCCGCTGCTCCAGGCTCACCAGGAACCCGACCGCGTCCAGCGCCTCACGCACCCGCGCCGGGTCGGGCAGGTCCGCGGGCTCCAGCCCGGCCACCACCAGCGCGCCCAGCTCGCCCGAGGCGGCGGCCTCGACGATCTGGCCGGTGTCCCGCCCGGGGCTGCGCGGCAGTTCGGCCACGCCCCAGGCGGCCGCCGTCTCCTCGCGCGCCCGCGGATCCGTCGCCGGGCGCCCGCCCGGCAGCAGCCCCGGCAGGGCGCCCGCTTCGAGTGCGCCCCGCTCGCCCGCCCGGCGCGGGATCCACACCAGCGCCGCACCGGTCGCCCCGG
>NZ_JABBXF010000038.1 GCF_013030945.1 Streptomyces morookaense | reverse complement strand
GGTGAACCTATGCGGTCACGGCACTAGATAAGGCTGGCCATCCCTCCAGCATGACCGAAGGCACGGCCGAAGCCCGGCCGAGAGCCGGTCACCGCGATTTCATCGTCATGCCTACGGTGAACCAGCATGGCGCACCACACAAACGCGGCCCGGCGGCACCGGCTCCGTCACGGCCTCGCGGCAAGCGCAGTCGCCGCCGTCCTCGCCCTCGCGCTCCCGGCACCGGGCACCGGTTCCCTTGCGGTGGCGGCCCCGGCGGCCTCGGCCGAAGCGCAGCACGTCGCCGCACAAGACATACCGGAGAGCGGCCGGCTCCCCTATGCCGAGGACGACCTGATGCTCAGGCTCTACGAGGTCCGGCACCGACTCGGCCTGGCGGGGAAGGGCAATGACGCCCTGAGCCCGTTCGTCAACGCGGCCTTCGTCCTTGTCGATCCCAGCGGACTGGACGACGGCACGCTCAACAAGCTGCTGAAGGGTCCTGCTCCCGGCGCTCCGCCCGTCATCGCCTGGGAGGTCGACGCGTACGACCTCAGGAACTACCTGCCCGCGCAGGAGGCCGAACTCGCGCGCAAGGGAAAGCTGGACAGGCTCCTGCTGGTCGGCGGCCTGAGCTTCCGGGAATCGGGGAGCAAGTGGGAGTACAAGCCCGGGCTCCATTCGGAGACGCACATTCTGGGCGAGCTGGCGAAGCTGCGGACGGCGAAGGCCCCGCTGAAGGAGCTGACCTGGGCTTCGGACCGCTTGTACTGCCAGGACTGCCGGGAGAAGACCTCCTCCGAGGCCCGGCGCTTCCACGCCTACGACTACGACCTCACGGACGAGGAGGTCGCCCAGCAGAACCAGCGGATGGCGGCAGCCAATAAGATCACCGACGCTGCGAAGAGAACCGCCGAGCTGAAGAAGATCGAGGCGGAGTACGAGGCGATCAAGGACGAAAGGGCGCGGCAGGCCCAGGGGGACCTCGCCAAGGACCTACCGCGGGCCCGCGACCGGTACGCGCAGGAGAAGGCGGACGAGGCCCGGTACGCAGGCGAGACGAACGGCGTGTTTGGAGCTCCCCCGCCCGACTGCCCCGGGCACACCGCCCACCACGCCGCGTTCACGGTCGGCCTCCGCCTGCCGCAGGCTGCCGGGCCTCCCTGCGGTGAGGGCGAGGGGACCTCGTCCCGCGGCAGCGGCCTGGTCAAGGCCCTCGCCCACCCGGGCTCCGTGCCCGGAGGCATCGATTTCTCCACGCTCGAGCTGCGCCACCTCGCCGATCCCGGCGGGAAGGGTTTGAAGTACTCCTTCAACGCCGCCCCGGGCGGCTCCGGGGACGGCAAGGACCCGGCGACGGGCGTGAAGGCGGCGCGCGAGTCGTCCGACGCCTTCTTCGTGTGGCTGTCGCTGCCCGCCTCCACCTTCTGGGTCAACCTCAACCCCAACGAGCCCGACCGCGTCGTCGACTCCGCCCTCGGCCGTACCGATGTCGGCCGCGTCCTGCTGCAGGCCGATCTCCAGCTGAAGAAGACGACGGCCAGGCTGATCCATCCGGACGGCGACCTCGGCCGGCGATTCTGGGAACAGATGTCCGGGCGGTGCATGTCCTTCCGTACCTGGATCGTGCCCGGGCGGGCCGGCGTCCACGAGAAGGACGGCCAGCTGTACATCCTGGACGCCCCCCTCACGGTCAAGGCGGAGTCGCAGTACTTCGGCAGCGCGCGCGGCGCGGCCTCGTGCGAGGAGCGCGACAAGGGCACCGAGGCACGGAACGAGGCGGTGTTCCGCCGGCTGGTCCTCCCCGAGATCGAGAAGGCGGTGAACCATGCCCCCGAGTACGCCGCCCTCCGGCGGGTCTACCTCAGCCGGGTCGCCGCCGAGTGGTACCGCGAACGCTCCCGGAGTTCGGCGACCACCTACGGATCGCTCGTCGACCGCGGTGACATCACCCGCTGGGTCACCCGCACCGACTGGAAGCCGAAGGACACCTTCGACGCGTACGTCCGCTCGTTCCGCGAGGGCGAGTTCCACGTCGAGCGCACCACACGCGACGGCGACTACATCACCACCAGGACCTACATCTTCGGCGGCGTCGACTTCGCGAACGTCACCCTCGGCAAGGTGGACGCCGCCGACGCGTTCCGCGGGCAGTGGACGGAGATGCCGCGGGAGACCGCCCTGTCCGCGCAGACGGCACTGGCCGGGGCGCAGGACGCGCACGTGTGGCTGGGCGGGGACAACACGCCCCCGGGCGCCAAGGGCCCGGCGACGGCCCGGCGCACGGCACCGGCCGCGTCCCCCGGCGGCGGGGGTCGCGACTACCACGGGTGGCTGCCGTACGTGGCGGCCGTCTGCGTCCTCGTCGCCACGTTCGTCTTCAGGCGACAGCGCCACCACAGGTAAGGGAGCAGCCATGCGCAATCGAGCCGTTGCCGCCGCCGCGGCCGTCGCAGTGATCACGCTGGCGGGTTGTTCGGGCTCGTCGGAGAAGCACGCGGCCTTCGGGGAGGCGGTCACCGTCGACTCGTACGACAAGGGGCCGCTCAGCGTGGCCGTCGAGCGGATCGACAGGGGCAGCAGCAGTGACCTCAACGTGCTGAAGGACTCGGCGAAGTACGCCGGCAAGACGCCGTACTACCTCTACTACAAGCTCACCCGGACCGAGAGCGGAAAGGGCAGCTCGGGCACGAACTTCGTGGTGTCCGACGGGGACAAGGAGCTGACCCACCTGACGATCATGGGGAGCTTCGATCCCACCGGCGACTGGCGCGATCCGCTGCGCTACAGGGGCTTCGACAAGTGCGAGGGCGCCGACGGCTTCGAGAAAACCGGGCCGGGCCAGAGCGTCGAGGGCTGTGCCGTCTACGTCGCGGACGCGGGGACGGGGGCGCCGAAGACCGTGAAGTGGGTGACGCGGCGCGACGCGCAGGCCACCTGGGAACAGTGACGGTGACGGCGGCGGTCCGTCGCGCCGCCGTCTACTTCACTGCCGACACCACGGCGACGACGACGAACGTCAGGGCGAGCGCACCGGTGATGATCCGGTTCCTGGTCTTGGGCCCACCCCTCGAGCGTAACCGGACCGGTCACCCGGCCCGCCGGGTGCCCAGGGGCCAGGAGGCCACGATCTCGTAGCGGGGGCGCTCGCCGGCCACGCCGGAGGCGGGCAGGTGGCTGCGGACGAGGTCCACGCGCTCGACCCACCACTTGCGGCCCCGGAACTCGGCGAGCTCCTCCGCGTACGGGCGCAGGTTCACGTGGCCCGCGGCGCGGGCCAGGGTTAGGTGGGGGTGGAAGGGTTTGCTGTCGGTCATGTTCACTCCGGCCCGCCGGGCGCCGGCGCGGGTGGAGTGGGCCAAGCCGCCTAGGGTCTCGAGCGAGCCGGTCACGCCGACCCACAGGACGCGGTCGCCGAAGCGGCCGCCGCCGGCGAAGCGCAGCTCGTGCACCGGGTGCCGGTGGGCGGCGCGGGCCAGGCGCTCGCCGAGCTCCGGCAGCAGGGACTCGTCGACCTCGCCGAGGAAGGCGAGGGTGAAGTGCCACAGGGCCGGCTCGGTCCAGCGCAGGCGGCCACGGTCGCGCTCGGGCAGGGCGGCGCGCAGCTGACCCACCTCCGCCGCCAGTTCGGCGATCGCCGGGGTGGACGGGACCACAGCCGCGAACAGTCGCATGGGGCTAGCATGCAGTTCCGCCTCTCCGAGCGCCGCCACCGCCTCACTGTGCATCATGCCCCGCGCGCGGCGCCGCACCGAGGACCGGCCGACCTTCGCGTAGTCGATCGGCGCCGGCGCGGCCGCGGGCCTCGGGGACGCGGCGCGACCGCCACCTGTCGGACGTGTTCATCAGGACTCGCTTTCAGCTCGGATGCAAAAATGAGGGCCCGCCGGGGAATGCGGTTCTGCGGGCCGGTCAGACAAGTCCACCGCACGCCTGAATTGAGCGCTGCTAAAACGCGATGTTCAACCACTCCACGTCCGCGAATTTCACCTCCAGACCCGCGCGACCACCACCGGCTTGACGGAAATAGGTGTCCGCGATGGCCTCCGCGATCGCGTCATGCAGATCGCTCTGCGTCGCACCCTCCTCCTGCGCGGCCAGGATGGCGGCCGCGTGGGAGAGTTGAGCCCGCGGGACCTCTGCGGCAGCCCGGACGCAAAGTTCGGAGAGAAGCCGGTCTCGTCGTCTCGGTGGCCCAGATGCTGGTCGTCTACGACATCCCTCTCGGTCAGGGCCCCGGCCGACATACGATTCGTGTCCGACACCGAGCCGATCGACTCGGCCCGCTAACACGCAAGCAAGATCATCGACGCCTGCTGGTTGGCTCGCTGGACCCGGCGTCACCCGCCGCCACGCCGAAGCTGTGCAACATCGCCTCGATGCGGCCGTTCGGCCGGAACACCGACAGCCCAGCCGACGGAACCGTGCACTCTCACGCTGTCCAGGAAAGGAAACTCAGGGCATGAACATCCCGACTCGTATCACCGAATACCCCGAGCGTCAGATGCTCGAATACATGCTTGACCACACCCGGGCCGAACTGATCAACACGGTGCGCGGCCTATCTGAAGCAGAGTCCCGCCGCCGTCTCGTCCCGTCCCTCACGACGCCGATCGGACTGATCAAACACGCCGCGTTCGCAGAAAGGAAATGGTTCCAGCACATCTTGGGAGGTTTACCGGAATCCGAATGCGACGGCGAGATGGCGGGCGAGGCCAGTTTCGTGGTCAGCGACCACGAAACTGTCGCCGACGTGATCGCCGAATTCGAGCGCGCCAGCAACCGCGCACGAACGATCGCCGCGGACATCGACCTCAACGCCACCCGAGGACACCCTGCCTTCGGCACCGTCAGCCTGCGATGGATCTACCTGCTCATGATCCAGGAATTCGCTCGCCATGCTGGCCACAGTGACATCCTGCGTGAGCAGACCGACGCCGCCCGCCGTACTACCTGAGCCAGACCGCCAGGCCCCGTCCAGGCGAGCAAGCCGACACGCGAACCGGTCAGTTCCACCCCCACAGTTCCGTGGCACCTCGCACAAAAGCAGGCGGTGACAGTGGCTCGCTGTGATTGAGAGCGGACGAGCCACGCGGCGATGTCCGTGGACAGCTGGTGGATCCGACGAGTTCGTTATGCGGCGTAGGGATCGGCGATGGTGTGCGGCCGTCGAGCAGTGGCCAGGACTTCCTCCGGGAACGCAGGTCCGGCCACGTAGTAGCGGCCCTTGGCCTGCCCGACCGCGGTCAGCAGTCCTGCACGAGTCAGAGCCTGCATGTCCCGTGTCGCCTGCTGCGTGTTCAGCGCTTCGGCCTTCTCGTAGCGCGAGCGCCGGACCCGGCCCGTCATGGCCACCTCGTGCAGGGCGGTCACCTGCCGCTCGGTGATCCCGCCGGCCTCGGCGGCGTCCATCAGCTGCATCCAGCACTCGTTGGAGCGGTCGACGCGGCGCTGCACGCGCTGGGCCTGCTGGTGGTAGGCGAGGAGGTTGAACTTGATCCACGGCAGGGTGTCGCGCTCGGGTGACCGGACGGGTCCGCCGACCTCGCGCAGGACCTTGTAGTACTCCCAGGTGTTACCCGGCATCCCGAGCCATTCCTCGATCGAGGAGAACTCGGGGCCAGGACGCCGCCGCGCGCGATGAGCAGGGTCTGCAACGAGCGGGACATCCGGCCGTTGCCATCGGACCAGGGGTGGATCTTCACCAGGTTCAGGTGCGCCATGGAGGACCGGATCAGGACGTGGCTGTCGAGGTCGCCTTCGTCCAGCCAGTCCACGAGCTCCGTCATGAGCCCGGGGACCCGTTCCTGGTCCGGGCCCCGGTCCTACCGCGCAGGCCGAGGCCACCGTGCGCCGAGTCCTGCAGCGCGTCGACGGCGACGCCCTCGACAGCGCGATCGGTGCTTGGCTCGCCGCCCGCGACCCCGACCGCCCGACACCCGACCAGGATGCTGCCGCGCGGCCCCGCCGCTCACTGGCCGTGGACGGCAAGACCGTGCGCGGCGCCCGCCGCGCCGACGGTACCCATGTCCTCCTCCTCGCCGCTATGACCGGAACCGGCCCGGTCACCGCCCAGCGCGAGGTAGACGGCAAGACCAACGAAATCACCGTCTTCCGGCACACGGCCCGCGACGAGATCCGCCGCGTCAAGACCGCCGCCGTCGCCCGTGGCCTCGCCTTCCCCTACGCCACCCAAGCCGTGCAGATCGTGCGCCGCCGCCGGACCGTCACCGCAGGCAAGGTCACCCTGGAACACGTTTACGCGGTCACCGACCTGACAGCGCAGCAAGCCGACGCTCCCGAGATCGCGCACCGCGTGCGCGAACACTCGGGCATCGAGAACAAAATCCACCACGTGCGCGACACCACCTTCGCCGCGGACGCCTCGCGCGTGCGGACCGAAACCGCGCCCCGAGCCATGGCGGCACTGCGCAACCTGGCCATCGGCGCCCTGCGCCTCACCGGCTGCAACAACATCGCCGCCGGCCTGCGCAAGCACGGCCGAGACACCACCCGACCACTGGCCACCCACGGCATCACGTGATCAAACCGGACCGATCCCCTGAACGGCGCCGCCCTGGGGGCGGCGCCGTTGCGTCAGTTGTCGATCTGACGCCGGATGTCGTCGGCGTACTTGGCCACGCGCACCAGGACGCCGGGCAGTTTCACCGGGGTGCACGGTTCCCGGCCGAAGGAGACGATGCCGGCCAGCCTGCCATTGATCACCAGGGGGCCGCCACTGTCGCCCTTGCACTGCCGGGTGGTCGGCGAACCGGCACAGACCATGGTCTCCGGATCGAAATCGGGATACTCCACATCACACAGATGGTCCTCGCTCACCGCCACCCTGCCCCGCTGGAGGTGGGTGATGCGCGGGGCGTGGTCGCCGGTGAGCCCCCAGCCGAGTAGGGTGCCCGGGGTGCCCGCCCGGTACAGGTCGTCGTCGGATGTGCCGACCGGGAGGACGGGAGCACCGGCGTCCTCGGTAAGGGTCAGCACGGCGACATCATTGCCGTTCCACACGTCGTAGTACCCGGGGTGGATCCACACGGCGCTGACGTCGAGCACCCGACCGCTGGCGTGGTCGGCCAGGTCGCCACGGCCGAGGACGGCCTTCAGTTCCCCTGGTTTCAAGCCCTTGGCGCAGTGCGCGGCCGTGACCACCTTGCGCGGGGCGACCAGGGTTCCGCCGCAGAACATGCCCGAGTACTGGTCCCCGATGGACGGCGCGTAGGAGACCGCCACCATCCACGGGAAGTCCCGGATTTCGGCGTCAGAGCCACCGATGACGGAGGAGGTGGGGGGAGCGGGGGCCGCGCCAGCGGGTGTGATGAGGGCAATGGTCAAGGCCAGGGCGGCCGCGGCCGGTGCCGCCCATCGCCACCGGCGCCAAAGGGAGATGCGTCTCATTCCTTTGCCTCCAGGCAGGAGAAGGGAGGTTGCGGAACGGCGGCCGCCGCGTTCTCGACTCCGAGCGTAGAAGGACCGTTTGGGCGCACGGAAGCGCGGGCTTTCCTGGTTCAGGAGATGCCGCAGCAGACCGAAATCAGGGGTGCCGCAGCACGCCGAACGGTGCCCTTGACAGGTCGGCGCCGACGGCGACAGGTTTGGAACGTGGCGCCAACTTCCCTGCCGGCATCCGGCGATGGCTCGGTGACATTCGCGGATGCGCTACGGGCCGCGGTCCGGTCGAGCGGCCTGGGTCTGGAACGCATCCGGTACCGACTGACACTGCGCGGCACCCCCATCAGCGTGGCCACACTCAGTTCCTGGCAGTTGGGCCGCACCCAACCCGAACGACCCTGCTCACTCGCGGCGTTGGACAACCTGGAGGAGGTACTGCGGCTACCGACCGGAGCCCTGAGCGGGCTGCTGGGGCGACCCCGCGCGCGTGGCAGGGGCAGCCGGGAGTCCCGGATGCTGCCGATCGGCGCGCTCAAGCCGGGGGCGGAAAGAGTCGCCGCGCTGCTCGCCGGGTTGAACACCAGCGGCGACCCGCACCTGATCCGCATCAGCCAACACGACCGCTATGAGTACGGTGCGGACCGTAGCCAACTACGGGTGTGGAACAGGCAGGTGATGCGCGCCGACCGGGACGGCCCGGACCGCTGGGTGACCCTCTTCTACGAGGACGAACCGGGCTGCGGACTGCCCCGACCGCGCGGGCTGCGCAACTGCCGGCTTGGGAAAACCGCGGTGGACGAAGAGTCCGGGGTGCTCGCCGCCGAGCTGCTGTTCAGTCATCCGCTGCGCCGCGGGGAGACCTTGATCATGGAGTACGAGATGGTGCACCGGGAGCCCCGGCCGGTCGGCTCCTGGGGCAGCTGCGGCCGCACGCTGCGGATGACCACCCGCGAGTACCTCCTGGAAGCGGCCTTCCACCCCGCCGCCCTGCCCGCCATCTGCGAGGAGTTCACCGAGCCCGCCGACGGACAGCCCGGCACCGTCCGCCGGCTCATCCCTGACAGCACAGGCTGCGTTCACGCGCTCGCCCTGGACACCGGACCGGCCCGCTTCGGCATCCGCTGGACCTGGGACGTTCCGGCGCCCAGCTGACCGCTCCCTCGTCCCCGGGTTCAACGCAAGGGATGGCGGCGGTCCTTGGCCCGGCGCGGATCGGGCACCGCTGCGAGACAGTCCAGCAGACATGGATGTTTCTCGGGCTCGGTAGGCAGGCAGCAACGCGCTGACCCAGGCCGGCTGGGCCGGGCGAAGTTGAACGGGCAGACACGGTCACGTCATGGCGATCAGAGACTCGGCATCTCATGGCCACCCGGAAGTCGCGCTTGCCCTCGTTCCACACCGGTCTCCAAACTGCCCATCCCTGCGGTCTATCTGAACCAGCATCAAAAGGACAGATCCGCTGAACGACACCCCCCTGGCCCGCGGGCGGAGAGGGACAGCACCATTTCGTCGACGCCAGTCAGCCGGTGCTGACGCTCCTTCACCATCTGTGGCTCGAAGCTGCCCTCGCGATCGCGCGGAACGTCGATGGCGACCGGCCCGACCTCGGTGATGACGGCCTTGTAACGGGTGCCGTTACGGGTATTTCCGTCCGTGGCCTTCTCATGCTTCTCGTGGCCGAGGTGGTCAGTGATCTCACCCTCGAGAGCGGACTCGAGGATCCTCTTCGTCAGCTGCTGCAGCAGCCCACTCATGCGCGGGATCTCCCCGATGGCGTGGGCGTCGTAGCGGGTGAATTCCTCAGCGATGCAGATCAGCCTCGGATCGCTCCACAGCACCTGGGCCGCAGCAGCTGCCCCGAGCCGCTCGCGGACCAGGTGCTGGAACTCGGCCTTGTGGTCGATCAACCACGACAGATAGAAGAGCCCCTGGTTGATCACACCCGCATCCTGACCACGCTTGCATTCGACGATCACGGGAGCCCCGTTCTCGTCGAACCCAAGGGAGTCGATACGGCCCCCGTGCCGCGGGCCCGTGCTGTACTCGCTCGCCAGGAACCGCACGCCGAGGAACGTTTCCATGTGCCGCTCGACCAGCCCCTGCAGGCTTCGCTCGCGCTCCACCGACCGCGCAGGAATCTCCACCACACTGCCCGGCCCGACGTTGAACAACTTCAGGCTCGACACGCCAACCCCTTCTTGCCTCCGACTGCCTCAACGGCCGACGGAGGCAAGATTGTTTCCAGCAGCGTGCCGACTCGCAATCTGATTGTGTGCGCGAGGCCAGGCCAGCCTCCAGCGCAACGACGCGGCAGAGGTGTCACCACTGACCGACCGCCGGCGTCCAGGTCGTATAGCTGACCTGCCGTATACCTGCTCGGATGTCCAGTCGTCCGCGAGTCTCCCGGCCACGATGTCGCGCGGGGGTGGCTGTCGGCCAGCAGACACGACTTGGGGTGTCGGGCCCGATTCCAGGCGCGGTCCGCGGCTCCACGGCCCGGTACCGTTTCGGGCCCTTGTCACGGGCGATCGCCCCAGCGATTCCGACGGGCTACATCCCTATTCCGCTTGTCCTCAGTGATCACAGGTGCGGCGTTCTCATCAAGGCCGAGTGAATCAATACGCCCACTGTGTCGGGGGCCGTTGCTGTACTTCCCGACCAGGAAGCGCACGCGCAGGAAGGTATCCCCGTTCCTTCGCCCTCAGCATCAGGACCTGCCGACGCTCCCGCGCCCACCCCCGATCTCGGTACTGTTCCCTGGCCCAGCAACGCATCAGAGCACCTGACGGCCAGTCAGCTAAGTCAGCATTTGGTCAGCATCAGTCCCGCCAGAGGTCACCACAGACCGTCGGAGCCCGCCAAGGTCAACTACCAACCACACCACCGCTGACCTGCGAAAATACAGGTCAACGGCCTGCCCGCCCAC
>NZ_JABBXF010000037.1 GCF_013030945.1 Streptomyces morookaense | reverse complement strand
CCACACCACCGCTGACCTGCGAAAATACAGGTCAACGGCCTGCCCGCCCACCACCCCAGGAGCCCCGCATGAAGATGCTCATCAACGTCCCCGAATCCGTGGTCCCCGACGCCCTCCGCGGCATGGCCGCCGCCCATCCCGAGCTCACCGTCGATGTCGAGCGGCGCGTGGTCGTGCGCCGCGACGCGCCCGTCGCCGGGAAGGTCGGGCTGGTGTCCGGCGGCGGGTCCGGGCACGAACCGCTGCACGGCGGGTTCGTCGGGCCCGGCATGCTCGACGCCGCCTGCCCCGGCGAGGTGTTCACCTCGCCCGTGCCCGACCAGATGGTGCGGGCCGCGGCCGCCGTCGACAGCGGCAAGGGCGTGCTGTTCGTCGTCAAGAACTACACAGGCGATGTCCTCAACTTCAACATGGCCGCCGAACTCGCCGAGGACGAAGGCATCCAGGTCGCCAGCGTGCTCGTCAACGACGACGTCGCCGTGACCGACAGCCTCTACACCGCCGGGCGGCGCGGCACCGGGGCCACGCTCTTCGTCGAGAAGATGGCGGGGGCGGCGGCCGAGGAGGGCGCGCCGCTCGAGCGCGTCGAGGCGATCGCGCGCCGCGTGAACGAGTCCTCGCGCAGCTTCGGCGTCGCGCTCACCGCCTGCACCACGCCCGCCAAGGGCAGCCCCACCTTCGACCTCCCGCCCGGCGAGCTGGAGCTCGGTGTCGGCATCCACGGCGAACCCGGGCGCGAGCGGCGGGCGATGATGACCTCCGGCGAGATCGCGGACTATGCGGTGGGCACGGTGCTGGAGGAACTGCGGCCCAGCGGGCCCGTGCTGGCGCTCGTCAACGGGGCCGGCGGGACGCCCCTCCTGGAGCTGTACGGCTTCACGGCCGAGGTCCACCGCGTCCTGCGCGAACGCGGTGTCCCCGTCGCCCGGACGCTCGTCGGCAACTACGTCACCTCGCTCGACATGGCCGGGGCCTCGGTGACGCTGTGCCGGGTCGACGACGAACTGCTGCGCCTGTGGGACGCCCCGGTGCGGACACCGGGGCTGCGCTGGGGGTGTTAGGCCGTGCCGTGGACGGGCCCGTGCCACACCGTCGTGACGTTGCAGAACTCCCGGATGCCGTGCCCCGACAGTTCACGCCCGTAGCCCGAGCGTTTCACCCCGCCGAACGGGAACGCCGGGTGGGAGGCCGTCATGCCGTTGAAGAAGACGCCGCCCGCCTCCATGTCCCGTACGAAACGGCGCTGTTCCTCCTCGCTTCGGGTCCAGACGTTCGAACTCAGGCCGAAGGGCGAGTCGTTGGCCACGTCCAGTGCCTCGTCCATGTCCTGCACCCGGTAGAGCGCGGCCACCGGGCCGAAGGCCTCCTCGTGGTGGATGCGCATCACCGGGGTCACACCGGCCAGCACCGTGGGTTCGTAGTACCAGCCGCGGGACAGCGTCTCGGGGCGCTTCCCGCCGCACAGGGCCACCGCGCCGCGCTGCAGTGCGTCGTCGACGAGCTCCTCCAGGTCGGCACGGCCCCGTTCGGTGGCGAGGGGGCCGACGTCCGTGGACTCGGACATGGGGTCGCCGACCTTCAGCGCCGCCATCTGTTCCGTGAAGCGCGCCGCGAATTCGTCGTAGACGTCCGTGTGGACGATGAAGCGTTTGGCGGCGATGCACGACTGGCCGTTGTTCTGCACCCGGGCCGTGACCGCCGTGCGGACGGCGCGCTCCAGGTCGGCCGACGGCATCACCACGTACGGGTCGCTGCCGCCGAGTTCGAGGACCGTCTTCTTGATCTCGTCGCCCGCGACGGCGGCGACCGAGCGGCCCGCGGGCTCGCTCCCCGTCAGGGTCGCGGCGGCCACCCTGCGGTCGCGCAGCACGGACTCGACGGCGTCGGAGCCGATGAGCAGGGTCTGGAAGCAGCCCTCGGGGTAGCCGGCCCGGCGGAAGAGGTCCTCCAGGTAGAGGGCGGTCTGCGGGACGTTGGAGGCGTGTTTGAGCAGGCCCGTGTTGCCGGCCATCAGGGCGGGGGCCGCGAAGCGGATGACCTGCCACAGCGGGAAGTTCCACGGCATGACGGCCAGGACCACGCCCAGGGGCCGGTAGTGGACGCGCGCCTGCTCGGCCCCGGAGTCCTTCACGTCCTCCGGCAGCGGGCGCTCGTCCGCCAGCAGGACCGCGGCGTTCGCCGCGTACCAGCGCATGGCCTTGGCGCACTTGGCCGCCTCCGCGCGGGCGGCGGCGAGCGGTTTGCCCATCTCTGTGGTCATGATGCGGGCGATGTCGTCGCGGTCCTCGTCCAGCAGGTCCGCGGCACGGTCGAGCAGCAGGGACCGTTCGGCGAAGTCCGTGGCGCGGTAGCGGCGGAAGGCGGCGTGGGCGGTGGCCAGCCTCCGCTCGATCTCCTCCGGTCCGAGCGGGTCGAAGGTCTTGAGGGTCTCGCCGGTCGCGGGGTTGACCGTTGCAATGGGCATGGGTGGGTCCTTCCTCATGCTGCCTGTCATGCTGCCTCGAACGCGCCACACCTTTTGCCTGGATGATGCCGGGTCGATCGGCCCTCCCGCAGCACCGCCCGCCGAACGGGCTAGGGCCTGTCCGGCGGGTCGGCGCGGTCATGGCCTCACCGCGCGGCGGCCCACTCCAGGACGGCCATCGCGCCGGCGGGTTTCATGGCCGCCTGGGTCCAGGCCAGGGACCGCGGTCCGTCCAGGACCCGGCCCGAGACCTCGTCGCCCCGGCGGGCGGGCAGGCCGTGCATGAACGCCGCCCGCGGCCAGCGGTCCAGCAGGGCCTCGTCGACGTGGAAGGGGCGGAAGGCCTCGCGCCAGGCGGGGTCCGGGCGGGCGATGCCGGCGAGCTGCCAGCGGGTGGTGTAGAGGACGTCCACGTCGGGCGGCGCGGCGGCGAGGTCGTGGATCTGGTCGACGGAGGCGCCGACCGTGCCGGCCCGGCGGTCGGCCGTGCGCAGCTCCTCCTGCGGCATCCCGTAGCCGGCGGGCGTGGCGAAGGTGACGCGGGATCCGGGGACGGCGGCCAGCGCATGGGCGAGGGCGACGGCCGTGCTGTTGCCCTCGCCGAGGTAGAGCACGCGGATGCCCGTCAGGTCGCCGAAGGACAGGGCGAGGGTGGCGAGGTCGCACAGGCCCTGGGTGGGATGTTCCTGCGCGGTCAGGGCGTTGACGACGGGCATCCGTCCCTGCCGGGAGAGTTCGCGCAGTTCGTCCAGCGGGCCCGCGGTGCGGGCGACGAGGGAGTCGAGCACCGCACCGAGCACCCGCCCGGTGTCCCCCACCGATTCCCCGGTGCCCAGGTGGAGGTCGGCCGGGCCGAAGGCGACGGGTGCGGAGCCGAGCCGGATGGCGGCGGCCGTGAAGGCGGTACGGGTGCGGGTCGAGGCCCTGGTGAACAGCAGGCCCGTCAACTGCCCGGCCAGCGGGCGGTCATGGGCCCCGTGGTCGTGGAACAGCTCGACGGACCGCATGGCCAGGCTCATGATCTGCGGCGGCGCGAGCTCGGCCAGCGAGAACAGCCCGCAGGCGTGCCCGGGTTCGCGCCCGGGCCCCTGTCCGGGCCCCTGCTTGTTCCGGCGGTCGGTGGTGTCACTGCCCCGGCTGTCCGCACGGCCCGCCACGGCGCCTCCCCGAGACCGCCGGTACGGCGTGCGCCGCACCGGATCCCTGCCCCCGGATCGTCGAATGTAGGGGACACGTGATGCGTGCAACAAGGCGGTGAACTCGCCACCTCCGCCTCCGCCTCCACCGGGCTCCGCGGAAACGGACCGGCGCCCGCCGTGGGGCGGGCGCCGGTCCGGTCCGAGTGGCGGCGGGTGCCGGTGCTCAGCGGGGAGGCTGGTCCGCCGCGTCACCGGCCGCGCGGGCCGGGCCGGAGAGCGGGGCCGGGTTCTGCGGTCTGCTCCCCTCGCCCGCGGGGGCGGTCTGTCCCCGGCCGGCGGGCGAGGACGGCGGGTGCAGCGGGGCCGAGGCATGCTCGGCCCGCATGCGCCGGGCGACCGCGTGCCGGGGGCTGCCGTTGCGCCGGGACATGGCCATGCGGCGCACCGCCGTGATCCCCTCGATCTCCGCCTCTGCCGCCGGGGCCGAGGTGAGCAGCGTCCGGCCGGGCAGTCTGAACGTGCGGTAGAGCAGGGAGACCGCGGTCGCGGACGCCAGGCCGAAGCCCAGGCAGACGATCCACGGCAGCCAGGCCAGCCCGGTCCGCTCCCCCAGGTCCATGGCCCGGCCGACGACGAAGTTGCCGCCCATGGCCGCGAGCCCCGAGAACACGTAGAACAGGCCGAAGTACGTGCCCGTCAGCGCCTCGCGCCCGAAGCGGGGGATCATCTCCATCACCGTGGGGTGGGCGACCATGGTCCCGAAGTAGAGCATCAGTGAACCGAGGACCAGCACCAGCATCCGCGGCACCGAGTCGGCCAGTCCTCTGGACAGCGTGCCCTCGCAGACCAGCAGCGGCGGTACGAACCCGAGCCCCATCACGACGAGTCCCGCGCTCACCCAGCGCAGGCCGCCGCCGTGCCGTTCCAGCATGCGGGTGATGCGGAGCTGGAAGAGCATGTTCACCAGCGCGCCCAGGGCCAGCAGCACCCCGGCCGAGCCCGTCCAGCCGGAGGCCTTCAGGGCCCCGGCGGGCAGCAGCAGATAGACCTGGTTCTCCACGGTGATCATTCCGGTGGTGGCGAAGGAGAACAGCAGGAACCTGCCGTTGCCGAAGGCCTCGCGCCAGTCGGCGAAGACGGAGCTGCGGGCGGTGTCCACCGGGGCCTGGCGCGGGAGCACCATCGCCTGGGCCACCGTCAGCACCGTGCAGACCGCGGCCCCGGAGACCGCGAAGATGCGGAAGTCGGTCATGAACAGCACGCTGCCGAGCAGCAGACCGAGGAACGAGCCGACCGTGGCATAGACGTTGAGCAGGGCGAACGCCTCGGCGTGGCGGTCGCCCGACTCCAGCGCCACATAGGTGCGGACGGCCGGATAGAACATCGCCGCGGCGACCCCGCTGAGCAGGGAGGCCGCGAGCACCAGCGGCAGGGAGTTGCCGAAGGCGAACAGGGCGAACGCGACGGTCCGCAGGGCGCAGCCGGCGATGATCACCATGCGCGGCCCCAGTCGGTCGGCGGCCGAGCCGCCGAGGATGAACAGGCCCTGCTGGCTGAGCGTTCGCGCTCCCAGCACCAGTCCGACCAGTGCGGCGGACATGCCGAGCCCGTGCTCGAGATAGGCGGCGAGAAACGGCATCAGGAGGTAGAACCCGATGTCCACGCCGAACTGGTTGATGAATAGCAATCGCAATGCGAGGGGGAACTCGCGCGTCGCCCGAAGTGTCATCATGCACGTCCCTGTATTCAGCCCGAGCAGACGAAAGAACACCCTGAGCCGAGTGGGCGCCATGCACCCGGAGGGTTTGGCGGTGCGACATGGCGGCAGGGACGGCGGCCGGGACGACCTTGTGTTTCTCCCTGTTCAGGAGGCCTGATCACAGGTCAGAACGCCCCGGCGTCCAGCGCGTCGGCTCGCTTTTCCGTTCTTGGGAACGGTCGCACTCGCTGGATTGAGCGAGCGGTTGATCATATGCTTTTGTGGCGCATTGTCAGCGACTCCCGACTACGCTCGGAAGATACTCGCCAGACACTTTAGCAAAGCAGCCTCCTTCTCGATAGGGGCTGGAAAGCCTTCGGCCGCTGGAACGGCAGTCCCCACGAACGCACTTGCCCGCCGGGCTGCATTCCTCCGGCGTGCCCGCCGGCCCCGATGCACCCGGAGTCAATCGGGCATGAAAAAAGCCGAGTTCGCGTATCACGCACGCGAACTCGGCTTCGGCGCGGCCTATATGGGCCCCCGTCCCGTCACTCCCGGAACACGCTGGTGGCCACCCACATCAGCCCTGCCCACGAGCCGACCACCACGACGACGGCGAGGACGCCGCACACCCACGCGGCAAGGGGAACCGGTTCGGTCTCCGGCTCGGGTTCCGGTTCCACGGGACAGCATCGCGAGCAATGGACGGAAGGAGTGTCAGACATGCACGGCAGACTGCTCCGTCATATGCCCTGATCACAAGGCGGGTACCGGCCTGGTACGCACGCTCCCCCGGAGAGCCCGGAGCCCGCTGCTCACACGTCCCCGAGGCCCTCGAACCAGGTCGGCCCGCCCGCGGCGGCCAGCTTGATCCGCCGGACCGCGAACTCCTCCATCCCCGGCAGCGCGTCCACCGGGAACCAGCCCACCTCCAGCGACTCGTCGTCGTTCACCCGCGCCTCGCCGCCGACCGCCCGCGCGACGAAACAGATGTCCATGAACTGGCATACGTCGCCGTTGGGATAGGTGACCCGCTGCAGCGCCTCGACGAGCAGGACCCGCTCCGGGACGCACTCCACGGCCGTCTCCTCGTGCACCTCGCGCACGAGGGCCGCGGCCGGCTGCTCGCCGGGCTCGGGGATGCCGCCGATGATCGACCACTCCCCGGTGTCCGCACGGCGGCCGAGCAGCACCCGGCCCTCGTCGTCGCGGACGACGGCGCTCACGCCGGGCATCCAGAGCAGGTGGTGGCCCGCCGTGGCGCGGAGGGTGCGGATGAAGTCGGGGGTCGGCATGGGGTTGAGCTTAGGCGGTGCGTGTCCGGGTGCGGGACCGTGGTGGCTGATCGCGCAGTGCCCCGCTCAGGTCGTCCGTGGAGGCGGCGTACCCAGCCCCAGGCGGTCGCGGATCACGCGCACCGCCGCCTCCGCGTCGTCCACGGTGACCGTGAACGTACGCCCGTCGCCGAGCCGCAGCACGAAGCCCTCGCCGCGCCGGACGACGACGGCCGTGCCCTTCTCCGGGCGCCAGCGGTATCCCCAGCCGCCCCACTGGCGGGGCGTGACGCGGGGGTCGAAGTCCGCGCCGATCACCTGGGCGAGCGGGATGCGGGTGCGTGGCACACCGATGTGACCGCAGCGCACCTCCAGGTTGTCCGCGTCGACCCGCACGGCCACGTGGACGAAGGCGATGGTGCCGTAGAGCATCAGCAGCCCGGCCGCGACGCAGCCGACGACCGCCATCGTCAGGGCGGCGAGCCCGGACGTCCAGGAGCTGTCGACGGCGAGTTCGATGCCGAGCGCGAGGCAGGCCGCACCGGCGGCGGCCAGCAGCCACTGGATGCGGTTGGTCGCACGGCCCGTCCAGACGGCGGGCGGGGCGGCACCGTCCTCGGCGCCGTTTCCGGGGGTCCGCGGGTCCTCGGAGTGCTCCCTCATACGGGCAGCCTACTCACGTTCCGTGGGAGCGGCAGGGCTGCGGCGCCCCGTCAGGGGCGCTGGGGGCACCTCCTGCCCGGGCTTCGCCCCGGACCCCTGGGGTCGTGCGTCGGCCGCGGGCCGGTGGGGGCTTGTCGCGCAGTTCCTCCCCCAGCTACCGCTGGGAGGTGCCCCCAGCGCCCCTTACGGGGCGCCCCGGCTACGGGCGCGCAGGGCTCGCCGTGAGGAGCGAGCGGCCCTCGGGGTAGCTCAGGGAGGACGGCTCCAGCTCGCTCTCGCGGCCGGCGTCCAGCACGGTCAGGCCGCCCGTGGGCGCCGCGTCCGGGTCCGGGGCGGCACCGATGCGGCGCAGGGCCTGCGCGGCGACGGCCTCGGCGGAACCGTACAGCGGCAGGGGCGGGGCCGAGGGCTGCTGGACGGCGGCGCGGATGCGCTCGGCGACGAGCTCGTAGTGGGTGCAGCCCAGGACGACGGCCCGGACGTTGCGCGGGGTGCGGGCGGCGGCGTCCGCGATCGCGGCGTCGGCGGCGTCCGCGTCGGCCCACTGCACGGCGTCGGCGAGGCCCGGGCAGGCGATCTCGGTGACCTCGACTCCGGCGGCGAAGTCGCGGATCAGCCCGCGCTGGTACGGGCTGCCGGTGGTGGCCGGGGTGGCCCAGATGGCGACGGGGCCGCCGGCGGCGGCCGCGGGCTTGATCGCGGGGACGGTGCCGATGACCGGCAGTCCGGGTTCCAGCTCGGCGCGTATCGCGGCGAGGGCGTGGACGGAAGCGGTGTTGCAGGCGACGATCAGGGCGTCGGGCCGGTGCGCCGCGGCGGCGCGGGCGACGGCCAGGGCGCGCTCGACGACGTCCTCGGGGGTGCGGGGCCCCCAGGGCATCGTCCCGGGGGCGGCGGAGAGCACCAGGTCGGCGTCGGGCCGCATCCGGTGCACGGCGGCGGCCGCCGCCAGCAGGCCATTGCCGGAGTCCATGAGCGCGATCTTCACCCGGTCACTTTAATCGATGCGCCCCATGCGCCCCGCGCGGGCGGTCCGGGTGCGGCAGACTGCGGCGGGTGAGCGCGCTGACGTGGATCACCGTGGTTTCCCTGGTTTCCCTGGCCGCATGGCTCTGGCTGCTGCTGGCGCAGGGCTTCTTCTGGCGCACCGACGTCCGGCTGCCGCGCCGGACGCCGCCCGCGCAGTGGCCGTCCGTGGCCGTCGTCGTGCCGGCCCGGGACGAGGCGGAGGTGCTGCCGTCGAGCCTGCCGTCCCTGCTCGCGCAGGACTATCCGGGCCGGGCGGAGATCTTCCTGGTCGACGACGGCAGCACCGACGGCACCGGCGAACTGGCCCGCGCCCTGGCGGACGCGCACGGCGGGCTGCCGCTGACCGTGGACGCGCCCGGGGAACCCGGTCCGGGCTGGACGGGCAAGCTGTGGGCGGTGCGGCACGGCATGGCGCTGGCCCGGGCGCGGACGGACGCCGAGTTCCTGCTGCTGACGGACGCGGACATCGCGCATGCCCCGGACAGCCTGCGCGAGTTGGTGGCGGCGGCCGTGTCGGGCGGGCTGGACATGGTGTCGCAGATGGCCCGGCTGCGGGTGGCGACGTTCTGGGAGCGCCTGGTCGTACCGGCCTTCGTCTACTTCTTCGCCCAGCTCTATCCCTTCCGCCGGGTCAACAGACCGGGCGCCCGCACGGCCGCCGCCGCGGGCGGCTGCGTGCTGCTGCGGCGCGAGGCGGCCGAGCGGGCCGGGGTGCCGGACAGCATCCGGCAGGCGGTGATCGACGACGTGGCGCTGTCGCGGGCGGTGCAGCGCTCCGGCGGGCGGATCTGGCTCGGGCTGGCCGACCGGGTCGACAGCGTGCGCCCGTATCCGCGGCTGGCGCAGCTGTGGCGGATGGTCTCGCGCAGCGCCTACGCACAGCTGCTGCACAGCCCGCTGCTGCTGGCCGGGACGGTCGCGGGGCTGGCGGTGGTCTATCTCGTGCCGCCCGTGGCGGTGGTCGCGGGGGCCGTGACCGGTGACGTCGTCGCGCTCGCCGCCGGGGCGGGCGCGTGGGCGGTGATGACGGGGACGTATCTGCCGATGCTGCGCTACTACGGGCAGCCGCTGTGGCTCGCGCCGCTGCTGCCGTTCACGGCGCTGCTGTATCTGCTGATGACGGTGGACTCGGCGGTGCAGCATTACCGCGGCCGGGGCGCGGCGTGGAAGGGGCGGACGTACACCCGCCCGGAGGCCGCCCCCTAGCGGTAGCTGGGGGAGGAACTGCGCGAGCGACCACGATGCACCCGCAGCCGACGTTCTCGGGGCTGCGCCCCCGGACCCCTGGGGTGGTGTTTCGACTGCAGGCCGGTGGGGGCTGGTCGCGCAGTTCCCCGCGCCCCTTCGGGGCGCCGCCGCGCGGCCTCACTTGCGGCCGGGCGTCCACTGCAGGCCCCAGTCGTAGGCGCGGTCGAGGGTGCGCTGCGGGCTGACGCCGCGGTCGGGCACCAGGTAGCGGGCCTCGCGGCGGACGACGAGGCCGTTCCCGTCGTGGGTGAGCAGGGCCAGCGCGCAGACGGTGGACGGCACGGTGCACTCGTCCAGGGCGAAGTCGACGGGCGCGCCCTGCTGCGGCCGGAGGGTGACGGTGGCGTGGAGGCCGGCGAAGGAGGCGGCTCCTTCGTAGATCGTCACGAAGACGAGGATCCGCCGGAAGGCGGCGGCGTGGTCCAGGTCGACCGAGAGGTTCTCGCCGTCCGCCGCGGCGCCGGTCCGGTCGTCGCCGTCGAGGTGGATGTACGGGGGCCGGTGCAGCGAGCCGAAGGAGTTGCCGAGCGCCTGGACCACGCCCTTGGTGCCGTCGGCGAGTTCGTACAGGGCTCCCAGGTCGAGGTCCACACCGGCGGCGGGGGCCCGGCCGAGGCGGGCGCGCCGGCCCCTGGGCTCCTGGCGCATCTGCCAGTTGAGGTTGACGTGCAGGGTGCCGGAGGTGCTGCCCTGTTTGGCGAGCGAGACGGCCGGGGCCTGCTTGGTCAGCGTGACCCTGCCCGGCCCGGCGGGCCGTGTCGCGGGGGCGGCGGGTTCGGCGGCGCCGGCCCCGTACGCGGCCGCCAGGCCCGCCGGGCCGTCGGCCCAGCCCTGGCCCACCGCCCGGAACCGCCAGCCGCCGTGCCGCCGGTAGAGCTCGCCGAGGACGAGGACGGTCTCCACGGTGGCGTCCCGGCTGTCGTAGCGGGCGAGTTCGCCGCCGTCGGCCGCGTCCAGGACGCGGATGTGCACATCCGGCACCCGGCCGAAGTCCCCGTCCTCGGCGGCGGCCGTGAACAGGACGCGCTCGACGGCGGGATCGAGTACGCCGAGGCCGACGGCGAAGGTGTCGGTCACGGTGCCGCCGGCGGAGCGCCTGCCCTCGTGGCGTACGGCGCCGGAGGGGTGCACGGGCAGGCTGCGGGAGACGGTGTCCGCACCGGAGCGGACCCGGCCCTCGGCCGTCAGCAGTGCGCAGGCATCGGTCACGGACGCACCCGGTCCGGAGCCCCTGACCACTTCCACGCGCACCGTCCGCACGGATATCGGCGCATTGGCGCCCTTGAGCATGCCCATCGTCCACCCCACCCCTGAAAGATCCCTGAGAAACCCTGAGAATCCCTGAAGGAACGGTCGGCCTTTACACGATCCCTACGTACCTTGACGACCGTTTTTCCCGGGTTCGCTCGGGTTGGGGAGCCGCACCTGCTCCGAGCTTGCGAAGGAACCCCCATACCCGTCTCCCCAACCGGAGCACCATGGGCTTAACTTATGCGCTATGACCTCCCCCCGCAGTGCCTACGGTGGCGGCTACTACGCCACGTCGTCGTTCAAGGACACCCCCATCTACGACAGCCTCGTCGCCGAGCGGGGCACCCCGCAGATCGCGCCCATCCGCGTGTCGTCGCCGTACGACTTCGGCAACAGCAACCTGCCGGCGCTGCCGGCCCTGCCCTCCGGGCCGTCCTCGGCCCCGGCCCCGCAGTACGCCGCCCCGGCCCCGCAGCCGGGTCCCGTGCAGCCGATGGGCCTCCAGCAGGCGGCTGCCCCGTACATCCCGCCGCAGGCCTCGGCGCCGCGCGGCTACCCGGGCCCGGCCGCGGCCCCCGCGGGCTACGAGGCGATGCGCCCCGTCGCGCCGCGCCCCGCCCCGGCGTCCTACGAGGACCCGTACAACCGTCAGTACCCGCAGCAGGGCGGCTACTGACGGACTCCGCCCGCCGCATTCGGTCCGGCAGTTCAACTGCCGGACCCGGCTGGCAGACTGGCGGTATGCCCACACCTGTACTGAGTTCGGTCCACGTCTATCCGGTCAAGTCGATGGCGGGCTGTTCGCCGGACGAGGCGACCGTGGAACCGTGGGGGCTGGCCGGGGACCGGAGGTGGCTGGTGACCGAGCCGGACGGCCGGTTCATCACCCAACGGCAGCTTGCACGGCTCGCGTTGGTATCGGCGCAGCCGCTGCCGGGCGGCGGGGTCCGGCTCACGGCGCCGGGGGCGGAGCCGCTCGACGTGGCCGTTCCCGTACCGGCGGAGCAGGGCGGCACGATTCCCGTGACGGTGTTCCGGGACAAGGTGGAGGCGGTGCGCGCGGGGGACGCGGCCGCCGCCTGGGTGAGTGCCTTTCTGGGGACCGAGGCACAGCTGGTGCACATGGACGACCCGGCCGTCCGGCGCCAGGTCGACCTCGACTACGGTCGCCCGGGCGACATGGTGAGCTTCGCCGACGGCTATCCGCTGCTCGTGACGACCACCGGTTCGCTGCACGCCCTCAACGCGCTCATCGCCGAGGACGGCATCGCCGCCGAGGGCCCGCTGCCGATGAACCGCTTCCGGCCGAACGTCGTCATCGACCGCACCGGCCCCTGGGCCGAGGACGACTGGCGGAGGATCAGGATCGGCGAGGTCGTCTTCCGGGTCGTCAAGCCCAGCGGCCGCTGCGTCGTCACCACCACCGACCAGGCCACCGCCGAACGCGGCAAGGAGCCGCTGCGCACCCTCGCCCGGCACCACCGGATCGGCGAGCGGCTGGTGTTCGGGCAGAACCTGATCCCCGAGCACACCGGAGTGCTGCGCGTCGGCGACCCCTTCGAGGTCCTCGACTGAGGCCGCCCGCAACCGCCGTGCGCACCGCCGCCCGTCAACGCGCCGCATGCGCAGGCCTCCACGGAGGGTGATTTTGCTCTCTCCGCCGTCTTCCTCCGCATGCGCCGCTCCCGGTGAGGTATTTACGGACGCGTAAGGGGGTGAGCACTGTGCGCGCAATGCGGTTCGTATGGCGGTGGCGGCGCAATCCTCTGCGCCGCCGGAGCGATGTCGTCGAGGCCTGGGCGGGCGTGGCCGCGGTGGTGCTGATGCTCGTGCTCGGCACGGCGGCGGGCTGGGCGGTGGGCTCCTTCGCCCACGGCGCCCTGCGGGAGGCGGTCCGTCAACAGCAGCAGCACCGGCATCTGGTGAGCGCCGAGGTGGTGCGCTCGGTGACGGGCACACCGGCGGAGCCGGACCACGAATCCACCACCGGGCGCGAGGGGTACGGCCGGTTCCTGGCGCGCTGGCAGGACCCGGACGGCGTCGAGCACACCGGCCTGGTGGCGCTGCACCAGGCGCCCGGGCCGGCGGACCGGTTCCCGCTGTGGACGGACGACGAGGGCCGGATAGCCGGTCGCCCCATGGACCGGGCGACGGCCGTCGTGCACGCGGTCCTGGCGGGCGCCGCCGCGGCCGCGGGTGCGGCGGGGCTGGTGGAGGGCGTGCGCCGGGTGGTCGTATGGCGCCTGGTGCACCGGCGGTATGCGCAATGGGACCGGGAGTGGCAACAGGCCGGGCACACCTGGGGACGGGCGGACGCGGGAAGCTGACCGGCCGACTCCCGCGGTCCGCGCGCGCTACGGTGGTGCGGCCGGTACTCATCCGTCCCGGGTGGACGCATGCACGAGGTGGGGGCACAGCAGCACCATGGCACAGGGCTCGGTCCAGGTGACGCACACCGGCACGTCGCGCTGGCGACGCCGCACGGGAGAGTACGACTCCCTCTCATCGGCCCTGGACGCGGCCGCCGACGGGGACGTGCTGTGCCTGTCCCCGGGCACCTACCGGGAGAACCTGGTGGTCTCCCGGGCCGTCACCCTGCGCGGCACCGAGGGCGCGCCCGGCGCGGTGCGGATCGCCCCGACCGAAGGCGTCGCCGTCACCGTGCGCGCCTCAGCCCGGCTGGTCGACCTGCACATCGAAGGCCACGACGCCGCGCAGCCGGCGCTCCTGGTCGAGGGCGGCGCACCGGAGTTGGAGGGCCTGCGGGTGGTGACCCGCTCGGCCGCGGGCATCGAGGTGCGCGGGGGCGCCCGGCCGACCGTGCGCGCCTGCACCGTCGACAATGCGGGAGGCGTGGGCATCAGCGTGCTGGACGGCGCGGGCGGGGTCTTCGAGGACTGCGAGGTGGTCGCCGCGGGCCAGGCGGGCGTCTCCGTGCGCGGCGGGGCCGCCCCCCGTCTGGAGCGCTGCCGGGTGCACCACGCGCGGGGCGCGGGGCTGTCGCTGACCGGCGAGGGCAGCACGCTGGAGGCGGCCGGCTGCGAGGTCTACGAGATCAAGGGCACGGGCGTACAGGTCACTTCGCGCGCCGCCGGGCGGCTGACGGACTGCCGGGTGCACCGCACCTGCGGCGACGGGGTCTCGCTGGACACCGACGCCGTCCTCTCGCTGGCCGACTGCGACATCCACGACGTCCCCGAGAACGCGGTGGACGTGCGGGCCCGTTCGGTGCTGACGCTGCAGAGGTCGACGGTGCGCCGGTTCGGGCGCAACGGCCTGTCCGTGTGGGATCCGGGCACCCGGGTCGAGGCGGACCAGTGCGAGATCCACGACAGCACCGGCGACTACCCGGCGGTGTGGGTGAGCGACGGCGCCGGCGCCGTCCTCGGCTCGTGCCGTGTGCACGACGTGCCGGACGCCCTGTTCGTCCTCGACCGCGGCTCGCGCGTCGAGGTCTCCGGCAGCGACCTGTCCCGGGTGCGCGGCACGGCGGTGTCGGTGAGCGGCGGGGCGACGGCGCTGCTGGACGACTGCCGCGTCCGCGAGGCCACCACCGGGGTCTGGTTCCGCGGCCACGACAGCGGCGGCAAGCTGACCGGCTGCACCCTGGACGCGACGTCGACCGGCGTGATCGTCACCCAGGGCGCGGACCCGGTCGTCGAGCGCTGCACGGTGAGTTCACCGGCGGAGGCGGGCTTCTATGTGTCCGCCGAGGGCCGGGGCACCTTCCACGGCTGCCGGGTGACCGGCAGCAGCGGCTACGGCTTCCACGTCATCGACGGCTGCCGGACCACGCTGACGAAGTGCCGTACGGAGCGATGTGCGCGCGGCGGCTACGAGTTCGCCGAGGGCGGCCCCGTCAGCGAGGGGTGCACGAGCGACGAGCCTGCGGCCCCCGTGATGCGCGCCGTGGAAACGGCGCACCGGCCGCTCGTCCCGCCGATTCCCGAGCAGCGCACCACCGACTCCGCTGCGGTGTCGGCCCGTTCGTCCTCGACGGTGCTCCGCGAACTCGACACGCTGGTCGGCCTCGAGAGCGTCAAGCGCGAAGTGCGCGCCCTGATCGACATGATCGAGGTCGGGCGCAGGAGGCAGCAGGCGGGGCTCAAGGCGGCGTCCGTGCGGCGGCATCTGGTCTTCACGGGCTCGCCCGGCACCGGCAAGACGACGGTGGCCCGCCTGTACGGCGAGATCCTGGCGGCGCTGGGGGTGCTGGAGCGCGGGCACCTGGTGGAGGTCTCCCGGGTGGACCTGGTCGGCGAGCACATCGGCTCGACCGCCCTGCGCACCCAGGAGGCGTTCGACCGGGCGCGCGGCGGGGTGCTCTTCATCGACGAGGCGTACGCGCTGTGCCCCGAGGACGGAGGGCGGGACTTCGGCCGCGAGGCCATCGACACGCTGGTGAAGCTGATGGAGGACCACCGCGACGAGGTCGTGGTCATCGTCGCCGGCTACACGGCCGAGATGCAGCGCTTCCTGACGGTCAACCCCGGTGTGGCGTCGCGCTTTTCGCGCACGATCACATTCGGGGACTACGCGCCGGACGAGCTGCTGCGCATCGTGCAGCAGCAGGCGGACGAGCACGAGTACCGCCTCGGCGAGCGGGCGGCGGAGGCCCTGCTCGCCTACTTCGCGGCCGTCCCCCGGGGCCCGGCGTTCGGCAACGGCCGCACGGCGCGCCAGACCTTCGAGGCGATGGTGGAGCACCACGCGGGGCGCGTGGCGCGGCTGCCCTCTCCGAGCACGGAGGACCTCACGCTGCTGGTGGCGGAGGACTTGCCGGCGTTGCCGTGAGCCCTGCGGGCGGCTGGGGAGGGGCGGCGGTCCGGGACCGCCGGAGACCACTGCGGTGGCTGCTCGCCGTTGCGGCGGGAGTCTCGTGCGGCGCGCGTCACGCGGCCGCGAGCACCGGGGGGAGCAGCCGGGGCAGGCCTGCCCGAAACTCCCTCCGCCGCGACGGCGGGCGACCACGACGGCGGTCTCCGGCGGTGCCGAACGGACAGCGACCCTCACGTGGGACAATGCATGCCCGCAGGGCGCATGGCGTAGAAGGGACGGCCGGGTGGGCGACAACCAGAATCTCCTGGCGGAGCAGCGGCGCGCCCTGATCCTCGACGAGGTCAGGCGACGCGGCGGGGTACGGGTCAACGAGCTGACGCGGAGGCTCAACGTCTCGGACATGACGGTCCGCCGCGACCTGGACGCCCTCGCCCGCCAGGGCCTGGTGGAGAAGGTGCACGGCGGCGCGGTGCCCGTCGCCGAGCCCACCTCGCACGAGCCCGGCTTCGAGGCGAAGGCGGTCCTGGAGCTGAGCGCCAAGGAGAACATCGCGCGGGAGGCCGCCAGGATGGCCCCGCGCGGCAGCGCGATCGCCCTCGCGGGCGGCACGACCGCCTACGCCCTGGCGCAGCAGCTGGTGGACATCCCGGACCTGACGGTGGTCACCAACTCGGTACGCGTCGCAGACGTCTTCCACAGCACGCAGCGCACCATGACGGCCTCCGGCCCGGCGGCCCGCCCGGGCGCGGCGACGGTGGTGCTCACGGGCGGGGTGCGCACCCCGTCGGACACCCTGGTGGGCCCGGTCGCGGACGCGGCCATCCGCTCGCTCCACTTCGACGTGCTGTTCATCGGGGTGCACGGCATATCGGTGTCGGCGGGCCTCTCGACGCCCAACCTCGCGGAGGCGGAGACGAACCGTCACTTCGTCCGCTCCGCGCGCCGGGTCGTGGTGCTGGCCGACCACACCAAGTGGGGGACGGTGGGCCTGAGTTCGTTCGCCTCGCTCGACGAGGTGGATGCGCTGGTGACGGACGAGGGCCTGCCGGAGGCGGCCCGTGCGGAGATCGCGGAACGGCTGCCGGAACTGGTGGTGGCGGGCCCGTCCGAGACCCCCTAAGGTGTCCGCGACCACGTGGTCCGCCGATGTTCCGGGGGTGCTGGGATGCCGCTCAGGAAACTCCGTCCCGTCGGGCCGGCCTTCGCCGGTACGGCGCCGCTGCGGTTCGCGTTCACAGCACGGATGGCGGCCGCGCCGGAAGCGGTGTACCGCGCGCTGGCCGACGAAGTGGAGGCCTGGCCGCGGTGGTTCGGCGCGGTGACGCTGGCGCGGCCGCTGGAGACGGAGGGCCTCGGCGGGCGTGAGGTCCGGCTGCGGGGAGGGCTCCGCTTCCGTGAGACGATCACGGCCGCGGACGAGCCGAAACGGTACGCCTACCGTGTCGACCTGACGAACGCCCCCGGTGTCCGGGCCCTGTCGGAAGAGTGGGCCCTGCTCCCGGTGGGCGCCGGAACGGTCGTCACGTGGACGGTCGCCATGGATGCGGCCCCGCTCATGGGCCCGCTGCTGCGGCTCGTCCGGCCGGGCGTGGCAGGGGAGTTCCGCCGGGCGGTCCGCGCCCTGGACCGGCGGCTCGCGGCCGGCTGAGACGCGCCGGCGTCAGGGCCAGCGGCCCGTCGCCAGAAAGGTGCTGATGGCGAGGGCGTACGGCGTGATGTCCAGGCCCTGTTGGGCGAGCCAGGCGTCGGAGTAGTACTTGTCGAGGTAGCGCTCGCCGGGGTCGCAGATGAGGCTGACGATGCTGCCGCGCCGCCCCTCGCCGGCCATCTCGGCAACGATCTTGAGGGCGCTCCACAGCCCGGTGCCCGTCGAGCCGCCCGCCTTGCGCCCGATGGCCTGCTCCAGGGCGCGCACGGCGGCGACGCTCGCGGCGTCCGGGACCTTCATCATGCGGTCGATCGCACCCGGCAGGAAGCTTGGCTCCATACGGGGCCGCCCGATCCCCTCGATGCGCGAGCCGAACTCGCTGGTCGCGCCCGGGTCATGATGGCGCCAGCCGTCGAAGAAGCAGGAGTTCTCGGGGTCGGCCACACAGATGCGGGTGTCGTACTGCATGTAGCGCACGTACCGGCCGAACGTCGCCGACGTGCCCCCGGTGCCGGCGGTGGCGACGATCCAGACGGGCTCCGGGAAGCGTTCGTTGCGGAGCTGGCTGTAGACGGACTCGGCGATGTTGTTGTTGCCCCGCCAGTCGGTCGCCCTTTCCGCGTAGGTGAACTGGTCGATGTAGTGGCCGCCGGTCCGCTCGGCGAGGGCGGCCGCCTCGATGTACATCGCCCAGGGGTCGTCCACGAAGTGACAGCGCCCGCCGCGGAATTCGATGAGCCGGCACTTCTCGCGGCTGGTCGTGCGCGGCATGACGGCGATGAAGGGGACGCCGATCAGCTGGGCGAAGTACGCCTCGGAGACGGCGGTGGAGCCGCTGGAGGCCTCGATGACGGGGGACTCGGGGCGGATCCAGCCGTTGCACAGCCCGTAGAGGAACAGCGAACGGGCGAGGCGGTGCTTCAGGCTCCCGGTGGGATGGGTGGACTCGTCCTTGAGATAGAGGTCGACGCCCCACTCCTCGGGGAGCGGGAAGCGCAACAGGTGTGTGTCCGCCGACCGGTTGGCGTCGGCCTGCACCTTGCGGACGGCTTCCTTGAGCCAGGTGCGGTAGGCCGGGTCGCTGCGGTCCACGTCGACGGTGGGCACGGGGCCCCCGGACTGCTGTGTGCTGTTCACGCCGGGCTCCTCACGGTGGCCCCCGGCTCCCAACATAAAGGGGTACTGGTGCACGGGCCTCCGCACGGGCAGACTGCGCACGGAGGACCTTCCGGCCGGAGAGGCGGTGCGCCGTGGCAGAACCGGAGTTCACTGCGACGGGGGTGGGGATCGAGCGCGCCCGCAGGTCGCTCACCCGGGCCGGCCAGGTGAAGATCCACGACGGCAGGCTGGAGCTGCTGACCAGCTACGGCCGGGAGATCGACAGCGCGCCGGTGGTCTCGGTCCACGCGAGCAAACCGTGGTTCGCCTCCAAGGACCGGGCCCGGGCGACCGTCAACGGCACCCGGTACGTGCTGACGCTCGGCCGGCGCGACGCGGATCCCGGCGATGCGGCGGACGCCGCGGTCGACCGATTCCTGGCGGCAGTGCGGGCGGCGCACGAGGGCACCTGACGGGCGCACGAGTTGCGCACGCGGCCATGAGCACCGACGCTTGTTGCGTACCGGTATCACCGAGGGTCCTGCGCATATCGACAGTCCGTATCGACAGCGCACTTCTGCATCAGGCTAGCCCTACTTCTTCAGGGAGTCGCAGCCGTGATCAGCCGAGTGAACAAGCACTGCACCGTTGAACTCCAGGCTCTCCCCCCTCGGATCCGCCAGGTGCGCAGAATCGTATCTGCGCAGCTTCGCTACTGGCATCTCGATCCGCTCATCGATTCCGCGGCGCTCGGGGTCACCGAGCTGCTGACCAACGTGCACCTGCACGCGCAGCCGGACAAGCGCTGCACGGTCGAGATCGACCTGGTGCCGGAGCGGCTGACGGTCTCGGTGCGCGACCACGATCCGCGGCTGCCGTGCATCAAGGTCGCGGACACGGACGGGCTGACCACGCACGGACGCGGCCTGGCCCTGGTGGCGGCGGTGAGCGAGAGCTGGGGCGTACGGGAACGCCAGGACGGCGGCAAGGTGGTCTGGTTCACGCTGCCGGTGCCGACGGCCGCCCCCTGCCCGGTGAATGCTGCCCCACCCCTGGAGACGGCCGCGGTGCTGAGCTGAAGCCGGGCGCGCCCCGTCAGGGGCGCGGGGAACTGCGCGACCAGCCACAGCGAACCCGCACCCGATCAGGAACCGCACCCCAGTACGGCCAACGGATCGTCCAGCACCGGCTGCCACGCCGCCTCGGCCGCACCGATCAGACTGCCGTGGTCGAGCGTGCACGCGAGAATCGGCACGCTCCCGCTCCGCCCCCACAGGCTGCGGTCGGCGACCACGGCCCGCAGCCGTTCGGGGTCGGCCTCCAGCAGCTCGCGGTGCAGACCGCCCAGCAGCACACGGTCCGGGTTGAGGATGTTGACCAGGCCTGCGAGCCCGAGCCCGAGCCGGTCGATGAGCAGTTCCACCGCGGCCCGCACGCCCGGGTCCGCGTACTCGGAGCGGATCAGGTCCCGGGACTGCTGCAGCAGCGACACCGCGGGGCCCGGCTCCCGGCCCGCCGCGGTGACGAAGGCCAGCGGGTCGGCCTCGACGTCGAGGCAGCCGCGGCTGCCGCAATGGCAGGGCAGGCCCGCGGGGTTGACGGTGAGGTGGCCGACCTCCAGGGCGAGCCCCGAACTGCCGCTGTGCAGGCGGCCGTCGAGCACGAGCGCACCGCCCACGCCGCGGTGCCCCGTGGCCACGCACAGCAGGTGCCGGGCGCCCCGGCCCGCGCCGTGCCGGTACTCGGCGAGGGCGGCGAGGTTGACGTCGTTGCCCGCGACCCCGGCGAGCGGAGCGCCGCCGGGGCCGGTGACCCCGGCCTTGGCGAGGGACTCGGTGAACAGCTCGCGCACGGGCGCGCCCGCGGGCCAGGAGAGGTGCAGCGGGTTGAGGGCGGTGCCCTCCGGCTCGGCGACGGCCGAGGGCACGGCGAGCCCCGCGCCCAGGCAGCGGCGCCCGGTCCCGCGCAGCAGCCCGGCGCCCGCGGCCACGACGGCGTCGATGATGTGCGAGGGATCGGCGGGGACGGTCATACAGCCCGGTGCCGTGGCGACCGTCCGGCCGCCGAGCCCGACGAGCGAGGCACGGAAGCCGTCCGCGTGGATCTGCGCGGCGAGGACGACGGGGCCGTTCGGCGCGACGGACAGGCGGTGCGACGGCCGGCCCTGGGAGCCGGCGGCCGCCGCCGGGCGGGCGTCGACCTGGATCAGGCCGAGCGCCTCCAGCTCGGCGGCCACGGCCCCGGCGGTCGCCCGGGTCACGCCGAGTTCCGCGGTGAGGACGGCGCGCGTGGGGGCGCGACCGGTGTGCACGAGCTCCAGGGCGGGGCCGAGGGCGCCGCGGCCCCGCTCCAAACGTGTTGTCCGAGTCTGGGTCACACCTCTATTCTGACTTTGTGCCGACGCTGAACAAAATACGGACGGCCATTTTTCCGGGGGCGCACCGGGCCCCGGACGAATCGGCACTCCGTATCCTCCGCGCCCGACTGACCCTCTTCTTCGCCCTCGACGGCTTCCTCTTCGCCGGCTGGGTGGTCCGCATCCCCGCCATCAAGGAACGCACCGGCGCCTCCGCCGGGGCCCTCGGACTGGCCCTGCTCGGCGTGTCGGCGGGCGCGGTCGCCACCATGATGATCACAGGTCGGCTGTGCCGGCGCTTCGGCAGCCACCCGGTCACGGTCGCCTCGGCGGCCCTGATGTCGCTGGGCATCGCCCTGCCGCCGCTGGCCGGTTCGGCGCTCGCCCTCGGCCTGGTGCTGCTGGTCTTCGGCGCCGCCTACGGAGGCCTCAACGTCGCCATGAACAGCGCGGCCGTCGACCTCGTCGCAGCGCTGCGCAGGCCCGTGATGCCGAGTTTCCACGCCGCGTTCAGCGTCGGCGGGATGCTCGGGGCGGGACTCGGCGGCCTGGTCGCCGGGCAGTTGCCGGTGACGGCGCACCTGCTGCTCCTGACCGCGCTCGGGCTGGCCGTCAGCGCCGCGGCGGGCCGGGGGCTGCTCGCGCACGCGGTACCGGAGCGGGAACAGCCTGCTGCTTCTGCACCCCATTCGCGCCGCCCGGCCGGCCGCCTGGTCGCCGTCTTCGGCGTGATCGCCCTGTGCACGGCGTACGGGGAGGGTGCGCTGGCGGACTGGAGCGCGCTGCACCTCCAGCAGGACCTCGCCGCCCCCGCGGGCGTCGCGGCCGTGGGCTACTCCGTCTTCGCCCTGGCCATGACCATCGGCCGGCTCGCGGGCAGCACGCTGCTCGCGCGGCTCGGCCAGACGCGCGTCCTGGTCGCGGGCGGGGCGATGGCGGCGGCCGGGATGCTGCTGGGCGCGCTGGCCCCGACGGTGTGGGCCGCGCTGGCCGGCTTCGCGGTGACGGGCCTGGGTCTGGCCAACGTCTTCCCGGTCGCGGTGGGCCGCGCCGGGGAACTGGAGGGCCCGGGCGGCGTGGCCGCGGCCTCGACGTTCGGCTACGGCGGCATGCTGCTGGGCCCGCCCGCGATCGGCTTCCTCGCCGAGGCGTACACCCTGCCGGTGGCATTGACGACGGTCGCGGCGCTGGCCGCGATGGCAGCGGTGATGGCCTACGGAACCCGGCGAATGATCCGGTAGAAGGACCGGGAGAATGCACCCCATGCACACCGACTGGCGCTGCACCGGCCTCCGCTGGTCCCCGGCCGAGGGCCCCGCGCTCACCTGGCACCACCCCGCCCACGGCGACCGCCTCTCCCCTCTCCCGCCGGAACGCCGACTCGCCTTCACCACCGGCCCCGCACGCCACTGCACGGGCGTGCGCCGCGCCGGCCGCCACACCCCGTGCCCGACGGAGGCCGTCGTCCCGCCGGCCGCCGTGTCGGCGCAATGCCCCGAGTGCGCGCGCCTGGACCGCTCGCACTCCGTCGCGGCCGACACGGCCGCCGACGACCCCCGCCCGTACGACGTCTACCTCGCCTGGTTCGCCCCGGGCCTGATCAAGGTCGGCATCACGGCGACCGAACGCGAGGGGGCCCGGCTCCTCGAACAGGCCGCGCTCTCCCACGCGTTGCTCGGCCGGGGCCCGCTGATGGCCGCCCGCCGCGCGGAGTCGGTCCTGGGCGCGGCACTCGCGGTACCGGACCGCTTCCCGTACGCGGCGAAGCGCGCAGCCCGCCACCCCGTGCCGCCGCAGGCCGCGCGCGCGACGGAACTGGCAGACCTGCACGCCCGCGCGTGCCGCCTCCCCGGCCTCCCGGAGTCGCTGGCGGTACGGGAGTTCGCGCCGGTCCACCACGACGCCACGTTCCACCTGGACCGACTGCGCCCGGACCCCGGCGTCGTGGCCCTCGCCCCCGGCTGCACGGTGGCGGGGCGGGTGGCGGCGGTGGCGGGCCCGGACGTGTACCTGGAGTCGGCGGACGGGCGGTTCCTGCTGCTGGACGCCCGGCAGTTGGCGGGCTGGGGCCTCGCGGCGGCGGCGCCGGATGCGGAAACGACGGCGGACGTGCGGAACGACGGGGCGACGGCGGAGGGTCCCGAAGCCCTTTTCTGAGCCAGCGGTCGACGCACTGCACTTCGCGCGAAGCGCTCAGTCGCCCTCGGCGAAGATCTCTTCGGCCGTGGAGACGACGAACGCCTGGTCGAGCCACCGATCCAGGACATCCAGGTCGGAGCAGTCGGCGAGGCGCTCCCTCACCTCGTCGGGCACGGAAATCCCCCTCCGCTCCAGCACACGCAGCACCAACCGTGCGCGCTCCTCGGCCTTGCCCTCGGCGAGCCCCTCGGCGACTCCGTCGGCCTTGCCCTCCAGGTACTTCTCCTCGACGAGCGTGCCACGCCCGGGGAAGAAGGAGCCCACACCCATCAGATCCCTCCAGATTTCTCTCGCCTGGTCGTCTGCCAGGCCGACTTCCAGCAGTTCCGAGTAGTAGAACTACTCGCTCGTCACCGCTCGCACGCCATCGCTCAGACGGGCCGAATCCGACGGGCCCAGCCGCAACGGAAGGCCGTCCTTGAACGTCAGCACAACCTCCATGGTCCCCGAACGCCAGTCCTGGCGGACGTCCTTCACTCCTCTCTCCTCACCCTCTACGACGATCACGTCCCCGGGCTTCACGCGTTGCGACCACACTCGCGTCATTGCCATCCCTGTCCGCCTTTCACTCAGGCGCCCGGTTCGGTGCATTGCCAGGCCCACCGGCCTGATGTTGGTCCTCCCTGACTCCCGCTCGCCTCTGTTCTTCGACGGTCGCCAGCCTCAGCGCCTCTGGCAGTGCGTCCCACTCACGGCCACCGCCGGGCGGACGCAGTTGGATGTACGGCCCTTCATGCCCCATGAGCCGGCCGATCTCGCCTCGTCCCTTGTCCACCACCCACGAGCCCACTCGGTAAGTCATCGGCGCCGACCGCCTGTTCAACCCGTTCCTCCTCATCTCAGCCATGCCACGCAGTCCGCGTGGCAAGGTGAATGCTGTTGCTCCAGTGAACGACCACGACCGGAGTACGGGTGACCTCCTGAGGTGACGCCAGGATGGAGTCAGTCGTGCCGCCGCAGGTACTGTCGCCCTGAACCGGGGAGGAGGGTCAGGATGCAGCAGGCGCCCCGTGAACACCTCGCCGCTGGGCTACTTGACGACGAGCAGTTCCGGCATGCGTGCACCAACCGGGACATGGGTACCGTATTCCGCTTGCTCAATCACCGCGGTTTCAGCACCCGCCTCATCGCCGAACTCGCAGGGATCACGCAAGGCCGACTCTACGATTACATGAACGGGAGGAGGCGGGTGGAGAAGCTGGCGATCTTTGAACAGATCGCCGACGGTTTTCGCATCCCCGGGCATATGCTCGGACTTGCAACCCGGCCTTGGGAACCTCGAGTTCATACAGCCAAGGGCATGTCACCACCGCAGGTGGCCGACGATGACGACCTCGCCGCCATGACCACGTTCCGGGACGCGGACAGGGCAAGCGGCGGAGGACGTCTGTACGCAGCCGTCGTACGTCACTTGAGCAACACCGTTGCCCGTCGTCTGGTCGACGCCAACAACGAACCCCAAGTCTTCGCAGCGGCAGGGGCCTTCGCGGAAATGGCCGGGTGGATGGCCCACGACTCAGGCCGTGACGAACTCGCCGAAAGGCACTTCGCACGTGCACTGACTCTCGCGCAGGCGGCCGGAGATTCGTTGCTCTCCGCCAACATCGCGGCCAGCAGCAGTCACCTGGCTCTCCAGAGAGGAGATCCGGCCGGCGCCGCGCACTGGGCGCACATCGGCCTCGACGCTGTCAGCCGCGGGCCTTCTGCCCCTTCACTCACCGCAAGACTCCACGCTATGAAGGCGAGAGCTGCTGCCGTGGCCGACCAACCGGCCACCGCCTCACGTGCTTTGGACCGGGCGCACCATGACCTGGGAAAACAGCAGACCGCTGCACACCCTTGGGTGAGCCCTTTCGACATGGCCTCTCTGGCAAGTGAAACCGCCCTCGCCATGCGGGACATGGGGAAGTACGACGACGCCGTGAAACATGCCGAACAGGCAATCCGACTGTGCGAGAAGGGACGAGCGCGTTCCCTCGCATTGAGCCGCATCACCTTGGTGACCGCCCACGCCTACCGTGCCGACATGGACGCCGTCGTACAGTTCGGTCGAGACCTGCTGTCCACCGACCCGTCGCTGAGCTCGGTACGAGTTGCCAACCACATGGCGGACCTGAGGCGTCGGCTGGTGGAATACCAGTCCTACTTGCCCATGAGAGATTTTCTGGCGCATCTGGACGACTTCGCACGGACACGGTCACTGCTGCTCGCCGACCTCATGCCGCCTCGTGGCGAAGGCAGTCCGACATGAAGCCGACGCCATCGGATCCTGCTGCATGGAACGCGTACCTGGCGGAGGGAAATGCCAGACAGGCCCGCAAACGCGTCGCCGCTGATGTGCTTCTGCGTGATGCAGCCGGGGATTTCCTCCTCGTCAAACCGACCTATAAGCCCGGGTGGGATCTTCCCGGCGGCATGGCCGAGGCCAATGAGGCACCTGATCTCGCAGCGATTCGCGAGCTCAGGGAAGAACTCTGTCTGACCGCAACGATCCGGGGTCTGCTGGTCGTGGACTGGGTCGCGCCGCACGGGCCATGGGACGATCAACTGGCGTTCATTTTTGACGGCGGCGCAATCGACAGCGACACAGCCGCCGAAATTCGCCTCGCAGACGGCGAGCTGTCCGAGTTCGGCTACTTCCCTGTCGGCGAAGCGAAGAGGCTGCTCCGACCACGCCTCGCCCACCGCTTCATGGCTGCCGTTACTGCGCTCGGTGACGGGGTGCCGCGATACCTCCGTGGGGAGGCGAGCGGGACGGCGGCGAAGGCCGGGATGTAAACACGGCCAGGAGCTCCCGTTACGCGCCGCACCAGCGGACATGTGCGGGCGTCCACCAATTGCGGCTGCTCCAGGTCGCCATGACCAACTCGCCTCCCCTGCAGGAGGAATGGACCCCCGGCTTCGGCCGGACAGCCGCCGTCACCCGGCTGCCCGCGCGCCAACCGGGTCCAAAGAGATCGCCTGCGCGCCCGGGTGGTCGATTCCACCCCGGCCGGCCGGTGGCTGCTCACGTGTAACCGCCAAACGCTCCGGTCAGCGCGGCATGGAAGAGCATCGGCAGGCCGGCTGACACACCGCAACCGGCCTGCCTCTGACGACACCACGCCTGCAAAGTCAGCAGCTGCCCTCGGCGAAGATCTCTTCGGCCGTGGCGACGACGAACGCCTGGTCGAGCCACCGATCCAGGACATCCAGGTCGGAGCAGTCGGCGAGGCGTTCCCGCACCTCGTCCGGCACAGAAATCCCCCTCCGCTCCAGCACACGCAGCACCAACCGTGCGCGCTCCTTGGCCTTGCCCTCGGCAAGCCCCTCCGCGAGCCCCGCGGCTTTGCCCTCGGCGGCTCCGTCGGCCTTGCCCTCCAGGTACTTCTCCTCGACGAGCGTGCCACGCCCGGGGAAGAAAGAGCCCACACCCATCAGCTTCCTCCAGATTTCTCTCGCCTGGTCGTCTGCCAGGCCGACTTCCAGCAGTTCCGAGTAGTACGCGAAGGACACAGGGTCGGCTGTGCGCAGGGCACAGGCCAGCGCCTCCAGTATTGCCGCAGCGTTCCGGCCACGGCCATGTGTCATGGCCGCGAACGCCGCCAAAGTGAGGTCTTCGGCAGCCTCCCCCGGGTCCGTGATCACCGGGACGTTCCCCGGCCCCACCACCAACGGATGAACCGACAGAGCCTTCCAGTAGCCCGGGCCGAGCCGGAACGGCCCGGCCGCCCAGTCGGCGGTCGCCTTGTCACGGCACACCACGAGCAGGAGCGCCGGCCTCTCGTACTTCGCCGTCAAGTAGGCCAAGTAGTAGGCCCAGCTCGCCTCCTTGTCCGGATCCCGACGCCCCTGCGCCTCGATGGCGAGCACGAACCCCTCGCCCTCCGAGGGTTCGATGCGCAGCACGCTGTCCACCCGCCGCTCCAGCGGGCGGATCTCCGTCGCGTCCGCGGTGAGCACCTCGACCGTCGCCTTCTCGGGAGGCGGCAGGCCCAGGATCCTGAACACGGGCGCGAGCAGCTTCGGACGGTCCTGAAAGATCCGGTGCGAGGCCTCGTGATGTGAAGTGACCATGGGCCGACGTTATGAAGAGGGCACACAAGCCCGTTCGGCAAACGATCGATAGTCACGCGTTCGAGTGGCGAAGGTGCCGTATCCGCCCACGGGGCACCCAGGAGAGCCACAGCCGGCGTTGTCGAGCCGGTGAACCACTCGCTCGTCGTCAGCGGGACGACGTAGCTGCGGCGGGGGCGCACGCTCCGGCACCGACCGGCCTCGGCACCCCACCGCAGGCGGTTCGCCCCCTCAGCCCCGGTCCACCGCCGACAGCACCCGCCGCGCCAGCGGATGCGTCCGCACGATCTCGGCCAGCGATGTCGTCCCCCGCACAATCTGCGCGAACGCGCGCCACGCAGGCGGGAATCCGGTCAGCGCGGCATGGAACAGCCCGGGACGGCGCTCGAAGAGCGCCAGCAGGCGGCGGCCGACGCCCATTTCCACGCCGAGGCCCGCCTTGATGGCGAAGGCGTAGTTCAGCGCCTGCCGGCGCGCGTCGACGGCGTCCTGTGCCTCGGCGATGCGCACGGCCCACTCCCCCGCCAGGCGACCGGAGCGCAGGGCGAAGGAGATGCCCTCGCGGGTCCACGGCTCCAGCAGGCCGGCCGCGTCGCCGCAGACGATGACGCGGCCGCGGGAGAGCGGGGAGTCCTCGGACCGGCAACGGGTCAGGTGGCCGGAGGAGATGCTCGGCTCGAAGCCCGCCAGGCCCAGGCGGCCGATGAAGTCGTCCAGGTAGCGCTTGGTGGCGGCGCCCTCGCCGCGCGCCGAGATGACGCCGACGGTGAGGGTGTCGCCCTTCGGGAAGACCCAGCCGTAACTGCCGGGAATCGGGCCCCAGTCGATCAGCACCCGGCCGGCCCAGTCCTCGGCGACGGAGGCCGGCACCGGGATCTCGGCCTCCAGGCCGAGATCGACCTGGGCGAGCTTCACGCCGACGTGCGCCCCTATCCGGCCGGCGCTGCCGTCCGCGCCCACCACGGCGCGGGCGAGCAGGGTGCGGCCGTCGCCGAGGACGACGGCCACCGTGCGGCGGTCCGGCACGGACGGGCCGTGCTGCTCGACGCGGGAGACGGTCACGCCGGTGCGCACCTCGGCACCCGCGGCCCGCGCCGCGTCCACCAGGCCGGCGTCGAACTCCGGCCGGTTGATGAGCCCGAAGAGCATCCGCCGGGAGCGGCGGGTGCGGACCATCCTGCCGTTGTGCGAGAAGGTCACGGCGTGGATCCGGTCCCGCAACGGCAGCCGGAAGCCGGGCGGCAGGGCGTCCCGCGAGGGGCCGATGATGCCGCCGCCGCAGGTCTTGTAGCGCGGCAGTTCGGCCTTCTCCAGCAGCAGCACCCGGCGGCCCGCGGCGGCCGCGGCGTGCGCGGCGGAGGCCCCGGCGGGACCGCCGCCCACCACCACGACGTCCCACACCGGCTCCGTACCGGGCGTACCGGACACGTCCCGGCCCTCTTCCCGGGCTGTGCTGTCGCTGCTCACCGCGTTCTGCTCCCCATCGACCACCGGCTACGACTACGGTCCGCATCCTACGGCCCACCGGCCGGGACACCCGCCGCGGGAACGTCCGGGGCGGTCGTGCGAGGATCGGGGGACACATCCACGATCGCCCGTCACCCACGGACACGACGCCGCGCCCACAAGGAGCGTTCCATGGACACGTCCCCGACCCACCAGCCGGACCCGGCCGCACTCGCGACGACCGTCGCCTCGCTGCAGCCCCGCGCCAAGGCCGAGCTGGCCGAGCTGGTCGCCTTCAAGTCGGTCGCGGACGAGGCCCAGTTCCCGAAGAGCGAGTGCGAGGCGGCCGCGGCCTGGGTGGCCGGCGCCCTGCGCTCCGAGGGCTTCGAGGACGTCGCCCTGCTGGACACCCCCGACGGAACCCAGTCCGTCTACGGCATCCTGCCCGGCCCGGCCGGCGCCCCGACGGTGCTGCTCTACGCGCACTACGACGTGCAGCCGCCGCTGGACGAGGCCGCCTGGATCTCCCCGCCCTTCGAGCTGACCGAGCGCGACGGCCGCTGGTACGGGCGCGGTGCCGCCGACTGCAAGGGCGGCTTCATCATGCATCTGACCGCGCTGCGGGCGCTCAAGGAGCACGGCGGCATCCCGGTCACCGTCAAGATGATCGTCGAGGGCTCCGAGGAGCAGGGCACCGGCGGCCTGCAGCAGTACGCCGAGGCGCACCCCGAGCTGCTGACCGCCGACACCATCGTCATCGGCGACGCCGGCAACTTCCGGCTCGGCCTGCCGACCGTGACGGCCACGCTGCGCGGCATGACGCTCGTGCGGGTCCAGGTGGACACCCTGGAGGGCAACCTGCACTCCGGCATGTTCGGCGGTGCCGCGCCGGACGCACTGGCCGCCCTGATCCGCATCCTCGACTCGCTGCGCGCCGAGGACGGTTCGACGACCGTCGACGGCCTGGAGGCGGGCGGCGTCTGGGAGGGCCTGCAGTACCCGGAGGAGGACTTCCGCAAGGACGCGAAGGTCCTGGACGGTGTCTCCCTGATCGGCTCCGGCACGGTGGCCGACCGGCTGTGGGCCCGCCCCGCGGTCACGGTGCTCGGCATCGACTGCCCGCCGGTCGTCGGCGCCACCCCGTCCGTCCACGCGGGCGCCCGCGCCCTGATCAGCCTGCGCGTGCCCCCGGGCATGGACGCGGCCGAGGCGACGAAGCTGCTCGCCGCCCACCTGGAGGCGGCGGCCCCGTGGGACGCGCGCGTCTCCGTGGACCAGGTCGGCCAGGGTCAGCCCTTCCAGGCCGACACGCAGAGCCCCGCGTACGCCTCGATGGCCGAGGCGATGCAGGTGGCGTACCCCGGCGAGGAGATGCAGACCGCCGGCATGGGCGGCTCCATCCCGCTGTGCAACACGCTGGCCTCGCTCTACCCGGAGACGGAGATCCTCCTGATCGGCCTGAGCGAGCCGGAGGCCCAGATCCACGCGGTGAACGAGAGCGTGTCGCCGGAGGAACTGGAGCGGCTGTCGCTGGCGGAGGCGCTGTTCCTGGTGAACTACGCGCGCAGCAAGGGCTGATCGCTACGCGGGTCCGGCGGATTCTCGCGCCCCGCAGTGAGATGACTTCCATTGCCTTCCCGGGCTTCGCCCGGATCCCGGTGGTGCGTCAACTGCGGGCCGTCGGTGGCTGGTCGCGCAGTTCCCCGCGCCCCTTACGGGCGCGGGGAACCGTCACCCCACGGGAACCCCCGCCTCCAGGTTGAGCGCCCTCCCCCGCTCCCGTGCCCGCAGGGCCCACCGCAAGCGGCTCAGCCGCACCGGCGGCAGCATGGACGTCGCCTCGTCCTCCGTCACGAACCGCCACCCCCGCAGCTCCGACCCCGGCAGCAACAGCCGTCGCGCATCGGCCCCGGTGAGCCGCCCGCCGTCGAAGAGGAAGCGCAGGCCCCCGTACCCCGGCGGCGTCGGCGGCTCCCAGTCGACGACCAACAGGCGGGGCACCGCGGGGAGTTCGATCCCGATCTCCTCCGCCACCTCCCGCATCCCGGCCCTCGCGGGCGGCTCCCCCGGTTCCACGACGCCGCCCGGGAACTCCCAGCCCGGCTTGTACGTGGGGTCCACCAGCAGCACCCGGTCGTCCTCGTCGAACAGCAGCACCCCCGCGGCGAGCGTCTCGGCCGTCGGCTCCGGCGTCTGCACGATCTCGCACGGCCCGGCGGCCCCGCTGCGCACCGCCTCCGCGACACGCTCGGCCGTCTCCTGCGGCGTGAGCCGGCTGTTGTCGACGGCGAAGGCGTCGTCCTTGAGCCAGGTCTCCAACGCCTCGCCGTAGGGGGCGAGATGCTCCCGTGCCCACTGCCGGACGGCCTCGCTGCGCACGGGGTCGTGCGCGAACTCCACCCGCCCCTCGATCCGCGAGCGCAGGATCGTTTCCTCGGGGGCCAGCAGCACATGCCGTACCGGGATCCGCCGCGAGGCCAGCCCCCCGAAGATCTCGTCCCGGTACTCCTGCCGCAGCAGCGTCATGGGGACGACGAGCACGCCGCCCAGCTCCGCGAGCAGCGCCGCCGCCGTGTCCACCACCATGCGGCGCCAGACCGGCAGGTCCTGGTAGTCGGTCACCCCCGCCATGCGCGGCGCCGGCAGCAGATGGCGCAGTGCCCCGCCGGTCACCTCGGGGTCGTAGAGGGTGCTGCCGGGGATGAGCTCGGTCAGCCGGCGCGCCGTACTGGTCTTCCCCGCACCGAACGCGCCGTTCAGCCAGACGATCACGGTTCCCCCTTTTCCGTAGCCCCCTGTGTACTGCCCGGTACACCTTGCCACGGAAAGGTGTACGAGCGGCATGGTGCAGGGTCAACACCATGCGCTCAGGACGCGGCAGTTCCCCACAGCCCCAGCGCCTCCGCGGCTGCGGCCGCGGCCCCCACCAGGCCGGCGTCGCCGCCGAGCCGGGCGGGCACGACCTCGATGCCCGCCGTGAACGAGAGCGTGGCGTACTCGCGCAACTGCTCCCGCAACGGGGCGAAGAGGATGTCCCCGGCACCGGCCACGCCGCCGCCTATCACGGCCACCTCGATCTCGACGAGCGTCGCCGTGGCCGCGATGCCCGCGGCGAGCGCCCGGGCCGCCCGGGCGAAGGAGGCGAGGGCGAGGGGGTCCCCGGCGCGGGCGGCCACGGCGACACCGGCGGCGCTCGCGTCACCGTCGGGCCCCGGCCGCCAGCCGGACTCCCGTGCGCGGCGGGCGATATGGGGTCCGCTGGCGATCCGCTCGACGCAGCCGCGGCCGCCGCAGGCGCAGGGGTCGCCGTCCAAGTCGACGCTGATGTGCCCGATATGGCCCGCGTTGCCCGTGGGCCCGGTGTGCAGCCGGCCGCCGAGGACGAGTCCGCCGCCCACGCCGGTGGAGACCACCATGCACAGCGCGTTGGCCCGGCCGCGGGCCGCGCCCCGCCAGTGCTCGGCCGCGGTCATCGCGACCCCGTCCCCGACGAGCACCACGGGCAGTCCGCCGATGCGCCGCGTCACCTCGGCGACCAGTGGAAACCCGCGCCAGCCGGGCACGTTGACCGGGCTGACGGTGCCCGTGGAGGCGTCCACGGGCCCCGCGCTGCCGATTCCCGCGGCCCGCACCCGGGACCAGTCGGCCGAGCGGCGCAGCTCGTCGAGCACCTGGGCCACGGCGCCCATCACCGTGGCACCGTCCGCGTGCGCGGGGGTCGGCCGCTGCGCCCGCAGGAGCAGCCGGCCCCGGCCGTCCACCAGCGCTCCGGCGATCTTGGTGCCGCCGATGTCGAGAGCGGCGACGAGGCCGGCGAGTCCGTCGTGCATGGGGGGTGTTCTCTCCTGACCGGGATGCGGGGCGGGGCACTGGGGCGTGTCCGACGGGTCGGCACGGACCCTAGGGGGAACGCCCAGTCTCCCCCGCTCTTGACAACGTTGTCCAGGCTCTATGCTCTAGCACGCCAACAGGCCACCGCCCCACCCCGCCCCGCTCCGGAGGACGAGCCGTCCGTGACCGACCGCGCCGCCACCCCCCGCACCCCGCAGCAGCCCCGCTACGGCACCCGCCCGACGATGAAGGACGTGGCCGCCCGCGCCGGGGTGGGCCTGAAGACCGTATCGCGCGTGGTCAACGGCGAGCCAGGGGTCACGGCGGACACCGAGCGGCGCGTCCGCGAGGCGATCGGCGCCCTCGGCTTCCGCCGCAACGACAGCGCCCGCATCCTGCGCAAGGGCCGCACCGCCTCCATCGGCCTGGTCCTGGAGGACCTGGCCGACCCCTTCTACGCCCCGCTCAACCGTGCCGTCGAGGAGGTCGCCCGCGACCACGGCGCCCTGCTCTTCAACGGCTCCAGCGCGGAGAACGCCGACCGCGAGCGCGAACTCGCCCTCGCCCTGTGCGCCCGCCGCGTCGACGGCCTCATCGTGATCCCGGCCGGACACGACCACCGCTACCTGGAACCGGAGATAGCGGCGGGCGTCGCCACGGTCTTCGTCGACCGCCCCGCGGGCCGGATCGACGCCGACGCGGTGCTCTCCGACAACTTCGGCGGCGCCCGCGACGGCGTCGCCCACCTCGTCGCCCACGGCCACCGCCGCATCGGCTTCATCGGCGACCGCCCCACCGTCCACACCGCGACCGAGCGACTGCGCGGCTACCACGCCGCGCTGGACGCCGCGGGCCTTCCCGCGGACGACTCCCGGATCTCGCTGGGCCCCACGACCCCCGAGCGCGTGGCGGCCGAGGCGCAACGCATGCTCACGGGACCGCACCCGGTGACGGCCCTCTTCACGGGCAACAACCGTGTGACGGCAACGGCCGTCCGCGTCCTCGCCCGGCACCCCCGCCCCGTCGCGCTGGTCGGCTTCGACGACCTCGAACTCGCCGACCTGCTCTCCCCCGCCGTGACGGTCGTCGCCCAGGACGCGGCACGCCTGGGCCGCACGGCGGCGGAACTCCTCTTCCGCCGCCTGGACGGCGCGGGTGAGCAACCGCGCCAAGTGGTGCTGCCGACACGGCTGATCGCGCGGGGGTCGGGGGAACTGCCGCCGGCGGACACCCCCTAGGGCGTGTCCGATGGGTCGGCGCAGGCTCCGCGGCGTCTGGTGCTGGGGGCACCTCCCAGCGGTAGCTGGGGGAGCATCGCAAGGCGGAGCATTACCCGCGTACTGGGCGTACTCGGGTGATGCGACAACGCGGCGAGGTGCCGTGCCAGGCGTCGCGGGGCCCGCGCCGACCCGTCGGACACGCCCTAGGACACACGCACCAGGGGTGGGGCGTCAGAACTCGAACGTCACATTGCTGAGCATCCAGACGAACCCCACCACGCCGCAGAGCAACAGCCCCAGCGCCCCCAGGAACGCCCCGGTCGCGGCCCCGACTCCTCCATGCTTCCCGCGGGCGCTCGCGACGATCCCGCCCAGGAAGGCCCCGGTCAGGGGTGTGCCGAAGACGATGGCGGAAACCGCGGCGAACTGGACGTGGTTGTCGTGATTGCTCTTCCAGTCGAACGACGACGGGTGCCGGACGGTGTCGAGGGCCTGCGACCATACCCACACGCTGGGCGCCAGGAAGAATGCCGCCAGCACGAGAATGGAGAGAACGAGCACGCCTCTGCCGTCGTGGGCGCGCACCATGTCGGTTCTTTCGGTCATGCCCCCATCCTGGAGGACAGGATCGCGGCCGCCTATCCGCTCTCGTACTCAGATACTCAGGTCGCCGGACCGGGCCCGCCCGGCCAGCCGCTCGATATCCGCCCAGGCCGGCGCGGCGACCTCCGACTCGTCGATCGCCCCGCAGTCGCGACCGCGCAGCAGGTGGCTGCCGAGCGCGCGGGCGGTGGCGGGTTCGTCGAGGACGCCGGCGCCCGTCGACCCGGCGATGTAGGCGGCGAGACGGGACACGGCCTGCTCCACACCCTCCCGGTAGAAGGAATAGACGGCGGCGTAGCGCGTGGGCAGGTGAGCAGGGTGCATGTCCCAGCCCTGGTGGTAGGCGCGGGCCAACGACCGCCGGACGAGCCGGTGATGGAGCCGCCAGGCCTCGTGGACGCGCTCGGTCGTCCCGACGGGCAGCACGTTCGTGGACCCGTCCGACAGCCGCACCCCCGTACCGGCGGCCGCCACCTGCATCACGGCCTTGGCGTGGTCGGCCACCGGGTGGTCGGGCGACTGGTGGGCAGGGCTCACGCCGCATGCGGCGCTGTAGTCGAAGGTGCCGTAGTGGAGGGAGGTGACGCGCCCGCCGCCGGCCTCGATGAGCCGGGCCACGGTGGCGCGCCCGTCGGCGCCGAGCACGGCCTGGGTGGTCTCGACCTGTATCTCGAACCGGATCCGCCCGGCCACCAGCCCGCGCGCCTGCTCGAACTCCTCGGCCAACTGCACCATGGCGGCGACCTGTTCGGGGTACGTGACCTTGGGCAGGGTGAGCACGAGCCCGTCCGGCAGCCCTCCGGCCTCCATGAGTCCGGTGAGGAAGATGTCGAGGGTACGGATGCCGCGGTCGCGGACGGGGGCCTCCAGGCACTTCATGCGGATCCCCATGTACGGGGCGGCCGTGCCCTGTTCGTACGCCTCGGCCACGAGGCGCGCCGCCCGGGCGGCGGCCGCGTCCTCCTCGGCGTGTGGGCGCGGCCCGTAGCCGTCCTCGAAGTCGATCCGCAGATCCTCGACGGGTTCGCGGCGCAGCTTGGCGCGTATGCGCTCGTACACGGGGGCGGCGAGGGCCGCGGGCATGCGGAGGATGTTGCCGAACGTGTCGGCATCGGGGGCGTGTTCGTCGAGTGCGGCGAGCGCCCGGTCGCCCCAGGAACGGACGGTGCCGGCCGCGAAGGCGTCGGCGGGGACGTAGACGGTGTGCACGGGCTGCCGGGTACCGGGGTCGCCCGGATAGCGGCGGGCGAGTTCGGCGTCGACGTGGGCGAGGGAGGCGGCGATGCGCGCGGGGAGGGCGGGGGCGAAGGTCGTCGTGATCGTGTGCTGTTGGTGCTCTTCCATGTCGCTGCCGCCCTCCAGACTTCCGCTGCACGGAAATGACCATCCGTGGGGCGAAGTTAATCGCGGGGGCAGAGGGGGTCAACACCGGCTGCTCGGATCCCTACCGCTCCAGTTGCAGCAGAGGTCCGACTACACCGGAGGGTGGAGCCGGGATTCAATCGCCCGTTTGACGCGCCTGTCGCGCCCCGTCCCGTAGCTTTCCGATGGCCGACCAGGCAGGAAGTGCAAGGAAGTGCCCGGCACATGACCATCATGGGGGAAGATGACAGCGAAGGCGAAGCATCGCGCAGCCCTGGCGGCTGCCGCTCTCGGTACGGCCGCGCTGGCCACGCTGGGGGCGAGCGGCCCGGCTCAGGCGCAACCGCACGCGCCGGCCGCCCAGAACCAGAAGTGCGCCACCCTGTGGGTTCGTTCCGATCACATCGACGTCTGCTGGAACTGGTACGGCAACAGCCATGGCAGTTACAACGGTTCGTACTGGGGAAGGTTCTTCGACAACCATCGGGACGGCAGGTCGCTCTACCTTCAGGCCAACATCAACAATGACCGCTGGGTCGGAGTGAAGGCTGCCGGGTACGACATCTCCTACGGCGTTCCGTTCAGCGGTGACTACACGGACATCAAGCACCTGACGTTCCGCGCCTGCCTCACCAACGGCGGCGGCTGCGGCCACCCGCCGAAGTGACGGCACGAGATCCGAGGCGCCCGGGCCGACAGGCTCGGGCGCCGACAGCTCAGGCGTCTTCAGCCTCACGCGTCTTCAGCGTCAGACGCCTTCAGCCTCAGACGTCTTCAGGACCCGGCCGACCGAAAGTGCCAGATGATTTCCGCCGGTACGCGCGCAGTTGCCGCTTCCGCCGCCTCCGGCACCAGATCCGCCAGGCCCCACGGCCAGAGTTCCCACGGCACCGGTGTGCTTGCGCGTGCCTGTCCCGACCGCCGGCCGGCCAGCATCGGCGGCTCCTCGCAGCGCCGGACCTGCAGTCCCGCCGCGAGTGCGGCACGCAGATAGTCCCCGGTGGAGTGGCAGTGGCTCGCCACGCGCCCAGGCGTTCCGTCCGGCAGGCGCACCGACGGAACCGCACCGCGCGCCACCCTCTCGGGATGCACGTCGGAGGTCAGCAGATGGCCGCCCGGGCGCAGCACCCTGGCGAACTCCGCCAGTACCGGCCGCAGATCGGGCACATGGGTCAACGCCAGGGAGCAGACGACGAGGTCCACGGCATCGTCGGCCACGGGCAGCCGGCACAGGTCGCCGAGGCGGAAGTCACCGCCCGGCACCCGTGTGCGCGCCTGCGCGAGCATGTCCGGCGAGCTGTCGACGCCGAGGACGTGATGACCGCGCCCGGCCAGCAGGGCCGCGATCCGGCCAGTGCCGCACGCGGCGTCCAGGGCGGTACCGGCCGGCAGCGCGTCGAGGATCTCCCCGATCACCGGCTCGTCGACGGCGAACGCCGTGTTGGGGCTGTCGTAGGTCTGCGACCAGATCCGGTAGCCGTCCACCGTGTCCACCCGGGCGACGTCCACGGCCGCGTCCGCCAGCGACTCGTCGTCGAGCAGCTTCCGGATCTCGGCGATGCGCGCGGCGGCGAACTCACGGTCGCGCTCTCCGGTGAACGAGCGCAGCAGGGCGAGGCCTTCGAGGCCGAGCAGATAGGCGAGCGGGCTCTCGTACGTCACGGCGCGACGCTAACGAGGCCGGCCTTGCCGGTGCCAACGGATTTATGAACGCGGGGCTCATGCATCCTCGACGAGCACGTCGTCGATGAGGACGGCCAGACCGTCCAGGATGCGCTCCAGCCCGAACTCCCAGGCCTGGTCCCGCCCTCCGCCGGGTTCCGACGCCGAGGCGAAGGCGGCGGCGAGCGCGGGGAACCTCTCGCCGTGCTCCTGCATCAACTGCGCGAGGACGGCGCCGAGTTCCTTCTCGGGCTCGGCCCCCTCCGATCCGGCCGCGCGGGTCTGGGCGGCGATTCCGCGCGCATGGTTGACCAACAGGACGGCGGCGTCCATCCGCTGGGCACCGCCGAGCCGCGTACCGTCCAGTGCGGCCACGGCCCGCTCCATCCAGGACAGCTCCATGGGGCCCATGACGCGGGGCCCGACAGTGGCGTCCAGCACCCACGGGTGCAGCCGGAAGGCGGCGAACAGCCGCCGCGCCCAGTCGTCGAGCTGCGCCCGCCAGCCTTCCCCTTCGGCGGGGGCCGGTGCGGGACCGAGCGAGGCGTCCACCATCAGGGAGATCAGCTCGGCCTTGCCGGGCACGTACCGGTAGAGCGCCATCTTGGTGACGCCCAGCAGGGCGGCGACCCGCTGCATGGACACGGCGTCCAGGCCTTCGGCGTCCGCGACCTCGATCCCGGCCTGCGCGATGCGGCCGAGGTCGAGCGTGCGCCGCGGCCCCCGGGCGGGCCCGGGACGGGACCCCCACAACAGCCGCACCGTTTCGGCGTGCTGCTCCTTGCCGTTCATGAACGCACCCTCCCCCGGCTTGCCGGACCAACAGAACTGTGTCTAAGGTACACAGTAATTACTGAGTCCATCGGACACAGTTTTCCGAAAGGGGAGGGACCCATGAGCAGGAGCAGCAGCACCTCCGGGAACCGGACTGTCGAGAACCGGACTGTCCTCATCTCGGGCGCGAGCATCGCCGGCCCGGCACTGGCCTACTGGCTGGGGCGCTACGGCTACCGGCCGACGGTCGTCGAACTGGCCCCGGCCCTGCGGGGCGGCGGCCAGGCGGTCGACTTCCGCGGCGAGACACACATGACGGTCCTGGAGCGCATGGGCGATGTCCTGCCCGAGCTGCGCCGGATCCGGACGGGCGGCAGCCCGATGCGCTTCGTCGACGCCGACGGCCGTCAACTGCTCCACCTGCCCGGGGAGTTCGCGGGCGGCGAGCTGGAGGTGCTGCGCGGCGACCTGGCGCGGGTGCTGTACGAGCACAGTCTCCCGTACACCGAGTACGTCTTCGGCGACTCGGTCACCGCCCTCACGGAGACGCCGACAGGCGTGCGCGCCGACTTCCGGCATGGCGCCACGCGCGAGTTCGACCTGGTGATCGGTGCGGACGGACTGCACTCCAACATCCGCCGCCTCGCCTTCGGCCCGGAGCGGTCGTACGTGAGCCACCTCGGCTACTATGCGGCCACCTGGCAACTCCCCAACTACCTGGGCCTGACGTCCGGTTCGGTCGGCCACAACACCCCGGGCCGGCTCGCCTCCGTGGGCGTGGACCACCACGACCCGGACCGGGCGGGAGCCTTCTTCGTCTTCGCCGCCCCCGAGCTGACGTACGACCGCCACGACCCGGAGCAGCAGAAGCGCCTCGTGGCCGACGCCTTCGCGGGCATGGGCTGGGAGGTGCCGCGCCTGCTGGACTCCCTGCACGCGGCGCCGGAACTGTACTTCGACTCGATCAGCCGGGCGGACGTGCCAGCATGGTCCAAGGGCCGGATCGCCCTCGTCGGCGACGCGGCATGCGGCGCGACCATCGGCGGCATGGGCACGGGGACGGCAGTGGTGGCCGCCTACGTCCTGGCCACCGAACTCGCCCGCTCCGGCGGCGATCACCAAGCGGCTTTCCGCCGGTACGAGTCGGCGCTGCGCACCTACGCCCAGGGCTGCCAGAAGGGCGGCGACCGCACGGGCAAGTTCCTCGCACCGGGCACCACGCTTGGGCTGCGCCTGCGCAACGGACTGCTGTCGCGTCGGTTCCTGCTCGACCTGATGCTGAGGGTGGGGCAGGAGGTGAGCAGCGGGGTGGAGCTGCCGGATGTTGCGCCGGTGGTCGACTTTGCAAGCTGCTGAGCTCTTGCCCGCACGGGCATTGCCGGATGCCCCGGTTGCGGCAACCCTCCTGGTCTGTGTCTATGCTCACGCGGACTCAGGAGCGGGCAGCAGGCTCGCTCTCACCAGGGAGGATGCGGGATGCGTCGCAAGTCATGGATCGCAGTGGGCGCCGGGGCAGTGGTCCTGACAGGCGGGCTGGTTGCGGCCATCATGCTGAGCAACGGCGAAGACGGGGCCCGGAAACCGAGGGCGCGTCAGTACACCGACCACAGCGCCTGCCTGCTGACCGACGGCCGCGGAGCGGCGGGGGCCGATACAGCCCCCGTCTGGGCCGGTATGGAGGACGCGTCCTCGGCCACGCACGCGAAGGTGACATCTCTCTCGGTGTTCGGTCCGGACACCGTCGCAAACGCCGTGCCCTACGTGAACACCTTGGTACAGCGCCGCTGCGACATCGTGCTCACCGTCGGCCGGACCCGCGGAGCAGCTGCGGAAGAGGTCGCCGCCAGAACACCCGAAGCCCGATTCGTGGTGGTCGGCGAGGGCAAGCAGGACAGGAATGTGACGGTGATTCAACCTTCCCGGGACATCCGGTCCGCCGTGGCGAAGGCAGTGGAGGATGCGGTGAATAAGTGACCGATTGGCGCTGGTTATCCCCACATCAAGCCATTTATGACTGCGATCTTGGATCTAGGACAAATAAAGAATCACTAAAGGCATGTCCATGACTCTGGAATGACGCGCTCCTCATGAGCGAAGGTCAGCAGGTTTTGTGTTGATCTTCGATGGAGTCGTCATGTATCGCCGTCAGTACCGCCGTTCCACCCGGTGGAGACAGCTACGCCACCGATTGGCCCGGGGGGTGGTCATAGCCCTTCTGGCAACCTTCGCCATGACCTTCACGTGCGGCGAGGCCTCAGCGGCAGGGGCGACCTTGGACCCCCTGCCCATGCCCAGCCTCTCGGGACTGTCCTCCTGGCTCAAGGGGCACAAACCTCCGCACTGGGGCCACTTGCCGCATCAGGCGTCAGGAACCGCAGCGGGCCGGGGACATGACGCATCGGCGTCGTCGACCCGCGCCGGGCACGGTGCCGGCAGCAAGCCCGAGCCCGGCAAGGGCGAGCTGCCGCCCTACGCACCGAACAACCGCAAGGCGGCCAAGGGCCGGAGCGCGGGCGGTCAGGGCTACGATGCCCGGACCAGCAAGCGCGTCCCGTCGAAGTCCACCGCCACCTCGGACTACTTCGAGAACGCGGACGGCTCGCACACCCAGAAGCTGGCACCCGCCCCCATCAATTTCCGGGACGCCGACGGCAACTGGCAGCACATCGACACAACGATGCGCAAGGGGTCCGACGGCCGGCTGCATCAGGGGGCGAACTCCGCCGCCGTGGACCTGGCCCCACGCGCCACGGATCCGACGCTCGTCCGGGTCGCACCCGACAGCCGTCATGCACTCGCGTACGGCCTGCAGGGCGCGGCCGCCGTCCAGCCGGACGTGTCCGGCTCGACCACCCGCTACCGCCAGGTGCTTCCCGACACCGACCTCGTGCTCCAGTCCGGTGCCGTCGGTCTCAAGGAGTCCCTGGTCCTCCACTCCGCTCGCGCCGCGAACGAGTGGACCTTCCCCCTGGACACCCAGGGCCTGCACCCCGTGCTGGCCGACGACGGTTCCGTCGAACTGCTCGACGCCGACGGCAAGGCCTCGGTCGTGATCCCGGCCGGCTACGCCTACGACTCCCGCACCGACCGGGTCTCGGGCGAGCACGCCACCACGCACGCAGTGACCTACCGGCTCGTGGAGTCCGGCGGCCGCACCTCGCTCCGGATGACGCTCGACGCCTCCTGGCTTCATGCCCGGGAGCGGGTCTTCCCGGTCACCGTCGACCCGTCGATGATGAACTGGGGTGCCGTCACCACGTACGCGGAGTCCGGCGAGCCCGGCGACCACTCGATGGAGCAGACCATGAAGGTCGGCTCCTGGGACTCAGGTCCCCACTCGGCCGTCTCCTACTTGCAGTTCCCGGCCCTCGCCCAGTCCCTGGACAACTCCAGGGCAACCGTCACGGCCGCCGAGCTCGACCTCTCCGCGATCTGGTCGTCCACGTGCACGCCCGAGCGCTTCGACGTCGCACCCGTCACCAAGGCGTGGTCGCCCCAGCAGATCACCGGCTATCCGGGCCCCTCGTACGGCTCGTCGATCGGCAACCTCACGCCAAACGTCCCGGTCAGCTGTGCCAACACGAGCAGTGATCTGTCCAAGAGCGACTACCTCAAGGTGCCGCTGTCGACCGGCGTGTTCAACAGCTGGGCCGGCGGGTCCTCCGGTGACTTCGGGCTGGCCGTCTACGCGTCCACGTCGGACAACCTGCACTGGAAGCAGTTCGGGTCGGCCTACAACCCGGACGCGGCGCCGAACCTCTTCCTGACCACCGGCACCGCGCTGCCTCCGTCGATCGTCTCCACGACGCCGGCGAACAACGCCGCCGTGAACTCCCTGACCCCGCAGCTGACGGCCGTGGCCCAGTGGGCTACCTCCCTCACGACGTCCGTGAAGTACGACTTCCAGGTGTACGACACCGGGGGCACGAAGCTCGCGGACTCCGGGCTCATCACCGGCAGCTCCTACAACATCCCCTCCGGGAAGCTGAAGTGGGGCCAGTCCTACTACTGGGGAGTCCAGGCGTACGACGGCACCAACTACTCGGCCGGCCCCAACTGGCAGCAGCTGACCACCCAGGTGCCGCAGCCCGTCGTCACCTCCGGTCTGTCGCAGAACCCGGACGGCCACGGCTACAGCCCGGCCATCGGCAACTACACCACCTCCGCCACCGACGCCAACGTCTCCGCGCCCGGCCCGTCGCTGACGGTCACGCGCGACTACAACTCCCGCGACCCGCGCACCACAGGTGCTTTCGGCGCGAGCTGGTCCAGCGTCTTCGACGCGCGTGTGGCCGAGCAGTACGACGCGTCGGGGGCTGTCGTCAGCGCCCAGGTGACCTACCCCGACGGCTCCGCGGTCGGCTACGGCAAGAACGCCGACGGTTCGTTCTCGCCCCCACAGGGCCGCTTCGCCACCTTCCGGTCCCTATCCGGCGGGTACTCGCTCACCGACAAGAACGCCACCGTCTATGCCTTCACCCAGGGCCTCGGCTCCGGCAAGTACGGCCTCACGTCCATCACCGACGCCAACGGCCGCGCCGAGAACTTCATCTGGTCCTCGGGGCACATCACCGACATGACGTCGGCGGTGTCCGGGCGGGCGCTGCATCTGACCTGGAACACGCCGTCGGGCGCGACAGGACCGCACATCGCGACCGTCGCCACCGACCCCGCCACCGCGGGCCGGCCGAGCACCGCCTCGACCTGGACGTACTCGTACAACGGTGACCAGCTCGCCAAGGTCTGCTCGCCGGTCGACACGAGCGGCTGCGCCCAGTACGGCTACACCGCGGGCTCGCAGTACCACAACCAGACCCTCGACCAGGGCCCGGTCTCCTACTGGCCGCTCACGGAGAGCTCGGGGAAGACGGCCGCCAGTGCCGTGCTCGCCCGGACCGGAGCGGACAACGCCACTTACAACAACGTGACGCTCGGTCGACCCGGCCCGCTGGCCGGAAGCAGCGCGACAGCCGCCGACTTCGACGGCTCCTCGTCGTATGTGAAGCTGCCGAACCTCGGCATCGGCTCGAACTTCTCGCAGTCGGTCTCGCTGTGGTTCAAGACATCGACCACCACGGCCGGCGTGCTGTTCTCGGCCTCGGACAACGCGTTGCAGCCCTCCATCACCAAGGGCGACGCCCTGCCCGCCCTCTACGTAGGCAACGACGGCAAGCTCAAAGGCCTGTACTGGTACGGCACGGAGAATCCGGCACCGATCAGCACCACCGGCTCGGTTGCCGACGGCAAGTGGCACCACGTGGTGCTCACCGGATCGTGGTCGGCACAGAAGATGTGGGTGGACGGGAGCCTGATCGGTACCGCACCCGGCTCGGGAACCGTCGGCCCGCAGGGCCTGAACCCCTGGCTCTACAGCAGCGTGTACCTCGGCGCGGGCTACCTCGGCTCCAGTTGGCCCGACCAGCCCCATCCCAACTCGGCCACACTCTATGCCACGTACTTCAAGGGCTCCCTCTCCAACGTCTCCTTCTACGACAAGCCCCTCGCCCAGGACAGCGTCTCTGACCTCTACCAGGCCGGCACCAAGTCCGCCGGCCTCCTGACCTCCGTCACTCGTCCCTCGGGCAAGACGTACGCCTCCGTCTCCTACGACCCCGTCACCACGGCGGTCACCCAGCTGACCGACTCCAACGGCGGGGCGTGGACCATGGGCACCCCCACAGTCTCCGGTTCCAGTCAGATCTACCGCGCCTCCGTCCTCGGCTCGGGCCCCGGCGCCTACTACCGCTTCGGCGAAGCAGCCGGCGCCGGGCAGGCCGTCAACGAGGTGAACTCCGGCTCCGCCACGTACAGCGGTGTGACCCTCGGCTCCGACGGGCCGTTCACCGACAGCACCGGTGCGGCCTTCGACGGCAAGTCGTCCTTCGTTCAGCTGCCCACGAACCAGCAGGTGCAGACCGGGCCCAACTCGGTCGAGATGTGGTTCAAGACTCCGCCCGGCAACACCGCAGGCGGAGTGCTGTACGGCGAGATGGGCGTTCCGCTCGACGCGCCCGACCCTGCCTCGTCGGACTGGACCCCTGCGCTCTACGTCGGCACCGACGGCAAGCTCCACGGTAAGTTCTGGGACACCAACGGCGTCGCGGGCGGCATGACGTCCTCGGCCCTCGTGAACGACGGCAAGTGGCATCACGCCCTGCTGAGCGGGTCCGGCAAGGGTCAGCACCTGTACCTGGACGGCGTGCAGGCCGGGGCCACCACTGCCGCGCTGCGCAGCTCGGCCGCCGGGTACAACTACATCGGTGCCGGTGAGTCCACCGGCTCGTGGCCGGCGCACCCGACCAACACCCTCGGCTACTTCCCCGGTTCGATCGCCGAGGCCGCCTTCTACCGCACCGAGCTCACCGGCCAGGATGCGGCAGCCCACTGGTCGGCCGGGCGCAACTCCAACGGGCTCTCCCCGCTGAAGACCGTCAAGGTCACCGACCCCGGCACGAAGACGATCACGTACCAGTACGACCTGTGGAACGGCAACCGCGAGGTCGCGCAGACCGACGGCCGCGGCTACCGGACCACGTACGGCTACGACACCGGCGGCTTCCTGCACACCGTCACCGACCCCAACGGCAACGTCGTGACCTCCGGCCATGACGTGCGAGGCAACGAGGTCAGCAGGACCACCTGCCAGAACCAGGCGGGGCAGGCGTGCTCGACCACGTACACGAGCTATCTGCCGGACGACACCAGCGCCCAACTGAGCCCCAATGCACAGAACGACCTGCCGGCCACCGTCCGCGACGGCCGCTCGTCGTCCGCGACCGACAACACCTATCTGACCTCGTACTCCTACGACGCCGCGGGCAACAAGACCGGCGTCACGACCCCGCCGGTGCCGGGCTTCCCCAACGGGCGCACCACCGCCATCACATACACCGACGGCACCTCGGTCCCGGCCGCCGACGGCGGCTACGCCCCGAAGGGACTGCCGTACAAGACCGTCTCACCCGGCGGTGCCACGACGACCGTCACCTACTTCAAGAACGGTGACGTCGCCTCCACCACCGATCCCAACGGTCTGGTCACCAGCTTCACGTACGACAACCTCGGCCGGCCGCTGACCAAGAAGGCCGTCTCCGACACCTTCCCGAACGGCCTGGTCACCCAGTACGGCTACGACGCCGAGTCACAGGTCGTCCAGCAGACCGACCCGGCCGTCACGGACCGGGTCACCGGTGCCGTCCACCAGGCGCAGACCACCACGGTCTACGACGCGGACGGTCTTGTGACCTCCCAGACCGTCGCCGACCTCTCCGGGGGCGACGCGTCGCGCACCGTCAAGTCCACGTACAACCAGTACAACCAGCTGGCCACCAACACCGACGCGACGAACGCGACCACCACGCTCACCTACGACGCCTACGGCAACAAGGCCACCGAGCGCGACCCGCTCGGCAACACGATCGCCTACACCTACGACGCCAACGGTCACCTGCTCACCCAGATCCTGCAGGCGTACACGGGGGATCCGGTCAACCCCTCGATGGCGAAGGACCTCGTGGAGTCCTCGCGGGCCTACGACCCGGCGGGGCGGCTGCAGTCCATCACCGACGCGATGGGCAACACCACTTCGTACACCTACACCGACAACGGCCTCACCGCCTCCGTCACCCGTGTCGATACCACCGGCAAGAACACCTTCGTCCAGCAGGCCAACACCTATGACGCCGCGGGCAATCTGACCCAGCAGGTCACCAACAACGGTGCGACGGTGACCAAGTCGGCCGTCGACGCCGCGGACCGTGTCACGGCCACCACCGTCGACCCGGCCGGGGTGAACCGCACGACCACCGTCTCCTACACTCCGGACGACAGGGTCGCCACCAGCACCCTGACCGACGGCAGCGGGACCACCCACGCCACCAGCTCCACGTACGACGCGATGGGCAACGTCACCAGCCGCTCGGTACGGCAGGACGGCGTCGGCCACCCGACCGGCTGGTGGCCGCTGAACCAGAGCTCCGGCAGTACGGTCACCGATGCCTCCGGCACCGGCAACACCGCCGCGGCCACGGCCATCACCTGGAACGACGGTGCGGCCACGCTCAACGGCACCACCAGTGTCATCGCCACCAACGGGCCCGTGCTCAACACCGGCTCGTCGTACAGCGTCTCGGCGTGGGTCCGGCTGGCCGCCCAGGGCGCGAACGACCAGACGTTCGTCGGCCAGGGAGGGAACAACCACCAGGCTCTCTACCTCGGTTACACCGCCGGCACGAAGACGTGGTCCTTCGCGACCAGCACCAACGACGGCTCCGGCACGGCCTATCCCGCCGTGTTCTCGCCGAACGGCAGCGCTGCCGCGGGCGCGTGGACGCACCTCGTCGCCACGTACGAGGCCGGCACCGGTGCAATGAAGCTGTACGTCAACGGCCAGCCGGTCGGCACGGCGACCAACTCCACCCCGTGGAGCTCCGCCGGTCCGCTGACCCTGGGCGCGGTGCACACCATCGGCGGCGGCCTCTACAACCAGGCCAACGGCTCGATCGGGAACGTCCAGACCTACTCCCGTCCGCTCACCGCCGACGAGGTCTCCCGCCTCTACGCGGCCGACCGCACCGGCGGCGCCACGGCGTCGGGCAGCCAGGCCACCACGCGCTGGCAGCTCGACCGGCGCGGACTGCCGGTGAGCATGACCGACCCCGACAACAACGTCACCAACTACGCATACGACGAAGCCGGTCACCTCACCGTGACCAGCGCGCCCGCGGTCAACACCGAGACGAACGGCGGCCCTCCCGCTCTCGTCCACCCCACCAGCACCGTCGGCTACAACACCTTCGGCGACCAGGCCGAGACCCAGGATCCGAACGGCAACACCGTCACGACGGCCTTCGACGCCGCGGGCCGCAAGACCGCCCGGACCCTGCCGAACTACACGCCGCCCGGTTCCTCGGCGCCCATCGCCGGGGCCACCACGACGTGGACGTACGACGCCATGGGGAACGTCACCCAGGTCACCGATCCGCTGCAGCACACCGAGCAGTACGTCTATGACCAGCTCGGCGACGTCGCCCAGGTCACGGACGCCAGGAAGGGCGTCACGCACTCCGTCTACGACGCCAACGGCGAGGCGCTGTCCGTGACCACGCCGTCCGGCGCACAGACCCAGGCCACGTACGACTTCATGGGCCGGAAGCTGACGACCACCGTCCTCGACCGCTTCCCCAGCCCGGTGACGTCCACGACCACCCACTCCTACGCAGCCTCAACGGCCAACCCCGGCGGGGCCTTCCTCGCCTCCACCACCACCCAGAACGGTGTGACCACCAGCTACGGCTACAACCACGCCGGCGAGACCACCCAGGTCACCGACGGCGCCGGGAACACCACCGAGACCACCTACGACCTGGAGGGCCACAAGGTCGCCGTCAAGCTCCCCGACGGCACCCGGAACACCGTCTCCTACGACCAGCTCGGCGACCCTGTCCAGGCACAGTCCCTGGACACCGACGGGCAGACCGTGCTGACGACACGGTCCGCGACCTACAGCGCGGCCGGTCAGCTGATGTCCTCGACTGACGCCAACCAGCACACCACCACGTTCACGCGTGACGCACTCGGCCAGGTCACCGGTGAGGTCCAGCCCGTCGACGCCGGGCACTCGATCACGACGTCGTTCGGCTACGACGCCGCCGGTCACCGCACCCGCTTCACCGATGGCCGTGGCAACGCCCGCTACTACACCTTCAACTCCTGGAACCTGCCCGAGTCGGTCATCGAGCCGGCGGTCTCCACGTCCACCTACAGCTACACCTCCGCGGCCGACTCCACCTTCACCACGTCCTACGACGCGGCGGGGCACCCCGTGACCCAGACCGCTCCCGGCGGCGTCACCGTCACCTCCGACTACGACGCCCTGGGCAACGTCACCAGCCAGTCCGGCACCGGAGCCGACGCCCCCACGGCGAGCCGCAGCTTCAGCTACGACGCGGACAACCGCATGCTGACCGCGGCCACCAGTGCCGTCGGCACCACGATCCCGGCGACGTCCAACACCTTCACCTACAACGACCGCGGGCTGCTGCTCAGCGCCAACGGGACGGCGGGCTCCAGCTCGTTCGCCTATGACGGCGACGGTCTGACCACGTCGCGTACCGACGCAGCGGGCACGACCACGTACGGCTATGACAAAGCCGACCGTCTGGCGACCCTCAACGACCCGGCGACCGGCACCCGGCTCACCTACACCTACAACTCGCTCTCGCAGCCGGCCAATGTCCAGTACGGCGGCAAGGACGGCAACGTCCGCACCTTCGGCTACGACAACTTGCACCGGCTCGTGAGCGACAACCTGAAGACGGCGCTCGGCGCCACCGTCGCCTCCATCGGCTATGGCTACGACGCCAACGGGAACTTGACCGGCAAGACAACGTCCGGTCTCGCGGGCCCGTCCAACAACACCTATACCTACGACTGGGCGGACCGCCTGACGTCCTGGAACAACGGGAGCACCACTACTGCATACGCGTACGACGACTCCGGCAACCGCATCCGCATCGGGTCCAACGTCTACACCTACGACGCGCGGGACCAGCTCACCAGCGACGGCGTCAACACCTACCGCTACACGCCGCGCGGCACACTGACCCAGCAGGCGACCGGTTCCACCACCACGGCCTTCGCATCGGACGCCTTCGACCAACAGGTCACGCAGGGAACCCAGACCTACGTCACCGACGCACTGGGTCGCGTCATGACCGGCACCGGTACGGACGGCAGCAAGATCGCCTTCTCGTACAGCGGTACCGGCAACACCCTCGCCTCGGACGGCTCCAGTACCTACACCTGGACCCCCGACGGTGGCCTCGTCGGCATCGGCATGGCCGGCGCCGCCGCAGGCACGGGCAGCCTCGCCCTCACCGACCAGCACGACGACGTGGTGGGCAACTTCTCGGCGACGGGCGCTGCGATGAGCGGCTCGAACGCCTACGACCCGCTCGGCAACGTGACCGGGACGACTGGCACGCCGGTCGGCAGGCTCGGCTACCAGTCCGGCTGGACGGACCTCGCCACCGGCAAGGTCAACATGGCCGCCCGCTGGTACAACCCGGCCGCGGGCCAGTTCATGAACCGGGACACCATGTCCTTCGACCCGGTCCCGAACGAGGCCGCCGCCAACCCCTTCGCCTACGTCGAGGACAACCCGCTGAAGGGCACCGACCCGTCGGGCCACGGCTGGTGGGGCAGTCTCAAGCACGCGGCCTCCAGCGGCTGGCACCATCTGACCTCCTGGGCGTCGAGCGGGTGGCACGCCCTCACCAATGCCTGGGACTCCGTCTCCAGTTGGACAGCGAACACGTACCACCGGGCCAGTTCCTGGATGTCGCGCGAGTTCGACGACACCATGGCGAGCTTCAGGCGGGAGATGAACCGCCTGGACCGTGAGATAGCCCAGCTGAATCGGGAAATTCACGACAGCTTCCGGTACATCAGACATCGGGTCAGCCACGTCTATCACGCCACTACGCGCGTGGTCAGTCACGTCTACCACCAGACCGTCCACGCCGTGACCACGACCTACCACGCCACGGCCAAGGCCGTCCGCACGGCGACGACCTACTTCAAGAACCATGCGGCAGCCATCGCTTCGTTCGCAGTCTCCACCGCGGTCTTCGTCGGCTGCGAGGCCGCGGTGGGCGCAGCAACGGGTGGCGTCGGAGCGGTGGTCGGCGCAGCGGGCTGCGGTGCGCTCGCCGGCGCGGTCGGCGGCGCGGTGAACCAGGGCGCGAAGTGCATGTCCGGCCAGGCGGGCGGCTGTTCAGTGAGCGCCTTCGCCGGCGCCGTGGCCGTGGGCGCCGTGGGCGGCGCCATCGGCGGCGCGTTGGGCGGCGCACTGGGCGGCAAGCTGGCGGAGTCGGCACTGGGGAGCGTGCTGCCGAAGGTGGTGGCCAACTCCTTGGAGGGTGCGTCGATCGGAGGATTGTCCGGGGGTGCTGTTGGTGCCACTGACTATGGGCTCACCTGCTCTCGTAGTGGGGCGAGGTGTTCGTGGTCGGGGGCGGCCAAGGCCGCGGCTGGTGGGGCTGCGGACGGGGCAATCGGCGGGGCAATTGGTGGAGCCATCGGAGCTGGCCTGAGGCGCCCGTCCGGTTGTGGTCAGGCGCACAGTTTCACGGGTGAAACCCGTGTGGCCATGGCCGACGGCTCATCCAAGCGCATCGACGAGGTCAAGGCCGGCGACGAAGTCAAGAACGCGGTAGCGGGCAAGCCAGGGGGCACGGAGACCCACAAGGTCGACAAGGTCATCGTCACCCGCACCGACCGTGACTTCGTGGACGTGACCGTCGCCCCGACGACCCAGCCGTCCCTCAAGTCCCGCTTCCTGAAGAAGGCCGCCCTCGGCCTGGCTTCTGCTGCCACGGCAGTTGCGGCCCTGAGCCCAACCGCTGCTTCGGCGACGACGGTCACAACTACCTATCACCACCCGTTCTACGACCGGACGCAATCCGCCTTCGTTGAGGCCAAGGACCTCCGCACCGGCGACCTCCTTGAGACCGACAGCGGCACGGTCGAGGTCACCGGGGTCCGTCTTTACCACCAGGACAACGTCGTTACCTATGACCTCACGGTCGACGGGTTGCACACGTACTACGTGCTGGCCGACGACGTGCCGGTCCTGGTGCACAACTGTGGCACTGACCGCTACGGGTTCAGTGGGAGTGTCCGGTACGAGGCCTTGGATGGGCTCGGGCGGCCTCAGGCCGTTCACGCCTCGATTGACAAGTCGATGCTGGACACCGGCACGGAGGCTGGTGGCATGAGGCCGCCAGGCTGGCGTGGCAACGGAACGAATTACAACGAGGCAAGAGGCCACCTTCTGGCCAATCGCCTGGGAGGTGCAGGTAAGGGACCGCTGGCGCGTTACAACCTCGTCACGCTGACCCAGAATCCTGTCAACTCGCCATGGATGCGGGACCTCATCGAGCAGCAGGTCTACGATGCGGTCGACGCCGGCGAAACCGTGCAATATTCCGTGAATCCGGTTTACGAAGGGGCAAACCCGATTCCGATCCGCCTGGATTTCGCGGCTACGGGAGACAAGGGGTTCAACCTCTCCGGATTCTTGGAAAACCCGGCAGCCGGAGTCATCTCAGGAAAATTTAGATACTGACCGATCTGGGGCCCACGGGCGACCGTGGGCCCCAGACGTACCGGGTACACTAGCCGAGCTTGCATTTACGGAGGTCTGCATGCCCCGGACGACGCCCGCGCGTCCCATCGATATCGAGGCTGTCTTTCCAGAGCTTCGCGAACATACCTCAATCGCTACGCGCCTTCACCCGCGTCCGGGATGCCCCGGACCGACGGACAGCTCCGCAGGGGGCCCGCTCCTCTGGCCCGACGACGAACCTTGGCCTGTCTGCACTGCCCCTCACCGGAAGTCACGCGGCGAGCTGTTGGACAATGTGAGGGCGCGACGACGCATCCTCGACGCGGCTTGGAGTCGGCAGGAGCCCGCCGGGCCTACCGATGAGGAACGTGAGCGGCTGGCTTCCCTGAACAAGCGAAGTAAATACGCTCCGGAGCTCTCTGATGACGCCCCCATTCCCATGCTTCCGGTTCTCCAGTTGTTCCGGGGGGACGTTCCAGCTCTAGGGTTTCCAGACGGCAAGGACGTATTGCAGATCCTTTGGTGCCCGTTCGATGCCCACGGAGAGGGCAACGAGATTGACGTCCGGCTGGTGTGGCGGAATTCGACGCTAACCTCCACCCAGTTGACGGAAGTTCCCGAGATCAAGGTCGTGGGGCGCGGCGGATACGTTCCTGACGCATGCGTTCTACAACCGGAACAGATTATTGAGCACCAGACCTTCGAGCTCCTCCCTGAAGCACTCCAGGAGTCTCTGGAGGAGTGGGAAGACTGGGACAACGAAGAGTCACCGCACTATCAATACGATCTCTCGGTCGCGCCCGGCTGGAAGGCAGGGGGCTTCGCCTCGTGGCACCTGACAGGTCCTCAGAGAATGGTCTGCGATTGTGGCGCCCCGATGCAACTGCTGGTAACCATCGACAGCAAGGAGTGGGACAACGGGAGCCTGAGCTGGAGACCCGTGGAGGACGCGGAGACTCCTGCACACGGGATCAGCACTCCGACGCGTGTCGTCGTGGGAAGGGCTGGCGCCTTGCGCATCTTCGTCTGCACCATCGACGCCTCACACCCGCACAGGATCAACGAGCAGTAGCCCTGTTCAAAACCCAAGAACCTACCCATAGTCACGCGGCCTGGAGGGTTTGTTGTCACAAACGAAAGAGAAATAATGCACAGCGACACAATGTTCGTTGGCCACGACAACCCCGCGTGGCGGCCTTGTCAGAGTCTCCTTGCGCTGGTGGATCTCGAGCCGTTCGGGTTCCCGAATACCCTCGAGCAGCTGTGGCTTCGTGAGCTGCCTGGTGAGGTTTTCGAGGTGTCGTGCATCCCATTTCGGTCCTACGGATTGGCGCTGGGTGACGTCGTGGGGTTGCGCGAAGGGAAACTCGTAGCGAGCGTGAAGGCCCGCTCTGGACGCCGAGTTTTCCACGTCTTCTTTACCGAGCCGAGACCGCCAGAGGGAGGGATCGACTCTCGTGCACTGCTCCGCGAGGCGATCGCTTCCGAAGGCTTCTTGAGCGAGTGGAGCGGGGACAGGCACATCGCGATCGATGTTCCCGCCGACGCTGACCCTTCAGGGATTTATCGAGCCGTCGAGGAGGAGGTCCACCGGGGGACCGCATATTGGGAATGGGCTGATGCCGAGCCGTTTCGCTGCAAGGACGCCCGGGACGCCCGGGATGTTGACAACCGTAGCTCATTGCCGCTGAACTAGGCTATGGACATTGCCACGAAACTGTCAGCACTCCCCAACGCAAGGCCACTCTCAGAGATTTCTGACGCCTGGGAGTGGTCCCCTACCCCCGGTTTCACGCTGTTGGCGGCTCTGAGTTCGGACCGCCAGCACGTGTTCAGGCTGAACACAAAGGATTCGTATGATGCGGAACTATGCTGCGCCGTCCTTGAGTTCGTGCGCAACAGAGAAGATGAGATAATTGGGCGACCAGCGCCACTGACCGCCCTTCCAGGCTTCACCTGGCCTGGACGCGAATTCGACGTCATCGGCCGGATCAGACCGGAAGCTCATCGATTGTTCCTAGGAGACCCAGATCTCAACAGTGTTACTTTCGGCGTGTTTCCGGGGTACTCCTCCGAGATCTCCGGTGCCGAATCAGTGGATCAAGCTGCCGAGCGATTCAGTCGTATGCTCAAGGCCTCCGACCTGAACCGCAAGCCCAGTCCGTACGTCCTGGTGCGCTTCAACAACCCGCAAACCGGGACAGGAACGATCGGTGACCTGCCGGTATTCTTCTCGCCGGATTACCTGTTGCACGAGCTAGGTCTCCTCGAGGGCGTCCGAAACGCCTATCTCGATCTGTGGAACCATCGTAATGAGAAGTGGACAGTGCAGTGGAACGGGCACTGGTTGGCTGCCACCGACGGCCAGGAGCTGCACATGTCGGCCGGCGAAATCGCTGCCTGGGCGGCAGCAGTCATTGGATGAAGCGAACAGCGAGGCCCTGTCAGAGATCTCCGGCAGGGCCTCGCTGCGTTGCACAGCAGGAGTTGACGGCAACGCCATGAGAGTCGGAGGGCCGAAGGTGAGCAGCAGGGTGCGGCTACCGGCCACCGTTCCCGCCTCCGGGTAGGTGTTCGTGACGCCCGGTATCCAGGTCAGGATCTCCGACACTTGGTCGGCCGACTCGCCCCCAGCTACGGCTACTTGGACCTGGAGATCCTGTTGGATGGAGCTCAGAGCTCGGCACGCTCACGCCGGGAACTCGAAGGAGTCCGATACGCGGTTCGCCTCGCCGAGGCGTGACCACCCGAACATGGGAGGGTTACGGGATGGCCGGCAACCTCACGGCGGTGGCACATTTCCTGTTCGAAGCCGGCACGCTCAAGCAATCGCGCCGCACCGGCTGGTGGATGGCCGGTGTCCGCGACCCGGAGAGCGTCGCCGAGCATTCCTGGCGGACCTCGCTGATCGCCTCCGTCATCGCCAAGCTCGAAGGGGCCGATCCTGCTCGGGCCGCTCTCCTGGCCGTCTGGCACGACAGTCAGGAGAGCCGCACTGGCGACGTCAATCGCCTGGGCAAGAAGTACGCGGATGCTGTGGACCCGCGGGACGTCACCGCCGACCAGGTCGCGGGCATGCCTGATGCGCTCGCAGAAGCCCTCTGCTCCGTTGTCTCCGAATACGAGGACAAGGACACGCCGGAGGCACTCTGCGCCCGCGATGCCGACAAGCTGGAGTGCCTGCTCCAAGGCATCGAATACCGAGCCCAGGGCTACGCCAACGCTCAGCGGTGGATCGACAACAGCCGGACCCGGCTTGTCACCAAGACGGGGATCGCTCTGGCAGATGCCCTCCTCGCTTCCGAACCGCTGGACTGGCTTCGTGCAGCCCTCGGCGAGAACGACGGCATGCCCTGAAATTTGAGCGTAGGTGTCGGCAACATCAGCAGTCCCTGGCGGCAGGCGTTGCGATGCGCAGGTCGGCCCGTAGCACGTCCTGGCGGGGCTGCCGGAAGTCCCGCCTCCGGCAGCGCAAATCTCGATTACCGAACCACAGGAATGAGGATTTCTGCTGTCGGAGTGCAGCGTTCCGCCTCGGTCGGTGGACGAGCTCCTGCACGGGCTGGCCAGCCCACTGTGGTCGGCGTCCAGGCCGTAGTCCCACGTTCAGCGTGGTGACGTCCACCACCGCGTCCGTCCCTCGGCAGGTCCCGCGGCGGACCGGCCATCAACGTCCACCTGGCCGTGAAGCAAACGTAGTTCAGCACCACCGCCGCGACGCGGAGCGATCGGCTCGTTGGACGATGATGCTGTACCAGTCCGCATCCGCTTCGTAGCTGTCACCCACGACAGACAGCCCGCTCTGCTCCATCCGATCGACGAGTTCATCATGACGGAACGGCTGGAAAGTAATTTCGTGGCGTCGGGAGACCACCGCATCCCCCTCGAATACGAGAATCACGATCTCGGCCACATGTGGCGCGCCCCACGTCTCCGGGATGCTCCATAGGTAAATCCCCAGCCCCTGGCGCTCGCCGTGTCTCTGCAGCTGCGAAGGAACTGCAAGACGTTGTCTCTCCGCGTGGAGCTTCTCCCAGTTCCTCGACGTCACAAGCAGTTTGCCGCGCTCGGCGAGCACGTCACGCAGGCCTCTGAGGCTGGAGATCATCTCCTGCTCGTCGGCAGCGTGCACGATGGAGTTGCCGGTGCAGAGCACGAGATCGAAACGCGTTTGCCACGTCTGAGGGAGTTCTCGCCAGCATGCCACCTCGGTGGGTACGTTCAAGCCCGCGTCAGCCACCCTTCGTCGGCACTGCTCCACCATGCCAGGGCTCGCGTCCGAAGCGGCCACTGTGAACCCAGTGCGCGCCAGAGCGACAACCTCCACGCCGACCCCGCACGCAGCGTCCAGAATGCTGCTTCCCGCAGGGAATTCGGCGAGGACGGCCGCATTTTGCTGGAGGAAGGCATCTCCGGTCATCCACTGCGGCGTGAGCAGCCACGAATAGTCCTCTGCGAGACCGATGTCAGCGCCTCGCCCGGCATACATGTCGTGGGGCGAAACCATGGATGCAGCCCTCCCTCTGCCCGCAGTCGGTGGCGGTGGCGGTCATCATCGCCCGGTCGGGCAAGCAACGACCAGCGGTTTAATGGCCTCCCCGCCAGCCTCAATCGAAGGCTGCCCCGGGGCCCTTCCCGCCTGGCCTGGTCGCTCACCGACTCCTCATGCCGGAAGGTGCACGCGCGACGTACGGTTGGTTGGCTGGTAACGAAGTCCTAGGTGCAGGAACGGCCATGACAGAGAGCATCGGAGACCGGATCGGCAGAGTGCGCCGGCGCAGGGGCATGACCCAAGAGCAACTCGCCGAGGCATCCGGGGTATCGGTGGCGACGATCCGGAAGCTGGAGCGCAACGACCGCGACAGCGCCCGCATGAGCACCCTGCGTCAACTTGCCCAGGCATTGGGGGTACGGACGACGGACTTGATGCAGACCGGTCCGATCGCACCGCCGGTTGCCCCCGAAACCGACCCTGCTGGGATCCTGGCAGTCCGGCGGGTCATCACACCCGCCCGAGGCCTGGGCCGAGTTGTACTGGCTGATGACACCGCCGAGGCCCCGACCCTCACGGGCCTGCGGGCGTCGCTGCGTGAGGGCAACCGCCTCTATCAGGGCGACAATTACGCAGCCACCGTCGCAGCCCTGCCCAGTCTCCTGACCGAAGCCGCCCAGCTCGCTGATCTCTCTGACGGAGATGCCTGGTTGGCGGCATTGAAGGTGCAGGCGCAGGCGTATCAGCTGGCGGGTTCCACGCTGATCCACCTGCGGCACGACGACCTCGCCTACCAGGCGCTGAGCCGAGCCATCGACCTGGCCGAGCAGAGCGGCAACCAGATCCTCGCCGCCTCGGCAGTGGTTTCGCTGTGCTGGCTCCTGCTTCGGCAGCGCCGCTTCGACGAGGCCGAGCAGGTCGCCGTCGCCACGGCGGACGAGATCGAACCGTCCTTCCGCCACTCCACCGCCGGCCACCTCGGCACGTGGGGCTGGCTTCTGCTGCGGGCGTCGGCAGCGGCCGTCCGCAACAATCGCAGCCCGGAGGCCGCCGATTTGACCCGGCAAGCCAAAGCCGCCGCCGTCCTGGTCGGCCGGGACGTCATCGACTACCACGAGTACTGGACGACCTTCGGCCCCACAACTGTGGCCATGAAGGAGGTCGAGAACGCCATGATCCAGCGCGAGTTCGGCAAAGCCCTCGCGCTTTCCGCCCAGGTCGTCATGCCGAGACGTTCGACCTCCAACAACCGCAACCGCCACCTGCTCGACCTGGCTGCCGCCCACTCCGAGCAGCGCGATTATGCGCAGGCCGTCGAGATTCTGACCGGCATCAAACGCGCCGCCCCTGAATGGCTGCGCTACCAGCGCTACGCGCGCGACATCACGGTCACCCTGGTGGCACGCCGCAAGCGCGACCTGTCTCCGCAGCTGGTCCAACTCGCGGACTTTCTCTCGGTGGAGGTCTGACCGGCAGGCTGAGACAGCCTGTATCACCTCCGCCTTCGGTCGTCGACGGACTGACCCTGTACGGTCCTGGGCTGCCCCGGCCCGGGCCGACACGATCTCGGCACCGGAACGCACACGGACCGACATAGGTCCGTTTGTGCTCCGGTGCCTCACCCCTATCGAGATCGGATGAAGGATGCCCAAGTCCGCGAAGCGCGCCGCCGTCGGCGCACCCCTGGCTCTCCCGACCGAGTGGCTGCACCACGCAGCACACGACCCGCAGCTGACCCTGGACCTGTGGGCCGCGGGCCGGACCGCACCACTCGTGGCCGGGCGCCAGTGGGACCTGGTGCGGATCGACTTCACTCTGGCGACCGCCGTCATCACCGAGCTCAAGGCCCGCGACCGGCACGTCGGTCCGTACGTGATGGGCGGCGCCGAGCACTTGATGTGGTGGCTGCTACCCCTCGGCGCCGGGCGCCGCCTCGCCGGGACGCCTGAGGTGACCGTCTACCCCACCGGCGCCGAACTGTTCGTCCCACCGCCCGGCAAGTATCAAGGGGAACGGGTGTGGGTCTTCCCTGAAGCGGACGACGATGCACCGGCATCCGCCCTCACCTCTCCCGGCGACTTCCGTGAGGCACTCGTCGCCGCCGCACGACAGCTGAACCGTCCGCGCGGCGCCACGGCGGGGCTCTGACGTCAAACGTGCCGTCCCGCAGGCCACTTGCGGGGCGGCACGCCTGAGCAGATCAAGCCGCCGTATCAGGCCGTCTTCGCCGCCGCAGCAGCCAGCTTCTCCCCCGCCTTGGACAACGCCTTCGTGAACGCCCCCAGGCCCCGGTCCCCGCGGTCCGAGTAGTTGTTGAGCACCGTCGTGATCGCGCCGTGGCTGCGGATCGTCCCCATGTCGAAGTCCATTTGCATGTCACCCTGGACGATCTTGACGGTGTAGCGGAGGGACTCGTCGCCGTACTTCGGCTGCTCCGCGGTCTTCTTGACCGTCACCGTGGCCTTTTTGCCGCCCTGCTTACCGGTGAAGGTTCCGCACTGCTCGACGGCCGCGCGCAGTCCGGCCATGGCCTTCTCCGCCTGGGCGCGCGGATAGCCGCTGACGTCCTGCGCCACCGTGGTCTGGTCGCCCGTCTTGGTGAAGACCTCCTGGGCGTTGGCCTTGTAGTCCGCCTCCAGTCGCCCGCTGTTGAGGACGGCGGTGACCGGTGCACACAGCGGCTTCACGCCCGTCACCATGTCGTCGTCGGCGCCCTGCGACTTGTCCATGCCCGTGTTCGCCTCCAGCTTCCAGCCGGCCGGCAGGTCTCCCAGTGCGACAAGAGCCTGTTGGGCCTGCTCTGCGGTGAGGGACTCCGGAGTGGACGGAGTGGACGCGGCGCCTGTGCACCCTTGTCGTCCTTCTTGCCGGCGGAGGCGGAGCCCCCGTCGCAGGCGGACGGCAACCACTGTCCCGTCCGTATCAAGGACGCTCGCCACCCGCCCTCACAACAACCCCAGCACCATCAGCACCTCGTCCCGCGTATCCCCTTCCCCCTCCCCCAGCCGCAGCGCCCCCGGCCACCGGCCGACCTCGCGCCAGCCCAGCCGTTCGTAGAAGCGCTCCAGCCCCTCGCCTCCCCGGGCCGCGAGGTGGAGTTGCTCAAGTCCCAGCTGGTCACGCGCAATCCGACGCGCCTCGCGCACCAGCGCCGAGCCGATGCCCCGCCCGCGGAACGCGGGGTGGGTCTGCAGGTGGTTGATCGTCGCCCAGTGCCCGACCAGCCTGCCCGGGTCGCGGTTGAGCACCACCCACCCCGCGAGCGCACCGCCCGCCCGCGCCATCACGAGCCGGCTCCGCTCCGGGGCGAGGCCGGCTACAAGTCGGTCCACCACCGGCGCCACGTCGGCGACGTCCACCGGCGGGAACGGGAATCCGGCGGCGCCGCCCGCATTGGTGACGGCCACCCAGCAGTCGGTCAACTCGGCCCGGAGCTCCGGGGCGACGGTACGGGCATCGGTGGCCTCGACGAAGTCGGGACGGCGTTCGGACAGCATGGCGCGAGCCTGCCACAGGGGTACGACAATGCCGCCGCCCCGCCTTTACCACTCCACCCCACCCCCTCGCCCTGTAGAGATCAGAACTCGACAACGGGTGCGCTACTCCGGCCAACAGCCGTGCATCACCTACCACACCCGATCACCCGGTGCCATGATCACGTCATGAATCGACCCGAACACGGTATGGAGCCGCTTCACCCCACCGACGCCGCCGCGCTTCCCGGAGCCGTGGCCGATCCGGTGGCGCGGATGATGCAGCTCACCAGTGGCGCCTGGATCGCCCAGGCGCTCAGCGCGGCGGCGACGCTCGGGGTCGCCGATGAAATGGCCGCCGGGCCGCGGCCGGTGAGCGAGATCGCCAAGGCGGTCGGCGCGGACGAGACCAACCTCTACCGGCTGCTGCGCGCGCTCGCGGACGCGCAGGTCTTCGAGGAGATACCGGACCGCCGCTTCGCCCTCACCCCCGTCGGCGAGCTGCTGCGCGAGGACATCCACGGCTCCATGCGCGGCTGGGCGCACAAGTTCGCCCGGCCCTATCACCGTGCCGCCTGGGGGCAGTTGCTGGAGGTGCTGCGCACCGGGCGGTCCGGGTTCGACCTCGCCCACGGGATGAGCGGGTTCGAGTATCTCAGCCGGAACCCCGACGACGCCGAGTCGCTCGACGCCGAGATGACCTCCATCGCGACCCGGCTCACCGCCCCCATCGTGCAGCGCTACGACTTCGGCCGCTTCGGCACGGTCGTCGACTGCGGCGGCGGGCGCGGCGCGCTGCTCGCGGCCATCCTGTCGGCCAACCCCCGGGTGCGCGGGGTGCTGTACGACCTGCCGCACGTCGTCGAGCGCGCCGGGCAGCCCCTGGTGGAGGCCGGCGTGCTCGACCGCTGCGAGCTGGTCGGCGGCAGCTTCCTCGACTCCGTACCGGCCGGCGGCGACGCCTACCTCTTCTCCCAGGTCATTCACAACTGGGACGACACGGACGTGGTCCGTATTCTCTCCAACTGCCGTGCGCAGATGCGGTCCGAGGACAGCCGGGTGCTGTTTGCCGAGTACCTGATCCCCGACGATCCGCGACAGCCGTCGCTGTCCAAGCTCATCGACCTCGAGATGATGGTCATTTGCGAGCCCGGGGCGCAGCACCGCACGCGGGAGGACTTCCGTCGCCTCTTCCGGCGTGCGGGCCTGCGGCTGGTCGGGGTGACGGACGGGCCCGGGTCGCTGGGGCTGGTCGAGGCGGCGCTCGCCTGACAGCAGCCGCTGGCATAAAGCCCCGCTCCGGCGCGTCGGCCGGAGCGGGGCTTTATGCGGAGCGTCGGAAACGGTCAGCCCTTACGGGACTTGACCTCGTCCGTCAGCTGCGGGACGACCTCGAAGAGGTCGCCGACGACGCCGTAGTCGACCAGCTCGAAGATCGGCGCCTCGGCGTCCTTGTTGATGGCGACGATGGTCTTCGAGGTCTGCATGCCGGCCCGGTGCTGGATCGCGCCGGAGATGCCCGCCGCGATGTACAGCTGCGGCGACACCGACTTGCCGGTCTGGCCGACCTGGTTGGTGTGCGGGTACCAGCCGGCGTCCACCGCGGCACGCGAGGCGCCGACGGCCGCGCCGAGCGAGTCGGCGAGGGCCTCGATGAGCGGGAAGTTCTCGGCGCCGTTGACGCCGCGGCCGCCGGAGACCACGATCGCGGCCTCGGTCAGCTCGGGGCGGCCGGTCGACTCGCGCGGGGTGCGGGCGACGACCTTGGTGCCGGTGGTCTTCTCGCCGAAGGCGACGGCCAGCGGCTCGACCGTACCGGCGGCCGGGGCGGCCTCCGGGGCGGCGGAGTTGGGCTTGACGGTGATGACCGGAGTGCCCTTGGTGACGCGGGACTTGGTGGTGTACGAGGCCGCGAAGACGGACTGCACGGCCACCGGGCCCTCGGCGCCGGCCTCCAGGTCGACGGCGTCGGTGATGATGCCGGAGCCGATGCGGACGGCGAGGCGGGCCGCGATCTCCTTGCCCTCGGCGGAGGACGGGACGAGCACGGCGGCCGGGGAGACGGCCTCGTACGCGGCCTGGAGCGCGTCCACCTTCGGGACGACCAGGTAGTCGGCGAACTCGGGCGCGTCGGCGGTCAGGACCTTGACCGCGCCGTACTCGGCCAGCGTCGCGGCGGTGGCGTCCGCGCCGGCACCGAGGGCCACGGCGACGGGCTCGCCGATGCGGCGGGCGAGGGTGAGCAGTTCGAGGGTGGGCTTGCGGACGGCGCCGTCCACGTGGTCGACGTAGACGAGGACTTCAGCCATGGTGTTGCTCTCCTGCGGGAAGTATGAGGGCGGTGGGAGGAGTTACCGGGCTCAGATGAACTTCTGGCCCGCGAGGAACTCGGCGAGCTGCTTGCCGCCCTCGCCCTCGTCCTTGACGATCGTGCCGGCCGTGCGGGCCGGACGCTCGGTGGCCTCGTCGACCGTGGTCCACGCGCCGTCCAGGCCGACCTCGTCCGCGTCGATGCCGAGGTCGGAGAGGTCCAGGGACTCCACCGGCTTCTTCTTGGCGGCCATGATGCCCTTGAAGGAGGGGTAACGGGCCTCGCCGGACTGGTCGGTGACGGACACGACGGCCGGGAGGGACGCCTCCAGCTGCTCGCTCGCGGCGTCGCCGTCACGGCGGCCGGTCACCTTGCCGTCCTCGACGGCGACCTCGGAGAGCAGGGTGACCTGCGGGACGCCCAGGCGCTCGGCGAGCATCGCCGGGAGCACGCCCATGCCGCCGTCGGTGGAGGCCATGCCGCAGATGACCAGGTCGTAGCCGACGTGCTCGACGGCCTTGGCCAGCACCAGCGAGGTGCCCAGCGCGTCGGTGCCGTGCAGGTCGTCGTCCTCGACGTGGACGGCCTTGTCGGCACCCATGGACAGGGCCTTGCGCAGGGCGTCCTTGGCGTCCTCGGGGCCGATCGTCAGAACGGTGATCTCCGCGTCGTCCGCCTCCTCGGAGATCTGCAGCGCCTGCTCGACCGCGTACTCGTCGAGCTCCGAGAGCAGGCCGTCCACGTCGTCGCGGTCGACGGTCAGGTCCTCGGCGAAGTGCCGGTCGCCGGTGGCGTCGGGCACGTACTTCACACAGACAACGATCCTCAAGCTCACGCCGGCTCTCCTACTGCATCGTCTCTATCAAGCTGCCTTGGCAGGCAGCATAGGCGCCTTGTGGGGCGGATTCCGGGCCGGTGCGGTCATCGTCACGATCACCGCCCCGACCGGAATGTTACTCGTCAGTACATCGAGCGTTCCGGCCGAACGCAAGGGAGGGCGGCTGTGATCTGCCCAACGCGCGCGACAGGGACGTCTCAGTCCCGCAGACCGTTGAAGCGTCCCTGGTGGTAGAGGAGCGGACGGCCGTCTCCGGTGGGGTCCCCGGCGACCGCCTCGGCGAGCACGACCCGGTGGTCCCCGGCGGGCACCCGGGCCACCACCCGGCACACCATCCAGGCCAGTACGCCCTCCAGCAGCGGGACCCCGTGCGGACCGCTGCGCCAGCGGGTGGGCGGGGCGAAACGGTCGGCGCCGCTGCGGGCGAAGGTGGCCGCCAACTCGCTCTGGTGCTCGCCGAGTATGTGCACCCCCACGTGCTCCGCGTCGGCGATGACCGGCCAGCTGGACGAGCCGGTGCCCACGCCGAAGGAGACCAGCGGCGGCTCGGCGGCCACCGAGGTGAGCGAAGTGGCGGTGAAACCGGCGGGGCGCGGACCGTGCGCGGTGATCACGGCGACGCCGGCCGCGTGCCGGCGGAAGACCGAGCGCAGCAGGTCGGGGGCGGGCCGCTGGGCGCCCAGTTCGGGCGAGGCCGTCATCAAGCCGTCCTTTGGCCGAGGGAGCTGTGGGAGCTGGGGGAGCCGGGGGAGCTGTCGGAGGGGAGGACCGCCGCGCCGAGCGCGGCGATCACATCGGCCTTGCGGGGCAGACCGGTTGCCCGTCGCACCACCCGGCCGCCGGCGTCCAGCACCAACACGGTCGGCGTCGCGCCGATCCGCAGGGAACGGACCAGTTCCAGCCGCGCTTCCGCGTCGATCTCGTGGTGCACGACGCCGTCCACCATGTCCGCCACGTCCGCGAGCACCCGCCTGGTCGCCCGGCAGGGCTGGCAGAAGGCCGTGGAGAACTGCACGAGCGTGGCCCGTTCCCCCAGCTCCGCGCCGATCTCGGCAGCGCTCAGGCGCTCCTCGCTCCGGTGCCCCTCCACCCTCGTCCCTCCCTGGACCCCTCGGGTCCGTCCCGTGTCCGGTCCCTTGCCATCCTGCAGCACCGGAGGCGCCGGAGAAATTTCCCGAAAGCGACCGGGGGTGTAGCTTCCCGCACATCCGCACAAGCCGACGTGATGAGGATCTCCCGGCCCCGGGGGCGTCCTGGCTGGCCCGCAGGCCGGGCATTCAGGCACGATCTGGCGAAAGCCGGAACCCTACGGCCGCGTAACTTCAAAACTTCAGCCGGGAGCACCCTCCCCTGGCCCGGAAGGATCTTCCCGATATGGCAGAGCTCGTCTATCCCCCGGTGATCGGCGCCGCCCGCACCATGTTCAAGGCGCTGGACCTGCGCTTCGACATCAAGGGGACCGAGCACATCCCGCAGCGCGGCGGGGCGGTTCTGGTGAGCAACCACATCGGATACCTGGACTTCGTCTTCTGCGGCCTCGCCGCGCGCCCGGCCAAACGGCTTGTGCGCTTCATGGCGAAGGAATCGGTCTTCCGGCACAAGGTCTCCGGGCCTCTGATGCGGGCGATGAAGCACATCCCCGTCGACCGGGCCGCCGGCCTGGACGCGTACAAGCACGCGCTCGCCTCGCTGCGCGCGGGCGAAATCATCGGCGTCTTCCCGGAGGCGACGATCTCCCAGTCGTTCACACTGAAGAACTTCAAGTCCGGCGCGGCCCGGCTGGCCCAGGAGGCCGGGGTGCCGCTGCTGCCGATGGCTCTGTGGGGCACGCAGCGCCTGTGGACCAAGGGCCACAAGCGCGACTTCGGCCGCAACCACATCCCGGTGACGATACGGGTGGGCGAGCCGCTCACCGCCGATCCGGCGGAGCCGGCGGAGACCGTCACCGAGCGGCTGCGGGGGCGGGTGCAGGAGCTGCTGGAGGCGGCGCAGCGGGCCTATCCGGTGCGGCCGCGGGATGCCGGCGACACGTGGTGGGTTCCCGCCCACCTGGGCGGGACGGCGCCGGTGGCTGCGCGGGCCGAGGGGTGCCGTTGAGTGTGACGGTGCGGGTCGTTTCGGGCTGAGCGCGCCGTTCCCCGCGCCCCTTCGGGGCGCGGGGAACGGCAGCTGTCAGGCCTTCGCCATTTCTTCCTTCAACGCCGCCACGAACGCGTCCACGTCCGCCTCGGTCGTGTCGAAGGCGCACATCCAGCGGACGTCGCCCGCCGCCTCGTCCCAGAAGTAGAAGCGGTAGCGCTTCTGCAGCCGCTCGCTCACATCGTGCGGGAGCCGGGCGAAGACGGCGTTGGACTGCACCGGGTGCAGGATCTCGACGCCGTCGACGGACCGGACGCCCTCGGCGAGCCGTGCCGCCATCGCGTTGGCGTGCGTGGCGCTGCGCAGCCACAGATCGCCGGCCAGCAGGGCCTCGAACTGCACCGAGACGAAGCGCATCTTCGAGGCGAGCTGCATCGACAGCTTGCGCAGGTGCTTCATCGCCCGTACCGCATCGGGGTTCAGGACGACCACGCACTCGCCGAAGACCAGGCCGTTCTTGGTACCGCCCAGGGACAGCAGGTCCACCCCGGCGTCGGTGGTGAACGCCCGCAGGGGCAGGCCCAGCGTGGCCGCGGCGTTGGCCAGCCGGGAGCCGTCGAGGTGGACCTTCATACCGCGCTCGTGGGCGTGGTCGCAGATCTCCCGGATCTCTTCGGGCGTGTAGCAGGTGCCCAGTTCGGTGGTCTGGGTGATCGAGACGATCTGCGGCTGGGCCCGGTGCTCGTCGTCCCAGCCGTAGGCCTCGCGGTCGATCAGCGCGGGGGTGAGCTTGCCGTGCTCGGTCGGGATGGTCAACAGCTTGAGGCCGCCGACGCGTTCGGGCGCGCCGCACTCGTCGACGTTGATGTGCGCGGTGGAGGCGCAGATGACCGCGCCCCACCGCTCCGTCGCCGCCTGGAGGGCGACGACGTTGGCTCCGGTGCCGTTGAAGACCGGGAACGCCTCGGCCGCCGGGCCGAAGTGACGGTGCATCACCTCCTGGAGGTGCGCCGTGTAGACGTCCTCCCCGTACGCGACCTGGTGACCGCCGTTGGCCAGGGCCAGTGCCGCGAGCACCTCGGGGTGCGCGCCCGCGTAGTTGTCGCTCGCGAAACCCCGCAGCGCGGGATCGTGGTGGCGTATGGCGTCGGTCGTCGAAGAGGTGTCGTTCACTGTTGCGGAGTCAGCCACAGACGGGTTCCGTTCACTTCCTGTGCGGGCTTGTCCCAGACGCCGACGATGGCCTGGGCCAGGTCCTTGACGTCCGTGAAGCCGGCGAATTTCGCGTTCGGGCGCTCGGCGCGCATGGCGTCGTGCACCAGTGCCTTGACGATGAGGATCGCGGCGGCGGCCGGCGGGGCACCGTCGCCCCCCGCCTTGCGGAAGGAGTCGGCGAGCGCGAGCGTCCATGCCTCGGCGGCGGCCTTGGAGGCGGCGTACGCGGCGTTGCCCGCGGTGGGCTTGCTCGCACCGGCGGCGCTGATCAGCAGGTAGCGGCCGCGGCCGCTGCGGGCCAGCGGCGCCTCGAAGGCCAGCGAGGTGTGCTGGACGGTGCGGATGAGCAGCTTCTCCAGCAGGGCCCAGTCGTCGAGGTCGGTCTCGGCGAAGGTGGCCGAGCCGCGCCAGCCTCCCACCAGGTGGACGAGGCCGTCGACGCGGCCGAACTCCTTCTCGGTGCGGTCCGCCCAGGCGCGGGCCGCGTCGAGGTCGAGCAGGTCCACGGTGTCACCGGTGACGGTGGCCCCGCCGTGCGCGTACCGGGCGGCGTCCACGGCCTCGGCCAGGCGGGCCGCGTCCGCATCGGCGGCGACCACGGTCGCCCCGGCCTCGGCCAGACGCAGGAGCGTCGCCCGGCCCGCGGGCCCGGCCGCTCCCGCCACCGCCACGACCGCACCGGCCAGCGGACCATTGCCGTTCGTCGGAGTGCTCATGATCGTCGCCTCTTTCTCGCTGCTGCTCACGCGGCGACCCGCTCGCCGCTGTCCGCCGTGATCCCCTTCGTGGAGGCGATCACGCCGCGCAGCTTCTTGGCAAGGGCCTCGTAGAACATGCTGAGCGGGAATTCGTCCGGCAGCACGTCGTCGACGAGCTTGCGCGGCGGCTGGGTCAGGTCCAGGGCGTCGGGGCCCTTGGCCCATACGGAGCCCGGGTGCGGGGCCAGGTAGGACGAGACGAGCTCGTAGGCGGCGAACCAGTGCACGAGCTTGGGACGGTCGATGCCGTCCCGGTAGAGCTTCTCGATCTCTCCGCACAGCTGGTTGGTCACCTGCGGGGCGCGGCCCCAGTCGATGTGCAGGGTGTTGTCCGTCCAGCGTACGACGTCGTGCCGGTGCAGGTAGGCGAAGAGCAGCTGGCCGCCGAGGCCGTCGTAGTTGCGCACGCGCTCGCCGGTGACCGGGAAGCGGAACATCCGGTCGAAGAGCACGGCGTACTGCACGTCGCGGCCCTGGGCGTAGCCGTCGGCCTCCAGTTTCACGGCCTCCTTGAAGGCGGTGAGATCGCAGCGCAGCTCCTCCAGGCCGTACATCCAGAACGGCTGCCGCTGCTTGATCATGAAGGGGTCGAAGGGCAGGTCGCCGTGGCTGTGGGTGCGGTCGTGGACCATGTCCCACAGGACGAACGCCTGCTGGCAGCGCTGCTGGTCGCCGACCATGCGGGCGATGTCCTCGGGGAGTTCGAGGCCGAGGATCTCGACCGCCGCCTCGGTGACCCGGCGGAAGCGGGCCGCCTCGCGGTCGCAGAAGATGCCGCCCCAGGTGAAGCGGTCGGGGGCCTCGCGGACGGCGATGGTCTCCGGGAAGAGCACCGCGGAGTTGGTGTCGTAGCCGGAGGTGAAGTCCTCGAAGGTGATGCCGAGGAAGAGCGGGTTGTCGTAGCGGGTGCGCTCCAGCTCGGCGAGCCACTCCGGCCAGACCACGCGGAGCACGACGGCTTCGAGGTTGCGGTCGGGGTTGCCGTTCTGGGTGTACATCGGGAAGACAACCAGGTGCTGCAGCCCGTCGGCGCGCTGTGCGGCGGGCCGGAAGGCCAGCAGCGAGTCCAGGAAGTCCGGGACGCCGAAGCCGCCGTCGGCCCAGCGTCGCAGGTCGGCGACGAGGGCCGTGTGGTACGCGGCGTCGTGCGCCACCAGGGGCGAGAGCTGCTCGACCGCGGCCACGACCTTGTCGAGCTCGGCACGGACCTCCTCGCCCGGCGGTGCGTCCTCCGCGGCGAAGTCGATGGAACCGTCCGCGGACTGCCAGGGCCGGATTCGTTCGACGGCGGCCTTGAGGACACCCCAGGCGGGGTGATCGATCACGCGCTCGTCGGTCGATATGCCGGTCCTCGACACCGTCGACGCAAGAATTTCCGTCATCACTACCCCTCCTCAGGAGAACCTCGCGTTAAGACACCGTATCCATGCGAGCTTCTCCGGCTCAAGGGATGTATCGACAAATTATCCTGCCAGGCCCCCGCCTGACCACCGTTTTTCCTGTGCGGTTCTCTCGTGTGAGGGATCAGGAGCGGAAATCGGTCTCTCCTGCCACTCTGACATCTGTAGCCGTTCCAGGCTCGTTCCGGCCACCGATCGGGGTGGGAGCCCGGGATTCCGCCGGGGAGGGACCGCTACAGGAAGGACCGTTGCCTCAGGCCAGTTCCTTGACCAGCAGCTCGAACTCCAGGTCGGCGCGCTGCGGGATGCCGAACCGCTCGTCGCCGTACGGGAACGGGCTCATCCGCCCGGTCCGCCGGTAGCCGCGCCGCTCGTACCAGGCGATCAGTTCCGCGCGCTGCCGGATGACGGTCATATGCATCTCGCGCACGCCCCACTCGTCGCGTGCGACGCGCTCCGCCTCCGCCATCACGGCCTTGCCCAGGCCGCCGCCCTGGGCGGTCGGGCGGACCGCGAACATCCCGAAGTAGGCGTGGCTGCCGCGGTGTTCGATGTGGCAGCAGGCGATCGGCTCGCCCTCGCGCTCGGCCACCAGGAGCTGGCTCTCGGCGTGCGTCACCACGGCCAGCACGCCCGCGGGGTCGGTGCGCTGCCCCTCCAGCAGGTCCGCCTCGGTGGTCCACCCGGCACGGCTGTCGTCGCCGCGGTACGCCGACTCGATCAGCGCGACGAGGACCGGTACGTCACCGGCGGTCGCGGGGCGGAAGACAAGATCGGCGGTACGGGCGGCGGTCTCCATGGATGACGTGATCCTCTCCGTGCACTTTCGGGCGTATGTACGACCCTAACGGAGCAGTTGTGCGTACAGTCGCCGCATGGTGCACGTACTGAGCAGCAGGATCCTGCTGCGGCCGGTCGACCCGGACCGGTCGCGGGAGTTCTACGGCACGGCGCTGGGGCTCGCGGTCTACCGCGAGTTCGGCACGGGGCCCGAGCGGGGCACGGTCTACTTCCTGGGCGGCGGCTTCCTGGAGGTCTCGGGACGCGCGGAGCACCCGCCGGGGCCCGGGCTGGAGCTGTGGTTCCAGGTGGCGGACGCGGCCCAGGCGTACCGGGAGTTCCTGCGGTGCGGGGTGCAGGTGCTGGAGCCGCCGGAGACCAAGCCGTGGGGGCTGGTGGAGATGTGGATCGCGGACCCGGACGGGGTGCGCATCGCGGTGGTGGAGGTGCCGGAGGGGCATCCGTTGCGGTACCGACCGGGGATGTAGCGGGGGATACAGCCAGGGATATAGGGGACCTGCGCGGCCTGGCGCGCATTCCCGGCGCGCCTCCCGAGCGCGCCCCTGCGCGCGGGCGCATGTTCGCGCCGGGAATGCGCTCTCGCCGTGCGCCTGTGCGCTCCCGTGTGCCGCTGTCGCGGTGGGCAGCCTCCCGGGGGTGGATGTGCGTTCGGGTTCGGGGAGGTGCGCTGTGCACGGACCGCCGTTGGTCGGGTGGCTGCTCGTCGTGCTGTGCACGGCCACGGGCGCGTACTGCCTGCACGGGATGCGGGCCGGCGCCGCGGGGGAGCGCCGGGCCGCGGGGAGTGACGCCCTGATGGGCCTCGGCATGGCGGCCATGGCACTGCCGGCCGGGATGCCGGCGGCCACGCCGTGGGGGGCGGTGCTGTTCGCCGTGGTGTTCGGGGCCGCGGGGGTACGGGCGCTGATCACGGCCCGGCGGCGGGCGGAGGCGCACCAACTGCACCATGCGGTAGGGGCGTTCGCGATGGTCTACATGGCGCTCGCGATGGCGGGTGCGCCGTCCGACGGCCGCATGGAACACACGGAACACATGGAACACGGTGGGGCGATGCACGGACCGGCGGGCACTCCGCTGCTGACCGGGCTGCTGCTGGTGTACTTCGCCGTCTATGCGGTACGGGCCACGGCGCGCATCGTCCCCGTGCCGGCGGCCGTCGCCGCGGGCGACGGCTCGTGGAGGTGCGGCGCGGCGCGGGGGCCGGGGCGGCCGGGGCGGCGCGAACTCACCACGGCGTGCCGGTTGTCCATGGCGATAGGCATGCTGGCGATGCTGCTCACCCTCTGATGCCTCCGCTCCCTCCCGCTCCTTCCGGGTTCCCGTGGTCTGCGTCACTTCGCCTGCGGAGCCGTACCCCTGGACAGGCGTGCGCTCATAGGCTGACGCCATGATGGTCACGCTCGCGTTGCTGGTCCTCGGCGGACTGGCGGCGGCCGTGGCGCCACGCGTGCTGACCCGCGCCGACTGGCCCGTCCGGGAGCCGGTCGTCGCCCTGTGGGTGTGGCAGTGCGTGGTGGCGGCCGTGCTGCTGTGCTGTGTTCTCGCCATGTCGCTGAGCGCCGCCGAGGCCTGGGAGGCCGTCCGCGGCAACGTCTTCGCGCCCGCCCCGCACGGGGTGGTGGAGGCCTATGCCCTCGGCGCCCACAGCGCATGGGCGGCGCCGCTGGCCATCACCCTCGCCTCGGGCGCCGTGTGGACGGCGGCGATGCTGACCCGCGAGGTTCGGGGGGCGCGGGCACGCCGCCGGCGCCGCCGTGCCGAACTGCGCGTCCGCTCCCCCCGGCTGCCCGGTGAGGTGCCCGGCACGGAGCGGCTCGTGGTGCTGGAGGGCGACCGGCCCGACGCGTGGCTGCTGCGCGGCGGCCCCGCGCCGCAGTTGGTGATCACCACGGGTGCGCTGCGCCGGCTGAAGGGGACGCAGCTCGATGCGGTGCTGGCCCACGAACAGGGCCACGCCCGGGCCCGGCACGACTGGCTGCTGCACTGCTCGTCGGCGCTGGCCCACGGCTTCCCGCAGGTGCCGGTCTTCGCCGCCTTCCGCGACCAGGTGCACCACCTGGTCGAGCTCGCGGCGGACGACTGCGCCTCGCGCCGCTTCGGGCGGCTGACCACCGCGCTCGCCCTGGTCGAACTCAACGAGGACCGCGGGGTGTTCGGCCCCTGCCCGGCCGGGGCCTCGCACCTGCCGGGCCGCGTGGACCGGTTGCTGGCCCCCACGCCCCGGCTCACCGCGGCACACCGGCTGCGGCTGACGGCCGCGGCGGCCCTGGTGCCGTTCGTCCCGGTGCTGGTGACGTTCGTCCCGGGCCTCAGCGCCCTGCGCTAGGCGCTCCGCCGGAAGTCCGCTGCGCCAGGTGAATCCCATCGGAGTGCGCGAGGCCCGCGTGTGCCCCACCCACCAAGTGGCATCGTGTCCGCCATGAGCAACCTCGACCTCCAGCCCGCCCCCACGCAGTGCGGCGGCCGCCAGGACATCACGGCGCAACCGGTGCGCGAGCTGCTGCCCGCGAAGAACGTGCCGCTCGGCGAGAGCACGATCGTGCGCCGCCTGCTGCCCGGCATCGGCCGCCGGATGATCGGTGCCTGGTGCTTCGTCGACCACTACGGCCCGGACGACATCGCCGACGAGCCCGGCATGCAGGTCGCTCCGCACCCGCACATGGGGCTGCAGACCGTCAGCTGGCTGCACGCCGGCGAGGTCCTGCACCGCGACAGCCTCGGCAGCCTGCAGACGCTGCGCCCGGGGCAGTTGGGGCTGATGACCTCGGGGCGCGCCATCGCCCACGCCGAGGAGTCCCCGCGCGAGCACGCTCCCGTGCTGCACGGCGCGCAGCTGTGGGTGGCCCTGCCCGACGCCCACCGGCACACGGACCCGGCGTGGGAACACCATGCGGAACTGCCGCGCGTGACGGGCGGCGGCATCGACGCCACCGTCATCATGGGCGAACTCGACGGCACGCACTCCCCCGCCACCGCCTTCAGCCCCCTCGTCGGCGCCGACATCACCCTGCCCGCAGGCTCCTCGGCCCGCCTGCCGGTACAGCCGGACTTCGAGTACGCGGCCCTGACCATGTCCGGCGAGGCCGAGGTCGACGGCGTACGCCTGCCCCCCGGCTCCCTCCTCTACCTGGGCTGCGGCCGCCGCGAACTGCCGCTGCGCGCCGACGTGGACAGCGCGTTCATGCTGCTGGGCGGCGAGCCGTTCGAGGAACGGATCGTGATGTGGTGGAACTTCGTGGGGCGCAGCCATGAGGAGATCGCGCAGGCTCGGGAGGACTGGACGACGGGGTCCCGGTTCGGGGAGGTGCGGGGGTACGACGGCCCCGCACTGAAGGCGCCGGCGCTCCCGCCGGTCGCGCTCAAGCCGCGGGGAAGGGTGCGCTGAGCCCCGCCCACACACCCGCCCCCGGCCCCCGGCCCCCGGCCCCCGCCCAAGTGGCCAGTTCCCCCCAACCGTTCACACACCCCCCTTGTCGCACAGGTGTCCGTTTGCCAGGATGCGGTCACATGTGTGCCCACGACCGCTCCGAGTCGATCGCCCCGTATGTCCGGTGACTTCGAGGCTCACGCACAAGCCGCCGGTGTGATCCTCCTGTGGGTCGCCGTGCTGGTGCGGGCCCGTGGGGCCCTGCGATGTGCGGCGCAGCGGGCGCTCTGGCTCGCCGTCGGGACCGCGGCGCTTGCCATGACGTTGAATCTGCCCTTCGTGACGCGGACGGCGGCCGAAGTGTTCGGGCGGAGTGCCGAGTTGACCGTGGCCAGGAATCTGGTCGGCGTGGTCTCGGCCGGTGCCGTGCTGCATTTTCTGCTCGCCACCGCGGGGGTGCGGCGGGTGCCGCGGGTGCTCGTCCCGGCTGTCGGTCTCACCATCGTCTTGCTGGTGGTTCTCGACCGCTGCGCCGGGTCCGCGCCCTCCGCCGCGTACCGGGTCATCGTCATCTGCGTTCACATCGTGGTGAACACGCTCTGCGTGCTCGTGTGCTGGCATCACGGGCGGCGTACCGGGAACCCGTCCCTCGCCGCCGGGCTCCGGCTGTTCGGGCTCGGGACCGCGTTCGCCTGGGTGTACTGGGCGGGGCAGGGCGTCCGGCTCGCCGTCGGGGATGCAACCGCCCTTCCGCACCTCACCGTTGCCCTCACCCTGCACGCGCTGTTGCGGGCCGCGGCGATCCTCGTGCCGGTTTTCGCGGCCGCCCGCCGGCTGGCGTCCGATGCCCGTACCGCCTGGCGGCTGTGGCCGCTGTGGTACGACCTGATGGTCGCCGTGCCGCAGGTGGCGCTGACCGCGCCGCGGGGCAGGGTCGCCGAGCTCCTGCGGCCGCTCGTGCCCCGGAATCTGCTCGTGTACCGGAAGGTCATCGAGACCCGGGACGCCATCATCGCCCTGCAGGGCCACATACCGGCCGGGGCCGCCGGGCTCGCCCGGCAGTACGTCGCCGGCCGCAGTGTGCCGCCGCACCGGGCCGCGGCGGCCGAGCTCGCGTGTGTGGTCGCCGCGGCCCGGGCGGCCAGGCTCGCCGGCCGCCCGGAGCAGGTGGCGGATTTCGGTCACCCCGGGCCGGCCGGCGGCGGGCTCGATGCCGAGAAGGCCTTCCTCGTCGACATGGCCGCCGCCTGGCCGGGCATCGCCCGGGACTTCGCCGAAGGGTGATGCCTGCGTCAGCGGCAGTCGCGGACCGGGTTGTCGTGCGTCAGCGCGCATCCGATCCGGTCGCCCCGCTCCTTGCCGTAGCGCTCCGCCAAGAGGCCGCGGAAGTCCGCCCATTGGCGCCGCGTGTCCGCGACGGCCCCTTGGACCGCCCGGTCGAAGTTGCCCGCGACCTTCCCCCGGGGCGTGGTCGGGCCACTGGTGGTGCCGGTCGCCGGGTCGATCAGCCCGGTGTCCTTGTTGAGGGCGGCGTGGTCCACCCGGCTCGAACAGCCGCCCAGGAGCGAGAAGCAGCCGGTGGTGAGGTCCTCGGGGATCGCACCGGGCGACGGCGGCTTCCCCTCCGAGAGCTGCAACAGCGGGGACGGGGCCGCACGTTGCAGGCCGGGCGGGTTGTCCTTGCCGGTGGGACGGTCCGGGTCGGCCCGGTCGGTCCAGTTGCTGTGCGAGTAGAAGTCCTGCACCCCGTGCAGCGCGCGCCCGAAGCCCTCGATGGCATTGCACTTGCCGCGCCCGGGGATGCCGAGCGTGAAGACGCAGTCCTTGCCGAGGTCGACTTCGGCGGGTGCCACGGTGCCGTCGCCGCCGAGCACGCCGGAGGCGGTGTCCGCGCCCCTTCCGAAGCGCCGTTGCAGGTGCGTCACGCACGATATGAGCTGGCTCGACGCCTGCTCCCGGCTGGTGGGATAGCCGGGCCGGGCGAGGTGGTCGGCGTTGTCGCAGTGTGCGGCGGAGACGGTGATCTCGTCGGAGTCCGGGGAGCCCACTGCCCCGAACGTGCCGGTGTGTCCGGCGACTTGGTCCAGGGACCGCGGTTCGAAGCAGGATCCGTCCGAGGCCCGGCCCGGCGGGCAGGCCAGTGCGGCGCGGGTGATGCGCTCGTGCTCGGCATGCTGCCCCAGCGAGTTGATCGTGCCGAAGGCCGCCGCCGGTCGGGCCTGCCAGCCGAGCAGCACGGCCGCCGCCAGGGGAACCGCCCCCAGTGACAGCATGCCCCGGCGGACCGCTCTTGCCTTCTTCCCCATGCTTCGACTCCTCTTGTCGTCTATTCCGTCCGTGAGAAGGCCCTGCTGGCGGCCGCCACCACGACCGCGCAGAACGCCGCCACCAGTGCCACCGACAGCAGCGGCGGGACCGCGTGCCCGCCCCACCTGACGGGGTCGAAGAGGCGGCTGCCCGCCGGTGCGTCGTAGTGGGAGAGCACTGAGCGGCGCATCGCGTCGACGGCGTACGTCAGCGGGTTGACGACGGTGACGGCCGCCATCCACGCGGGCATCGCGCTCACCGGAAACATCAGCCCGGAGAGGAAGACCAGCGGTGCCGTCAGCACCGTGAGGACCGTGTGGAAGGTCCGTACGCGGCGGGTCCGCACCGCGACCACCGCGCCCATGACCGTCATCGCCAGTGAGGCAAGGACGAGTTCGGCGAGCAGTTCCGCGAACATCCCGAGCCGGTACGGAATCCCGGTCAGCCCCGCGCTGGCCAGCACCACTCCCCCCTGGCAGGCCGCCACGGTCGCGCCGCCCAGGCACTTGCCGACGAGCAGGGTGCTGCGGCGGACCGGCGCCACCAGCATCTCCCGCAGGAATCCGCTCTCCCGGTCCCACACGATCGAGGCGCCGACGGAGATCGCGGGCGCCTGGGCCGCCATCACCAGCACGCCCGGGAAGAGGAACACCATGTAGTCGGAGGACGAGCCGGGTCCGGAGAACATCCGGGACAGGCCGATCCCGAGGATGTAGAGGAAGAGCAGCGGCTGGAGGAGGGAGACGGCCATCCCCGTCCGGTTCCGCAGGAAGTGGATCATCTCGCGGCGCCACACCATGACGCCGGCGCGCCATTCGGCGGCGAACCGGCCCGGTTCCGGCGCGGCGGACGGTGCCGGGCCCACGGACGTCGCCGTCATGACAGGCCCCCCGCCCCGGTCCGGTCGTCGCGGATGTCCCGCCCCGTGAAGTGCAGGAAGACGTCGTCGAGGCTGGGCCTGCTGACCACGACCTCGTAGACGGCGACGTCGAGTCCGGCGCACACCGCCGGGACGAGCCGGGCGCCGTCGGCCACCCGTACCGTGATCCCGTCGTCCGCCACGGCCGGTTCGAGCCCGAACCGTGCGCGCAGGAGCGCGGCGGCGGCCTCGTCGTCATCCGTGCGCAGCTGCACCCGGTCGGAGCCGATGACGGCCTTCAGGGCGTCCGGGCTGCCCTCGGCGACGATCCGGCCCTCGTCGATGATGGCGATCCGGTCGCACTGTTCGGCCTCGTCCAGGTAGTGCGTGGTGAGGAAGACGGTGGTGCCCTCGCGGCGGCGGATCTCGGCCAGGTGCGTCCACACCTGGGCCCGGGTCTGCGGGTCGAGGCCGATGGTCGGTTCGTCGAGGAAGAGCAGGCGGGGACGGTGCATCAGGCCGCGGGCTATTTCGAGGCGGCGCTGCATACCGCCGGAGAACGTGCGCACCAGGGAGTTCCGGCGTTCTCGCAGCCCGACCAGGCCGAGCATGGCGTCGATCCGCCCGCCGAGGCCTGCGGCCGGCAGCGCGTACAGGTCGGCGTGGAAGCGCAGGTTCTCCTCGGCCGTCAACTCCGGGTCCAGGGTGGTCTCCTGGAAGACCAGGCCGAGGCTGCGCCGCACCTGCCGGGGTGCGGTGCGGGTGTCGTGGCCGGCGATCTCGATACTGCCCGCGGACGGTGCCGCGAGGGTGCACAGCATGCGGATGGTGGTGGTCTTGCCCGCCCCGTTCGGTCCGAGGAAGGCGAAGGTCTCCCCTTGTGCGACGGTCAGGTCGATGCCGCGGACGGCTTCGCGCCCCCCGTACGACTTGACCACGCCCCGCATGCGCACGGCCGGGGGGTCGGCGTGCGCGGCCGGTGCCGCGCCGGCCGCCGCGGGGCGGCGTGCCGCCCGCTGTCCTGCTCCGAACATCGTTCCTCCCGTTGCCGTACCCGGTCACCGGTCAGCCGCTGCGGCGGAGCCCGTCCCTCCAGTTCTCCGGGACGACGAAGCCGAAGCTCCAGCGGTGCCGGTCGGTCGGGTTGGCGATGCAGTGCCACAGCAGCTGTTCCGGGTCCTGGGAGACCTTGAAGAACCGCACGGTCCGGGGGCGTTCGCGCAGGGTGACGAGTTCCTGGGTGCGCGGGTGGAGGTAGCGGAAGAAGGAGGTCCGCCCGTCGTCGTCGAAGGGGCGGTCGAAGTCGACGACGTACATGCGCCAGCCCGGGTCGTCCTCGTTGGTGTGCCACAGCCGGTAGCTGTCCGGCGGGTACCACAGGGATCCGGAGCAGCGGACCTCGCCGCCGAAGACGTTCTCCAGGGCGGCCACCACCCGGCTCTTGGCCGCGAAGTACTCCTCGTAGCCGTCGTGTTCGACATGCTCGTCGAGGTTGATCAGATGGAAGTCGCGGCGGGGTGCGCCCGGTGTGCCGGGGTCGCGCCAGCCGTCCGCGGCGAGCTTGCGGTGCCAGGCCCGGTAGCCGGGGTCGGCGGGGTTGCGGGAGGTGGAGTCCAGGTCGTCGGCGCGGAAGGCGGCGGCGAACCGGGCCAGGTCCACGCCGGGCGGCATGGTCTTCAGGCGGGGCAGTTCGTCCAGCACGGGCGCGAAGCCGGGGAGTTCGGCGAGCTCGTACTCGTAGTGGGCGACGGTCGTCGGCCCCGTCGCGGCCGGGCCGGCCGGCAGCCGGGGGCCGGGGCCGTCGAAGGCCCTCGCCTTCTCCAGGAACTCGGCCACGGTGAAGCCGTAGCCGTGCCGGCGCCCGATGGCGACGACTTCCTCGACGGCCGTGACGGCCTTGAACTCGTCGCGGAACAGGTCGGGTTCGAGGGTGTCCCGGAGGAATTCCTCACAGGTCTTGAGCGGCATGCCGGTTCGGCTCCTTCACGGTTCGGGGTGCGGCAGCGGTTCGAGGAGCAGGGCGGAGGGCACCCGGTCGGGGGCGGCGAGGCGCAGGAGGTGCATCCCGAATCCGGAGATGCCGAGCATGAGGCCCGGGAAGAAGTCGGCGCTGTGCTCCGCCGTGCCGCTCTCGGCGTCCTCGAAGCTCCGCCAGAGCGCCTGGACCTGGACGTTCGCCTCCAGCTGGAAGGCGGGCTCCGCACGCAGCGCGGCGAAGCGGAGCAGGAGTTCGGCGTTGCCGGAGGTGCCGTGGCACAGGGTGTGGTTCTTCAGCCGGGGGAAGTTGCGCAGGGTCGCGCTCAGGGCGCGGTGGGCGTCGAGCAGCAGGTCGTCGTCGGTCTTCCCCAGGGCGGCCCAGCTGGTGATGCGGGCGAGGCCGATGCCGGCGGCGCCGTTGCACCAGGCGTTGGCGAAGTGCCGTGCGCCCTTGACGGCGGCCCCGTTGTCGGTGCGCAGGTCGTACCAGTCGTGTTCGGCGGTGTCGAAGTGCCGGTTCTCGTAGGCGAAGGCCTTGCGGCCGGCGGCCACGTACTCCGGGTGCCCGGTCGCCACGCCCAGGTGGACGAGCGCCCAGCCGATGCCGCCGGCGCCGTGCGAGAACCCGGTGAGGTCGGCGTAGGCCTCGTCGGGCGAGAAGGGCGGCCAGCTCAGCGCTCACACATCGGTTTCAGACCGCTTTCACAGCGGTCCTCGGTAATGCGCTCAGAATTCCCGGGAGTTGTCCCCGTGGAGTCCGGCGTCCCGCACGCACAGTGCGGCCTGCACCCGGTTGCCCACTTCGAGGGCCGCCAGTATGCGGCTCACATGGGCTTTCACCGTGCTTTCCCGCATGCCGAGGACGGCGGCGATCTCCGCGTTGGACGCCCCGTCGGCCAGCAGCTCCAGCACGTCCCGCTCGCGCGGGGTGATCCGCTCGATACGGGCCCTGGCGGCCTGCACGCGGCCGCCGGCCGTGCGGTGGTAACGGTCGACGAGGCGGCGGGCGGCCGACGGGTGCAGCATGGCCTGGCCCTCGGCGACGACGTGTACGGCGCGGACGATGTCGGACGGTTCGGCGTCCTTGAGGAGGAAGCCCGAGGCGCCCGCGGCGAGCCCGTCGTACACGTACTGGTCCAGGTCGAAGGTGGTGAGCAGGACGACCTGCGGCGGCCGGGGCAGGGCCCGCAGCCGCTGCGTGGCGGCGATGCCGTCCAGGCGGGGCATCCGCACGTCCATCAGCACCACGTCGACGCTCTGCGCGGCGGCCCGTTCCAGGGCTTCCCGTCCGTCGCCGGCCTGCGCGACGACCGTGATGCCCGGGTCGTCGTCGAGGATGTCGGCGAGGGCGATGCGGACCAGGCGGTCGTCGTCGACGATCAGTGTGCGGATCATTCGGCTCCCCGGGCGGGACGGATGTCGGCGGTCTGTTCCACGGGGAGTTCGGCGGACACGCTCCAGCCGCCGGAGCCGGACGGCCCGTAGTGCAGGCTGCCGTTCAGGGCGGCGACGCGCTCGGCCAGTCCGATCAGCCCGTATCCGCTGGCGACGACGGGCTCCCGGGCAGCCGTGCCCGGGCCGTTGCCGACCTCGACGGCGGACACCGGCGGGCCGTACTGCACGCTGACCCGCACCGGGGCTCCCGGCGCGTGTTTGCGGGCGTTGGTGAGGGACTCCTGGACGAGCCGGTGGACGGCGAGTTGGTGGCTGGCGGGGAGGCCGTCGGCGCTGCCCCGGACATCGGCCTCGATCCGCTGGCCCGTGGCGCGGGCCTCGTCGAGCAGCTCGGTCAGCTTCTGCAGACCGGGGGTGCGCGGGCCCCCGCCCTCGTGGTCGCGGAGCGCCCCCAGGACGTCGCGCAGATCGCCGAGCGCCTCGGTGGAGGTGGTGCGCAGCTGGGCGATGCGTTCGGCGACCGGCTCGGGGAGCTCGTGGGCGCGCCGGCGCAGCGCACCGGTGTAGAGGGCGATCAGGCTCAGGCGGTGGGCGAGGACGTCGTGCATCTCGGCGGCGATGCGGGCGCGTTCGTTCAACCTGGCCTGTTCCGCCCGGAGTTCGCGCTCCACTCGGAGCTGCTCCACCTGCGTGGTGAGACTCGCGACGAGCCGGCGCCTGCTGCTCGCCCACATCCCGAGGACCAGGGCAAGACCGAACGGCAGGACCGGGCCGTAGGAGCGCACGCTCCACAGCAGTTCGCCGGACTGCAGGAAGTGGTTGCCTGCGAGCGCCGCCGCCGCGCACAGCACGCCTGCCGCGATCCGGCCCCGGGAGGCGAAGTGGAAGACGGCGACCAGCAGCGGCATCGGATCGCCCAGCCAGGCGGCCGCGGCGGTGGTGACGACCGCCGTGACGGCGGGGAGACGGTACCGCAGGAGCAGCGACAGGCTGGCGACGGCCGCGACCGCGACCCGCGGATCGAACGGGTTGCCATCGGCCCCGATCACCGCCGTCTGCACCGACAACTCGCCGACCAGCGCGATCAGCAGGGCCTCCGCCCACCAGGGCCATCGTCGAACGTCCGCGCTCAGCACACGTACGAGCGTAGGTGTCCCCGATCTTCCCCGCATCCGGCGACCGGCGGTCCGGACCCCCTACTTTCGTAGGGTGCGGGCGGCGACCGCCGGCCGATGGCGCGGTGTGCTCCGCTTCCTAGCGTCGGGGTCATGGATCTGAAGCACGTGCCACCGCAGCCCGCACCCGTCCCGGCCACCCGGCCCCTGTTCCTCCGCGAGGCCGCCCGCACCTTCCGCACCACCGGGGCCGTCGCGCCCAGCAGCCGCCGTCTCGCCGACCGCCTGGCCGCCCCGATGTGGCCCTCCTCGATGGTGCGGCGCCCCGCGGCGGTGCTGGAGGTGGGTGCCGGGACGGGCCCGGTGACGCGGGCGCTGGCCGCCCTCACCGGGCCCGCCGACCGGCTGGACACCGTCGAGATCAACCCGCGTTTCGTGGAGATCCTGTCCGGATCGCTGCGCACCGATCCGGTGCTCGCCCCCGCGGCGGACCGCATCAGGATCCTGTCCGGGTCGATCACCGAGATGCCGCTGGACCGGGACTACGACGTCATCGTGTCGTGCCTGCCGTTCACCAACTTCGCGCCGGACGTGGTGCGTTCGATCCTGGACCGCTATCTGTCCGTGCTGGTGCCCGGGGGGCACCTGACCTTCTTCGCCTATCTCGGCACGCACACCCTGCGCTCGGCCTTCAGCAGCCGCGCGGAGGCCGCCCGGCACCGTGAAGCGGGCGCCGTCGTCGACGCGTTCGCCCGGCAGCACGGCGGGCGGCAGAGCGTGGTGTGGCGCAACCTGCCGCCGGCCCGGGTCTGGCACCTGCGCACCCCGGAGCAGCCGGGCCGGTACGCGGACGCCGCCTGATGCGGCTGCCCGCCGAACTCCTCACGGACGTACCGCCGTCGGCGGCGTACGCCACCGTGTTCGGCCTGGTGCTGCTCGAATCGGTCCTGTTCGTCGGCTCGTTCGTGCCCACGCTCAGCCTGCTGGTGTGCGCGGGAGCGCTGGCCCGGGCGGGGGTGCTGCACCTGCCCCTGGTGATCGCGACGGCCGTCACCGGAGTGGTGACCGGCGACCTGGTGGCCCAGCGCACGGGGCGGCGGCTCTCGGACGGGCTGCTGCACGGCCGGCTGGGGCGCCGGGTGCCGGCCGCGGCCCGGGAGCGGGTGGCCGGCCTGATCCGGCGCCGCGGCGGACCGGCCCTGCTGGTCTGCCGGTTCGTGCCGGTGGTGCGCACGTTCGCACCGTATCTGGCCGGTGCGGCCGGGCTGCGCTACCGGCAGCTCGCGCCGTACAGCCTGGCGGCGGCAACGGTCTGGGCGAGCGCGGAGGCGGGTGCGGGGTACGCGGCCGGGGCGTCGTACGGGCGCCTCGCGGCCCGGCTCGGCGGGGCCGGTGCGCTCGGGGTGACCGCCGGGGTGCTGCTGCTCGGCGCGGTCACCGTCCTGGTGCTGCGCCGGCGGGCACGGAGGTCAGGCGCCGCACGCGAGGAGGCTGCCGTCGGTGCGGAGCATCGCGAGGTGGAGCCGGTGCAGGTCGGCGCCGGGGTCGACGCCGAGTTCGGCGCGGAGGAAGCCGCGCACCTCGGCGTACACCTCCAGGGCCTCGCCCCGGCGGCCGCAGCGGTAGAGAGCCAGCATCAGCTGGTGCCACAGCCTTTCGTGGAAGGGGAACTTGGCGGTGAGCGTGCGCAGACCGGCGACGATCTCGTCATGGTGGCCCAGCGCGAGGCACACGTCGTGGTACCGCTCCCGCGTACTGATCCATTCCTCCGTGAGCCCCTGCACCACGTCACGGTGCAGCACCTCGGACCGGACGTCGGCGAGGGGCCGGCCGCGCCACAGCAGCAGGGCGTCGGCCAGCAGGGTCCGCTCGCACTCCAGGTCGCCGAGGCGGCCCGCGGTGCGTGCCCGCTGCGCCAACTGCCGGAAACGGTGCAGGTCGAGGGAGCCCGGAGGCACGTCGATGCGGTATCCGCCGGCCGAGGTGTGCAGCAGCCGTGACAGGTCCGCTCCCCCGCCGTCCAGCCCCTGGCGCAGCCGGGTCAGGGCCGTGTGCAGCGCCGGACGCGGCTGCCTGGGAAGGGAGTTGCCCCACACCGCCTGCACGAGGTCCTCGGGGGTGAGGGTCTCCCCCGCGTTCACCAGGAGAGCGGCGAGCAGGCTGCGCGGCCTGCCGCCCGGTATCGGGATCTTTCTGCTGCCGGATGCCACGTCGAGTGGCCCGAGTACACGGAAGGACATGTCGCGGCCCATGAACACTCCTCTTCGCCCCACCCGCCGCCCACTGGGCACGGCCGGAAGACTCCACGTTCACTGTCCACTTCAGCGGATGCTGCGGAGCTCGAGCGTACGCTGCCCCAAGACTCGATTGTCAACATGGGCGGATGGTTGGATGGTTTTCCGGACAACGGACGCCTACGGCAGCGGGCCGGCGGGCCCGGCCGGCCACCAGCGAAGACGGAGAACAGAGCATGGGCGGCAGCGAAGCGGCACCGGACCGGCCCGGCCGGCCCCTGGTGCGCAAGTTCGACCAGCGGCTCAACAAGCTGATCGCCACGATCTATCCGGACGAGCGCAGACGCCCCGGGTACAGCCGGCTCGCCAAGGAGATATCCGAGAAGACCGGCGGCACCATCTCCGGGACGTACCTGTGGGAACTGGCCACCGGCAAGAAGCGCAACGTGACCCTGGAGCAACTGGACGTCCTGGCCGAGTTCTTCGGGGTGCCCCCGGAGTACTTCCTCAACGACGAGGCGGCCGAGCGGATCGACGCCCAGCTGGCCCTGGCCGTCGCGCTGCGCGACGCCAAGGTGCGCAACCTCGCACTGCGCGCCGAGGGGCTCTCCCCGGCCAGCCTCGACGCGCTCATCACCATGGTCGACGAAGCGCGCAAGGTCCAGAACCTGTCTCCCATCGATGACGACGACACCGGGACGAAGGCACCGCCGGGCGGCCGTTGAACACAGCCGGCCCCGTCCCCGGCACCGCGTTCGCTCCCGCCGGCCGGGAGAACCGATGCCTCCGCGCGCGCATGCCCTCTATCACCGCTGCCCAGGATTCGGGGGACGGGAAGCCGTCATGCCTCAGCCCATTGCAGATCTGCGCCGATGTTGTCAGGACGTACTGGACCGGGTGGGGCCGCCCCGCCCGTTCTCCGTCGAAGCCCTCTGCCGCCACGTCCGCGCCCTGCGCGGACGCCCGTTGCACCTGCACCCGATGCCGATGCAGGCCGTCCGCGCGGGCGCCTTCGGCCTGTGGATCGCCACCGCGACCGACGACCACATCTTCTACGAGGAGCACACCAGCCGCCTGCACCAGGAACACATCGTGCTGCACGAGATCAGCCACATCCTCTTCGACCACCACTCGGTGACCGAGCACGACGGGCAGCTCCACCGGCTCCTGCGCGACCTGGACCCGCAGCTCATCCACCGCCTGCTCGCCCGCGCCGACCACTCGACGCACGAGGAGCAGGTGGCGGAGATGCTGGCCAGCCTGATGCGCACCTGCGAGCAGGCCGAGGGGGCGGAACGGCCGCCCGCACCCGGCATGCTGGGCCGGCTCCAGGCCGCGCTCGGCCTGGCCTCCGGTTGACCGGGCGGGTCGGGGCGGGACACGGAAAGTGTCCGAAGATCGACGACCGTGCCCGCCCACCGCGGCGGCGACGGGCGGGCAGGCGACCACTACCGCGCCGGCCGCTCCAGGTACCCGGTCGTGTAGAAGTACTCCAGGTACCGGTCCAGCAGCTCCGCATCCACCGGCGGGCACGCCAAACCGCTCCCGGCGAGGTCGCGTTCGACGTTGGCCCGTCCCAGGACGGGGAACGTGTCCTCGAAGTACATCTCCTTGACCGACATGTCGGCCTTGTTGCTGCGGTCCACGCACAGCGACACGAACGGTGCCGTGGCACTCGTCGGGTGCTCCGCCACGTGCCGGACCAGTTCCTCCACCCATTGCGGGTACGGGAGTTCGCGGACGGAGTGGCCGGCGGCGCGCATGCGGCCGAGCATGTCGTGGAAGTCCGCCGGGTGCGGGTTGGTCAGGTGGTAGGTGCTGCCGTCCGCGGGGCGCGTGGTGGCGATGTGCACGATGGCGTCGGCCAGATAGTCCACCGGGACGAAGTCCATCGGCAGCCGGATGTCGGGGGCGAGACCCGTCTCGGCGACGGTCTTGAACAGCGAGCAGATCGCGGTCTCGGTGTTGCAGGCACCCGTGCGCCGGTCCCCGGTGATCTCGTACGGGCGATGGACGGCCACCGGAACGCCCTGGCGCGCCGCGTCCTGCAGCACCTGTTCGGCGACCCATTTGCTCTCGGCGTAGCCCATGGTGAGCCGGTCGGCGTGGTCGAGCGGCAGGTCCTCGGCGACGTGCCGGACACCCGCGGTGCCGAAGCCGGCCACCACCGCGACGGTCGACAGGAAGTGCACCGGCACCCGGCGGCGGGCCGCGAGCCGGACGATCTCCCGCGTGCCGTCGACGTTGGCGCTGCGCAGCGCCTCGTACGGGTAGAGGAAGTTGACCTGTGCCGCGGAGTGGACCACGAGGTCGAGGGTGCGGGCGAGTTCCTCGGCGCGGTCGGCGTCCAGGCCGAGGCCGGGCCGGGCGAGGTCGGCGGGGAAGCACACGATGCGGTCGGCGTCCTCGGGGCGGGCCAGGCCGTACCGGGCCAGGTTCCGCAGGACCTTGTGCCGGGCGTGTGCCTCGTCGCGGCTGCGCACGGGGCAGTGGACGCGGGCCCCGGTGGTGCGCAGGAAGCGGTCGAGGAGGAAGGCGCCGACGAACCCGGAGGCGCCGGTGAGCAGGACGTCGCGGGGCTGCTGCCACCGGGGTTCGGGCCCCTGCCGCGGCGGCAGGCGGAAGCCGAGCCGGCCCTCGGCGCGGAAGTCCACGGCCCGGGCCTCGGCGGAATCGTTCCTGCCCTGGACGTCGGCGACGGCGGAGGCGAAGCCCTCCAGTGTGGGGCGGCGCAGCAGGCCGTGGATGAGGGTGCTGCCGTGCCGGGGGTCGAGGCCGAGCGCGGTGAGGGTGCGCGTGACGGCTTCCGCCGCCAGGAGCGAGTCGCCGCCCAGGCCGAAGAAGTCGTCGCCGGTGCCGGGGCGCACGGCCAGGACCGTCTGCCACACGTCGGCCAGTGTCGCGTGCAGGCCCGACAGCCGTGCGGGGGCGGCCGGTCGGGCATCGTCCGGGCCGGCCAGGGCGCGCAGCCGCCTCCGGTCGACCTTGCCCGCGGACGTCACCGGGAATGCGGCGACCTCCGTCAGCCGGGACGGCACCGCGGCGGCGGGCAGCCAGGCGGCGAGCTGCTTGCGGACGCGGTCGACGGGCACGGCGGTGCCGGGGCGGGCGGGCGTGACGTAGGCGGTCAGCAGGTCGCCGTCCAGCTCGACGACGGCCTCGCCGACCGCGTCGTCCGCGCGGATCCGGGCCTCGACCTCGTCCAGTTCGATGCGGTGGCCGCGGAGTTTGACCTGGCGGTCGGCGCGGGCGCGGTACTCCAGCGTGCCGTCCTCGCGCCGGACGGCGCGGTCGCCGGTGCGGTACATCCGGGCGCCGGGTTCGAAGGGGTCGGCGACGAAGCGTTCGGCGGTCAGTTCGGGGTCGCCGAAGTACTCCAAGGCCAACCCGGCTCCGCCGACGAACAGTTCGCCCTCTTCGCCCGGGTCCGTGACGGTGCCGTCCTCGCGCAACACGTGGCAGGAGGAGTCCTCCAGCGGGCGGCCTATGGGCACGGTGGTCGCGTCGGCGGGCACGTCGTGCACCAGGTGGGCGGTGGACACCACGCTGTTCTCGGTCGGGCCGTAGAAGTTGACCACCGTGGTGTCGGGGCAGGCGTCCAGCACGGCGCGCGCCAGGGCCGGGGCCATCGCCTCGCCGCCCGCCGAGACGAACCGCAGGGTGCGCAGCGCGTGCGGCCGGGTGCGTGCCACGTGGTGGAACACCCCGGTGGTCAGGTAGGCGAGGGTGACCCGGTCCTCCAGCAGCCGGGCCTCCAGCGCGGCGGGGGACAGCAGTTCCTCGCGGTCCACCAGGACCAGGCAGGCGCCGGCGAGCAGGGCGGACCAGATCTCGATGGTGGAGGCGTCCGAGGACAGGCCGTAGGCGTGCAGCACCCGGTCGCCGGGGCGCGGCCGCTGGGTGACCAGGTCGGAGGCGGCCAGCCGGAGGACGCCGCGGTGCGGGATCGCCACCGGCTTGGGACGGCCGGTCGAGCCGGAGGTGAACATCACATAGGCGCGGCCGTCCGGGCCGGGCCGGTCCGCCGAGTCCTCGGCGGGCGCCGGGCAGGCGGGTGCGGGGCCGTCGAGTTCGACACGGGTGCGCACCCGCCGGATGCGGCAGACGCTGCCCGGGAGCGTCACGACGGTGTGCACCCCGGCGTCCTCGGCCATGGCCTGCAGCCGCCGGGGCGGGGACGTGTCGTCGAGGGGGACGTAGGCCGCGCCCGCCTTGAGCACGCCGAGGAAGCCGGCGAGCGCGTCGAGGGAACGGCCGCCGTAGACGCCGACGTTGTCGCCGGGCCGGACGCCGGCGTCGCGCAGCCGGGCCGCCAGTGCGTCGGACCGGTCCTTGAGTTCGCCGTAGGTCAGCGTCGTGCCGTGGTGCACCGCGGCCGTCGCGCGCGGGCGCCGTTCCGCGCGGGCGTCGAACACCTCATGAAGAAGGCGGTCCGGCGCACCGGAATCCTCCGGGTCCCATAAGTCCTGCGGATTTCGCGTTTCCTGTACGTGCCTACCCCGCCCGGCGTGCAGAGCCGGCTCGGGACAAGCGATCGTGTCGGGCGACAGCAAGATGGACACACTCCCGTACTGCCTGTTTCCGGTGATGGACTGCCGTGCGTTCCGCGGATTTCCGGCGCGGCTCAGCTGAACTCCGCCGCGAATGCCGAGAAATCGGCGGTGCGCCACCGCTGCGGCCGCATGCGCAGGAGAATGTCCTCGGCCAGCTGGTGCCTGTTGGCCTCCAGATAGGCGGGCGCCGTGCCCGCGTCCAGGTACCGGTGCGCCAGGGCCTCCCGGTCGGCCGGCGGCACGGGATCATCGACGGCCACGACCGGCCCTTCCACGCTGACGTACCGGTACGGCGCCGTCTCGTCCTGCACACACAGGCTGAACCGCCCCGCGTCGCGGACGAGCCGGCCCTTCGCCGAATCCCGCCCGGTCTGGACGATCACCTCTCCGCCGGGGCGGTAGTCGTACCAGACGGGGACGAGCAACGGCGCGCTCACGCCCCGGGGATCGTCCACTCCCAGAACTCCGACGTGCAGACCGGCGAGAAAATTCTGCCGGTCCTCTACGGACATGCCAATGTCCATGACCACTACCTCACTTCGGGACGTCGTTCCGAACTGCCGACCACAATCGTCAGCAGCGCCTCGGCGGCCCCAAAAGCACTGCCCTGCCCCTCCTTTTTCAATCGCCCCGGGAAGTTGATTGTCCGAAAACGATCAGCGGATATCGGGGGTGGTTACCCGGCGTCTCGGACAGCTCAGACGGCTCAATCGACGTCCACCGCCGCCAGCACGGCCAGGCGGCGCCCGTCCGGTGTGAGCGCCGCGATGCCGTAGTCGAAGATCCGGTCGGCGAACCACGGCGTGTCCGCCTCGAAGCGGAACCAGTTGCAGGCGAGAGCCTGTTGTTCCACCTCCGCCGCCGCGGCGTCCTGCGGGGCGCCGCAGAGTCCGGCGACGGACCGCCATGCGGACAGGCGGCCCATGGCGCCGTGCACGCCCGGGCCCCACAGGCCGCCGTGGGCAGCGCTCGCGAACAGGATCCGCCAGGCCTCGGCGGGCGAGGAAGGAGCGGCCACGAAGCGGTCGTTGTCGCCGAGCCCCGCCAGGCAGTCCATCGGCAGCGCGGCCAGCACTCCCGTGACGGCATCCGGGCCGACGGGCTGTTCCGTCCTGAACACGCGCACCTCGTGGGCACCCCAGTTGCCCGCCTCGGCCGGTCCGCCGATCGACTCGGCCAGGTGCGCCGGGGTGGCCTCCTGCACGGGATGCGCGGCTCCGGCACGGCGGGCGGCCGCATCGACCGGCACCGGGTCCGCGATGCCCGCCCACGCGACGCCCGCACCGCCCCGGTACGAACGGCTGGGGAACGGTGCATCGCGCTCCCACTCCGCGAGCCGGCCGGGCAGCCGGGCGAGGCCGTTCCACTCGGGGATGCGGAAGGCTCCGCCCGCGCGCCGCCGCAGGTCCTCGGGATCGGCACCGCGCAGCACCAGTTCGTGGAACAGGCAGGCCGCCAACCGACCGTCGCCGTCGGCGGACAGGACCCGGGCGGCGTCGTCCGGCGACTGCGCCTCGGCGAGCAGGGACGCGAGCAGTCGCGGGTCCGGGCCGAGGTCCAGGTCCCGTTGGCCGGTCCACAGACGCACCAGCTGGTCCACGAACCGCCGGCCGGGTGTGAGGGCCAGGACGCGCAGCACATGGTTCAGGTCGCGGTCCAGGCCGCGGAGCCGCTCCCGGACTTCCCGCCGCTCCGCGGCGAGACCAAGCCCGAGCTCCGCGATCCGTTCCGCCTCCCCGTTCGCCGCCCATGTCTCGGCGGTCCCGTGCAGCGTGTTCGTCACGTTCGTTCCCTCATGTACGGTCCGGCATGGTCGTGGAGAGATCGTTTCACGGGTCCCGCGACCCACGGTCCGGGCGGCGCAACCGGCCGGGGAGACTGGTCACCATGACCGTCAAAGGTGTGCTCTTCGACTTCTCCGGAACCCTCTTCCGCATCGAGTCCGTCGAATCGTGGCTGCGGGCCGCGCTCGACCGGGCCGGAATTCCGCTGGGAGGGTGCGCGTTGCAGGCGCTGGCCCGGCGGCTGGAGGAGGCCGGGGCGCAGCCCGGTGGGCGGCTGCCGCGGGCCGTGCCGGCGCACCTCGCCGCGGCGTGGGCGCAGCGGGACGTGACCGCGGAGCAGCACCGCGCCGCGTTCACGGGGCTGGCCCGCGAGGTGCCGGTGCCCGATCCGCGGCTCCACGACGCGCTCTACGCACGCCACATGGAGCCGGCCGCGTGGGACCCGTACCCCGACGCGGCCGGTGTGCTGGCCGCGCTGCGCCGGCGGGGCGTGCGGACGGCCGTCGTGAGCAACATCGGCTGGGACCTGCGGCCGGTCTTCCGGGCGCACGGGCTCGACGAACTGGTGGACGCGTACGTCCTGTCCTACGAGCACGGCGTGCAGAAGCCCGACCCGCGGCTGTTCGAGGCGGCGTGCGCGGCCCTGCACCTCCCGCCCGCCGAGGTGCTGATGGTCGGCGACGACCCGCGCGCGGACGCGGGGGCGGCGGGCGTGGGGTGCGCGGTGCACCTGGTGGAGCACCTGCCGGTGGCGGAACGGCCCGACGGACTGCGGCCGGTGCTGGACCTGGTGGGGTGACGGCAGGCAACGGCCCCCGCGCGCGAGGGCCGTTGTCAGTGCCCCGTCCTACGCTCGTGAGCATGCAGTCCCCTTCCGACTCCCCCGCGCGCCACGATGCGGCCGCGCTGAACGCCGAGATCCGGGCGTTCCTCTCGGCACGCCGCGACCGTGCGCTGACGCGCGAGGAGCGCGCCGAGTACGAGGCGCTGCGGGCGCGTTGGGTGGAGGCGGTACGGGCCGGGCTGGGGACTGCGGCATGAGACGGGGCGCCTCGTCAGCCGGCGGAGGCGGGCTCCTCCGGGGCCGCGGCCGCGCCTTCCGCCCACGCCCGCAGCGCGGAACGGCTGCCGAAGCGGGCGACGTTGTGGTCGATGCCGCCGGACTCGCTGTACTGGTGGAACGTCCATGCGTGCTGCACGCCCGGGTGTCCGGCCGAGTGGTCGGGGTCGGCGATCCACAGGCCGTCGCCCGCGTTGTCCGTGGTGTCCCGGTGTAACCAGTAGTCGCGGTTGCAGTACAGCACGACCCGGTGACCGGGGGCCTTGGCCCTGGCGTCGGCGAGCCAGCGGTCCTTGTCGCGGCAGGGGACGCCGGGCTCCTCCCAGTCCAGGGCGAGGACGTCGCCCCGCCGTAAGGCGATCTTGTCGAGGAAGTAGCTGCACTGGGCCGACATGGAGCCGGCGGTGACGTAGTGGTAGTAGCCGACGACGAGCCCGTGTTCGCGGGCCCGGTTGCGCTGCGCCACCCACTTCGGGTTGACGTAGGACGTGCCTTCGGTGACCTTCACGAAGACGAAGTCCAGCCCGCTGACGGCGTAGTTCACACTGTTGTGGCTGCTGACATCGATGCCGTGGAGCATTCCGGTCTCCTCCCGGTGGGGCGGACGGAGCGGACGGGGATGTTCGAAGTATCGTTCCTGCACCCCGTTCCCGTAAGGGGCGCTGGGGGCACCTCTGGGGGTCCCCCCAGCGTTAGCTGGGGGAGGTAGCTGGGGGAGGAACTGCGCGAGCAACCACGACGCGCCCGCAGCCGACGTCCCCGGGGCCGCGCCCCTTACGGGGCGCCCCGGAAAGCCCGCAGCAAGCGCTCGGCAGCCACGCTCGCCGGCAACGCCCCCTCCCGCACCTGCTGTTCGAGGTCCGGTCCCAGGCGCCGCACCTCGGGGTGGGCGTGCAGTTCGGACAGCAGCTGGTCGCGGACCATGGACCAGGTCCACTCGACCTGCTGCGCACGGCGCCGCCCGTCCAGCTCGCCCGTCGCCGACAGCACCCGGCGGTGCTGCTCGATCCGCTCCCACACGGTGTCCAGGCCTGTGCCCTCACGCGCGCTGCACGTCAGCACGGGCGGGTTCCAGGAGGCGTCCGGTGCCTGCAACAACCGCAGTGCACCCGCCAGTTCGCGCGCAGCGGCCTTGGCGTCGCGCTCGTGGGGGCCGTCGGCCTTGTTGACGGCGACGACGTCGGCGAGTTCGAGGACGCCCTTCTTGATGCCCTGGAGCTGGTCGCCGGTGCGGGCGAGGGTGAGCATCAGGAAGGTGTCGACCATGCCGGCGACGGCGGTCTCCGACTGGCCGACGCCCACGGTCTCGACGAGCACCACGTCGTAACCGGCCGCCTCCATCACCACCATGGCCTCGCGGGTGGCGCGCGCGACCCCGCCCAGGGTGCCCGCGCTGGGCGAGGGCCGGACGAAGGCAGCGGGGTCGACGGCGAGCCGCTCCATGCGGGTCTTGTCGCCCAGGATGCTGCCGCCGGTCCGGCCGGAGGACGGGTCCACGGCCAGCACGGCGACCCGGTGGCCGAGCCCGGTGAGCATCGTGCCGAAGGCGTCGATGAACGTCGACTTGCCCACGCCCGGCACACCCGTGATGCCGATCCGGCGCGCCGCACCGGTGTGCGGCAGCAGTTCGGTCAGCATCCGCTGGGCGGCCGCCCGGTGGTCGGCCCGGGTCGACTCGACGAGCGTGATGGCCCGCGCGACGGCGGCCCGCTTGCCGTCGAGCACGCCCTTGACGTACGCGTCGGTGTCAATCGTGCGCGCCATGGGCGCTCACAGCTCGTGGCCGAGGACCCCGGCGAGGGTCTTCAGCAGGTCGTGGGCGGCGTCCGGGACGACCGTGCCGGGCGGGAAGACCGCAGCGGCGCCCATCTCCAGCAGGACCGGGACGTCCTGCGGCGGGATGACCCCGCCGACGACGACCATGATGTCCTCCCGTCCCTGCTCGGCCAGTTGCTCGCGCAGCGCGGGCACGAGCGTGAGGTGGCCGGCCGCCAGCGAGGAGACGCCCACGATGTGCACATCGGCCTCCACCGCCTGCCGGGCGACCTCGGCCGGGGTCTGGAACAGGGGGCCGACGTCGACGTCGAAGCCGAGGTCGGCGAAGGCGGTCGCGATGACCTTCTGGCCGCGGTCGTGGCCGTCCTGGCCCATCTTGGCGACCAGGATGCGGGGGCGGCGGCCCTCCTCCTGCTCGAAGGCCTCCACCAGTGCGCGGGTGCGCTCCACGCCGGACGATGCTCCGGCTTCCTCGCGGTACACACCGGAGATCGTACGGATCTGCCCGGCGTGCCGCCCGTACACCTTCTCCAGGGCGTCCGAGATCTCGCCCACGGTGGCCTTGGCGCGGGCCGCGTCCACGGCGAGGGCGAGCAGGTTGCCGTCGAGCCCCTGTCCGGGGGCCGAACCGGCGGCGCGGGTCAGGGCGTTGAGCGCGTCCTGGCAGGCCGCCTCGTCGCGCTCGGCCCGCAGCCGGCGCAGCTTCTCGATCTGCTGGGCGCGCACGGAGGAGTTGTCGACCTTGAGCACCTCGATCTGCTCGTCGCTGTCGACCCGGTACTTGTTGACGCCGATGACGGGCTGCCGGCCGGAGTCGATACGGGCCTGGGTGCGGGCCGCGGCCTCCTCGACGCGCAGCTTGGGGATGCCGGCATCGATGGCCTGGGCCATGCCGCCGGCCGCCTCGACCTCCTCGATGTGCTGCCAGGCGCGGCGGGCGAGGTCGTGGGTGAGCCGCTCGACGTAGGCGCTACCGCCCCACGGATCGATGACGCGACAGGTCCCGGACTCCTGCTGGAGCAGCAGCTGGGTGTTGCGGGCGATGCGGGCGGAGAAGTCGGTGGGCAGGGCGAGCGCCTCGTCGAGGGCGTTGGTGTGCAGCGACTGGGTGTGCCCCTGGGTCGCGGCCATGGCCTCCACACAGGTGCGGGCGACGTTGTTGAAGACGTCCTGGGCGGTCAGCGACCAGCCGGAGGTCTGCGAATGGGTGCGCAGGGACAGCGACTTGCTGTTCTTCGGGTCGAACTGCTTGACCAGCCGGGCCCACAGCAGGCGGGCGGCGCGCAGTTTGGCGATCTCCATGAAGAAGTTCATGCCGATGGCCCAGAAGAACGACAGGCGGGGCGCGAAGGCGTCCACGTCGAGCCCCGCGCCGAGTCCGGCCCGCAGGTACTCGACGCCGTCGGCGAGGGTGTAGGCCAGCTCCAGGTCGGCCGTGGCCCCGGCCTCCTGGATGTGGTAGCCGGAGATGGAGATGGAGTTGTAGCGCGGCATCTTCTGCGAGGTGTACGCGAAGATGTCGGAGATGATCCGCATCGAGGGCCGGGGCGGATAGATGTAGGTGTTGCGGACCATGAACTCCTTGAGGATGTCGTTCTGGATGGTCCCGGCCAGCTTCTCGGGCGGTACGCCCTGTTCCTCGGCGGCGACGATGTAGAGGGCGAGCACCGGCAGGACGGCGCCGTTCATCGTCATCGACACGCTCATGCGGTCCAGCGGGATGCCGTCGAAGAGCTGCCGCATGTCGTAGATCGAGTCGATGGCGACGCCCGCCATGCCGACGTCGCCGGTGACGCGCGGGTGGTCGCTGTCGTAGCCGCGGTGGGTCGGCAGGTCGAAGGCGACGGACAGGCCCTTCTGGCCGGCCGCCAGGTTGCGCCGGTAGAAGGCGTTGGACTCCTCGGCGGTGGAGAATCCGGCGTACTGGCGGATCGTCCAGGGCTGGTTGACGTACATCGTCGGGTACGGGCCGCGCAGGTAGGGCGCGATGCCCGGGTAGGTGCCGAGGAAGTCCAGCCCGTGCAGGTCCTCTTCGGTGTAGAGGGGTTTGACGCCGATGCCCTCGGGGGTCTCCCAGACCAGGTCGTCGGCGCTGTGGCCGGTGTGCTCCTTCAGGGCGGAGCGCCAGGCGGCGTGGTCCGCGGAGGGGACGGCCGGGCCGAGGTCGATGCCGGAGAAGTCAGGAATCCGCATCACGCCACTCCCATGCGGTCGAGGACGGAGGAGAGCACGGCGACCGCGTCGCCGCCCGCGAAGACGAACTCGTCGACTCCGGCTCGTACATAGGCTTCCCGCTGCTCCGCGCCCGGGCGTCCCGCGAGGAACACCTGCAGGGCGCCTGCGGACTTGAGCGCTGCGGCGACGTCCTCGGCCTGTTCGGCGTAGAGCTTGTCGGCGGAGCAGAGGCAGGCGACGCTCGCGCCGCTGCGGGCGAAGGCCTCGGCGACGGTCGTGGCGTCGACGGTGGCCGGTTCGTGGACGGGTTCGATGCCGCCGGCCTGGAAGAGGTTGGCGGCGAAGGTCGCCCGCGCGGTGTGCGCGGCGGCCGGGCCGAGGGCGGCGAGGAAGACGCGGGGCCGGGCGCCGGTGGTGTCCAGGTGGGCGTCGGAGCGGGCCCGCAGGGCCTCGAAGGCCTCGTCGCGGCGCACCTTCGGCAGCCCGCCGAGGGGCGGGGCGGGGGCGGGTTCGCGGTGCACCGGCTGCTCGCCGAGGTGCGGGAACTCGCTGACGCCGGTGATGGGTTCGCGGCGGGTGGCGAGGTCGGCGGAGCGGCTGCGCCAGGTGGCGGCGAGCCGGCCGGCCACCAGGCCCGAGCGCAGGGCGGCGGCCTGCCCCCCGGCGCGCTCGATCTCCTGGAACCAGGCCCAGGCCGCGTGGGCCAGTTGGTCGGTCAGGCTCTCGACGTACCAGGAGCCGCCGGCCGGGTCGATGACGCGGGCGAGGTGGGACTCCGCCAGCAGGACGGCGGAGGTGTTGCGGGCGATCCGGCGGGCGAAGGCGTCGGGCAGTCCGAGGGCCTCGTCGAAGGGCAGCACGGTGACGGCGTCCGCGCCGCCGACGCCTGCGCCGAGGCAGGCGACCGTGGTGCGGAGCATGTTCACCCACGGGTCCCGACGGGTCATCATCACCGCGGAGGTGACGGCGTGTTGGCGCTGCGCGCCGGACGCTGCGGCGGCGCCGCCGACCTCGGCGACCCTGGCCCACAGCCGTCGGGCGGCGCGGAACTTGGCGATGGTGAGGAACTGGTCGGCGGTGGCCGCGTAGCGGAACTCCAGCTGCCCGCAGGCCTCGTCGACGGTGAGCCCGGCGTCGGTGAGGGCGCGCAGATACGCGACGCCGGTGGCGAGGGAGCAGCCGAGCTCCTCGGCGGCCGAGCCGCCGGCGTCGTGGTAGGGCAGGGCGTCGACGGTGAGGGCGCGCAGGCCGGGGAGTTCGCGGGTGCAGCGGGCGGCCAGGGCGGCGGCCTCCGTCAACTGCCCGGCGAGGCCCGCGTCCTGCCCGGTGCGGGCGAGGGTGCCCAGCGGGTCGGCGCCCAGGTTGCCGGTGAGGGCGGTGCGGGGAACGCTGCGCTCGTCGCACAGTTGCAGCAGGGCCTCGGCGGCGGGCCCGGTCTCCGCGCCGGCATCGAGGACGACGGCGGCCAGATCCAGGTAGACGCCCTCCAGGGCGGTGGCCAGACCGGAGACGGGGAGGCCCGCGGGGCCGACGGTCAGCCAGAGGGATGTGGCCCCGTTCTCCAGGTCGGCCAGGACGGCCTCGTTGGCCTTGCGGGGGTCGGGATCGCGGTGCTGCTGGCGTACGTCCCAGCCGGACACGGCCGTTGCCCCCGGCCGGCCACCGCGGACGAAGGGCGGGAAGCCGGGGTGGCCGACGGCGCCCGCGCCGTTCTCGGCGGTGTAGAGCGGGCGGGTGGCGAGCCCGTCCTGGAGCGCGGTGGCCAGCGCGTCCTCGGCCGCCGCGCCCGCTGCGTCGGTGCCCGCTTTGCTCAGCACGCCTTCGACGAGGCGCTGCCATTGGTCGCGGGTCGCGTCCGGGAACTCGGCGGCCAGGGAGAAGCCATCATCAGGCAGGACCGTCATGGCACGAAGGCTAGGCGAGCCGTCGGGGCTCGCAGGAGGGGCAACTGCTGTGACCTTGGCCTCTTCCGGTGAATCCGGAGGCGGGGCGCCCCGTAGGGGCGCCTAGGCGCGACAGTCCCGCACCGGGTCGTCGTGGGTGAGGGCGCAACCGATCGCCGTGCCGCGTTCCTTGCCGTACCGCTCGACGAGGGCGGCGCGGAAGTCGGCCCATTGGCGGCGGGTGTCGGCGACGGCTCCCCGGACCGCGCGGTCGAAGTTGCCGTCGGCCTTGCCGCGGACGGTGGCGGGGCCGGCGGTGGCGCCGGTGGCGGGGTCGATGGTGCCCTCGTCCTTGTTGAGGACGGAGTGCTGGACGCGCCCGGAGCAGAACCCCGGCAGGAGCGAGAAGCAGCCGGTGGTCAGGTCGCGGGGGACTGCGGAGGCCTGGAGCGGGCGACCGGCGGCGAGGTCGAGCAGCGGGGAGGGGGCGGGCAGGTTCAGGCCGGGCGGGTTGTCCTTGCCGAGAGGGCGTGAAGTATCCGTTTTGTCGGTCCAGTTGCTGTGGGCGTAGAAGTCCTGCACGCCGTGCAGGGCGCGGCCGAACCCCTCGATGGCCTCGCACTTGGCGCGGCCGGGCAGGCCGAGGGTGAAGGTGCAGTCCCGGCCGAGCCCGGTCTCGCGGGGCGCGACGGCGCCGCCCTCCTCCAGGGTGCCGCCCGCCGCGGATATGCCCTCGCGGAAGCGGGTCTGCAGCTTGGCGACGCAGGACTGCAGCCGCTCGGTGGCCTGTTCGCGGGTGCGCGGGTAGCCGGGTGCGGCGAGGAAGTCGGCGTCGTCGCAGTGGGCGGCGGGGACGAAGGACTCGTCGGAGTCGGGGGCACCGACGGCGCCGAAGGTGCGCTGGTGGCCGGCGACCTGGTCCAGGGAACGCGGCTCGAAACAGCTGTCGTCGGAGCGCGTTCCGGGTGCGCAGGCGAGGGCGGCACGGGTGATGCGCTCGTGCTCGGCGTGCTGGCCGAAGGCGTTGACGGTACCGAAAGCCTGCGCCGGTACCGCCTGCGCGGTGAGCAGCAGGGGGGCGGCGAGCGCGGCGGCGCCCAGTCCGAGGGCGGATCTGCGCAGGGCGGTGCGCGGGGAAGTCGACATGGTTTTCGGCCTCTTCGAGGGGGGTGCCGGGGCAAAGAGGCAAGTGGAACCCGATCTTGTCGGAAAGGCAATCCAGCAGCGCCCCGTAAAGGGCGCGGGGCGCTAGTGCCTTCCCGGCACCACAAACTCGCACCACACCGACTTACCGGTGCCGCGCGGCTCCACGCCCCACACATCGGCGAGCCGGTCGACCAGCAGCAGGCCCCGGCCCGAGACCCCGGACTCGCCGGGTTCCCGGCGCCGCGGCAGGACGCTGGACCGGTCCTCGACCTCGACGCGCACCCGGCGCTGCGGGCCGGTGAGCATGCGGATCGTCACCACGGCGGCGCCCTCCGTGTGCAGCAGCGCATTGGTGACCAACTCGTCGGCCACGAGCTCGATTTCGTCCGAGCGCTCCCGGGCGCCCCAGGCCCGTACGGCGGCGCGGATCATGTGCCGGGCGGCGGAGAGGGCCTCGGGGTCGGCGGGGGCGATGTGCTGCTGGAGCCGGCCGCCGCCGCGGGCGGGCGCGCCGTGGCGGCGCAGCAGCAGCACGGCCATGTCGTCCTCGCCGATGCGCTCGCCGCCGGCGGTCTCGCAGAGCCGGTCGGCCAGGCTCTGCAGCTCGTAGGGCCCGTCGCGGACGACGGCCACGAGTTTCCGCATGCCCTCGTCGAGGTCGGCTCCGGGTTCCTCGACCAGGCCGTCGGTGAACATCAACAGGGTCTCGCCCGGGTCCAGTTCCATGGTCGTCACGGGGTAGTCGAGCGGCCCGAACTCGGCCGAGAGGCCCAGCGGCAGCCCGCCGGCGACGGGCAGCCGCCGGCAGGTGCCGTCGGCGTGCCGCAGCAGCGGGTCGATGTGCCCGGCGCGCACGAGCTGGACGACGCCGGTGGAGAGGTCGGCCTCGGCGTAGGAGCAGGTGGCGAAGCGGTCGGTGTCGAGTTCGTGCAGGAAGGTGGAGGCGCGGGCCATCACGGTGCCCGGCGCGTGCCCCTCGGTCGCGTAGGCGCGCAGGACGATGCGCAACTGGCCCATCACGGCGGCGGCCTGGGTGTCGTGGCCCTGGACGTCGCCGATGACGGCCCCGACCCGGCCGCCCGGCAGCGGGACCACGTCGTACCAGTCGCCTCCGACGTCGCGGCCCATGCTGGCGGAGCGGTAGCGGACGGCGATCTGTGCGCCGGGGATGTCCGGGATGCGGCGCGGCAGCATGGCCTGTTGCAGGCCCTCGGCGAGGTCGTGCTCCTGGTCGAAGAGCATGGCCCGGGCGAGGGCCTGGGCGAGGCTGCTGCTCAGTGCGATGAGCAGGTTGCGTTCCTGCTGGGTGAAGCCCCGGGTGTCCCGGTAGAGGATGCCGAGGGCGCCGATGGGCCGGCCCTGGGCGACGAGCGGCAGGTAGGCGGCGGAGCAGATGCCGATGCCCTTGATGTTGTCCCACAGCCAGGGGTAGCAGGCGGCCCACTCCTCCCGGGACTCGATGAAGCGCGGGGTGACGGTGCGGATGACATCGCTCATGGGGAGGTTGTCGTCGACGCGGGTGTAGAGCGTGCCGGGGATGTAGTGCTCCGCGGGACCCTCGGCGACCAGGTGGATGCGCCCGGTCTCGACGAGGCCGAGGACGAGGAGGTCGGAGCCGAGGTGTTCCACGGACCGGGGGTCCTTGAAGAAGTCGATGACGTCCTGGACCGTCCTGGCGTGGGCGAGGGCCGCGGTGGTCCGCTCGACGACGCTGGTCTGGTGGCGGTGGAACTCCTCGGGCCCGGACGGCCGGGCGGAGTGCCCGAGCTCGTCGGTGGCGTCGCGGAGGATGCCGATGACACGGCAGGGGCGGCCCCGGTCGTCGCGCCGGATGTGGCCCTGGGTGTGGGTCCAGCACAGGGAGCCGTCGGCGTCGCGGACGCGGAAGTAGGCGCCGTAGGAGTCGCTGCCGTCCTTGAGGGCCGTGGAGATCAGGGTGTCGAGGCGGGCGCTCTCGGCGCGCGGCACCGGTCCGAGGAGCGAGGTGGGGTCGCCGTCGAACTCCTCCGGGCGCATCCGGAGGACGGCGAGCGCCCCCTGGTCCAGGTGCAGCCGGCCGCTGTCGAGGTCCCAGTCGAAGCTGCCCATGCGGTTGAGGGCGAGGCTCGTCCCCGGGCCCGCGGGCCAGTCGTCCGGCAGGGACGCATCCGGCCTGGCTGCGGCGTCCCGCATCGGTGCGGCGGCCGGTGTCGCGTCCCGGTCAGCCGCTCCCCGATCAACCATAGGGCCACTCTGCCACCATTTGCCCGTTTCTTCGATGTGACTGCGTACGGTGACGAAGCCGCCCGCGGGGTACGGAGTGGTACGGACGCCGGGGAGGGGTCACCGTGGAGTCCGGGGCCGCCGGGAAATCCGAGGAGTGCGGGATGGAGTGGTTCACGGCATCCGGCTACTGGCTCAGCCGGCTGGTGCTGCAGCGCATGCTCGCCGTCGTCTACCTGGTGGCCTTCCTGTCGGCGGCCACCCAGTTCCGCGCACTCATCGGGGAACGGGGCATGCTGCCGGTGCCGCGGTTCGTACGGTACGTGCCGCTGCGCCGGGCGCCCAGCGTCTTCCACCTCCACTACTCGGACCGCTTCTTCGCCGCCTGGGCCTGGACCGGCGCCCTGCTGTCGGCCGCGGTCGCCGCCGGTGCCGCCGACGCGGTCCCGCTGGGGGCGGCGATGGCGATGTGGGCGGTGCTGTGGGTGCTGTACCTGTCGATCGTCAACGTGGGGCAGACCTGGTACTCCTTCGGCTGGGAATCGCTGCTCCTGGAGACGGGCTTCCTGGCCGTCTTCCTGGGCAACGCCCGTACGGACCCGCCGGTGCTGGTGCTCTGGCTGCTGCGCTGGCTGGTCTTCCGCGTCGAGTTCGGCGCGGGGCTGATCAAATGGCGCGGCGACCCCTGCTGGCGCGATCTGACCTGCCTCTACTACCACCACGAGACACAGCCCATGCCGGGGCCGCTGAGCTGGTTCTTCCACCGGCTGCCGCGGCCGCTGCACCGGGTGGAGACCGCCGCCAACCATGTGGCCCAGCTGATCGTGCCCTTCGGGCTGTTCCTGCCGCAGCCCGTGGCGAGCGTGGCGGCGGGGCTGATCATCGTCACCCAGCTCTGGCTCGTGGCCTCGGGCAACTTCGCGTGGCTGAACTGGATCACGATCGTCGTCACCCTGTCCGCCGTCGACGGCAACGCCGCCGCCGACCTGTTCTCCCTGCCGCGCCACTCCCCCGGCCCCGGCGCGCCCGTCTGGTACGAGATCCTCGTCCTCGCCGTCACCGTCTTCGTGCTCGCCCTGAGCTGGTGGCCGGTGCGCAACATGCTCTCCCGCCACCAGCGGATGAACATGTCCTTCAACCCCTACCACCTCGTCAACACCTACGGCGCCTTCGGCAGCGTCAACCGCCGCCGCCACGAGGTCGTCGTCGAGGGCACGGACGAGGAGCACATCACGCGGGAGACGGTGTGGAAGGAGTACGGCTTCAAGGGCAAGCCCGGCGATCCACGGCGTGTGCCACGGCAGTTCGCGCCATGGCATCTCCGCCTGGACTGGCTGATGTGGTTCGCCGGAATCTCGCCCGGGTACGCGGAGGACTGGTTCGGCCCGTTCGTGGAACGCCTGCTCACCAACGACCCTGCAACGCTGAGGCTGTTGCGCCACAACCCCTTCCCCGGCACCCCGCCCACGCACGTCCGTGCGCGGCTGTACCGGTACCGCTTCACAACGTGGCAGGAGCGGCGCGAGACGGGGGCGTGGTGGCACCGGACGCTGGAACGGGAGTGGCTCCCACCGGTGAGGCGCGCCCCGTAAGGGGCGCTGGGGGCACCTCTGGGGGTCCCCCCAGCGTTAGCTGGGGGAGGTAGCTGGGGGAGGAACTGCGCGACCAGCCACAACCGACCCGCAGCAGCCGGGCTCAGACCCGAGCCAACCCCCACCGCTCCCGCTCCGCCGCAGTAATCGGCGGCTCCGCCGAGGGCCGCCGCCCAGGCCCCCGCAGCACATGCACGGCAACGCCCGGAGCAAACAGCCCGGACAACGGCCGCGACAGCGTCATCACCTCCAACAGCGGCCGCGTCACAGCCGGATTGGCGGTGGCGGTCAGCATCGTCCGCTGCACATACCCCCGCAGCAGCCGGGCCGCAACGGGTGGCCGACCGCCCACGGCCCCGGGGTAGTTGAGGTCCTCACCGGTCGCCAGGTCCCAGGCGGGCCCCGCCGCCGCGGCGGCCGCCTGCTGCGCACGCCGGGCGAACCCGGATCCGTCGCCCGCCCCCTCCGTCCGCAGCGCCGCCCGCAGGGCAGCCGCACCGTGCGCGGCCACCGACATCCCGTGCCCGTAGACCGGGTTGTACGCGGCCAGCGCGTCGCCCATGACGAGGAAACCGGCAGGCCACTCCGGGAGGCGCTCGAAGTAGCGGCGCCGGTTGACGGTGGAACGGGTGACGTACACCTCGGTCAGCGGCGCGGCGCGGGCGATGAGGTCGGCCACGATCGGGTGCCGCAGCGTGCGCGCGTAGGGCTCGAACTCCCCCGCGTCCCGGGTCGGTTCACCGCCCCGGGTGCCGGCGAGGGTGACGATCCAGCGGCCGCCCTCGATGGGCATCAGCGTGGTGCCCCGCCCCGGCCGCGACGTGCCCGTCTCGGCCTGGACGCTGACCACCGGGACGTCCTCCGCCCCGGGCGGCGCACGGAACACCCGCGTCGCATAGACCAGGCCCGAGTCGACCGTCTCCTCGCGGACGGCGGGCAGTCCGAGCCGCGCCAGCCACTGCGGGGCCCGGGAGCCGCGGCCGGTGGTGTCGACGACGAGGTCCGCCGCGAGGTCCTCGGCGCCGCCCTCGCCGTGCAGGCGCACGCCCGTCACCCTGCGTGCGGTCCCGAGCAGGCCCGCGGCCTCGGCGCCCTCGTGCAGCGTGATCCCCGGCCGGGCCAGGACCAGTTCGCGCACGACCGCGTCGAGCAGATCGCGGCTGCAGGCGATGAGGTACTCCATCTCGGGCCAGCGCGGCAGCCAGCCCTGCGCCAGGAGGGAGACCAGGCCGGTCGGCAGGGAGATCCGCCGGGCCCCCGCCGCCAGCCACCGCTCGGCGGCGCCGGGCAACAGGGTCTCGACCACGCGCGCGCCGCCGGACATCATCAGGTGCGCGTGACGGGCCTGCGGCACCCCTCTGCGCGCGCGGGCGGTGTCGGGCAGCCGGTCGCGCTCGACGACCACGACGTCGTGACCGTGGTCCGCGAGCACCGCCGCGGCCAGCATTCCGGCCATCCCGCCGCCGAGCACCACCGACCGGCGGTCGTTCGCACTGCTCATCCCGGACCTCCTGACGGCTGTCTCTCCGGTCTCCCCATACCGCGCCCGGTCCGAACACATGCGGGCGAACCCGGCGTGGCGCACGGTGGGGTGAGGAGGTGGCTGCCGTGGACGCTGTCGGACCGGTGGAGGCGCTGGAGCGCATCGCGTTCCTGCTGGAACGCGACCGGGCGCCCACGTACCGGGTCAAGGCGTTCCGCACGGCGGCCGCGGTGATCGCCGCCATGCCGGAGGAGGAGGTCCACCGGCGCGCGGCCGACGGCTCGCTCACCGAGGTGAAGTCCATCGGCCCCAAGACGGCCGCGGTGGTCGGCGAGGCACTGGCCGGCCGGGTGCCCTCGTACCTGGCGCACCTGGAGCAGGAGGCGGGCGGCCCGCTGGCCGAGGGCGGGGAGGAGCTGCGGGCGGCTCTGCGCGGCGACTGCCACCTGCACTCGGACTGGTCGGACGGCGGCAGCGGCATCGAGGAGATGGCCCGAGCGGCCCGGGACCTGGGCCACGAGTGGGCGGTGCTGACCGACCACTCCCCCCGGCTGACCATCGCCCGCGGCCTCTCGCCGGAGCGGCTCCGCTCCCAGCTCGACGTGGTCGCCGAGGTGAACGAGCGCCTGGGCGACGGCTTCCGGCTGCTGACGGGCATCGAGTGCGACATCCTCGCCGACGGCTCGCTGGACCAGGAGGAGGAGCTGCTGGAGCGGCTGGACGTGGTGGTCGCCTCGGTGCACTCGAAGCTGCGGATGGACGCGGCGGGCATGACCCGCCGTCTGGTGGCCGCCGTCGCCAGCCCGCTGGTGGACGTGCTGGGGCACTGCACGGGCCGGCTGCTGGCCGGCCGGGGGCGGCCCGAGTCGGAGTTCGACGCGGACATGGTCTTCGCCGCCTGCGCCCGCTTCGGCACCGCCGTGGAGATCAACAGCCGCCCCGAACGCCTCGACCCGCCACGCCGGTTGCTGCGCCGGGCGCTCGACGCCGGGGTGCTGTTCTCGATCGACAGCGACGCCCATGCGCCTGGTCAGCTGGACTGGCAGATCTACGGCTGCGCCCGCGCGGAGGAGTGCGGAGTGCCGGCGGGCCGCGTGATCACCACGTGGCCCGTGGAACGGCTGCTGGAGTGGACGCGGTCACCGTGAGATGCGCCCTGTAAGGGGCGCGGGGAACTGCGCGACAAGCCCCCACCGGCCCGCAGCCGCAGGGATCCGGGGCGAAGCCCCGGGTACCTTGACTGCGGGCGCGTCGTGGCTGGTCGCGCAGTTCCCCGCGCCCCTGACAGGGCGCCGTGGTTACCGCGTCACGGAAGGTGCCCCCGCGTCGCGTCCGCCGTCAGCGGCGCCAGCAGGTCGCCGAACTCCTCGGTGCGGTCGAGTACCTGCTCCGGCGTGAAGGCGAGCTCCGCAGGATCCCGGCAGGCCGCGACCTCGTCCCACGTGACAGGGGCCGCCACGGCCGGGCGCTCGCGCAGCCGAAGGGTGTAGGGAGCAGCGGTGGTCTTGGCGCTCGCATTCTGCGACCAGTCGATGAGCACCTTCCCGCGCCGCTCGACGCGCGTCATGGAGACCACGACCAGACCGGGATGCTCCCCCATCATCCGCGCGGCCAGCTCCTTGGCGTAGCCGCTGACCGCCCGGCCGGAGGCGGGGTGGACGGGCGCGTAGAGGTGCAGCCCCTTGGAGCCGGAGACCACGGCGTGGGCGGTGAGGCCGTCGTCGTCCAGCAGCTGGCGCAACCGCTGGGCGACACGGCAGCAGACGACGAGGTCGGTGCCCGGCCCCGGGTCCAGGTCGAGCACGAGCCGGTCGTGCCGGTCCGGCCCGGCCGCCGCCGTCCACTGCGGGACGTGCACCTCGTAGGCGCCGAGATTCACCATCGCGACGAGCGCGGCGGTCGAGTCGATCACGACCTGCCCGGCCACTTCCTTCCGGCGGTGCTCCACAGGCACCACCCGCACCCACCCGGGCGCACCCGGAGGGGGATTCTTGGCGATCCAGCTCTCCCCTTCCGGCCCCTCGGGCGCCCGCACGAACGAGGCGGGGCGCCCGGCGGCGTGCGGCACCATCGCGGGGGCGATCCGCGCGTAGTACTGCAGCACCTGCGCCTTGGTGTGGCCCGTGGCGGGGAAGAGCACCCGGTCGAGATGGGACAGCGACAGCCGGCGGCCCTCGATCTCCACCACCTGCCGGTCCGGAGTGACAGGCATAAGGTAGGAATTCCCCGCGGAGGGACAAATCCATGCGCACCATGTGGAAAGGCGCGATCGGTTTCGGCCTCGTCTCCGTGCCCGTACGCCTCTACGCCGCCATCCAGGAACACGGCATCAAACTGCACCAGGTCCACGCCGAGGACGGCGGCCGGATCCGCATGAAGCGCGTGTGCGACAGCTGCGGCGAGGAAGTCCCCTACGAGGATGTCGCCAAGGGCTTCGAGGACGACGAGGGGCACACCGCGGTCGTCACCCAGAGCGACCTCGAGAGCCTGCCGCTGCCGAGCAAGAAGCTCATCGACGTCCTGGCCTTCGTCGACGCCGACCGCATCGACCCCCTGCAGCTGTCGAGCACCTACTACCTCGCACCGGACAGCACGGCCGCGAACAAGCCGTACGTCCTGCTGCGCGAAACCCTCAAACAGACCGACCGCGTCGCCGTCACCAAGATCGCCCTGCGCACCCGGGAGTCCCTGGCCCTGCTCCGCGTCCACGAGGATCTGCTGACGCTGCACACCATGTACTGGCCCGACGAGATCCGCTCCGGCGCCGACCTCGCCCCGCCGGCCTCGGTGACGGTGCGACCGCAGGAACTGAAGATGGCCACGAGCCTGATGGACACGCTGTCGGAGGACTTCGACCTGGAGACCCTGGAGGACGAGTACCAGGTCGCCCTGGACGAACTCATCACCGCCCACCTGGACCACCGCCCGGTCGCCAAGAAGGCGGCCACGAAGGCGCCCGACAATGTCATCGACCTGATGTCCGCCCTCCAGGAGTCCATCGACCGCGCCGCCGGGAAGCCCGCGGGGGCGAAGGCGGCGGCGAAACCGAAGAAGGCGGCGGCGGGCGGCGGGACGAAGGCGGCCGCACCGAAGACGCGCGCGGCGGCGAAGAAGGCGGGGACGAAGAAAGCGGCGGCGAAGAAGAGCAGCAGCGCGAGGAAGAAGGCGGGCTGACGCGCGACGCCCTGTGAGGGAGGCGCGTGTCAGCCCGTCCGGCGTGGTCAGACCGAGGACGCCAACTCGGTCCTGGCCCGGTCCGCCAGCCCCTCCGCCCCGCACACCTCGGCGAGTTCGAGGCCCTCCCGGAGCTGCCCCGCCGCCTCCTCGTCACGGCCTGCCCGGCGCAGCGCGGCGCCGCGCTCCACCAGGGCGGACGCGTACTCGAAGCGGCACGGCGACTTCCGCAGATACTCCACCGACCGGTCGAGCTTGACCAGGGCGTCCTCCGGCGTGGCCACGCGGGCGGCACGCCGCAGTGCCTCGCCGATGGCGGTGTCGGTGCCGAACCGCATGGCGTGCTGCACGGCCTGGTCCGCGAGGGCGCGGGCGCGTTCGGGTTCCTCGGGTGCGACGGCCGCCGCCAGGTCCAGGGCCCACGGAGCCCACAGCGTGTTGTGCCGTCCGCGCTCGCTCAACCGCCGCCCGGCGGCTTCCAGTTCGGCGATGGCCTCCTTGGTCCGCCCGACGGCGAGCAGCAGCTTCCCGGCCACCGACGCCGCATCCGGCATCACCATGGCCTGCGGATAGGGCGGCCCGAACGCGTACTTCTCCGCGACGGCCTGTGCTTCGTCGATCCGGCCACGGGCCAGCAGGGTGTCGACGAGCATGCAGGTGCCGTCCCACTGGATCGGCAGCCCCGGCCCCAGCCGGTCGGCGAGGCGGAGCCCCTCGCGCAGGTACTCCTCGGCACGCGCCAGCATGCCCCGGCGGAAGTGGACGAGTCCGAGGTACTCATGGGCGAAGGCCAGGTGGGCACCGCGCCATCCGGAGATCTCGAACGCGCGCACGGCGTCGGTGAAGAGCTCCTCGGCCTGGTCGAGCCGGTCCGTGAAGGCATAGGTGATGTCGATGATGCTGGGGATCTCGAAGCCCCACTCCGTGTTCGTCCACCCCAGGCCGGCGGGCAGCCGGTTGCCCGTCAGGGTGCGGTCGGCGCGGTCGACGACCTCCATGGCGTCGTCGCCGCGGACCATGCCGTCGAAGGCGTGGAGCGCCAGCAGGGCCCGCTCGGAATTGTCGCGCCCGCGGAGGCGGTTGGCGAGCTCGGCGACCTCACGGGAGCGCTCGTGCGCCCCGTCCTCCTCCAGCTGGATCCCCTTCCAGAGGAAGTGGGCGGCCTGCAGCCGCATCCGGTCCGGGCCCGTCGGTGTCCTGGCCGCCTGATCGGCCACGACCTTCGCGGCTTCGGCCAGTTGGCTGTTGTGCGCGTACGCCTGCGACAAGCGGTACGTCGCATCGACGCGCAGCCCGTCCGGCAGCCCCGGCAGATCGAGTGCCGCCCGCAGGTGGTTGATGGTGGCGGGCGGCGAGGTCAGCAAGGTCGAGCAGCCCAGCTCGTACAGCACGCTCGCCCTCTCCTCCTCGGGCGGCGGCTCGGCCAGTGCCCGCTCCAGGCAGCGGGTCGCGGCCTCGGGGGCACCGACGGCGAGGTGCTCCTGTGCAGCTCTGCGCAGTTGCCGCACCAGGTCCGGGTCGTCGTCGGGGTGGACTTCGAGGAGGTGCCGCGACGCAATGGCCGCGCCCTGTCCGGCGTTGGTGACCGCCCAGGCCGCGAGCCCGTGCATCGCGGTGCGCGTGGCGGGCGGGATGGCCTGGTAGACGGCGGTGGCGATCAGCGGATGAACGAATTCGAGCTCGGTGACGCCGACGAGGATGCGGGCCTCGCGCAGCCGGTCCGCGCAGGCCAGACCCTCCGCGGGGCTCATACCGGCGACCATGGCGGCCATCCGGGGCGCGATCTCCGTACCGAGCACGGCGGCGGCCCACGCGAACCGGGTGGTGGCGGTGCCCAGTTGTTCGAGCCGGGTGATCAGCCCGCTTCCCCGGGCGGCGGCACCGAGGTCGCGGAGCAGGGCCGCGGACTCCTCCGTGGGCTTGAGTCCGCGGTCGCGGGACTTGGCGATCAGTTCGACGGCCTCGTACGGATTGCCTCCGGTGACGGCCCAGATCTCACGGCAGAACGGGTCGTCGGACCCCGCCCCCAGAGCGCCGCGCACCAGCTCGGCCACGGCTGCCGGGGTGAGCGGATGCAGGACGACGGGGCGGTGGCCGCGGCCGTCGACGAGTTCCGCGAACGCAGGCACCTGTTCGGGCAGTTCACGGGGTCGGTAGGCGGCGACCAGGAGGACCGGAAGTTCTCCGAGCCGCACCGCGAACGTGCTGATCCAGTTCAGCGACTCCGCGTCGACCCAGTGCGCGTCGTCGACGATCAGGATCAACGGGCCGCGCTGCATGGCGAACTGGGCGACCATCCAGTCGAGACCGTCGCGCACGCCCTGCGGGTCGGGCTGATGCGCCCCGGCCGGGGGTGCGATGCCCAGGGCCGGACCCGAGATGCCGCGCCAGTCGCCGAGCAGCTCCATGCGCTCCGCCTGGGTCATCGGCGCCAGGACCGGCTGCAGCAACTGCCGGACGACATGGAAGGGAACGGTTTCCGCACCCTTGCTGCCGCGGGCGGACAGCACGGTGCAGCCGCCGAGCTCGTCCGCTATCCGCCGCACCTCGCCCAGCAGCGCGGTCTTCCCGGTGCCGGCCTCGCCGCTGCAGAGCAGCAGCCCGCCGCGGGGCCGGTCGCGGCCGGGTCCGCCGCACAGCTCCTCGACCGCCTGCCGGGCCGCCTCGATCTCCCGCTCGCGCTCGAACAGGGCGGTGTGCGGGCGGCGTTCGTCCTGTTGCCCGGTCATGACACTGCCCTCCCATATGTGTGTGATGAGGCGAGCCTAGCCGCGGCGGCGAGCGTTGGGGCGAGGTTCGCGGGACAGGACTTCCCTCGGGCACAGGCGGGCAGCCGTGCGCACAGATCCACATCATTCAAATACCTTTTCGATAATGGCCGATGCAGGGGGCATTGTGATGCCTTTCGAATTCCTCCGTCACCCCGTTCTGCGAATATGACAACTTCCCGTCGGAGCACCGCGCGACCGGCTACGCTCCATCTCGCGCAGCGGGTTGTGGCGACTGCAGCACGCTGCCGTCTGCCGCTGCGCTGCCGCGACCGGAGAACCTCCTCATCCTCATTCGCGCTCGGGCGGCTCCTTCTTTTCCCATGTCGCCCCCACGACTTGTTTCCAAGCGCCCGAGGTTTCGATGGTTGGTACTGGATCGTCACATCAAGGCAGGCGGCCCGCCTCCGCACTCATATGGCTGGTCCCTCCTGTCGTGCTGGCGGTCTGCACGGTCACCGCCGCCTTCCTGGCCCCGGTGGGCGTGCGCGCCCCGGCCGCCTGGTGCGGATCGGCGGCCACCGCAGCTGTCGCACTCACCTCCTCCGAGGCGGTCCGCCGAGGGCGGGTCATCGCCTCCCTGCGCCACCGGTGCGCGGAGCAGGAAGCGGTTCTCAAGCATCGGCTCGTGCAACAGGAGCGCGAGACCCAGCGGTTGGCCCGTGAGCTGCTGCCCCACACGGTCACCCTGCTCCAGAGCGGCGCCGGTGCCGAAGAGGTCCTCGGTGCCGTCTCCCGGTCGAGCCCGCTCGACCCCGCATTCGCCGCCGCGCACCGGTCGGTTCTGCGCTCCGTGATCGAGGCCGTGCAGGCGGAGGAAGGCCTGCGCGACTCGGCGCACCGCGCGTTCGTCAACATCGCCCGCCGTATGCAGGCCATCGTGCACCAACAGGCCACCGACCTGCGGGAGATGGAGGACCGGCACGGCAACGAGCCCGAGGTCTTCAGCGACCTGCTCCACCTCGACCACGGGACCGCGCTGATCGGGCGCCTCGCCGACAGCATCGCGGTCCTCGGCGGTTCGCGGCCCGGCCGCCAGTGGAAGAACCCGGTCCCCCTCTACAACGTGCTGCGGGGCGCCATGTCCCGGGTGATGGACTACCGGCGGGTGGACCTGCACTCCGTGGCGGACGTCGCCATCACCGGCCCCGGCGTGGAGCCGCTGATCCACGCCGTCGCCGAGCTGCTGGACAACGCCACCCGGTACTCCCCGCCGCAGACCCGGGTCCATCTCACCGCCGTCGAGGTGCAGTCCGGGGTGGCCGTCGAGATCGAGGACGCCGGCGTCGGGCTCACCGACGAGGCACGGCGCCGCGCCGAGGCCGTGCTCGAACTGGCCGACCGCGGCCTCGACCTCAACGACCTCGGCGAGACCCCGCGCCTGGGCCTCGCCGTCGTCGGCAAGCTCTCGAAGATGTACGGGTTCAGGGTGTCGCTGCGCTCCTCCGCCTACGGCGGGGTCCGCGCCGTTCTGATCGTTCCGCAGAACCTGGTCACGGCGAGCGCCACCCCCGGCGGCGAGATCGCCCGTGCCGCCACCCTGCCGCCGCCCAAGCCCAGGAAGAAGCCCGGTCGGCCCCTGCCCCCGCCGCCGCACCTCGAGCTGCCCGGCCAGGCCTCCGACTCCCCGGGAGGACTCCCGCAACGCCGGCGGCGGGTGCCGGGCATGAGCCCCCGGACCACGCGCGGGACCGCGGCCGACCGGACCACGGGCAGCCACCGGCCGCCCGCACCGGCCGAACCCGTGCAGCCGGGCATCTGGCTGTCCGCCTTCACCGACGCCATCAACGGCAAGGAACCCACGGGCGGCCGGGGCACCGAACAGTGATGAATCGTCAGACAAGGAAGAGTGGCCAAGTGACGCAGCAGCGGTTCAACATGGACTGGATGCTCAAGGATCTGGCATCCAGCGTTCCGCAGACCCGCCACGTGATCGTGCTGTCCTCGGACGGCCTGCGCATGGCTCAGCACGGTACGGACACGGACGCCGCCGACCGGCTGGCCGCCGCCTGTGCAGGGCTGCAGAGTCTGTCGGCTGCCATCGCGGCCGAATTCCCGCAGGGGGACGGGCAGATGCGCCTCGTGGTCATCGAGGTCGACGGCGGCTTCTTCTATCTGATGGCCGCCGGCGCGGGTGCCTACCTGGCGGTGCTGGCGGACGACGACGTGGACGCCGGCCTGATGGGGCAGCAGATGCGGGACCTCGTGGCACGCATCGGCGAACACCTCACCAGTCCGCCCCGCGTCACCGGGCCGGTGGCATGAGCAAACCCGAAAGGGCATGGGATCCCGGCAATCCGGACCGCCTGTACATCCTCACCAGCACGAGCGACGGTACGGGCAAGGAAGTCAGAATCGACCTGGTGACGCTGATCGTCTCCCGCACGGAAGGCGACCCCGGTCTGCAGCCCGAGCACTGCGCCATTGCGCGGATGTGCGACTACCCCCTGTCCGTGGCCGAGATATCCGCCTATCTCACCCTGCCCGTCAGCACGGTCACCGTTCTCCTCAAGGACCTGCTCTCGCGCGAACTCGTGGAGGCCAGACCGCCGGTCCCGGTCGCCACGGTGCCCGACACCCGACTCCTGGAGGCGGTGATGCATGGACTACAGAATCTCTGATTCGCCCGCAGGGCCCCGGAGGGAGGACATCCTCCCGGCCACGACCGCGGCAGCCGTCAAGGTGGTGATCGTCGGTGGTTTCGGGGTCGGCAAGACGACCCTGGTGGGCACCGTGAGCGAGATCAGGCCGCTGACCACCGAGGAGACGATGACACAGGCCGGTGTCGGCGTGGACGACCTCGCCGGCATCGAGCAGAAGATCGAGACGACCGTCGCGATGGACTTCGGGCGGATCAGCATCAACGAACAGCTGGTGCTGTATCTGTTCGGCACCCCCGGCCAGGAGCGCTTCTGGTTCCTGTGGGACGGCCTCTTCGAGGGCGCCCTGGGGGCCGTCGTCCTGCTCGACACCCGCCGCCTGGAGGTCAGTTACGAGGTGGTCGACCTCCTGGAGGAGCGCGGGGTGCCCTTCGTGGTCGCCGTCAACAGCTTCCCCGGTGCGCCCGTCCATCCCATGCCGGAGCTGCGGGCCGCCATGGACCTTCCCGACGAGGTGCCGGTGTTCCCCTGCGACGCCCGTGACCGCATCTCGTGCCGCGACGCCCTGATGACCCTCATGCGCTACCTGTACACCCTCGCCAACCGATCCCCGGAGCCACGGTGACCCCACCAGACGAACACCCCCGCACCGAGACCGCCACCGCACCTCCGCCGCAGTGCCCGGCGCACGCCTACGGCACGGGCGGCGTGGCGCGGCTGTACGGTCCCGCCGCGGAGGCCGACCCGATGGGCCTGTACGAGCAACTGCGCGAGCGGTACGGCGCGGTGGCACCGGTGCTGCTGCACGGCGACCTCCCGGCGTGGCTGGTCCTCGGCTACCGCGAGAACCTGGACGTCATGCGCACCCCCTCGCGCTTCTCCCGCGACTCCCGCAACTGGCGTGACATGCGCGAGGGCAAACTTCCCCCCGAGCACCCGCTGGCCCCGATCTCCACCTGGCAGCCCATCTGCGCCTTCGCGGACGGCCAGGTGCACGAGCGCTGGCGTGGTGCCATCAACGACTCCATCGGGCGTTTCGACCGGCGTGGCATGCGCCGGCACATCACCCGGTTCGCGGGACAGCTGGTCGACCGGTTCTGCACCGCGGGCAAGGCCGACCTGGTCGACGACTTCGCCGAGCACCTCCCCATGCTGGTGATGACCCAGCTCCTCGGCATGCCCGAGGAGTACGGTCCGCGCCTGGTCAAGGCCGCCCGCGACATGATCAAGGGCACGGAGACGGCGGTCTCCAGCAATGCGTACGTACAGGAGACGCTGCGCAAACTGGTGGTGCGCAAGCGGGCCGACCCGGGGCCGGACTTCACCAGCTGGCTGCTGGAGCACCCGTCCGAGCTCACCGACGACGAGGTCCAGCAGCATCTGCGCCTGGTGCTGATCGCCGCGTACGAGACCACCGCCAACCTCATCGCCAACACGCTGCGCATGGTGCTGACGGACCCGCGCTGCCGCGCCAACCTGGCGGGCGGACATATGACGCTCCCGGACGCGGTCGAGCAGATCCTGTGGGACGAGCCCCCGTTCACCACCATCCTCGGCCGCTGGGCGACCCAGGACACGGAGCTCGGCGGACACAAGATCAAATCCGGTGACCCGCTGGTGCTGGGCCTCGCCGCCGCCAACCTGGACACGGCGATCCGGCCCGACCCCACCGCGCCCGTGCACGGCAACCGCTCCCACCTCGCCTTCAGCGGAGGGGCCCACGAGTGCCCGGGCCAGGACATCGGCCGGGCCATCGCGGACACCGGTATCGAGGCGCTGCTCACCCGGCTGCCCGACATCCGGCTGGCCGTTCCGGAGGACGAACTGACCTGGGTGTCCGCGCTGATGTCACGTCACCTCGTCGAGCTGCCCGTGGAGTTCACGCCCCAGCAGCCCCAGCCGATGCCCGTTCCCGAGCTGCCGGCCCCGGCCCCGGCGGCGGATGCCGAGGAGCCCGTCGGTTCCGCCGCGGACCAGGAGGTACCGGCACTGCCGGCCGCGGAGCGACGGTCCTGGTGGGCGTCGCTCACGCGGTGGCTGCGCAGGCGGTGACGGGAGCGTCGAGCTGCTCCCACCACCAGGCCGCCGACGCTATGGGCAGCGGCTCGGTCCCGGTGTCGCGCGGACTGTCGCGCCAGGTGATGCCGTAGGTCGCTCCCGGAACCGGAAGGTCGTACCGGTTCCGGGGGCTGGCATAGCGGGGAGCCGCGTCCATCCACCGGATGCAGCCGGAGATGTAGTGCCCCAGTGCCTCCAGGTAGCGCCGCAGGTGAAGGCCGGCGTTCCTGGCGATCTGCGCCCGCAGGTCCAGGAAGAGCGTCATGGCCCGGTCCCTGATCACCAGGGCCTCTTCGAGAGCCTGCTCCGCCGGGCAACGCCGCTCGTGGGCCAGGACGTTGACGATGTTCTGGTCCGTCGTCTCCTGGCTGTCCTCCTTGGCGTAGGAGAAGAGGTCGTTGTCGCAGCTGACGATGAAGCCGGCCGCCTCGGTGAGCGCCTGGACCGGGGCCGAGTACAGCTCGTGGTCCGGGATGCGGATGCCGCCCGCGATCTCGCTCCAGGAGAGGGAGAACCGGGTGCCGTTGATGGAGGGCCGCATCGCGACGTAGTCGGACAGGCTCGGCATCACGCCCCGTTCGACATTGCTGACCTGCCATGCGGCGCCGAAGAGCCAGTCCCGCAACCCCTCGGTCACGCGCCGGAGTTGTACGGGCGTGGTCATGGCGCGGGTGCGGGCGGCGAGGTCCTCGAGTGCCGCGTCGAAGGGGCTGCTGCCGAGCATGCCGGAACCCGGCACCTCCAGGCAGCGTGCTATCCGCGCGTTGAGGTCGACGATCGTGGCGGTCCGGATGTCGGCCGAACCGGTGTCGTGGCAGATGTCGTCGAGGGCGAAGGCCCAGTGGTTCCACTCGATGAAGAGCAGCAGGGGTTCGTCGTCGCCGTAGGGGATGATGCGGCAGCTGAAGTCGGTGCTGTGGGTCGCGATGCTCCAGGCCCGGTCCCTGGCGTTGCCGAAGATGCCCCTGGAGTCGAGCCAGGCGATGGCCCGTTGTTCGAGCTGGCCGGCCCTGGGGTGGACGGCCGGTTCGATCGGGCAGTAGAAGGGCGGCAGCCGCCAGCCGATGGCCGACGGGCGAGGGCGCGTCGAGGTGTCCGTCATGGAGTTCACCCTCCCAATCGGAACAGCAGCATCCGCGTCTCCACCGCATGATCGCGCCACGCGCGGAACAACTTCCCGTGCGCCAGCGCCGATTCCACCAGCCGCTTCTCGTCGATCGGCGACGCCACCCCGGTCCGCTCGGCACGGTCCAGCTCGGCCGTCGTCCAGGCCATGGACTGGACCCAGAACTCGGCGACCCGGTCGGTGATGTCCTCGTCCTGCTCCAGCTCGAAGCCGGCCGTCTCGGCCGCCGCGATGTACTCGGCGAGGGTGCCGAGCCGGGTCTTGTAGTAGCCGTCGATGAAGGACGTCCACTCGGGGCGGCACAGGAAGTGTTCCTGGATGCCGAACCAGCTGCCCGGCCTGAGGGCCTTGGCGACCACCGAGAAGAGCCGTTCGCGGTCCATGTAGCCCGAGCTCTCGATGGCGACGGCCGCGTCGTAGCGCTGTTCCTCGCAGAGGTCGTGGATGTCGCCGAGGACGGGCGTCACCAGGTGGTCCACACCGGCCTGCGCGACCAGGTCCGCCATCACGGGGACGTGCTTGGCCGTCACGGTCATCGCCGTGACGGCGCAACCGTACTCCTGCGCCCAGTAGATGGAGCCGCCGCCGAGTCCGCAGCCGATGTCGAAGAGGTGCGACGGCGGGGCATCCTTGACGCCCCAGCTGAGGGCGGCGTGGTCGAGGGCCGCTTCCTGGGACTCGAACAGGCGGCGGCGCAGGACGCTCTGGGCCACGGTGGTGTTGGGGGCGACGGCGGTGTCGAATAGGCCCACATGGAAATGGACCCGTGGTCCGGGTCCGTACTTGTGCAGGATGTCCGCGGTCTTCCGCGAGTAGTACTTCGGCACCTGTGTCTCGTCGCGCCCTGTGGCAGGAGCGGCGGTCACCTCGGCGACAAGGTTCTCCATGTTCCCTCCGAGACATCGGCTGTCGATGGACGCAGGAACGACGTCGGGCGCTGGGTGATCACGGACGTGAGTCACGCCGCCGCCCGGCGACAAACGACCAGCATTCCTGTCCACTTTTGCGCGGTACCTGCCCAGGCCCGCCCATCGATAACCCGCATTACGTACCGACCTGCGCCTTTCTGGCGCTTCTTCTGTAGATCGTCTGGGATCATTTTGTAGCGAAACGCGAAGCTTGAGGACCACTCAGCGATCGGAATGGCTGAAAGCTGCGCAGCGTTGTCGGAGTTTTGGCCTGTCGGGAGACAACGATCCGGACGCGCGGCGTTTGGCCGGATTTCGCGTGTCCACGAGGTGTACGGACGATTCCGGGGGGCGCCCGACTATGCACGCGCCCCTTGACCGCAGGGAAAGACGGGCAAGTCGGCAATTCGCGGGGGTGCCGTGGCATCGTGGGATCCTCACCCAGCCGGAGCGAGGGAGGCGCGGACATGGTTCCGTCGGTCGGCCTGACGAAGCGGTTCCGGTTCTCCGCCGGGCAGGAACACCCGCACCGGCCCTGGCTGCGCGCCGCGGCCGCGGTCGTGGCCGGTGCCCTCCCCGCCCTCGCCTTTCCCGCGCCCGCCCTGTGGTGGCTGGCCTGGCTGGCCCTGGTGCCCTGGCTGCTGCTGGTGCGTTCGGCGGGGACGGCCCGGCGGGCCGCCCTGGAGGGCTGGCTCGGCGGCGCGGGGTTCCTGCTCGCCGTGCATCACTGGCTGCTGCCCAGCCTGCATGTCTTCATCCTCGTCCTGGCCGCGCTGCTGGGATTGCTGTGGGTGCCGTGGGGGCTGCTGGTGCACCGGCTGCTGGGCGGTTCGCCCGGTCCGGGACGGGTGGCGGCGGCCCTGCTGGTGGTGCCCTCCGGGTGGCTGCTGGCCGAACTCGTGCGCTCCTGGCAGTACCTGGGCGGGCCGTGGGGGCTGCTCGGGGCGAGCCAGTGGCAGGTGGCGCCCGCGCTGCGGGTGGCGTCGGTGGGCGGCGTCTGGCTCGTCGGATTCCTTGTCGTCGCCGTCAACACCGCACTGGCCGCGCTGATTTCGGCCCCCGGCCCCCGCGGCCGCATCACCGCCCTGGCGGGCGGGCTCGCCTGCGCGGCGGTCGTCGGCGGGATCTGGCTGGGCGCGCCGCTGCCGCAGGGCGCCGGGGCGGTGCGCGTCGCGGTCGTCCAGCCCGGGGTGATCGAGGGAACCGACAGCGTGCAGCGGCGCTTCGCCCGCGAGGAGGAGCTCACCCGGCAACTGGCCGGGCAGCGTGTGGATCTGGTGGTGTGGGGCGAGAGCAGCGTCGGCGAGGACCTCGGGCAGCAGCCGCGGCTGAGCAGCCGGCTCGCCGCGCTGTCGCGTACGGTCGGCGCAGACCTGCTCGTCAACGTGGACGCCCGGCGCTCGGACCGGGCGGGCATCTTCAAGAGTTCGGTGCTGATCGGACCCGACGGGCCGACCGGCGACCGCTACGACAAGATGCGGCTGGTCCCGTTCGGCGAGTACATCCCCGCGCGCTCGCTGCTGGGCTGGGCCACATCGGTGGGCAAGGCCGCGCAGGAGGACCGCAGGCGCGGCGACCGGCAGGTGGTGATGCGGCTGCCGGAGGGGAGCGGGGGCGGGCTGCGCATCGGCCCGCTGGTGTGCTTCGAGTCGGCGTTCCCGGACATGAGCAGGCAACTGGCCCGGAACGGCGCGCAGTTGCTCGTCGCCCAGTCGGCGACCTCTACCTTCCAGCACAGCTGGGCACCGCTCCAGCACGCCTCGCTGGCCGCGATGCGCGCCGCCGAGACCTGGCGGCCGATGGTGCACGCCACACTCACCGGCGTGAGCGCGGTCGCGGACGCGCGCGGGCGGACCGTGGGCCCGTGGCTGGGCACCGGGCGCAGCACGGCGGCCGTCTACAACGTCCCGCTCGCCCGGGGCACGAGCCCGTACGTCCGGACCGGCGACTGGGCGGCCGACGGTGCACTGGGCGTCCTGGTCCTCTTCTGCGCCGTGGAGGCGGTCCGCGTCGGCAGGCGGTGTGCCAACCCGCCCGCGCGCTCACCCCGTTGACGTCACCCGGTGATCTCCATGACGATCCGCTCGCACAGCTCGTGCGTCTGCAGCGCATCTTCGGCGTCGAGCACCTTGCCCGCCTCCACCGCTTCGAGGAAGGCGAGTACGCACGGCTCGACACCGCGCTGGCGGGCCACCGGCACCCAGTCGCCGCGGCGGCGGATGCTCGGTTGGCCCTTGTGGTCCACGATGTCGGCGAGGTTGAGCACCTGCCGCTTGCTGTCCTGGCCGGAGACCTCCAGGATCTCCTCGCCCGACCCGCTCATCCGGTTCATGGTGCCGATGGCGGTGAAGCCGTCGCCGGACAGCTGCAGCACCACGTGGTGCACGAGTCCGTCCCGCACTCTGGCCCGGACGCCCACGTGGTCGACGGTTCCCGGCACGAGGAAGCGCAGGGTGTCGACGACGTGGATGAAGTCGTCGAGGACGAGCGTGCGCGCGTCCTCGGGCAGGCCGACGCGGTTCTTCTGCATGAGGATCAGGTCGCGCGGGTGCTCCAGGCACTGCGCGTAGGCCGGTGCGTGACGGCGGTTGAAGCCGACTGCCAGGGAGATCTGTCGGTCCTGCGCAAGGCGGACGAGCCGCTCGCTGTCCGCGAGTTCGTAGGCGAGCGGCTTGTCGACGAAGACCGGGATCCCCGCCTCCAGGAGGCGGGTGACGAGGGCGGGGTGCGCGGCGGTCGGCGCGTGCACGAACGCGGCGTCGAGGCCGGCGGCGAGCAGCGAATCGAGATCGGCGTGCCGGTGGGCGGCGGGCACCCGGTGGGTGTCGGCGACGCGGTGCAGGGTGGCGGGGGTCCGCGTGTGGAGGTGCGGCTCCAGCCCCGGCCGGGCGGTGAGGACGGGCAGATATGCCTTCTGCGCGATGTCCCCGAGTCCGATGACGCCGACCTTCACCTGTGGCCTCCTTGCCGTTCCGCCTCCGCCCCCGTCCCGGCAGCATACGTGGGGGCCGGCGGGCACCAGTCGGTGATCCCTGCGTAGCCGCGCAGGAGCAGGCCCGGGGCGAAGCGGCCGGCCGCGGTGAGCAGGGCCTGGCGGAGGAGCAGGCCGGGGGCGCCGCCGGCCATGGCCAGCCGGCCGGTGCGGGCGGAGCGGCGGACGATGTCCGTCGTGCGCGGCAGCCGGTCGCGGGTGTAGGCGCCGAGGGTTGCGGGGGCGCCGGGTGCCGCGTGGTGGGCGAGGACGACGGCGTCCTCGATGGCCTGGTTGCCGCCCTGGCCGAGGTTGGGGGTCATGGCGTGGGCGGCGTCGCCCAGCAGGGCCGTGCGGCCGCGGTGGTACGCGGGCAGCGGCCGGGTCATGGAGCGGACGTCGTGGCGGAGGACGTCCGCGGGGGCGACGGCCGCGAGGATGCCGGGGACCGGGTGGTGCCAGGTGCCGAAGAGGCGCAGCAGCTCGGCCTTTTCGTCGTCGGGGGCGCGGCCTCCCTCCGGGGCGAGGGCCGAGGCGTAGGCGTAGACCCGGCCGTCCTTGAGCGGCTGGGTGCCCCAGAGCCTGCCCCGTCCCCAGGTCTCGTGCGGCGGGAACGGCCGTTCCGGGGCGGGGACGACGACGCGCCAGGTGGTGAATCCGGCGTACGCGGGACGCGGGTGGCCGGGGAACAGGGCGCTGCGGACGGCGGAGTTGATGCCGTCGGCGCCGACGACGAGGTCGGCCTCCAGCTCGCCGTCCGCGGTGGCGACGCGGGCGCGCCGGTCGTCGTCGCCGGGGTCGGTCAGGCGGGCGGCGGTGCCGGTGCGCAGCGCTCCGTCGGGCAGCCGGGCGGCGAGCAGGCCGGCGAGGGTGGCCCGGTGCAGGAGGACGAGGGGGCCGCCGAACCGTTCCGCCACGGCGGCGCCGTCGGTACGGGCCAGCCAACGGCCGCCCGGGGTGAGCAGTCCGGCGTCGCCCTGCAGGGCGACGCGTGCGCGGATCTCGTCGCCCAGGCCGATGACGTCGAGGGCGCGCTGGGCGTTGGGCGAGAGGGAGATGCCGGCGCCGACCGGTTCGAGGGAGGGCGCGCGCTCCAGGACGGTGACGTGCCAGCCGCGCGTGTGCAGGGCGGCCGCGGCGGTGAGGCCGCCGATTCCGGCGCCGATGACGACGGCTCGGGGGGTGCGGGATGTGTGCACGGTGGGGCTCCTCGCCACGCGATGCCGCGGGCACTACATCTGTAGTGCCCGCAGCCGAAATTACTACACCCGTAGTGAGGTGGCTAGATTGGCCCCCATGAACACCGCACGCCCCGGCCGCACCCCTGACCGGTCCCGCGCCGACCTGGTCGCCGACGCCGCCATCACCCTCCTCGCCGGGCGCGGCCTGCGGGGCCTGACCCACCGGGCGGTCGACGAGGCCGCCGGACTGCCGGCCGGCTCGACGTCCAACGTCGCCCGCACGCGCGCGACCCTGCTGGAGGCGGCGGTGCGGCGGCACGCACAGCGCGAGGCGGAACTCCTCCTTCCGCACGAGATGCCGGATCCCGTCGGCGGGCTCGACGCCCTCGCCGACGTCCTCGCCCTCGCCCTGCACCGCTCGCTGACCCGCCACCGCGAACTGGCGCTCGCCCGCTACGAACTGGCGCTGGAGGCGAACCGCCGGCCCGAACTCCGCACCGTCTACGACACGCTGGGCCTGGGCTTCCGCGCACCGCTCATCGCCCTGATGACGGCCGCCGGTTCCGCCGAGCCCGAGCGGCACGCGATGTCGGCACTCGCGTGGTACGACGGCATGCTGTTCTCCTGCGTCGCCGGGCAGTACCACACCGAGGTGCCGGAACAGGCACAGCTGCGCGCGGGGTTCGCCGAGCTGCTGCGCGGCATGCTGGACGGATGACCTGCGGAGAGTCCGCGGAGAATCCGCGGTCGGCCCGCGGATAACCGGTGGCGCGGCAGCGGGCGGAGCGTCAGGATGACGCGCATGACCACCCCGGAACGCACGTACCCGCCCTACATCGCCGACGAGCGCAGCAGCCTGGAGAGCTGGCTCGACTTCCACCGCGCCACGCTCGCGGCGAAGTGCGCAGGCCTCGACGACGGGCAGCTGCGCGAGGCTTCCGTGCCGCCGTCGATGATGACGCTGCTCGGGCTCGTGCGGCACATGGCCGATGTGGAACGCGCCTGGTTCCGCCGGGTGTTCGCGGGCGACACGACGGCCGAGCCGCTGTTCTACACGGACGAGGACCCCGATGCGGACTTCCGGGTCTCCGAGAAGGACACCTGGGACGAGGCCGATGCCGCCTGGCAGGCGGAGATCGCCGCGGCCCGCGAGGTGGTGCGGGGCCACTCGCTGGACGACGTCAGCACCGGCCGCCGGCACCGGGACGGCGCCCAGGTCGACCTGCGCTGGATCTACGTGCACATGATCGAGGAGTACGCGCGCCACAACGGCCACGCCGACTTGGCCCTGGAGTCCTAGCCCAGACACCAGCCGCAAAGTAGCCGGGTGATCACGTGCTCGCCGCTGTGGCGGCCTGCTCGTCGTGTTCGCGCAGCATGCGCATGACGGTGGCGGGCGAGGGGTGCTGGCCCTTCTTCTTGCCGGTGGTGATGACGAGGCGGGTGGCGATGTCGCGCAGGCTCATCTTCTGGCCGCGCAGGTGGAGGGCCATGGCGAGCATGGCGTCGTCGGTGACGGCGGCGCCGCCGATGGACTTGCCGCGCGTGCGGGCGGATTCGTGGCCTTCGAGGGTGCGGTCGCGGATGTACTCGCGCTCCATGCCGGAGAGCGCGGCCAGCACGGTGAACACGACGCCCGAGGGGTCGTGGGAGCCCTTGAGCTCGCCGGTGAGGAACTCCAGCCCGATGTCGTGGGTCTTGAGCTCTTCGGCGAGGGTGGCCAGGTCGATGCCGCGGCCGAGCCGTTTGTGCTCGTGGACGACGAGGGTGACGGCCACGCCGGAGCCGCGGATGTCGCGGGCGAGCTTGACGGCGGCCTCCAGTTCGGGCCGCCGGGCGGCGCGGGTGGAGATCTTCTCTGAAAAGACGCGGGTGACGCCGGCCTCGGCCAGGGAGTCGAGCTGGGTGTCCAGCGACTGCCGTGCGGTGGAGGCGCGGGCGTAGCCGATGCGGACGTGACCCACCGGCTGGTCGCCGGCGTTCCGGGGCCGGGGCAGTTCCGCCCAGGCAGACCCCGGCTTGCGGACGGCGGGGGTGGGAACGTTGAGGGCCTTGGCGAGTTGGGGCACTAGCCGAAAACGTGCGGTGTGGTACTGGATGGCCACTTTGCCCTTCGTTGTCCGGCAAGGAGAACCGGCGGGGGCGCCGCAGGTGGACATCGGACAGGTATGCGCTTCCACGCGCGCGAAATCGTCGCTCACGACCCGTCAGTGTTTCATGAGACGTTTCAAACTGTCGAGCCGTTTGCAACAACCCATGAAACGAGAAACGCCCTGCACAGCGGTCTGCGGTCCGCGCGTTTCACAGGCGACCACCTATGAAACACGGCCACCGGTTTCCTGATCCCCTCCTATCCGCACCCGAGGCTGGGAAGCTGAAGCGGCCGACACCGGCGCATGGTCGATCTCCGCGTACGCCGTCACTCAGGGCTACTTGTCTTGTGGTGTCAGTTCCGGGAGTGCAGAGCACAGCTCTCAACCTTGCGGGTTTTCACGATCGATCCGGTTCAGGAGTGTCAGAGCGGTATTGAGGGGCAAGCCCAGGGCCCTACGGGCCTGGGGCTCCTTCTCGCCGGTCCGGGTGATCAAAATGATGACCTCGGTGAGGGCTTGGCGAGCCGTGGCGGGCGGAAGAAGCTCGACGACTCGCGCCATGGCCACGATCGCAGCCTCGACCGTGCCCTGGAGCAGGTTGCTGCCGACACGCGTACACAGTCCGACGCTGAGGGCACAGCACACCAGCAGCGCATCGGCGTGCCCGGCTCGGCTGGCGACCAGGACGAGTCTGGCCAGTGCTGCGGCCGCCTTCTCCCAGTTGCGAAGCTCGTGAAAGTCGATCAGAGCCTTGTTGGTCCACTCGACTGCGCCCTGCCAGTCACCGGTGAGTTCGCAGATCCGGGCCAGGTCAAGTTTGAACGCTGCGGCCGAACTCCGCTCACCCAGGTCAGCCGCGTCCCTGAGCCCTTGCTGAGCCATGACGTGCGCTTGCGTCATGTCGCCCCTGTGCAGGTGAAGGCCGACGAGATGGCCGAGCGCCGCGAGGGTGCCTCGGGGGGTGCTAGCCGACCGGCTCAAGACCAAGGCTTGTTCGGCAACCTCCAAGGCTTTATCGAGATCGCCCAGTTCCAGGCGAATCTGGCTCACGTCGACCAGGAAACTGGCCTTCTCGGCAACGTCGGCCAGCCTGTCCGCGAGCTCGGTGCCGGCGGAGGCCGCGTCGAGGGCTTCCTCGAACCGGCGCAGTCGGCGAAGGATCTGGCACTGTAGGCCCAGACAGGCCAGGCGTCCGGACTCGTTTCCTGCACTGGTGAAGCCCACGAGTGCCTGGCGGATATTGTCGAGGGCCAGGTCCCACGATCCCTGGTGCGTCAGTGCCTGAGCGATTCGCAGCAGCGCGGGTGCGTCCGAGGCCGCTTGCGGCCTGGGTTGCTGATAAGCGTCGAGAGTGGCCTGGGTCTCGCTGCGTCGTTCCCTCAGGGTCGCGACGGCATCGCGGTGCCGCTCCAGCCGATGCTGCCGGTCGAGGTCAGGCAGGTCGATGGTGTGCAAGTCGGACAAGGTTTCGTCGATGAGCCCCGGATCCTTTTCCAGGCATCTCAGGGCGAGGTCGCTGCGACTGAGCAGTTGCAGTTGATCCAGCATCAGGTCGGTGAGGTCCGCAGTGGGCGCTGCCAGTGAGGCTCTGACGGTTCGCCGGAGCCTGCCTGTTTCTCCGTACAGAATGTCGGGCAGTCGGCCTTGTGAGCTGCCGTGTCGCGATGCCCACTGCAGCAGGCCGGCCATGGCGCTGAGCAGCGCCTTATATGCCTGGACTGCCGCGTCGGGCGGCAGGGTGGTGTTGTCCACGCGCCCGTTTACCGTGCCGATGTAGACGTACGCCCGGCTGGTGATGTGCGGCAAGCGGGTGCCGAGGATGGCCTCGGCTGGCGGCAGTCCTGTGGAGGCCACACGCTGGGTGACAATGCGCGCGAAGTCGGCCGCACCCTGATCGGGCACATCCCACAGTGTGCCGATGTAGCCGCGTGCGCCGGCGCGGACGAAGCTGCGGCCGACGCCAGTCAACGAGCGGCAGGAGTTGTTCAGCACCACCGGCCTGCACGCGAAGTAGACCCAGTTGTCGATGTAGTGGGTCTGCAGCCATCCCTCGTGGAGTCGGATAGCGCCTTCCTCGCCGTGGGTGGCGAAGAATACGAACTCCAGCGGGAGGGCAACGACCGCGTCCATCAGAATGCGCAAGGTGGCGTCCTCACCACTGAACACGACGGTGTGCGTGAAGCGGGAGGCAGCGTCCCGCACTCTGGGGACTTCGGCGGCGGGCTGGCCCCCGTCCGGCCCCAGAACGTGGGGGTCGAACACGGCTGTCAGTGCTCCGCCGCTTGCGGGGTCGGCCAGGTGCACCAGTTCACGCAGGACGATCAGGTCCGGGTCTGCTATCACGTGCCCGATGGGCTTGGAGGACCAGTCGTGACCCGGAGCGTTCACGAAGGTATAGGGCACGCCTGCGGTGAACGCCGTCAGGCGGCGCTCCCCGACAGCCCGAAGGGCCTCCTCGGGAACCTGGCTGGTCACGGCGCGCTCGATACGAGCCAACATCTGCCGGTTTACGAGATTGGAGACGTTAGTGCTCACCCAGCCGCGGGTCGTCTCACCAGCCTCCTCGGCCTGGGGTGGTTCGGGCCCGTCGCCGTGCTTGTCGGCGGCTGCCGCCGCCCGGGACAGAACCTCCTTGTCTCGACGGATAGTCTGGTCGACCAGATCGGTGTCCGGGCATAGCGTGATGACCAGCCGGGCGGCACGCAGGTGAGCGTAGGAGGCCGCATACAGAGCCAGCGCGTCGCACGCGTTATCGATCAGGACAGCCTCGTCCTGACCACACGTCGCATCTCCGTCCTGCAGCGGGTCCACCAGCGGGCGCATCTGCCAGGCGGGTGAAAGGGGTCTTCCGGTGCGTAATGCATCAAAGAGCCCCGCGACATACGCCTTGGCATCCGCGCCGCAGGGCACGCGGACCGTCTGTTCGGGCATAGGGGCTTGATCGCGAAGGAGACGCCAGACGGCCTCGGGCAGCGAAGGCAGATCGCGGTAGTAACGGCGACTGCCCAGGTCATTGTCCGGTTGCCCAGGGAGCAGGTACACGCTCTCCAGCCCCCACAGCAAGGGCTCGATGCGGTCCTCTTGTTCGTCCTGTCCTGCACCGCTCCCGGCCGCAGATTCCCTGCCAGTGTCAAGAGCGGGGTCGAAGGTGAGCAGGTCTTCCGGAACCGCCTCGAAGAGCAGCACCGCGCGGGAGCAGCCGAGCTTGTGCAGGGTGCCGTTGAGCATGAGGTTGCGCTTGAACCAAGCGCGCATGCCTGCGATCTCGGCGCGTGCAGCGCCAAGCCGTTTCCGCAGCGCGTAGAAGGGAGCCGAATGTTCCTGCTTCCAGGGGTCCAGCTCGTAGAGCTCCTCCTGAGCCGCATGGAGGTCTGCCACGTTGCGCAGGTGGTCCTCAAGCGACTTCGGCGGTGAGGTGACGACGATAAGCGGGGTGAAACGGTCTGTTGGCAGACAGGAAAGGACCACGGCCGCTTCCCGGAACTGCTCCGGACGACAGACCACAACCGTTTCCGACACGCCGTGATGTTGATCAGGTGCGTCCAGCATGCCGTTCACAGACCTCGCACGAAGGACTCGGCCAGCCCTGCTGCACTGGGGCCGGAGCGGGTCGGCTGTTTTGCCGCGTCCATGGCCCCCTTCGCGATGCTGTTGACGAGCACCGGTGTGGAGGCCCCGATGTAGATCGCGCCAAACAGTGTCGTCGCGGGAAGCACGAGAGCCAAGAGCCCTCCGAGAGCCGCGAAGGCCAGCGAGGCGCCCACGAAGAACCACGACCAGCGGACGGCACCCGCTTTCTCCCGTAGGCGGTACAGCCTGACAATCTCCGGAGCCAAGGCTCCTACCATGCCGAGGGAGTAAATCTGAACGGTGTGCTCGGTCATCGCGTCTCCGTGGTTGATCGGGCTGCGGTGTCAGCCGGGGTGCGGGGGCGGGGCACGGCAGCGGCCGGCGCCAGGTCGAGCCGCTTGTTCATGTCCAGGCGGAAGGTGCCGTACGGGTTGACGTTGGACCAGAACAGTGCGGTCAGGCCGCGCCGGTCCTCGGCGCTGAGTATCTTCGCCCAGGCCGGTTCGGCGAGGACCTGCTGCACCAGCAGGGTGTTGACGTGGACGAGCGCGGACTGGAGCAGGTGGAGCGCGAGCATGGACGTCTCGGTGTGCTCTTTGTCCGGGCCGGTCAGGGCTCCATCCTTGCCGTAGTGGAGCACGGAGTTCGCGCTGTTCCAGTTCTCCACGACCTGGAGCCCGCCGTGGATCTCGCGGCGCAGGCCGGGGCTGGCCAGGTAGTCGCACGCGAAGATCGTGCGTACAGCGCGGCCGAGCTCTTCGAGGGCCTGGTAGGTGGGGTGCTTGGGGCCGCCACGGGTGAAGCGCCGCAGCACCTGCTCCGCTTCCGCTGTCCCGAGCCGGAGCGCGGTGGCGTACTTGACCATCTGGTCATACTGTTGCTCGATCAGTTCCCAGCGGATCGGCCGACTCAGTGAGGCGCCGAGAGCGGGCCAGCCGGGCGGGGTGTCGTCAGGGCGGTACAGGCGGATGCTGCCGATGTTCTTCAGCCGGGGCAGCAGGCGGAAGTTGAGCAGCTCGGTGAAGGCGAAGCCGACCACGCTCGTGCCGTGCGTGTCGACGTAGTTGGATTCGATCTCGGCGTCGGTGCAGTGCCGCAGCAGTCCTTCGATCATCGCCGCGACCTCGGACGACGAACAGCTCTTGAGCTGGGAGTAGATGCAGACGTTCTTCCGTTCGACGTGCCAGTAGATCATCACGCCGTTGCCGCCATAGCGGGCGTGGTACTCGGTCATGAAGTTCGAGGACCAGGACCCGAACTTCTTCGAGTCCGACGCGCACGCGGTGCCGCGGCCCCACCATGAGGTGTCGCGGGCGGCGAAGGTGGAGTTCACCAGCCTGGTGACGGCGGCGCGGAGGTTGTCGACGGTGATGAAGTGCCGACGGACGTGCCGCAGCGCGGCCTCGCTCTCGCCGTGCTCGCCGGTGGCCACGATCGCGCGGATGCCCATGTTCGTGCCCAGCGCGAAGAGGGCCAGCAACAGGCGCCGCTGGAGGACGTCACGCTCGATGCGCTCGTAGGCGGCCACGGAGGAGAACTCCTCGGTGAAGCCGGTCAGGAAGTCGGCGTTTTTCAGTACGTCCAGGAGGTCCAGGACGCCCCAGCGGCGTGCGACCTCTTCCTTGAGGGCCGCCAGTCCGGTGGGCTCGGCCAGCGGCTCCAGCTTGGGCACGGTGATCCACGGCTCGCCCTTGCGGGTGGTGACCTTCACGCCGCCCGCGCTGCCGTCCGCGAGCGAGGTGGAGAGCCGGTCCAGGCCCGCGGTCATGCGATTCTTCAGGTCCGCGATGAACGCCCTCGGGTTCAGGGGCTGGCGGATCGCGGCGTAGTGCACGGCGCGGGTGGCCTCGAAGTCGCCGGGCAGGTCGTCCTCCGGATTGCGCCAGCGGGCTGTGCCCTCGACGTAGATCTCGCGGCGGCGGACCGCGTCCCGCAGCGCGACCAGGACGCACATCTCGTACGGGATGCGCTCGACCTTGCCCTTGTCGTCGACGACCGCCTCGCGCCAGTCCTTGCGCACCACGCCGTCCATCGGCACCGCATCGCCGGCGTCGTAGAAGCGGGTCTTGCCGTCGACGTCGGCGTACCTCTTCAGTAGCTTCATCGCGTCCATCACCGGCCGATAAGCGGTGTTGTTGCACTTGAAGCCCAGCGTGTTCAGCAGCGGCGGCAGCATCTGCCGGTAGTACGAGCTGTAGGAGGAGCGCAGGGTGGTACGGACCTTGGCCTTGAAGGCCTTCTCGTTCGCCTTCGCCTCTGCGACCAGCTCGCGCAGCGTCTTCTCCCCGACCACCGGGAACAGGGCCCGGCGTACGACGTCGTCGGGCTTGTCGACGGCGGCTGTCGCCAGCTTGAAGAGGATGCCCTCCTTGCCGCGGACCTTCTTCAGCTCGGCGGTGAGCTGCTTCTCCACCCGTCGCTCGGCGCGGGCGTTGATCTTGTGGACCAGGGCGATCAGCAGATCGACCAAGGCGTCGGTGATCTCCGCCTGACGAGACGAGCACAGCGCCGCAAGCAGGGTGATCCGTATGTCCTCCGCCGTGTCGCGGAAGTCCGAGGGATACATCTTGATCGCCCGTGCCCGCCAGGCGGCCACCAGCTTCTCCGAGCAGTCCGCGAACAGCCCCTCGGGCAGCCCGAGCTTGCGCACGTCGTTGAGCTTGGTGATCTCCGTGAGTAGGGAGTCCAGGCCCACTGCGCCGGGGTCGCGCTTGAGTGCGGCCAGCAGCGCGGTCCCCGCCTCGTTGTCCTCGGCCACCAGGGCCAGTAGCCGGGCCGTGCCCGCCTTGCCCAGGCGGCCGATCGTGCGGGCGCAAAACGTCTTCTCCCACTTGCCTCGCGCCGCGACGAGTACCTTCTCGACCCGGGTCCGGCCTGGCGGCTCGACCTTCCGGGCCCGGCACTCGACCAGCAGGGCCTCGCGCTGCCGATTCTCCACCAGCTCGACCGGACAGACCTCCGCGGCCAGCCACTCGGCCAGCGCCTTCTCGTCCGCGACCGTCGACGGCCTAAACCCCAGGGCCTCACGGATCTGCTTGCGGTGGTACTCGGCAGTCCGGCCGATCAGCGTGTACTTCGTGAAGTCGGTGGCCGGGACCTTCACCAGGTCGGCGACGTACTCCACCGCGGCCGGCGGGACCTCTTCCAGCACATCGGGGAACCGGCCTTCCAGCTCGAAGAACTTCAGCAACAGGCTGAAGCCGAGCCGGGTCGCCCCGCTCTTGTTCGCCACCAGGTCCCAGTCGCCGTCTACCAGCGTCCAGTTTGCCAAGAGCTCCTCTGGCGACCACTCTTGCCGCACGCCCGCCCGCCCCTTTGGTCTCGATCACTCGATCAGACCAACGACGGCGCCCAGGACCGGGAAACGGGACGCATCCGGCTACCCGCGACCTACTTTGCGGCTGGTGTCTGAGCTAGGACACCGGGGCCGACTTCCTGCGCGAGCGCATCGACGGCGCGACCGGCGCCTGACCGGAGCGCGGGCGGGCGGATGCCTCCGCCTCACCCCTGCGGGGCCTTCCCAACTCCCGCCGCCCGCAAGCAGGGTTGGGCGAGTGCACCGAATGCCCGCAGCGGCAGCCCTGGTGGCGGTGGCGATGTCGGCCGCCGTCGGCTGCGTCTCCGTCTCCCCGCACTCTTCCGCGCCCGGCGGCCGGCCCGCCGCCCGCCCCGGGATGATCCAGGGAAGTGCCCGTGAGGGCCTGACCCTCACCGGCCCCGGCGCCTCGGCACCGGCAGCGCAGCCGTCGGCCCCGGCGGCCGACGGGGCCCAGGGCAGGGTGCAGGGCCCGGTGGGCGATCCGCGGGATCCGCACGACCCTCGCGCCCCCCACGACCCTCGCGACCCGAAGGACCCGGCCGAGCCGCGGGAACCGGCCGTGCCCGGGGAGCCCGGGGCCGTATCGCATCCCGCGGGCCCCTCGCCCGCGGACCCCCCGTCCGCCGCCGGCCCGGACCGCAGCACGGGCCCCGCGGACTCCCGCCCGGCCCGCCCGCCGGCCTCGGCCCCCG